>DBZL01000070.1 GCA_002311745.1 Phycisphaerales bacterium UBA1161 | reverse complement strand
CACCGTTCGTGGGGAAGCTCATCGCGTCATCCGCGGTTTTTCTCTTGGCGTTTGAAAAAAGGGAAGAAAAAAGGGAATAAGTACATTTATTGCGCGTAAGTACATTTATTTTGCGGCCGGCCAGTCCGGCAATGAAACTGTGACGCGAATCCTTTGCAGGGGTGGGACCGTCGGATAGCATGAGCGTATGCCCCGAATGTCCCGCAACGCACCCGGCGGCCTGGTGTATCACGTTCTGAATCGAGCCAACGGCCGCCTGCGCCTCTTTAAGAACAAGGACGATTTTCTGGCGTTTGAGCAGGTGCTGCTGGAGGCGCATCAGCGGGTGCCGATCCGCATCCTGGACTGGTGCGTCATGCCCAACGGTTGGCATCTGGTCCTGTGGCCGCGGAAAAACGGGCAACTGACGCAATTCGTGCGCTGGCTGACGCTCACGCACGCGCAGCGTTGGAAGAGCGCCCACGCCGCGGCGGGGCAGGGGCATTTGTATCGGGGCCGATTCAAGAGCTTCCCGATCCAGCAGGACGAGCATCTGCTGACGGTGCTGCGTTACGTGCAGGGTAATCCGGTGCACGAGGGCTTGGTGCGCCGAGCCGAGCGCTGGCGATGGGGAAGCTGCCACGTCCGACAGAACCGCTCGCACGATTTGTATCCGCTGCTGGCCCGCTGGCCGGTGCATCGGCCGTCGGGATGGCTGGAACTGGTCAACTCGCCTCTGGGCGAGACGGATGAGAAAATGGTCCAGACGGCGCTCCAGCGGAACCGGCCGGTGGGAATCGATTCATGGGTGAAGCGGATCGCCGGAGAATTAGGTTTGCAGCAGTCCCTCCACCCACGCGGCCGCCCCGTCGGCTGGCGGAAATATCCGAATCCGAAGGAAAAGACCGAATAATGGTTCGCATCGCGTTTAGTTCGCCCCAATTCGTCCTGATTCAGCCCCGCAGTTCGGCGAACTGCTCTTTTGTAATGCCGGCCTCCCGAATCAAGGACCGCAAGGTGCCCTTGGCCAATTCCCGATGATCGGGCACCGTCAACCGCCGAAGGTTAGGATGCCGCAGGATGATATGGCTGCCGGTTTAGTGATCGACTTCAAAGCCGAGCCTTTGAAACGCCCGAACGGCGTCTCGTCCTGAGCACGCCGGCAGCCGGCTCATGCGGACACCTCGACCACTTCTTCCGTGATAGGAAGTGGAACCGGCTCGTTGTGCTTCTTTAGGCTGACCAGATACCCCTGGATGGCGTCGGTAATATTGGCGATGGCTTCTTGGCGCGTCTTCCCCTGCGAGATGCATCCCGGAAGAGAAGGGCATTCGGCCACGAACACCCCGTCTTCGTCGATCTGTATGAGAATTCGGAATTTCATACCGTAATCATTGCGCGTCTGGGGATGCTCGTCAATGATCTGCGTGAATCTGCATTTCATCTGTGCCAAAAATGATTTGGCATTTGTTTTAGAGTTCCTCCGTGACCAAGCTCGCCAGTTCGGAGCGTTCGCTCTTTTCCAGGGTGATGTGGCCGACGATGGGCTTGCCTTTTAGGCGCTCGACCAGATACGACAGGCCGTTGCTGCTGCTGTCCAGGTAGGGGTTGTCGATCTGCGTGGCGTCGCCGGTTAGGACGAGCTTGGTGCCGTCGCCGACGCGGCTGGCGATGGTTTTGACCTCGTGGGGGGTGAGGTTCTGGGCCTCATCCACGATCATGAACTGGTTGGGGATGCTGCGGCCGCGGATGTAGGTCAGGGGTTCGAGAATCACTTGGCCGCTCTCGATCAGTTGCTGGATGCGCTGCTCAACGGAGGAAAGAGACGCGTGGGAGCCGTGCGAGGGGTGGGGGCCGGCCTCGGCGGTGAGACGGTTGGATAGCAGATAGGACATGTTGTCGAAGATGGGCTGCATCCAGGCGGTGAGCTTCTGTTCCTTGTCGCCCGGCAGATAGCCGATGTCGCGGCCCAGGGGCATGATCGGGCGGGCGCAGAGGAGCTTGTGGTAGACCTCTTCGTTGAGGGTTTTGACCAGGCCGGCGGCCAGGGCCAGGAGGGTCTTTCCCGTGCCGGCGGCCCCGATGAGGGAGACCAGTTTCACCGAATCGTCCAGGAGCAGGTCCAGGGCCATGGTCTGCTGGAGGTTTCGGGGCATGATGCCGAAAATCGGCCCGCGGCGCGCTCGTATGGGAACGAGCGTGCCATCCGCGCGCAGACGGCCGATGGCCGTGTGCGAGGGGTCGTTCTGGTCCTTGAGCAGCACGAACTCGTTGGCGTGCGACTCGGGGATTTCCAGCTTCACCTGCTTTTGGGAGAAGAGTTGATCGATGCTCGTCGACGGGACGGGCAGTTCGCGCCAGCCGGTGTACAGGCGCTCGAAATCGACTTTCTGGGCTTCGAAATCCTCGGTGATCAGGCCCATGGCGTCGCTCTTGATGCGGGCGTTGATGTCCTTGGTGATGAAGACGACGCGCTTGCCCTCTTGGCGCAGGGCGTAGGCGCAGCAGATGATGCGGTTGTCGGCGGTGTTGGCGGTGAGCATGGGGCAGGCGTGCTTGTTATCGTCCAGCACGACGCGCAGGCGTCCGCCGCTGTCGCCCAGGCTGACGCCCTCGGCGAGGTTGCCGGCCTGACGCAGGTGATCGAGGTGGCGGATGACGGTGCGGGCGTTGCGGCCCAGGTCGTCCGTGTTGGCTTTGAATTTGTCCAGCTCCTCGATGACGTCGAAGGGAATGATCACTTCATTGTCCGCGAACATGAATAGGGCGCTGGGATTGTGCAGCAGGACGTTGGTGTCCAGGACGAAGTACTTGACGTGCCCGTTGGTTTTGCTCAAGGCCGGACCTCCGTGTTGTCAGCCGATGGGGTTTACTTTATCACTATGAGGACGATGTTTCTCTACCCCTTGAAATTCAAGCCCCGATTTTTGGAAAAGATGTGGGGCGGGCGGAAGATCGAGACGGTTCTGGGCAAACCCCTGCCAGCGGGGAAGCTGATCGGCGAGAGTTGGGAGCTGTACGATTTCCCGCCGGGGGTGGTGGACCAATCGGCTACTTGGCTCAGCAGCGAAGTGGCTGCCGGGCCGCTGGCGGGCAAGACGCTGCACGAGCTGGTTGGGCAATTTGGCAACGAGCTTGTCGGCGAGGTTCCGCTGGTGGGGCCGCAGGGGCAGTTTCCGATTCTGATCAAGTTTCTGGATGCCCGGCAGGATTTGTCGGTGCAGGTGCATCCCGACCGCGCGTATGCCGCGGCTCATCCCGAGGCGCATCTGAAGAGCGAGGCGTGGCACATCGTGCAGGCCGATTCCGGCGCGCGACTGCTTAAGGGCCTCGCCCCCGGCGTCACGCGGCAATCGCTTCAGGCGGCTTTGGCCGCCGGCACGGTGGAATCGTTAATCAACGCCGTGCCGGTCAAAGCGGGGGATTGTTTTTATCTTCCCAGCGGCACGGTGCATGCGCTGGGCGCCGGCATCCTGGCGGCCGAGGTGCAGACCCCCAGCGACACGACGTTTCGCGTCTTCGATTTCAACCGGATCGACCCGGCAACGGGCAAGCTGCGAACGCTGCACGTCGAGCAGGCGCTGCAGTGCATCGATTTTTCCGCGGGCCGGGCGGCGGCGGCGCCGTCGTCGGGCTTGGTGTCGTGCGAGTATTTTTGCATCGAAAAGCGTCGATTGGAGCGCGGCAGCCGCCGGGCGATTCAGCCGGGAAGGCCGATCGTGTGGATGATGCTCGATGGGCGCGCGACCGTGAAGACGGCCGGATATTCGGATTCGCTGGCGCGCGGGGACACGGTACTGCTGCCGGCCGCTTTGAAATCGCCGGCCGTGGAAGCGCAAAGCGACTGCGATTGGGTTGAGGTGACCTTCCCGTCTTAAATCTGAAATTTCAAATTTGAGATTTGAGATTCAATTCGCCCGATCCCACTTGATCGCGACTGGATCGAATCGCTTGTAGCTGCGCGGTGACGGGGCGAATTGGGCGCCCAGGGCTTCGATGCGATTGCGATAGGCCAGGTATTCCTGCCCGGAGGCGCGGGGGAATCCTTGCAAGCCGATCACCAGGTAAAAATCCTTGCGCCAATTTTTTACGCCGCGCTCGATCGTGCAGGGCACGCCGTTTTTGTTGAGGAAATCGCGGGCCTCGGTCGCGGTCTTTTCATCGCCGTAACTTTGGATCAGGACGTAGTTGAGATTGACTTGGCGTGTGGGCGTCAGGACGCTGCTGGCCGGACGTGCGGCGGCGGCGTCGGCCGAGAGGGCATCGGCATCGGCGCTGACGACGACGGGAGCGGCGCTGGGCGGGCTGGCCGTGGTGGGGGTGACATCCAGAACGGAGGGATGCACGGTTTGCGTGCGGGCTTGGTCGGCCGTGATGGCGGCGCGCGGCGCCGATGCCGCGGGATGCGCAGCCCGCCGCGCGATGGCGATCGCGCCGATGACCGTGATCGCGGCCATGACGCCCAGCAATAGGCTGCTGTGCTGCGCCACCCGCGGCTTGAGCTTCTGGATGGGCGGCTGCATACGGGCGCGCGCGGCACGCAGGATGTGCAAAGCCCTCGCGATCAGATCAGGCCCTGCGGTCTTTGGCAGGGGAATCGACAGGGGTGAGGGCGCTTTAGGCGCCGGCAGCGTCGCCGCGGACGCAGCTTGAGCGGCCACAGGCGTGGGAGTCTGCGGACCTTGACGGACAAATCGTTTATCCTTTTGGATGACTTCGAACAGTGCGACCGAACGTTTTCCCTTGGCCATCCGTGACCATCCTTTCGGTAGGCCGGCTCATCCTGAGCCGCAACTGCAAACTTACGATTCAAAACCGCCCGGGTCAAGGTAATGTGACTCTGCGAAAAATATATCGTACATACCAGTTGGGGATCGCCAAAGGCGTAGAAACCCTATGCAGCGGCCGGTAATGAATCCAATGGACCTGGGCGACCCGGAGCCCTCGCCGCGAAGGGCCATTCCCTGGCGGAAGGTGGGGCATGGGCTGTGCATTGCCCTGCGTTGGCTGTGTCGGACATTATTGACGGATCCGAGGGATTGGGGCCGCGGCGGCCTGCCGGTGGAGGATGGGACGCTGCTAGCGCGGTTTTTGCGCGGCCTGCTGTACCGGCTGGCGTTCATTCCCGTGTTGGTGATGCTGGCGGTTTGCGCATTGGTGTACTGCGGGACGCATCCGCGCATCGCGGCCGCGGAGATCGATCCGTTCGTTCAGGGCGTTTACTACGATCCGGTGAATTTCATCTCGGAGGACGGCTGGCCGCTGGATGCGTGGCTGGTGCCGGTGGTGGATGCCCGGCGAATCCTGGCGGATGGGGACAGCGCCCTGCATCGCAAGTGGCCGGCGGTGGTGCTGGTCCACGGCCACTACGCGACGCGCAGCCAGATGCTGCCCCTGGTCAAACCCTTGCACGAAGAAGGATGGATCGTGCTCGTGCTGGCCGTTCGCGGATCGGCGACGGCCAATCCTCAGGGCCGCACCTTCGGATTGAACGAATCGGAGGATGTTCGGGCCGCTCTGGCCATGCTGCGCCGCCGGCCGTTCGTCGATGCCCGTCGTCTGGCGGTGGTCGGCGTGGAGACCGGCGCCAACGCGGCCCTCCTGGCGGCCGAGCGCGATCCCGCGCCGGTCGCGATCGTCCTGGACGCCCCGGTTTCCAGCGCCGAGGATGCCATCGAACGTTTTATCGCGCCGCCCCAGCCGTATCTGAAATGGCTGGGTCCCCTGTGCAAATGGGCCTTTGATTTGGCGTACGCGAAGGACATCGACGAGATTGACATGATGCGTCATACGCGGACGCTCGCGGGGCGTGCCTCTGTGGTGAACGACGGCGGCGACGGGTCGAACCTTTCCCCGGCCGCGGTGGGACGCATCCTGACGTTTCTGCGCGAGGCGTTTGCGAAGGTCCCGCCTGCGTGATGAGCGGGGGGATCAGAGCGGTCACGCGAACGCCAAATCGGCGATGCGGTGCTTGGCCACCGCGGCCAGGTGCAACTGGGCGCCGGGTTCATGGCCAAGCCAGGAATCCCACAGAATCAGCCGTTGACGATCGGAGGTCACGGCCGCGACGCGCGCGGCTGATCCGGCGACGATCCGCGGCGCCAGGTGCGCACTGGCATACTGCGTGGTCAGATCATCATCCAAGGCGACGCACAGGATCGGACCATCCACGCCGGCCAGCAGAAGCCGCGACTCCCCCAGCCAGGGCAAAGCGCCCGCGGCGCTCAGCCGGCCGGCTCGCGTTTGCCGAGCCGTCTCCGCCAGATCAACATGACCATGAACGCAGATCTGCCCGTCCTCGCGCACGACGACGATGCGCTGGGGCTGGACAAAAATCGCCAGGATGTCCGCGGGGCCTGTGCCCATGCGCCGCACGGAGTCGTCGGGCAAAACCACCATGAGGTGCGGGCCGGCGCTGAAGATCAATCGGTCTTGGTCGAGCACCGCCAAATTTCGGGCCGACGCGAAGGCGTCCTGGGCGGAGCCGGGGCGGATGGCGCAACGCGGTTGATCGGGCCGATCCAAGTCCCAGCAGACCAAGCCCGCTTCCCCATGGCTGGCCCAGAGCCGATCCCCGCGCGGCGGGATCACCGCGCCGTTGAAACCAAGCTGGGATAAAACCTGCGGGTCGCGGTACAGGGGGGCGGGGGCGCTGGAGTCGGGTTGGACCTTGGCGACGCCACCGCGGCCGCCCAGCAGCAGCCAGCCCTCCGCGCTGCCGCGCACGCTTCGCAGCGGACCGAGGTCGCCCGGGAGCGGGATCAGGCGGGGCGTGGGCGATGGGCCCGCCGGGATTTCGATCAAGTTCGGCCCGGCGGCCGCCCAGAGGCGATCCGCGGTGGCGGCCGAGGCCAGCAGCAGCGAGCGCAGCAGACCGGCCTGATCGGCCGGGCTGATCCGCTGGAGGATTTGCCCGGCGGGCAGATCGGGCGCCGAACGGCGAATGACCTGGAACTGCTCCAGAAGCTGGGCGCTGCGCTGCAACTGCTCGGCCTGCTCGGCGGCGCGGCGCTGGGCAAACCGCTGCTGGCCCAGCGCCGGACAGTCCAGTTCCAGCAGGATCGGCGGCATCAGCTCCAGACCGCTGACAAACGCGATGGGCTTGGCGGCTTCCAAGAGAACGGACGTGAAGTTTTGCCGGCCGATATCGGTCAACATCTCCTCGGCGCTACAGGCGGGGGCGTGATGCTGGGCCGCGGCCCGGATGGACGGCGAGAAATGCTCGATCACGTCCGCGACGCTCACCACCGACCGCGTCGAGAGCAGCGCTTCGGCCAGCATCTTCATTTCGTTGGGATCGGACAACAACCGCAGGTTGCACGTGAATCGTCCGCGGACGGCGTAGCCGTCGGCGGTAATCAACTCCGGCAAATCCCATTGCACGCGCACGATGCCCGCGTGCAGTTCGATCTGCCCGTTGGCGCGGGCCGCCAGCTCTCCCTCGCGCAGCATGGTGCGATTTTAAGGTCCGTACCGTTGCGGATGCAAAAGCTCGGCCCGAGGACGGGCCGGCTCAGCATGCAAATGGAGCCGTCAGAAGATCGGGTCCAGGACAAATCGGGCCGGGCTGCCGCACTCGTCCGGTTTAACAGAATATCAAAAGCTCTAATTCGGGCTGACGCTCAGGCGCTTAGGCACGGCGGTGGCGCGCTGGGATGCCTGGACTTCGGACATCGTGCCCAGGGCGGCTTTCATTTCGGCCAGCAGGGCGGCGACGCGATCGGGGTCCTTGATGGCGCGGATCGATCCCTGCAATCGCGACGGCCCCATGGGGTCGGTCATGTCGCCGCGTTGACTGACGGCTTTGAGCCAGGCGGTGCGGATGGTGACCGTGGTGCCGTTGGGTCCGTCGTCCAACACGACCAGGCCGGAGCCGCCGTATTCCAGCACACTTTTGCCGGCGGGGCCGTTGCCCAGGAGGCACCACTGGACGGATGCGTTGGTGCTGGCCGGGTGGTCGGCCTTGTGGCCCAGCGGTTTCCAGAAGACGCGGAGGTGCACGAATTGCCGCGGCAGCACACGCGGCTGCGGCGTCAGGGGCTTGGTGGGATCGTCATGCTGGGCCGGCTGGATGCCATCCTGCACCAGCACGATATCGACGTCGCCGGTGGGGCTGCGGCTGACGTAGGCCTCGGAGAAATTCTGACAAAAATCGCGGCCGTGATCGAGGCTGATGAGGTGCAGATTCCCATCCGCGTGGGAGGCGCAGCCGCCGCATGCCATCGTCCCCAGGATAATCAGCGTCGCGCCGAGAGGGAATTTTAACGATTGCGAGCGGATCAATCGTCCTCCTTGCAGGCCGCCTGCGCTGATTACGACAAGCCAAGCAGCGCCAACGCATCGCGCTCGACGATACCGCGAAGCGCTTCGCGCGGGACCACCGGAAGATTGGTTCCCTGGGCGAACTGGTTGATGCTGTAGACCGCCTCGATGCAGTCGCTGACGCTGGTGTAGGGGAAATCGCTGCCAAAGAGCAGCTTGTCGATCACCTGCGCCTGGTGGGCGGACACCAGGGCGTTGTACGCCTGCCAGGGCCGCGACAGCAATCCGCTGACATCGGCAAAGACGTTGGCGTGCTTGCCCAACAGGCAGATCGTCTCGTCCAGCCAGGGGTGCCCCAACTGCGCGAAAATGATCCGTAGCGTGGGAAACGTGCGCACGACTTCGTCGAACAGGTAGGGGCGGGCGAACTCCAGCTTGCTCTGCTCGGCAAATTGCCCGACCGGGTGAATCAAAATCGGCATGTCCAGGCGCTGGGCCTCCTCGTACAATCGCATGGCCCGCGAGTCGGTGGGATGGAAATCCTGGTTGGCGGGCGAGAGGGTCACACCGCGAAGCTGCAAATCCTCGCGGGCGGATCGCAATTCATCCAACGCCGAGCGTTCGGTGGGGTCGATTCCCGCAAAACCTATCAGCTTTTGCGGAAATCGGTGGACGTACTGGGCGACATAGGCGTTGGGGATTTCCGCCTGGAGGTACTTGCTTTTGAATCCCAAGACGATGGATTTGTCTACCAGGGAACTTTCGGCCCAGTGGTGGTCCGGGTCGGCGGCGGGGATGTCCCGCCAAGGGCTTTTGCTGGCCGGTAGGGCGCGGAACTGACGTCCCTGGGCGCGGGGGGCATCCCCAAGCTCGAGCTGCCCAAGCTGCTCGGGGGACTGCCAAATATGCGTGTGACAATCGACAATCATGGATGCGACGATCCGCTTCTGGCTAAAAGAGTCCAGTCTAAGGCGGCGTTTGGGCCACGTCAAAGCCGGGCCGGGCCAAGTCCACACGGCGGGCTCGACGCCGGCCCCATCCTGGTTTTATCGGGCCTTTGCGGCGCCACGCTGTAAACGAAACGTAAGTCTTGCGAGGGCCGCCGCCTGCGCGATCAGCCGCCCGACGGCCAGACGCCGGTGGAATTGCGGTTGACGCATATTTGCCAGCCCTATAGGCTGTGCAAATCGGCGATATAATTCGCCGCCGTACCTGATTCAGGTGTACGAAACTGCTTTTCATCCGGGAGGCCGTCATGGCATTCACGCTTCCGCCGCTGCCATTTCCCAGCGATGCGCTCGAACCCCACATTGATAAAGCGACGATGGAAATCCATCACGACAAGCATCACGCGGCCTACGTGGCCAACCTGAACAAAGCCCTGGAACAGGCGCCCCAACTGATGAGCAAGACCGTGGAGGAACTGCTGGCCAAAAACCTGGCGATCGTCCCCGAGGCCATTAAGACGGCGGTCCGCAACAACGGCGGCGGGCACCACAATCACTCGTTGTTCTGGGAGATTCTCAACCCCGCCGGCAAGCCCGGGGCGACGCCCATCGGCAAGCTGGCCGCGGCGATCAACAGCGCCTTCGGATCGTTCGATCAGTTCAAGGAGAAATTCACGGCCGCGGCCATGGGGCGATTCGGTTCGGGTTGGGCCTGGCTGATCAGCAGGGGCGGCAAACTGGAAATCCTCTCCACGGCCAACCAGGACAGTCCGCTCATGGAGGCGGCTTTCCCCGTGATCGGACTGGACGTTTGGGAGCACGCGTACTATCTAAAGTACCAGAATCGCCGGCCGGAATACGTCGCGGCCTGGTGGAACGTGATCAATTGGAAAGCGGCTGACGAACGATTGGGCAAGGCGAAGTAGCCGCGGGGCGCTTCGTACAAAAAAGCCAACCACATGCGCCGTTTGTATCTTCGCGACTGCGCCCCGGGGGACGTGGTGGAGGATGTGTACGTCATCGCCAACAAGCAGTTGGCCGCCACCAGCGCGGGCAAATATTACATCAAGGCGTTTTGCTCCGACCGCACGGGGCAATTGACCGCCCGCGTCTGGAACGCCACGCGCGACATGTTCAACGCCATGCCGGAAGCCGGATTCCTGCGCCTGCGGGGCCGCGTCGAAAATTACCAGAACAATCTGCAACTCATCATCGAGCAGATGTGGGCCGCCAAGGAGGGGACTTTCGACGTGGCCGACCTGGTCCCCCAGACCCAGCGCGACATCGATCAGATGTGGTCGCGCGTGGTGGAAATTTGCTCGAGCATCCAGAACCGCCATCTGGCGGCGCTGCTGCAAGCCTATCTGGACGACCAGCAGCTCATGCAGGATTTTCGCAAGGCGCCGGCGGCGATGAGTTTCCACCACGCGTTTTTGGGCGGATTGCTCGAGCACACGCTCAACTCCATGGAAGTGGCCGACGCCGTGTGCAAGTTCTATCCCAAGCTCAACCGCGACCTGGTCATCGCCGGGATTTTTCTGCACGACATCGCCAAGACGTGGGAGCTGTGCTACGAGTGCGCGTTCAGCTACAGCGACGGCGGTCAGCTCATCGGGCACCTGGTCAAGTCGGCGATGTGGGTCGAGCAGAAGGCCAAAACCGCCGAGCAGCTTCTGGGCGAGCCGTTGCCCCAGGCGCTGATCGACGTCGTGCAGCACATCATCCTGAGCCATCACGGCGAAGCGGAGTTTGGCTCGCCGCGCACACCGGCAACCCCCGAGGCCATCGCCGTCCACGTCATCGAAAACCTGGATGCCAAGCTGATGATGGCCTTAAGCGCCACGCGCGGCGAAGCGGCCGGCGTTGAAGGAAACTGGACCGAATACCTCAAAGCATTCAGCGGCCGACTCTATAAACCGGACGTGGCCCCCGCGGAAATTGGCCAGGACCAAACCCCCGAGCCCCAGATCGACCGGGCAGAGTCTCCCGCGCAGCCGGCGGCAAATGCGCCGGCCTCCGCGCCGGCCAAGATGGCCATTACCAATCCCCTTTTTGAGAACGCGCCAAACCGAAAGCGCTAGCGGCGATTTTCACACCACTGTTTCCACATGACGCGATAAGCGGCTTCCACTTCACGCGCCAAGCCGCTCCCGTCCAGCAGCGGCGATGCGGCCAGGCGTGACCGCAGCGCGGACCGCAACACGCTCAGTGCAGCCAGGTCCTTGGCCAGGTCCGCGGCAATCTGCACGTATTGCTCCGGCGTCTGGGCGATCAGTTGCTCCAACCCCACGTTCGATAAGAGACTCACCCCCACGCGAGAAGCGTGCGTCTTGCCCGCCAACGTCACGACCGGCACCCCCATCCACATCGCCTCGCAACTCGTCGTCGTGCCGTGATACGGATAGGTGTCCAGGGCGATGTCGATCTGGTGATACAGCTCCAGGTGGCCGGCCAGCGACGCAATGCTGCTGTGCAATTCCAGGCGGTCGGCCGCGATGCCGTGGGCCGCGAACCGCTCCAGCACCTGCTGACGCACTGGGGCATCGGTCAGACCCTGGCCCTTGATCATTAGCCGGCTGTTGGGCACAGCCGACAATACCTGCGACCACATCGCCACCGTCGCATCGGACAGCTTGGAGATGCTGTTGAACGACCCGAAGGTGATCCGCCCGGCCGCCGTGGCGGGCACGGGCCCAACCTCCGGACCATCCGCCGGCGGAGCGTAGCACAAAAAGCATCGCGGCAAACGCACCAGCTGCTCGCTGTGGTACTGCTCGGTGGCGCCCGGCGGATCGGCATACGCGTC
>DBZL01000008.1:19504-35743 GCA_002311745.1 Phycisphaerales bacterium UBA1161 | reverse complement strand
GTGACGCGACGGTAAACAGTTACCCCCTCGCAAGAAGGGGTCCTGACCCCCTTTTTGCGGTGACCCCCTTTTTGCGGGCTGTCAATCCGCCAGGGCAGTCGTGTGCGTGGGCGAGGTGGGATAAAACAGGTTGTGCAACGCGGCGGCAACGGTGTAACGGGAGTAGCCACCGGGAGGCATCGGGTCGGTGGCGCCAATCAGGGAAACGATCACGCTGAAAGCCAATAACACGGCAGCGGCGCACCAGACCGCGGGACGATGTGAGCGGCGAAGCCACGCCCCCGTCCAGAAAAGCAGGATCGGGATGAACAGGATCAGCCAACGGTTGGCGAACTGGGCGGAAGCGGCCGGGCCGCCGCCGGCGGTGTAGCCGATCAGGGCAACGAGCATGGCGATGGCGCTGATGGCAGCCAGGACCTTGGTGGTTGCCGGCCAGTGTCGGTGCATGACCGCGAACATGCCGGCCACGCCCAGCACGACCACGGGGAAGTGACTTAGCAGCCCATGCTCGCCCAGTAAGGTCCAGAGGAATTTCCCGATGCCGCGCCAGGCCGTTTGCCAGAGGCTGGCTGGCTCCTCCTCGCCGCTGTCGGTGGCGGCGGGTGTGGCAGTGGCGTCATCCGCGGCCAGGGCGTCGGCTGGGAAGTGTCGCAGACGCGTGGCGGAAAGCTCCGGGTGCATGGAGCCGGGCAGCAGGTCGCCGGTCAGGTGGACGGTGAGCGTGCCGTGGAGCGCGATCGGCGGGGCCGCGCCCAGCAGGTACAGGATGACTCCGCCGACGCGCAGGGCCGGGCGCAGGCGCATGGCGACGATGACGACGACCAGCAGGACCAGGAAGACCGTGGCCCACGGATCGATGGTGGCGGCCAGGGCGGCGCAGAAGCCGGCCAGCGCCAGCCATCCGCCTTCGCGCGACGGCGTGGGGCTGGCGGCCAGGTGCACCAGGCATCCCACCGCGGCCAGGACCAATGCGGCCGCGGGAACGTGCGGGTTGAGCACGACCGCGTAGCTGATCATTCCCGAGCCGAAGATCGTCGCCGCCGCCAAGCCGCAGCGCCACGGGCGCTTCAGCTCGAAGATTCGGCCCATGCGGTAGAGCAGTCCGCCCGCCGCCGCCGCCGGCAGCGTCACGCCCAGGAGGGTGAGCAGGTACGGCACCAACACGGAATTCTCCCGCAGGCGGTAGCCCATGCGGTGTAGAAACCAATACGGTCCACTGAGCAAAAGCGTCATCATCGGCGGCTGATCGGCGTAATAATGCTTCTCGACGACGATCATGTGGGACCGCAGGGCCGGGTCTTCGGCATCGATGGCCAGCCGAGCGGCGAGGGAGGGGTCCAGCCCTTGGCGGTGCTCGACCATGGCGGCGGTGCTCGCCAGGCGCAGCGCCTCATCGCTGCTGGGTTGCCCCGGGTGGCGCAGCGGGCGCAGCAGCGGCAGGCACAGCAGCAGCACCGCCACCGGCGTGGCCAAGGCCCACGGCCGAACGTACGGTTTATCGCGGCGTCTGCGAAAGTAAGCGGTCAGGCCGACCATGGAATTGTTCGGCGGCATCATGCCGCGCCGCCCTTGCCACGCCCAATGCTCGATCAATACACCTTCAAAAACTGCACGAAATTCCGGATCAATCGCTCGCCCAGGCGGGCGTGCCGCGGGTAGTGCAAAGCCGTGTCCCGGTGAATTTGGGTCTGGCCATCCGGTCCGAGCACCTTCTGCACCTCCTGTTTGCCGGCGGCCAGCACCGCCTCGATGTCGTTTTCGGTGAATTCGAAATGAAATTGAAATCCAAACAGGCGGTTCTTGAGACGGAACGCCTGATTTCTACAAGCGGCGCTGGAGCAAAGCAAAGCGTTGCCGGTCGCCGTCGGCGGGGCCCCGGGCGGCGGCGGAAGCTTGGGCAGATCGAAGGTGTCGTAATGCCAATGGAACATGGGGGCGCCATCCATCAAGCCCATGACGATCGGCTCGGTGCCGCCGGGAAACGGAAACGTCACCGGCGCCCAGCCGAACTCGGGCATGGGGATCGGCGGGTCTTTGGGGGTGGGGCCGGGCTTGGTGTTGGGATAAACCTTGGCCCCCGCCGCGTGCGCCAGAAGTTGCGCCCCCAGGCAGATGCCCAGCATCGGCCGATCGGCCGCGACCAGCCGCTTGATGATTTCCAGTTCCTGCGCCAAAAATGGGTAGGGGGGATGTCCGATGTCGCTGACGCCCATGGGTCCGCCCAGGACGATCAGCACGCGCACCTCATCCAGGTTGGTGGGGACCTCATCCCCCTGGTCCAGCCGCCGAACCTGCACGGGAATGCCATAATCTCTAAAAATGGGGATGATTCGCCCCGGCCCCTCGTGGGGGACGTGCTGCAAGATGACCGCACTGCTCATAAGGAAAATGATCCGCTGCGCCGCACGGCCTTGTCAAGCTCGGCGCGAATGCGCCGGGCCAGGCGGGCTTTGGCGTCCCCGGAGGTGGGTCGAGGCCCACCCTCCGCCGGTTGGGCAGCGCCATCGGCATGGCCGGCGGATGCGACGGCCCCCGCGCCATCCAGAGCAAACGTGATGCGATACCATTGTTTGCCGTCGCGCCCCTGGTTGGGATACAGCCGCCCAAGCGTATCGCGCAGCTCCGCCAGCGACGCAAACCCATCCGCGCGGGCATCGGCCTCCTGCAACTGGCCCAGCTCAATCCGCTCGCAGCGGATAATCCGCAACTCACCCAACCCCGGCGAGACGGTTGGTTCGCCCGGCATCAGGAAACACGTTTTCCAGCGGCGCAAGGTCGTCGTCTTGCGCCCTTCCCGGATCGCTTTGAAAAATTCGCGCTTAAAAAGAAGCCGCTGCATCGATCCCCGATTGGCCGTCCCCCACCTTCATAGCAGCCGCTCAAGTTCCTTCAGATGGGTCAGAATAACCATTACCAGCAGCAATGCAAAAATCGACAGCAAGATGTACAGGCGTTTATTTTCATGGGGCCGATAGGCGCTGTCATCGACTTTGCCGAAACGGCGTTTTTGTTTTTCGATTTCCTTGCGATCCTTTCGGCAGCGGCCGCAAATGTGCTCCCCGTTATACTCGACGATGGCCCCTTCGGAGACGATTCTGCCGCAGTCGGGGCAGCGCACCCCGATGGGGTTGTTGGCGGCTTTGTCGGCCTTGTGGCAAGCGGCGCACCAGTAGCCGCGGCTGTCGCGATAGCGCTTCTTGCCCGCCACATCCTTGCCACACTGGCAGCAGACCTTGGCCACCGGCACAACCTGCCCGAAAACGGATGTGTCCTCTTCGGTCGATGACTTGAATTCCCCATCCTTGAAGCACGTGCAGGGCTTGCCATGATCGGTCGCCTCGGTGGCGCCGATGATGCCGCCGCATTCCGGACAAATCAGAACTTCGGTTGCCATGGCCTTCCGGTCGGTTATGCATATTCTACGCTTAACCCCTGCCGCCCGTCATGCAACTGCAAGTTATATGCAACACGCCTCCGCGGCGCCTAATAAACATATAACTCGATTTATATAAATGATTTACATTGTTGTCGCCGCGCCGCTTAACCGCAGCCGGCCAAATGTGTCTGACCTGGATGCGGCCCATGGTTTGCAGAGGACTTTTTGGCTGCCGGCTATCCGTGCGTCGATGTAGGAAGCCAGAAACGCCGGCTGGCAACCTGGCTGGGAGGTCGATAAGCTTTGCGCCTTCCGCCTCCAGGGCTGGCCGCGGGATCAGCCTATAATTGCCAGGCCTCGTCCAATTCCGATGCCTCCGAACGACCCTATGGAACCGATGGATTTCGTAAATCGGGCAAACGCGGATTACATCGACCAGCTTTATCAGCGCTACCAGTCGGACCCACGATCCGTGGACGCCCATTGGCGCGCTTTTTTCGCCGGCTTTGAAGCGGCCGGCGGCCGCGCCGCCTCTCTTTCCGGCGCATTCGACCTCCAGGAAAAACTCCGCCCCACCGAAGCCAAGGCCGGCGTCGAGGTCAAAAACCTGGTCCATTCCTACCGCGAACTGGGCCATTTCATCGCCCAGCTCGACCCCCTGGGTCATCACCGCCAAACCCATGCCCTCCTGGAGCTGGAGCAGTTTGGCCTGACCCTGGCCGACCTGGACAAACGCGTCACCCACAGCGATTTCCGCGGCCCCTCCGACGGCACGCTCCGCGACCTGATCGAAAAGCTCCGCGCCACCTATTGCAGCACGCTGGGCGTCGAGTTCACCACCATCTCCGACAAGGCCCAGCGCGATTGGCTCATCCAACGCATGGAGCCGATCCTCAATCGACCCGACCTCTCACGCGACCAGCGAAAAGCCCTCCTCTATGAAGTCGTCGCCGCTCAGGGATTCGAAGAATTCCTCGCTCTGAAATTCCCGGGCCAAAAGCGCTTCGGCCTGGAAGGCGGCGAAACGCTGATCCCGCTGCTCAACGTCCTGGTGGACGAAGGCGCCGTCCTGGGCATCAAGGAGATCGTTGTGGGCATGGCCCATCGCGGCCGGCTCAACGTGCTCGCCCACGTCCTGAACAAGCCCTACGAGCTGATCCTCTGCGAATTCGAAGGCCGGCCCGTCACACAGGACGGCGACGGCGACGTTAAATACCACCTGGGCTTTGCCCAGGACCGCATCACCAAGAACGACCGCCAGATCCACATCGCCCTCGGCTTCAACCCCAGCCACCTGGAATTGGTCGACCCCGTCGTCGTCGGCATCGTGCGGGCCAAGCAGAATTACCTCGGCGATCACGCCACCCGAACGCGCGTGGTGCCGATCCTCATCCACGGCGACGCCGCCTTCTGCGGCCAGGGCATCGTCCACGAAACCCTCGGCCTCTCCGAGCTGCCCTACTACCGCACCGGCGGCACCATCCACGTCATCGTCAACAACCAGATCGGTTTCACCACCCTGCCCCGGCAGGGCCGATTCACACCCTACCCCACCGACGTGGCCAAGATGATTCAGGCCCCCATCTTCCACGTCAACGGCGACGACCCCGAAGCGTGCATCCACGCGGCCCATCTGGCCATCGCCTTCCGCCAGGAATTCCACTGCGACGTCATGATCGACCTGTGGTGTTACCGCAAACACGGTCACAACGAGCAGGACGAGACCAGCTTCACCCAACCGATGATGGCCCGCGAGATCGCCGCCCAAACACCCGTGCGCGATCTCTATGCCCAGCGCCTCATCGAGCAGGGCCTGCTCACGAGCGAGGAATTCGAGCAGATGAAAGCCGAGGCCCGCCAGCGCCTCGACGCCGCCCTCGAACACGCCCGCGAAAACAAGCCGCGAACCGTTTCCGCCAGCTTTGGCGGCGTCTGGAAAGATATCTCAAAGGCCGGCCACGATTGGTCCGCGGTCACCAAGGTCTCCGCGGAAGTCCTGCGCCAAGTCGGCCAAGGCGCCACGCGCACGCCCGAGGGGTTCACCCTCCATCCCAAGCTCACCGGCCTCATGACCCGCCGCTTGGACATGGCCCTGGGCAAAGCCCCGATCGACTGGGGCGGCGCCGAAATGCTCGCCATCGGCAGCCTCGTCCTGGAAGGCACCCCCGTCCGTTTTGTCGGACAGGACACGCAGCGCGGAACCTTCTCCCATCGCCACGCCGCTCTCCGCGATTACAACAACGGTGAAAAATACGTCCCCCTGGCCAACCTGTCCGCCGATCAGGCCCCCATCATCTTCGTCAACACCATGCTCTCGGAGTTGGCGGTGCTCGCTTTTGAATACGGCTTCAGCTCCGCCGACCCGCGGAACCTCGTCGTCTGGGAAGCCCAATTCGGCGATTTCGTCAACATCGCCCAGCCCGTGATCGACCAGTTCATCGTCGCCGCCGAGTCCAAATGGCAAAAAATGTCCGGCCTGGTCATGCTCCTGCCCCACGGCTACGAAGGCTCCGGACCGGAGCACTCCTACGCTTACCTGGACCGATTCCTTTCCCTTTGCGCCGACAACAACATCCAGGTGGTCTACCCCAGCACGCCGGCGCAGTATTTCCACTCGCTTCGCCGGCAGGTGAAACGCAGTTTTCGCAAGCCCCTGATCCTCATGATGCCCAAGTCCAATCTGCGCGATGCGATCTCCAGCTTGCCCGAATTGACGGATGGCACGTTCCAACTGGTGATCGACGACCCGACCAATCCGCCGCGCGAGCGCGTCCGCCGTCTCCTGCTGTGCACCGGCCGGGTCTATTTCACCCTGGAATCCGCCCGCAAAAAGGCCCGGACCGAGGACGCCGCCCTCGTCCGCGTCGAGCAGCTTTACCCCTACCCGCACAAGGAGATCCAGGCGATCCTGGCCAAGTACCGCAATGCCGGCGAGGTCCTCTGGGTGCAGGAAGAGCCGCAGAACCGCGGCGCCTGGAATTTCATGTCCACCCGTTTGCAGGCGATGCTCCCCGAGACGGCCGTGCTGATCTACTGCGGCCGCGACGAGGCCGCCAGCCCCGCCGTCGGGTCCAAAAAGGTCAGCGATGCCGAGGAGGCCGAGATCATCTCCCGCGCCTTGGAGCTCGCTCCGGCCCACCCCGCCGTCGCCGAGCCGGCCGCCGCCGAAATCACCAACCACGAACTGGAAAAAATCGCCCCCGGCCCAGGCTTGGGCGGCGACTGATTCATCCTTACAATAACCCAAATATTTAGCGGCGGTGCGCAGCACCGCGGGTTCTGCATTCGTCCCATAGAATCGGCGAATCCCCATGGCCACACAGGTCCAAGTCCCGGCGCTCGGTGAATCCGTCAAGCAGGCCGTTCTCCTCAAATGGCACAAAAGCGACGGCGATTCCGTCCAGGCCGATGAGCCGCTGTGCGAACTGGAAACCGAAAAGGCCAACGCCGACCTGCCCTCTCCCGCGACCGGCGTGTTGCGCCGGCTCAAGAACGAAGGCGACACCGTCGAGGTCGGCCAGACCATCGCGGAAATTGATCCCGCCGCCGTCAAGCCCGCTTCCGCCCCCGCCAGCGCCAAGAAGGCCGCGCCGGCTCCGCGCTCGGCTCCCCCGCCGCCCCCTCCCCCCATGGAAAAGAAAAAAGACGTCGTCCCCGTCGCCCCGCCCGCCGAGCCGGCCCCCATGCCCATGGACTTCGACGCCAGCGGCATCCACCGCCAGCCCATGAGCAAAATCCGCAAACGCATCGCCCAGACCCTCGTCCAGGCCCAGCAGACCGCCGCCATCCTCACCACCTTCAACGAGGTGGACCTCACCGCCGTCGTCGATCTGCGCAACCGCTACAAGCAGCGATTCGAGGAAACCTACGGCGTCGGCCTGGGCTTCATGAGCTTCTTCGCCCGCGCCACCGTGCTGGCCCTGAAGGAATTTCCACGGCTCAACGCCTTCATCGAGGGCGATGACGTCGTGTACCACGACTTCGTGCACTTGGGCATCGCCGTCAGCACCGAGCGCGGCCTGGCCGTGCCCGTCCTGCGCAACGCCGAAAAGATGTCCTTCGCCCGCATCGAGACGGAAGTGAAGCGCCTGGCCGCCGCCACGCGCGAAGGCAAGCTGGCCCTGGAGGAGCTGTCCGGCGGCACGTTCACCATCACCAACGGCGGCATCTTCGGCAGCCTGCTGAGCACCCCCATCCTCAATCCGCCGCAAAGCGGCATCCTCGGCATGCACCTCATCCAAAAACGCCCCGTCGTCATCGACGACCAAATCCAAATCCGCTCCATGATGTATCTGGCTCTCAGTTACGATCACCGTTTGGTGGACGGCCGCGAATCCGTCAGCTTCCTGGTCCGCCTCAAGCAATACCTGGAAGACCCCGGCCGCCTGATGCTCGAAGTGTAGTGTGTTCTCGTTCAGCCAAAACCGAGGATGGCCATCCCTCGGCTTTGTCCCTCCAAGGACGCCATGACTTCCGCGCCGCCGATCGACTCCGACACTCCCTGCGGCAGGTGCGGCTACAACTTGCGCGGATTGCCCCCTGACGGCCAGTGCCCCGAATGCGGCGCCGCAATCGCTCCATCCCTGACCCATTGGCTGGCACATGCGGATCCCCGATGGCGAAGAAAACTGGCCGCCGGCGCCCTGCTGACTGCCGTCGCGGCCCCGGCCATCGTGCTCCTCAGCGCTATCGTGATCTGGCAAGGCATGCACATGTCCCGGCCCGGCGCTGTGGCCATGGGTGTGCTCCTGGGTCTGGCCATCCTTCTCAACATCGTCGGCTGCTGGAGCATTGCCGCGCGCGATCCGCGCCGGCTTTTTGACAGCCGTCGCGACCTGCCCCGCCGCCTGAGCCGACTCGCCGCCTTGCTCGCCGTCGCGCTTGGTCTGCTGGATTTCCAGGTGTTTAACATCCATGCCTCGCTCGCTCTCGTCTGGTGGTGGTACCTGCTGCCCTGGCTCGCGTTGGCCTTGGCCCTGGGCGGCACCCTCGGCCTCGCCGCGCAGTTCCACTATCTCCAAATATTGGGCCACGACATCGCCGACTCCAGGCTCTCCAAACGTGCCCGTGCCCTCAAAATCGGCTTGCCCCTGAGCTATGCCAGTTTCATTGCCCTCTCCCTGGCTTCTGCCGTCACGTCCGCATACCACAAATCCTACGAATTGGTGCTGGTCCTGGTCTCCCTTCTACCGCTCGTTGCCATGGCCATCGCCTTGTACACGGTCCTGTATGCCGTGCTGGCCTGGTCGATGTTCCGCTATGTGCTAAAAGGCGCGCCCCGGCCTGTCCCCGCCTCGTGATTCGATTAAAATTTCAACCGTTTGGGGCAATCGAGGTTTTGTCCGGATTGAACCAGGCATAAGGAGTTGCCGTGACCCAAGGCACGCCGCCGCCATCGCCGCCTCTCCCGCCTCTGCCGCCCCCCATGTCTGCTTCCGCCACGCTCAATTCCGACACGCCGTGCCGAAAGTGCGGCTACAACCTGCGCGGCCTGAATGTCAGCGGCCGTTGCCCCGAATGCGGCGCCGCCATCAGCATTTCCGTCGGCGGCGATCTCCTGCGCTACTCCGATCCCGACTGGCTGCAAAAATTGGCCAACGGCGCCAACCTGATCGTCACCGGCTACATCGCGATATTCCTCACGACGTTTGTCGCCGGATTCTTTGGCATTCTGCGCTTGCGCAGCGTCCTCGCCGTGGGCACACTGGTTGCTGTCGCCGCCGGCCTCTTGGTCATCGTCGGCGCTTGGCTGGTCACCGAGCCCGACCCCAGCGGCATCGGCGAGGACCGCTACGGCACCGCGCGACGCCTGATTCGAATCACGCTCGCCATCGGCATCGCGGACAGCATCCTGCGAATCATCACGCAATTTTCCACACTCCATCCAGGGGTCCGGCTGATCGTGCATTCGCTCCAACTTGCCGCCGGCATCGCCACTGTCATCGGTTTCCTGGCGCAGCTTCAATATTTCTCCAAATTGACGCAGCGCATCCCCGACGACAGCCTGACCACACGCGCCAATTTCCTCAAAATCGCTCTGCCCGTGACCTACGGCATCTTCGTCGCCTTTACCGTTTTGACCGTCGTCCAAGGCCCCATCGCGCGCGGAGCGCGGGCGCTCGGGCCGAACCCTGCATTTTTGCTCTTTGGTTGCGGCACGGCCATCGTGGGGATCGCTGTACTGGTCTTCTTCATTATGTACCTGTTTTTGGTGGCACGATCGGGCCGAAGCTTCAAAGAACAAGCCCACGCCGCACGCCAGATGTGGCACTGGGCCGACCCCAACCCTTCCGGATTGACCCAGGCATAAGGACTCGCCATGACCCAAGGTCCACCGCCGCCCGTCCCCGCCGCCGCGGCCACGCTCAATATCGACACGCCCTGCCGAAAGTGCGGCTACAACCTTCGCGGCCTGAGCCCCGCCGGTCGCTGCCCCGAATGCGGCGCAGTCATTGCCATATCCATCGGCGGCGACACCCTGCGCTATTCCAATCCCGCCTGGCTCGCCAAGTTGGCCATGGGCGCCGACCTCCTGGCCTTCGGGGGGACGTTCGTATTCCCTACGTCGCTATGCTTTGGGATTGGCGGCGTCCCTCTCCCCCTCTCCGCAGTCTACGCCGTGGGCACGTTGATCCTGTTCGCCGTCGGCCTCTTGAGCATCGTCGCCGGTGTTTGGCTGGTCACTCAGCGCGAACTCAGCGGCCTTCTCGTGAATAACTACGGTCCCTCACGCCAAATCATCCGCGTAACGCTGATCATCGCTCTGGCCAGCAGCGTGCCGGGATTGTTCAAGCAATTCTTCACACTCAATCCAGGCGGAAGCCTGATCTTGCATTCGATGGAAGTTGCGGCCGCCGTCGCCATCGTAATCGGATTGCCGGCCCAGCTTGACTATTTCTCCAAGCTGGCGCGGCGTATCCCCGACGCGAGCCTGACCGCACGCGCCAATTTCCTCAAGATCGCTCTGCCCGTGACCTGCGGCCTCCTCTTTGCCCCCGTAATTCTCGCGGCCTACATTCAGCCGGCCGGGCCGATGCCCGGCGCGGGGCTCTCGCTCGTCGCGGCAATCGCCATATTCGTCTTCCTGATTATGTACCTGTTTTTGGTCGCGCGATTGGCCATAAGCTTCAAAGAACAATCCCACGCCGCACGCCAGATGTGGGACCGGGCCAACCCCAACCCTTCCGTCTAAGCGGGCGATTCTTATACTGCGGCGTTTTGCGGAGAGGCCATGTCAGCCCAACCACCCCAGAAAATCGTCCTCGCCTACAGCGGCGGGCTGGATACCAGCGTCATCCTGCCCTGGCTCAAGGAGCGCTATCCCGGCGTCAAGCTGGTCGCTTTCGCCGCCGAACTTGGCCAGGGCGATGAGTTGCAAGGCATCGAAGACAAGGCCCGCAAGAGCGGGGCCGATGAAGTCGTCATCAAGGACATCCGCCGGGAATTCGCCGAGGAATTCTGCTTCCCCATGCTCCGCGCCCACGCCATCTATGAGAACGATTATCTGCTGGGCACCAGCATCGCCCGCCCCATCATCGCCAAGCACCAAGTGCAAGTCGCCCACGAAACCGGCGCGGATGCCGTCGCCCACGGCGCCACCTCCAAGGGCAACGACCAGGTGCGGTTCGAATTGACCTACATGGCCCTGGCCCCCGAGCTGAAGATCATCGCCCCGTGGAAGGACCCGGCCTTCGGCCTGCGCGACCGCGAAAGCGCCCTCGACTACGCCGCCAAAAAAGGCATCCCCGTCGAGCAGAGCAAGAAAAAAATCTACAGCCGCGACCGCAACCTCTGGCACATCAGCCACGAGGGCGCCGACCTGGAATCCCCGTCCAACGAGCCCAAGGATGATCTGTGGGTCATTTCCGTGCCGGTTGCCAAAGCGCCAAATGCGCCGCAGTACGTCACCATTGAATTCGATCACGGCAATCCCATCGCCGTCGACGGCAAGAAAATGCCCGGCCACGAGTTGGTTGCCGCCCTCAACGAGCTTGGCGGCAAGCACGCCGTCGGCCAAACCCAGCTTGCCGAGAATCGCTTGGTCGGCATGAAATCGCGTGGCGCCTACGAAACCCCCGGCGGCACCATCCTCTACGAAGCCCACAAGGCCCTGGAGCAAATCTGCCTCGAGCGCGACACCTTCCACTACAAGCAGCAAATCGCCCTGCGTTACGCCGAGCTGGTCTATTACGGCCAATGGTTCCACCCTCTGCGCGAGGCCCTTCAGGCGTTCGTCGATCACACACAGCTCACCGTCACGGGTCAGGTGAAGGTGAAGCTGTTCAAAGGCCGCGCCACCGCCGCCGGGGTCACCAGCCCCCACAGCCTCTACGACCCGAAGCTGGCCAGCTTCTCCATGGAAGGCTACGACGTCACCGCCGCCCGCGGCTTCATCGATCTCTTCGGCCTGCCCATGAAGGTGGCCAGTCAGACCCGAAAGTGGTGAAGTAGCCGCCGAACGCCGAATAAATACCGCGCACTTCGTCTCTTCGTCTCTTCGTCTCTACAACTTTTTATTCCCCATTCCGCCTTCAGCACTTATCATCTATTTATGCCCGACCTCTTCGCCGAGTCGCGTCAGAAGAACCTTTCCCGCGTCGCTCCCCTGGCGCTGCGCATGCGGCCCAAGACGCTTGAGGAATTCGTCGGCCAGGCGCATTTCCTGGGCCAAGGCAAATTGCTGCGGCGCATGCTGGAGGCGGATCGGCTCACCAGCGTGATCTTTTACGGGCCGCCGGGCACCGGCAAAACCACCCTGGCCCAACTCATCGCCCTCTATACCAAGAGCCGCTTCGAGCAGGTCAATGCCGCGGCCGTCGGCGTCAAGGAAGTGCGAGCGATTCTGCAAGAGGCCAAGGAGCGCCTCGCCGCCGGCGGACAGCGCACCGTCATGTTCCTGGACGAGATTCATCGCTTCAACCGCGCCCAGCAGGACATTCTCATGGAGGACGTCGAGGCGGGATTTGTCATCCTCGTCGGCGCCACCACGGAGAATCCCTTCTTTGCCATCAACTCGCCCCTGGTCAGCCGCAGCCAGATTTTCCAGTTCAGCCCGCTGGGCGAGGATGAGATTCGTCTGCTTTTGCGTCGGGCCATCGAGGACAAAGATCGCGGCTACGGCCATCTGAAGATCGACATCGCGCCGGAGGCTCTGGACCTGTGGGCGACCAAATCGGATGGCGATGCCCGCCGGGCCCTGACGGCCCTGGAAGTCGCCGTCCTTTCGCAATCGCACCAGCACCATGCCCCGCCGTCGGCGCCGATCCAGATCACCCTCGACGTGGCCGAGCAATCGATCCAGCGCAAGGCCATCGTCTACGACGGCACCGGGGACGAGCACTACGACGCGGCCAGTGCCCTGATCAAGAGCATGCGCGGCAGCGATCCGGATGCGGCGGTCTATTGGCTGGCCAAGATGCTGGAGGCGGGGGAGGACCCGCGTTTCATCGCCCGGCGGATCGCAATTCTTGCCTCGGAGGACATCGGCAACGCCGACCCGCAGGCCCTGGCCGTGGCCGCCGCCGCCTTCGACATCGTCGAGAAAATCGGCATGCCCGAAGCCCAACTGACGCTGGCGCAAGCCGTCACGTACATGGCCACAGCGCCCAAGTCCAACGCCTCGGCCATGGCCATTTGGCAGGCCTCCCAGGACGTCAAGGAGGGCCGAACCCTGCCGGTCCCAAAACATCTCAGAGATAAAAGTTACAAAGGGGCCAAGCGCCTCGGCCACGGGGAGGGATACGTTTACCCCCACAATTTTCCCGAGGGTGCTGTGGACCAGGACTATCTAGGGGTGGATAAAATCTATTATGATCCCGGTGGGAGCGGGTACGAGGCCCAGATTAGGCGGCGATTGGAGGCGCAGCGGGCCAAGCCCGATCAAACAGCCGATCCGCAGGCCGACGCGGCCTCTTCCAAGCCCAAGCGGCCCACGGAAGATCGCTAGCTGATCCTGCCGATACCTTTCAAGGGATGGATCTCGAGGAAACGGATGTCTGAAGCCCCCGACAAAGCTCTGATCCGGCGTCAGCTTCGAGCCAAGCTCGAGGCCATGAGCGAGGCCGAACGTGCGGCCAAGAGTCTGGCCGCTTGCACGTTGATCGCCGCCAGTCCCGAATTCGCCGCCGCACGCGTCGTCATGCTTTATTTGAGCATGCCCCACGAAGTGGACACCGCCCCCCTGGCCCTGCGCAGCTGGCAGAGCGGCAAGACCGTCGTCGTCCCCAAGGTCAGTTGGAACCAGCGCCGCATGCTCCCCGTGGAGATCACCAGTCTGCAAACCGGCATCACCACCAGCACCCCCGGCGTGCGCGAGCCGATCAGCGGCCAGCCCATCCCCGTCAATCTCATCGACCTGGTCATCGTCCCCGGCCTGGGCTTCACCCCCGACGGCCACCGCATCGGCCGCGGCATGGGTTTTTACGACCGTTTCCTCGCCCAACCGGATTTCATCGGCCTCTCCTGCGGCTTGGCCTTTGAAGAACAAATCATTCCCGAGCTTCCCGTGCTTGACCATGACGTGGCCCTGAGTATGCTGTGCACCGATCGGGAAATTCGCCGGTTGGCGACCAACTGCATCACGCCGCAGCCCTGAATTTCCCGCCCCAATTTCGATCCCAACGGGCTGGAAGCCCTTCTTGCCTGTACAGAGAACAGGGAGGTTCTCGTGACTCGCTCCGATCGTCGCCTCAGCCGTCTGCTCATCACTCTGCTGCTCATCTCCGTTTCCGCGGGGATTCTTTGCTTTGGCTACAAGGTGAAGCATTCCTCCCCCGCCGCAGCGAAGGACCGCGCCGCCGCCGTCGCGGTTTCCCCAACCGCGGATCAACCCCCGCCCAGCGACGCCCTGGCGGCCGCGGCCACACAACCCGCCACCCAGCCCGATGCTTTCGCGGACGCCCCCCCGAGCGAGCCCGCCTCGACGGATGAGGATGCAACGCCGCCTCCGCAACGCGCCCCGCGGCCCACCGCCGGCGCCATCGTCGCCTCGGATCGCATCCTCGGCCCCGCCACCGCACCCAGCCCCGATCTGCTCACTCTGGCCAAACGAAGAATCGACGCCGGGGAATTTCTCGAGGCCCGCGAGCAACTCAACGATGCCCTGCAATCCGGCCGCCTCGATGAATCGGCCGTCCCCGCCGTCAAGGCCATGCTCCAGCAGATCAACCAGACCGTCATCTTCAGCCGCCAGCATTTCCCCGATGATCCCTACGGCGGCACCTACGTCGTCAAGCCCGGCGAAAGCCTCGCCAAGATCGCCGCCGCCTGCGACGTCACCTGGGAACTCTTGGCTCGCATCAACGGCATCGAACCCAAACACCTCCGCGCCGGCGCCACCATCAAGATCGTGCAGGGCCCCTTCTTCGCCGTCGTCGACAAACGCGCCTTTACCATCGACCTCTACCTCGGCTCCCTTCCCGGCGAAAAAAGCTGCATGTACGTCACCACCTACCCCGTCGGCCTGGGCCGCGACGACTCCACTCCCACCGGCACCTGGACCGTCGAGCCTCATCGCAAGCTCAAGCACCCCACCTATTACAGTCCCCGCGGCGAGGGCGTCATCGCCGCCGATGATCCCAAGAATCCCCTCGACGGATACTGGATCGGCCTGACCGGCACCGAAGGCCAGGCCGTCGGCAAGCTCTCTTACGGCATTCATGGAACCATCGACGCCCAGAGCATCGGCAAGCAAAACAGCATGGGCTGCATCCGCCTGCGCAGCGAAGACGTGGCCGTTCTCTTCGACCTGATGGTCGAAGGAAAGAGCCTGGTCGTCGTGAAGGATTAGCCAATTATTTAGCGGCGGACCGAAGGTCCGCGGGTTCGCTCAACCGCGCGCCTATCCTAACTACATGCCCCGCATTCCCGAAGACCGCCTGGTGTCGCACTTGACCGAGCTTCTGGCTCGCGAGGGCGTCAGCCCGCCCAGGGCGCATCGCCTGGCCGAACTCTACACGCAGGCCAGCGCCGACGGCGTCTACTCGCACGGCGTTCACTTTGTCCCCGGCTTGCTCCGCTCCCTGCGCGCCGGCCAGATCCCCGATACGCAAAGCGATCCGCGCCTGATCGCCTCCTTCGGCGCCCTACAGCGTTACGACGGCAACGCCGGCCTGGGCGCGCTCAACGCCGAGTTCTGCATCGATCGGGCGATGGCGTTGGCGGAGGCTCACGGCATCGGCTGCGTCGCGCTGCGCAACACGCGTCACTGGGGCCGCCCCGGCAACTACGGCTGGCGCGCCGCGGAGAAGGGCTATCTCGCCATCTGCTGGACCAACACCCCGCCGAACATGCCAGCCTGGGGCGGCAGCGCCGACGCCGTCGGCAACAATCCCCTCGTGCTGACCGCACCCGGCGAGTCCGGCGAGCACTTGGTGCTCGATATGGCATTAAGCCAGTTCTCATTCGGCCGGCTTAAAACGCACCGTGCCGAGCACCAGCCCCTCCCGGTGGTCGGCGGCATCGACGCGAGTGGCAACCCAACCACGGACGCCGCCGCCATTCTCGACGGCGGCCATCCCTGGCCCATCGGATTTTGGAAAGGCTCAGGTCTGGCCATTCTGCTCGACGCCTTCGCCGCGATTCTCTCCGACGGCCTGGACTCCGCATCGCTGAAACCCGGCCCCGGCGATCCCGGCGTCAGCCAGGTTTACCTCGCCTTTGCGCCCGCCCATCTTCACGGCCGTCCCGCCGCCCAGCGCACCGGAGAAATCCTGCGCCAGCTCGCGATCAGCAGTCCCCAGAGCCGCTATCCCGGCCAAGCCGCCCTGGCTCACCGCCGCCGCAGTCAGATCGAAGGCGTTTACGTTCGAGACGACATCTGGCAAGAGCTCTCCTGATCGCGCGAGTAAAACGGGGACGTAGCT
>DBZL01000008.1:0-19411 GCA_002311745.1 Phycisphaerales bacterium UBA1161 | reverse complement strand
AGCTACGTCCCCGTTTTACTCGCCCGCGGCCGAATGCCTAATATCGGCGGTTGTTGGCTTGGGTCTGCTAGGCCGATCCCGAACATGAAGCTGCCCCAATCGCCTTTCATGTGTTCAGGACGGCTGGAAAGCTCCCGCGCAACATATGCCATCCCGGGATGGAAAGACCGGCAATCGACAAGCCGCACGCGATTAACGTAAAAAGAAACGCCAATGCGCCAGTCACTTCATCCAGCGTGTCCGGAGCCGAGAAAACCGTAAAAGCCAGAACCATCATCCCAGCGATCTGCAGCACACCGGCCAACACGAGCGACACTGCCGCTATGCCCGATTCGTGAAAATACTCCTGTACAGACTTCGTAATCAGCAGCCACGCCAGCATCGGACAGAGGATAAGAAAAAAATTTCCGAACTTGCCTGCGAGCTTCGCCGCGCTACTGGGCGATTTGGCGCTGTCAGCCTGTCCGGCGGAATGGCTGGCAAGCAGGATGAACTGTTTGCCGTCCCATTTGATGTCCGCGTATCCGCCCCGATCGTCCTGGAAATGCAGCCGATCATCTCCGCTCATTCGAAAGTCCAACCCGTTGCCGTTTTCGTCATTGAAGTGCGACGGCGGAGAATACCATCCCGAATAATCGCAAGCGGTGAACGGTGAAGGGTTATCGCTCTCCTTATTCGGTTCCGATTTCAAAATCATCACGCCGTCTTTGACACTCAAGCCCCGCAGCATCGCCGCGCCTTCTGCCGACATCGGGTGCAGCGGAGGGTCAAGGCGGATCTGATCCCCATGCCCGAATTTTATCGAATACGTCGGAGCAAAATGCAAAGCCACGGCCGGCAGCAGCAGAATCACGCTTCCCAGCGCCCCCCGAAGCCAGCGCCGGCAAGCCGGCGCTACGCCGACATCCTTCGAAAGTGCCAGAAACGCCAGCGGAACAAATACGGCAACATCCCCGACCAGGCTTCCCATCACCGTATCAAATGCAAATCCAAATCCAGCCAGGCAAACCAAAAATGCGATCGGCGACATCGCCAGAAGAATGACCAGAGCGCGCATCGGCATGCAGATAATTATTCCATGCTTCGAGCGAATAGCTAAGAAAGCAATCAACCTCTGAAAAAATTGCCTTGCAAGCGATATTCTGGAGAGTTCGATTCCATCCCGTTAATACGGAGTGACAAGATTTGAACTCGAGGTAGTTATTCTTGTCGGTTCCCGCGCGAGGTGCGACGGATTCTGGCTTCAGCGCGGTTTGATCGCCGCGAGCCGTCCGGTCCGGCAGCAACCCGCGTGCGCAAAGGCGATTACGCGAAAAGCGGCGGTCGAGATTGCTTGGGGGGATCGAGGGCGAGTGGGTTCCAGAACAGCCCTTGGCCAAGGTGTCGTCCGACCGACCGTCGGTCGGACGACACTGGCCGTGGGAACCAACCGCGCTCCATGAAATTGAGCGGCTGACCGGCCGCTCATAGCCGTCACCTCGACGACTACGCCCTACCCTAAACAAAGCCGATGCCACGCGTCTAAAATCGCGTTTTTATTCAAAAATCGCGGCCCCTAAATCCAGAGCTTTCCCAGCTTTCGCTTGTTTGATATTCACCGCCCCCCCGGCCGCGCGCCAATTGTGCAGGCCCAAAGCCGCCTGTTACGACCGATTTTCTTGACTTTGCCAAGCCCCATTCGATGATCCCCCACGTGTCATTGGGGACGAACACAGCTTCCATCTCGCAAATGAATCCCCCGCGGTCGGCCCGCCGGCGATTGGCTTTCACCTTGGCATTCCTGGCCCTGTTCGTCGCCGCCTTGGCCGTCGATCGGCCCATCGCCAATTGGGTGCATCAATCCGGCATCAGCGCCAAAATGAAAGACGCCACCGGCGCGGCCCATTATTTCATCCGCTACGGCCTGCGATTCTACGGCATCTTCTGGTTCACGATTGCTGCCTGCGCGGTTCTGCTGATGCTGCGAGGTTGGCAATCGTCCGCCCTCGTCTTCCTCAGCGGCTTCCTTAGTCTGGTCAATCAGCCCATAAAATGGTGCATCGGCCGGACACGTCCGTTTCATGACATCCCGCCGTTTCAGCTCCACCCTTTTGCCGGCGGTTGGCACGGCCTGATCCATGCCGAAGCGCCCCTGTCGTTTCCTTCAGGCGACGTGACCCTGGCCTTCGCCATGACCATGACTCTTTCCTGGGCCGCACCCCGCCTGCGCGCGCTCTGGTGGGTCCTGGGCCTGTGGATCGCCCTTGAACGGATCATCGAAGGCGCTCATTATCCCAGCGACACCGTCGGCGGCGCCGCCCTCGGAATCGTCTGCGCCTGCGTGGCGCGGCGGATCATCCGGGCCATCGGCCATTACACTACGGGGCGAACCTATGGCCAATGATCCCCAGCTATCCCTGGTCATCCCCGCCTACAACGAGCAGGAGGTCATCCCGCACCTGCTCGACCGCGTCCACGCCGCCCTCAGTCGCACCGATCAACCTTTCGAAGTGATCATCGTCGATGATGGCAGCAGCGACGATACGCCGAAAATTTTGCAACAATCCCTGCGCGATCGCCCCTGGCTGCGCGTCCTGCGGCTGGCCAAGAACAGCGGGCAAAGCGCCGCCTTCGACGCCGGCTTCAAAGCCGCTCGCGGCCAAGTGATCGCCACCCTCGACGCCGATCTGCAAAATGATCCCGAAGAAATCCCCCGCCTCCTGCCGCTCTTGGACCAATACGACATGATCACCGGCTGGCGCCAAAAACGCGCCGACAGCACTTTCCGACGGTTCCAAACCCGCTTCGCCAACCGCATCCGCAACTGGATCAGCCAGGAGACCATTCACGACTCGGCCTGCAGTCTCAAGCTCTATCGCCGCCATTGTCTCGACGGCATCTTCCTGTTCAGCGGCGCCCACCGCTTCATGCCCACGCTGGTGAAGATGCGCGGCTACAGCGTCCTGGAAGCGCCCGTCCAACATTCCCCGCGCTACGCCGGCACCTCCAAGTACGGCCTGCGCAACCGCGCCTGGCGCGCCTTCGTCGATCTGTTAGGCGTCCGCTGGATGAAAAAACGGTTTTTGCGGTACTCCGCGAACGAGATAAAGAAGTGCTGAATGCGGAATGCTGAATGAACGAGGCGCCCTCTCGCTGGCGGCGGCCATTTGTGCCCACGCGTCCGGCGAACCAGGAATTAAGCGGCCCCTTTCCTGTGCCTTTCGCCGTCGATTTTCACGCCGTGGCGCTGCGCTTGCGCCTGCAAAGCGCCGATGGCGGCGGCCATGGATGCGCTCGGCCTCATCCTGTCGCTCTCCCAGCGACTTACCGTCATTTTCGCCACCCCTAACTTGCGACCGAACTGCTCCTGGGTCAATCCCATCGCTTCCCGGAGGCTCAGGATGAAACCGGGCGTGATTTGCTCCTGTTTCGTGAACACAGCCCGCAGGCGATCCAGTGCGCGCACCGCCGGCGGAAGCAAAAGCGGTTGACCGGACCTATCGGCCTTCAGCCACTGGGCGCGAAGCAATATCGCCAGCATCCCGTGCTTGCCAAAGGATACAACGTACGGGAGATCCATGCCGGGCTTCCATGCTGTCGGAATTCTCATCGTCACGTCAGCTCTCCCAATAAAGCGTCAGAAATTCCGTTCCACTCTCGTCGATTTCGATGGTGCAGACGATTTCCATATTGCCGCCGATGGCCGCATGGCCGCCGATGATCCATTTGGGCCGACCAAACTCGTCCACACCTCCCGGCCTCACGACCCCGGGATGGTCAATGACCACCTGCACATCCGGCCAAAACAGCCCGCGCTGCCCCATGCGCCGCGAAAAGTGAACCGTCACCGAGAAACGATCCGCTCGGACGCATCGTCGGATCACGGCAATCGCTCTCCGAGCCTTGGCCGTCATTCAAAAAGTATACGACATTGTAGGCGCGCCGGCAAGAATGGGTCGGCCGCCGTCAAATCGCCTGATTCAGCAATTCGTTGCGATATTCCCCGATCATTTGACCAAACCCGGCCGGCTTCCAGCCGAAGTCCCTCTCAAATTCCCCCATCTCGCACGTGTTGTCCTCCTGGCTCATGATGACCTGATCGCGGTTGAACGGCAGCAGCGAAGCGGGAACGATCCGCGTAACCAACTTCGCGCACCACACGGGAATCGGCATGGTCAGCCGATCCTTCCCCACGATGGCCCGCGCCGCGATCTTGTGCATCTGCGGCCAAGTCAGCTCTTCCGCCCCGCCCAGGCCGTAGGTTCTTGCAACGGTCTGCGGTTTTTCCAGCGCATCGACCAGCGCGCGGGCCACGTCGCCGACGTACACCGGCTGCAACTTGCCCGCCCCGCTCAGGCCCAGCAATCCCGCGCCAAAGTACGGCATGAACAAAAACGGCGCCGCCTGCTTGCGCGCCCATTTCGCCTCCATCTGCATAAACTGGCCGTGCGGACCGTGAATCAGCGACGGACGCAAAATCGTCCATCGCAGCGAGCTTGCCCGCACGTACTGCTCGGCCTTCCATTTGGTTTTGTGATATTCGCTGATCGCGTCGGGCCCCGTGCCCAGGGCGGACAGGTGGATGTAGCGTTGCACCCTGGTGCGCACGGCCGCATCGACGACCGCTTGCGTTCCCTCGGCGTGGATTTTTTCAAACGTGATCCCCTGGGCCGGCTTTTCCATGATGATCCCCACCAGGTGAATCGCCGCCTGGCAATCCGACATCGCCGCATCCACCGCCGCCGAGTCAAACAGCCCCCCGGAAATCGATCGCACGTCACCCGCGACGGATAGCGCCCTGCGATTGACCAGGGCATTGACGCCGTAGCCGCGGCGGATCAGTTCCTCGATGACGGCGCTTCCCACGAACCCGCCGCCCCCGCTGACAAAGACGCGTCCCGCCATGCGCGGTTAAGATAGCGGCGATGCAATCGCCTGTCACACTTCGCCTGGGCACGCGGGCAAGTCTGCTGGCCCTTCGGCAAAGCGCCTTGGTGGCGGCCCAATTGCAGAGTCGCTCGCCCGGCTTGCGCATCGAGTCAATCACCATCAAGACCTCCGGCGACAAAATCCTCGACCAACCGCTGCGCGATGTCGGCGGCAAGGGCTTGTTCATCAAGGAACTCGAGCAGGCGCTGCTGGACCGGAGAATCGACTTCGCCGTGCACAGCTACAAGGACGTGCCGGTGACGATGCCTCTGGTGGACGACACGGATTTGCTCATCGCCGCCGCGCCCAAGCGACACGATCCGCGCGACGTGCTTGCCTGCGACTCATCCGCCACGATCGCCCAGCTCCCGTCCGGCGCGACCGTCGGCACCTCCAGCCGGCGCCGCCGCTGCCAACTCCTGGCCCTTCGCCCCGATCTGATCGTCACAGATATCCGCGGCAACATCGACACGCGCTTGAAAAAATGGCAGAGCGGTCAGTGCGATGCCCTGGTCCTGGCCATGGCCGGCGTGCAACGCGCTGGGTTGTGGGATGATTCGGTGATGCACCCGCTATCGCCGCAGGACCTGCTTCCCGCCCCGGGGCAGGGCGCCCTGGCCCTGCAATGCCGCCGCGGCGACCTCGCCACCATCGCCCTCCTGCAGCCCCTGGACGATCCATCCACGCGGCTGTGCGTGCAGGCGGAGCGCCAGATCGTCGCCGACCTGGCCGGCGACTGCCATTCGCCCATCGCCGCACTGGCCGAGATTATCGGGCCTTCTTTGCGATTGACCGCCGTCATCGGCCGCCGCGATCCCGGCGCGCCCGGACCGATCGTTCGTGCCTCGGCGCAAGCAGCAATAAGCCAAAGTCAAACCGCCGTCGACGCCGTCCTGGCCGATTTGCGCCGCCAAGGCGCCTGGGAGATGCTGCACGCCAAAGTTTGACGCGCCCGCTCGCTTTTTTGGTTGACGGCCAATGCGCGGGCCAACTACAATCGTTCGACTCGGAAAGTCAGGCCCTTTTTGGAAGGCCCGCGCAACAAAGTGCTAGTTTTGACCAATCCCTCGACGGTGAACGCCGCCGCCATAGAAGCTCTCAAATCCACCTGCGACATCCTGGAAACCGACTCGATCGACAAGGCCATCGAGCTGATCAAGAGCGATCGCGTCACGGCGATCTTTTCCGAAGCCGCCGATTTCCTGCCCCTGGAGCGGGCCCTGATCAGCCAGCAGGCCAACCTCATCCTCAACACCATCGGCGAAGGCGTGTGCATCGTCGACGGCGAGGGCCGCTGTAACTGGATGAACAAGAAGATGCAGGCCTGGCCGGCTCGCATCCACGAAAAAATCCGCCGAACCTGTCAGGAAGCCTTCGACATCTTCTCCAAGCAAGTCAGCCCGCCGACGCCCGACGCCCTGCCGTTTAGCCGTTCCAAACGTTACGCCCTCAACATCGAAGACCAGCAGTACATGGAGCTGATCGCCAGCCCCGTCATCAATCCGCGCGGGCAAGTCGTGCAGGTCGTCGCCGTGGTCTGGGATGCCACCGGCACGCGCCGCCTGCAGCAGAAGATTGACGCCATCGACAAGGCCGGCCGCGAACTGGTCCGCCTCGAGGGCGAGGCCCTCAGCGGCCTCAACGTCGGCCAGCGCCTCAAGCTCCTGGAAGACAAGATCATCAGCTTCACGAGCGAGCTGATGCACTTCGATCATTTCGGCATTCGCCTGCTGGACCGCAAGACCAACAAGCTGGAGGTCGTGATCAGCACCGGGCTCCCGCCCGAGGCCCTGGCCATCGACCTCTACGCCGAGACCGAGGGCAACGGCATCAGCGGCTACGTGGCGGCCACCGGCCGCAGCTACATCTGCCCCGACGTGGAGCGCGATCCCCGCTACATCACCGGTCTGGACAGCGCCAAGAGCAGCCTCACCGTTCCCCTCCGCTTGCACGACAAGGTCATCGGCATCTTCAACATCGAGAGCCGCCAACGCGCCGCCTTCAACGAGGACGACCGCCAGTTCGCCGAAATCTTCGGCCGATACGTCGCCATCGCCCTCAACATCCTCGACCTCATGGTCGTCGAGCGCGTCAGCACCAGCCACAAGGTCGCCGATGACGTCTGCGCCGAGGCCGCCGGCCCACTCAACGACATCGCCTCCGACGCCAACGCCCTCATGGACGATTACATCGGCCACGACGATCTGCGCAAACGCCTCCAGCAAATCCTGGACAACGTCGGCACCATCCGCAAATCGCTGCGCCAGGTCGCCGAGGGGCCCAACACCGTCATCGGCGCCGCCGATGTTCAGCCCCAGGCCGACCCCGTCATCGCCGATACCTCCATCCTCGTCGCCGATGATGAGCCCAACATCCGCAACACCCTCAGCGACGTGCTCCGCAAATACCGGGGCCTGGTCACCGTCGCCGCCAGCGGCAACGAGGCCATCGCCCTCGTCGAGCAGAACGACTTCGACTTGGTCATCAGCGACATCAAGATGGCCGACAAAACCGGCTACGACGTCTTCGCCGCCGCACACAAGCACAACCCCAACACCCCCGTCATCCTGATGACCGGCTTCGGCTACGACCCCAATCACAGCATCGTCCGCGCCAGCCAGGAAGGCCTGCACGCCGTGCTCTTTAAGCCGTTCAAGGTCGACCAGCTCCTCAACGAAGTCCGCCGCGCCCTGCAAGTCAAAGCAACGTGAAACGTGAAACGTGAAAAAGGCCGCCGCCCTCTTCACGTTTCACCTTTCAGCTTTCACGTCGATCCCGCGGCTCATCCTTCATGCGCTTCCGCGCCACCAGCGCCTGTTTCAGCAGGTATTCAATCTGTCCGTTGACGCTGCGCAGCTCCTGCTGGGCCCAGCGCTCAATCTCGGCCCATAGCGCGGGATCCATCCGCAGCAAAAAACTTTTGCGCTCCGTCATCCGGATTCACTCAGGTGTAAAGGGTTCCCGTGTTCACCACGGGGTGCACCTCCGACTCGCCGCACAGCACCACCATCAGGTTGCCCACCATCGCCGCCTTGCGCTCATCGTCCAGCGTCACCACCTGCTTTTCCGCCAGCTCCTTCAGCGCCATCTCCACCATGCTGACCGCCCCTTGGACGATTTTCTGCCGCGCGGCGATGACCGCCTCGGCCTGCTGGCGGCGCAGCATCGCCTGCGCGATCTCCGGCGCATAGGCCAGGTGCGTCAGCCGCGCCTCATCCACGATCACACCCGCTTTGCTCAGCCGCTCCTGCAATTGCTTGCGCAGCGATTCGGAGACTTCATCCATTCCGCTGCGCAGTGTCATCTCATGCTCTTCCCCGTAGTCGTAGGCATAGGAGCTGGCCAGATGCCGCAGCGCCGTTTCGCTCTGCATGTGGACGTACTTTTCATAATCGTCCACGTCGAACGTCGCCTGCGCCGTGTCCTGCACGCGCCACACCAGCACCGCGGCGATCTCGATGGGATTGCCGCGATTGTCGTTCACCTTGAGCTTCTCACCGTTGTACGTGCGCGCCCGCAGCGAGATCTTCTCTCGCGCCATGCCGCCGCGCTGCCGCGCCACAGAACTCATCCCGCCATTGGAATAGAACGGATTGCCCCAATGGAACCCGCTATCCCGCACCGTCCCTTTGTACGCCCCGAACAGAATCAGCACCCGCGCTTCGTTCGGCTGCAGCGTGAAAAATCCCTTCAGCAGCAAAATGATCACCGGCAACATCAACGCCGCCGGAAGAACCAACCAGCTCAAGTTGATCGGCCTATGGTGATGGTGCTCGCCCCCGCCCTGCGCGATGCAGTAGATGATCAGCGCGATGTCCCCCAGAAGCAGCGCCACCAGTGGCGGAAGCATGATCCAGCCGTTCTGCACCCTGACCGCCTTCTCCCGATATGCCGCCAAGCCTTGTGTATCCATAAACTTTCTCCTTTCACTTCCCGTCGCTATCAAAGTGATATCATAATGCAATCAAGCGCCTCTTGCAAGACAATTCGCCGGATCGATCCCCAGGCTCGCCGGCTCCGGCACGGGCAATGGCTGCCCTAAGACCCGTATCCCAAAGCGTCTTCACCACTTATTGGCCGGGATTGCGTGCGATAGCCTGCGGTGGAATTGTCGACTTATGTGACTCGATTGTCGCGATTCGCGAATCCTTACCCCGGCGGCCAGCCGAAGTTGCGCCCGGCAAGCACGTGCAGGTGCAGATGGAACACAGACTGCCCGGCGCTTGGCCCGCAATTGAAAACCGCCCGATACTCCCCCTGCCCAAGCTGCTTCATCAATTTCGCCGCCGCCAAAAACATCCCGCCCACCAACTCTGCATCCGCAGCCTTCAGATCGTTCAGGGTCGCGATCGGCTTCTTCGTAATGATGAGCACGTGCACCGGCGCCTGCGGATTGATGTCGTGGATGGCGATGTACCTGTCATCCTCGTACGCGATTTTGGCCGGAATCTTGCGCGCGATGATTTTGCTGAAAATGCTTTCTTCCATGGCCGATTACCTTCCGCTGCGCCCCCGCCCCCGTCAAGGCCCGCGCGACCGTCAAGACCCCTCGCCGCCCTCAAGAAGATCGTCCGATAACGCCCCCCGGTTGAACTTGCCCTCACTCCGGTTAGGGATACACTTAGACTCTCATTTTGGACGTCAAGTACGGGCCGCGGAATTGACCAACCGCCCCGGCCCCAGGGAGGACTGCTATGTGTGGTATCGTTGCGTACGTCGGCAGGAAGCTGGCTCAGCCTCTGCTCATTGAAGGCATCAAGCGCCTGGAATACCGCGGCTACGACTCCGCCGGCATCGCCGTCATCGATCAGCACCACCGCCTTCACGTCCGCAGGGCCGTCGGTCGCATCAGCGTCCTGGAAAATTCCCTCAACCACGGCGAACCACTACCCCCCGCCCACATCGGCATGGCCCACACTCGCTGGGCCACCCACGGCGCACCGACCGAAGTCAACGCCCACCCGCACACGGATGACACCGGCCACATCGCCATCGTCCACAACGGCGTCATCGAAAACTACGCCGCCCTCAAGCAGGTCCTGGCCGAAAAAGGACACAAATTCACCGGCCAGACCGACACCGAAGTCCTGGCCGTCCTCATCGGCGACCTCTACAACGACCTCAAAACCAAGAACCACCTCCCCACCGGCGCCTCGCTGCTCCAGCACGCCGTCCAGGGCGCCCTCCGCCAAGTCGAAGGCACCTACGGCATCGCCGTCATCTGCAAGGACGAACCCGACACCCTCGTCGCCGCCCGCAAGGGCAGCCCTCTGATCGTCGGCGTCGGCAAGGACGAATACGTCGTCGCCTCCGACCCCAGCGCCATCGTCGAGCACACCACCCAGGTCATCTACCTCAACGACAACGAGATGGCCGTGATGCGCCCCGACAGCTTCCGCACCAGCACCATTGACGATGCCGAGGTCTCCCACGTCATCACCCAACTGGAACACAAGCTCGAAGCCTACGAGCTGGGCGACTACGAGCATTACATGCTCAAGGAGATCTTCGAGCAGCCGACGGCCATCCGCAACTGCCTCCGCGGCCGCGTCGAGCAACGCGAAGGCCGCATCGTCTTCGGCGGCCTCAGCACCTTCACGCGCGAACTCCTGCACGCCCGACGCATCATCCTCACCGGCCAGGGCACCGCCTGGCACGCCGGCCTGGTCGGCGATTACCTCCTGGAAGACCTGGCCAAGGTCACCACCGAATGCCACTACGCCTCCGAGTTCCGCTACCGCAACCCCATCGTGGAGGAAGGCACCGTCCTGGTGGCCATTAGCCAGAGCGGCGAAACCGCCGACACCCTGGCCGCTCTGCGCGAAGGCAAGGAAAAAGGCGCCCTGTGCGTCGGCATCGTCAACGTCGTCGGCTCGACCGTCGCCCGCGAAGCCGGCGTGGGCATCTACCTCCACGCCGGCCCCGAAATCGGCGTCGCCTCCACCAAGGCCTTCACCTGCCAATGCGTCGTCCTCACCATGCTGGCCACCTATTTGGGCCGCCGAAAATTCATGAGTCAGGCCCAGTGCCAGGAAATCATCGACGCCCTCTGCGACATCCCCGAAAAGGTGGAAAAAGTCCTCGCCCAAAGCGAGAAGATCAGACAGATCGCCCTGAAATTCTGCGACAGGGAAAACTGGCTCTTTTTGGGCCGCGGCTACCACTACCCCATTGCTTTGGAAGGGGCGTTGAAGCTGAAAGAAATCAGTTACATTCACGCCGAGGGCATGCCCGCCGCCGAGATGAAGCACGGCCCCATCGCCCTCATCAACGAAGGCATGCCGGTGGTTTTCGTCGCCACTCAGGGCCTGCAATACGAGAAGGTCATCAGCAACATTGAGGAAGTGCGCGCCCGCGGCGGCCAGGTGATCGCCGTCGCCACCGAAGGCGACGCCGCCATGCGTCGCTACAGCGACTACATCATCGAGGTACCGGACGCCATGGAATGCCTCCAGCCGCTGCTGACGGTGGTGCCGCTACAGCTCTTAGCCTATCACGCCGCGGTAGCCCGCGGCTGCAACGTGGACAAGCCGAGGAATCTCGCGAAGAGCGTCACGGTTGAGTGACGCTCTGGAGGGGGAGAGTGGGTGAGGGGGAGAGGGGGAGCGACAAATAGCAGTTCACTCCGTCTCTACGTCTCTTAGTCTCTGCCCCGCACCACCTTACGGCAAAGATTTCCCAAAAATTGAAAAGAATCCTTACAGTCCCGCGCGCGCTTCGAACTGTAATTGCACATTTTGGCAGTCCAACGACAACCGCCCCTGCACCGCCCTTTCGAAACCTGCGAGCAAGAAACCGATGGCCGCGAAGCGGCCGCGGCGGCTGGCAGGTCTCGGATTCGATTCGATTTTTGCGAATTTTAAGCGGTTCTCGATCCGATGGGCCGAATCGGCCGATTTTAGGGCGATTCGTCGCGATTTTTGGCAGTCGGTTCTGAGAGGAACACTCACGGCGTTCGGCGTTTCTTTGTGCAGGGACCGGCATGCCGTAAGATGCGGTTTTGGCAATTGGGAGAGGTGTCCGAGCGGCTGAAGGAGCAGCACTGGAAATGCTGTATCGGGCTTAAACCCGATCGTGGGTTCGAATCCCACCCTCTCCGTTCGCCGCGGCGAACAGAGTCCCGATGCAATCGGGACGGTCTACTGATCTACTTTCTTGTCCATGGCCCCATCGCGGCCAACAGAGCATGCACGTGGTATAATCCGTTGGCTATTGAGAGGATCGTCATGCGCTACACAGTCGTTTTGGAGGAGGAAGCCGACGGCGGTTACGTCGCCAGCGTACCCGCGTTGCCCGGATGCGTCAGTCAAGGAGACGACCGCGCCCAGGCCCTGAGCAACATCCGCGAGGCGATTGAGCTTTACGTGCAGGATTGCCGCGACGCCGCCGATCCGATCCCCACCGAAACGGGCAAGGAGTTCGTAGAAATCGAGGCCGCGTAGCCCACCGCGAAAGACTCCGCACGTGGCCAAGCTCCCCACCGACCTGTCAGGCCGTGAAGTTCGCACCGCCCTGGAACGCGCTGGATTCGTCTTCCGCCGCCAAAGTGGAAGCCACATGATCCTCCGCCGCCCGCAGCCATACGCCCGCGCCGTCGTCCCCGACCACAAGCAGATTCGATTAGGCACGCTCCGCCGCATCATCGCCGATGCCGGCTTGAGCGTCGAAGAATTCATGCACCTACTCGGCCGCTGAACGCGGCGGCGATTGCGCGGGTGGCAGCGGCTGAAGGAGCAGCATTGGAAATGCTGTATCGGGGTTAAAGAGCGATCGTGGGTTCGAATCCCACCCTCTCCGTTTTTCCCACAGGGAAAAACCGAGCGGTGGCGCCAGCCACTGCGGTCTACTGTCTACTGGTCAATTGCTCTTTCCGATTTCACCCGTAGAAGAGAGGTCTCGCGGGGCCCCCAGTTGCCGGATATTCGCGCCCTCGCCGTGACGCGGCGCCGGGCGAACTATCGGCGCATAAAAACGAGTCCGCGCGATCGTTTTAAATTCGTCATCTTCAAACCAGCAGACCCACCGAAACACAAGGCAGCCGGGCCACTGGTCATGCTCTGCACGTAGCATCTGTTTTTCGCCACAAATATGCCAAAAAGCAAATAGTCCTTCTTTCTTCAGAAGTTTATCCATGCTCGCTCTGGTCATTACGAGTCCAGATTTCCCCGGCTCGTGCACACACGGGTCGCACGCCACTTCACGGTTTTCCGCGTCATACCAAACACCATCGATTCGCGGAGATTTCAGCCCCAGGCTTTCGATAATGAATGGTGCTGGCAACGAGATGTAAATCGCATCGTCAACCGAACAGTCAAAATCAGAATTCGATGCACTGTAGCCATCAACCGCCAACAACACGTCTATTGGAAAATGCTCGTATCGGCTCCAAATCCGGCGCGAAATGTATTCCAACTCGGGATCGGTGAAGATCTTTCCGGATGGGTACTCACCTAGATATGGCTCATAAAATGAGTGAAAACCCTCCACATCGCTATCCTTGCTGATACCTTTCTTCGCCCAATCTTTTAACGCCTTCAGATTTTCGGCCTTCGCCAACAAGCAATCAACACGCCACCACATGTGGCGGTAGGCAGCCCGGAAGTCATCAGCGCCCAAGGGTGTAGGTTCGCTAATCGACTTAGCTGCATCTAACACCAGGCCCCTCTCGTAGTTTGGCGCATGATGTACCTCTATCAATAGTCTCGGGTTCGGCAAATCCTTGCTGCTTCTGAGCCACTTACCCACTGGCGTCGTCAGGGCAAGCGACGCCTCGGCTTCCGGACTCCACCATGTACCGCCTGGTGGCGGATCGTCAGCCTTTGGGGTTTCTGAAAGAAGTAGTGTCGGGTCGATATCCCGCAGTTGCAGCGCCCAGGACCTCGGACTTATATCATTTTGCGGCCAAACATTGTCCGACACTCGCGCCATCGCTTCGTGATATGCGATCCATTGGTATTTCTTGCCGATTCGTTCAGCCTTATGCGCGTCCCTCCCAGACTCCCGGATTCCACGATCAAAATCCCCAAATCGCCTCGAATTCCACCCGGAATTCGCAATCCATTTCAGCACGAACCTTAGCACGAGCTCCTTGCTAAATTCAGGCAAACGAAATCCTCCCCAGGAAGTTGATACTTCGCGAAGCAATTGGTCTACAATTTCGTCAAATCTCGCCCGACGAGACTTGGTTAATAAACGCCGCAAATCCTTGCGGGCGCGATTCACGTCTTCTTGATTGCGATCTACCCCCAAAAAGCTCCGCACCGCTTTCGAGTATCGTGCGAAAGCTCCCAGCTGTTTTTTTGTCATCCCCGAACAAAATTGATCAACTAGCTTCCGTCCCTCGTCAGCGTTTTTTGGCGGCGGTGGTTCTGATCGTGGAATTGATGACCAATCATGGGTCTTAACACAGTACCGGCTCCAATCGCCCGAAATTCCCACGGACATCGCAAGTACATGCGCCGCAGTTCCCAAGGTCCCCTTCTCGCGCCGAAACAGGCCTTCAAGATATTTAAGCGTTGGCAAGCGACGAGGCCACTTGCTCTTGTACTGCGGTGCAAGGCGACACCCGGCCAACTGGCCGTCGCCAGACTGCGATGCAGCGAATTCGACGATACAGCTCGCATAGTGCCGGATAAGTGCATGTGGAATGACCTCCGGCTTCGCCAAGATGTTGTCGCACACATCCCTAGCTAGAGCTAACGCTGGTTGCTGATCGTTCGCCCGCAAAATCGCCCCATAGCTCGCGCAAAGCAGTCGTTCCAGAACGTACGGGTCATTTACCCCGTAAAACTGGTGGAGAATTCGTCGCGCCACCGCTAAGTGTCCCGAGAACAAATGGGCGAGAGCTTTCGTGGCTCGATCGCGAACAAACCGGTTGGAACTCGTAAGAAACCAAGCAAGCGTTATTCCGACAAGCTCCGCAGTCTCTGGGTTGATTGATTCCACCGAGGGCGAATGCCAACACCAACGAATAAGGCGACTAATCCTGACGGTGCTTCCCCACAAATAGCCCCCGTGAATAAACGTCGACCATACCGCGTCACGCTCGGCCATGCTCATCGGGGCCAAGATGCCGTGCAGAAACCTAGCGTTCAGGGGGTGTCCAGTTCGATAGCAAACGTCCAAGAGCAGGGGAAACATCGCCTGGAGCATCTCCGTTCCAGAAGCAACGTATTCCTGGATTACGGTCACAGCTCGCGGCGTTACCGCGCCCGCACTTCGGGCCGTCAAGCTTCCGATGAATGCCTCCCACAAGTTCCTGGCGCGTTTGCGCTTTCGTCTTGGAATGAATTCAAACAACTCGCGGCGCAATCGCTCGGCCACGCAAACAGACAGCGCCTCCAATAGCGAAATTCGATGTTGATTGTCAGCCACAATTGACCTAAGGCGTGTTGCGCCGGTCCGGGAAAACGCATTATTACGATGCCTTGCCGGCGCCATCACATTGTCAAGCATTGCGCCGGCAACGATGTAGTCGGTCACGCGCTCATAACCGAACCCGATCCACTCCTCGATTCGTCGAAACTTGGCATCGTAATGGGGCACATGCCTCAGCAACCCCTGCTCCAAGAGCACTGTAAGGTATTGAGATCCACGTCCATCCCCGGTAATTTCGTTGATGCTCTCCACCACCCATGCTCGCGTCAGGCGCCGGCCATCGGCGATTGCTGTCCCCAATTTACTTGTTATAGCCTTAACTATTTCGCCGGTTGGATCAATCGTTCCATATGACGCGCCGAAAAGTGGATGCCGCAAAGACTCTACGAAGAAGGTGATTAGCCGTTGCATTCCCTCCACGCCTTCGGGTAGTCGTTTCCGTCCCGTGTTTTGCACTGCTTGGCAAAACAATTTTAGAAATAAGGGGTTGAAGAAATGGTCTTCAACAACCGGAAATGACGGAGCCTCGAGGCCATAGTGCGCAAAGAACTGCTCGCAGGCTGTATGCACGTCGTCCGCAAAACCCTCGTGCCAGAAGATTAAACCATCCTCGGCATCGCGATGCTCCGGCAAGACCACCCGCTCGTAAGGATGCCGAATGCTCACAACGAACGCTATGCGCCGATATTTCGATACCTCGTCAAATATTCCGGCGAGGTGACTCGCCCAAAAGTCCGAACCAGGACCCTCGTTTAGGGCGTCAATGATTAGCAATGCTCTACAGCCCGCCGTCTCCGCCGCAGCATCAAGGGTGGCAAGAAACTCTGAACCCGATTCTCCCCGGAGGTCACAATTTCTCAGAATCTGCGGCCAAGGCGGCGCCCCAGTTAGTTGCTCGCCCAGGATCAAAATCGCAGGACACTCCGAATTCACTTGTCGTCTCGCAAAATCGCATAAGAGATGTGTCTTACCAATTCCACCCTCACCCACCAAAACCATACGACGGCTATCAGCTAACCGAATATGCGGCGAACAAACGAACCCCGACAATTCGCTCACCCCGTTCATGGCCCGATTTATGTCATATATCTCGGACTTGAATTTGTGTTTCGCGAGTGGATCGTGCGGCCACGGGTCCTTGTCGTACCCTTTTGCATCCGGGTGTTCTTTTACGGTTCGCGAAAGACCATGAAGCACTTCATTCAGAGCGTCCGCAACCTTTTCTATTTCGGCTAGCCGAAGATCTTCTGCGGGGTCATCCGAGAGGGAGGTGACAATATCAACGAGTTGTCGGCAATGCTCCTCAACGGGCAGCGTTGAAACACCCGTTATCTTTGCGCGGTCCACGGAATGAATCGCAGAACGTGCCCTCACAACCGCTTCATGAACCTTCGCCCTCAGCGTCACCACCGCTCGCTTGCTACGTAAAATCCATGCGATTTCGTCAGCCAACGGAATTTTGACATTGAAATCTGGGCTGTACTTTGGCCCCGCGTTCTTGATTTGTTTTCCGACGTGTTCCGAGAACCATTTGGGAGTCATCTCGTCTCGGTCAAACCAGAAACGGAGAAGACCTTCACTGCTTGGCTTTACCAGCCGCTCTAAAAGCTCAGAATTCCCCCAATACTCGAAGCTTATCCGTCGGCCGCGTTGTTTCGCCAGACGCTCCCACCTCGCACAATACGCGTCCCATTTTATCAGGGTTTCCCGCGGGCGATCATACGGCACGCATACGGTGTATTTAACGAGCCGACGGCGCGATGAAATCGCTTTCTTAACGGACTCGTCTAGCTGCTGCCACTGAGAGTGCTGCCAAGCGCTCGTCCAGAATTTCGCTTGCCAACCATGCTCTTCCTTCCGCTTGGTGGTCCAGAAGCCTTCAACTCCGCCGTCCGGCGTGCCGACGCGTGAAAAGCGAACTTGCCCCGGTATGCTTTCGCGGCGAGCCAATTGACAGCATAGTTCCTCAAATCCGACGCGTTGCGAACCACGCAATGGTCGAATTGTGTTCCAATCTAGACTTTTCAGGCGGCCGGTGCCCATTGAAATGGCTCGTGCTTCGAAGCTCTGCGCCGAAAGTCGCCGGTCATTTTACAGGTAACTGGTCCCCGGCTCAAAATGCAGATAGGTGAAGGTATCTCGGCGCGTCGGGACATCAGCAACCGCGCGGCCCGAGGGCCGCGGCTAAAAGGGAGGAGCGGGGGCGAGGGATTTGTTCCGGTAGATCCATAGAACCCCGTGGTCGGGAAAGCGAATGGCGCTGGGGATGGCGTCGAAAAGGCCGTCGCCTTTGACCTCGTCGAGCGCATCGGCCTGAAGCTTGTTGTAATGGAGGTCGGGGATTTCCGTGTTCTGGCGAAAAAGAACAAAGTCCATCGCGCGAATGTCGCTGCGGAGCAGGGCCGGGTCGTCATAGTACGCGGTGGTGCAGACCTGAACGGGCAAGCGGGCCTGTGCGGCCGCAAGCGAAAGGTTGTTCAAATTAAAGTGGATCGAATCGCTGGCGGTCATCACGCGATAGTTCTTGCGCGGCCCACGGGGGCGCAGGGCGATCACGTCCTGGAGCGTTTTCAGCAGGGGCCAGGGATTGGCTTCGTACATGGGCGGCACGGTCATATCCGGGTCGAGAAAGTGGAGGCCGACCATCTCGTCGGTCGGACGGCTGGGATCGGACCAAAGGACGACGTTCCGTACACCCAGCGGCTCAAAACACAACTGGACTAAAAAGGCGAAAGCGCCGAGCAGCAGCAGGGCCGTCAGCGCCCAGCCCCATTTGCCCAGAGTTTCAATGATCTGGCTGAGAGCGATGGCCAGAACCATGGCGAAGACCGGCAGGATCGGAGCAATGAAACGCACCTGCTTGTTGTGCCCGAAGAGGAAGACGAGGAACGGCGCCGCCCAGAGTGCCAGGACAAACTTTCCCTTCCCGTCACCCTGCGGCGAGGCGCGGCGGCGCCCGTAGCAGCGCAGGGCGATCCATACGGCGGTCGCGGCAACCGCAACGCAGAAATACGCCGCGCCGATGCCTTCGTTGATCACCAAGAGCAGGTATTTTCTCACCGCACCAAGCGTGAACGGATTGCCGGTGCCGTAGAGATCCGCTTCCTGGCTGAAACCGCTGAGCCACGCATGGCCGACGACCATGCGGAAGTTCACGAGGTACCACGGTCCGCCGATCACCGCCGCCGGCAAAACCAGGGCGGCCAGAGTCATCGCCATTGAAGGCGAATCGGACCGGCCCTGCCGCATCACGCGGCGAGCGAGGCACCACACCAGCAACGGGCCTATGTACAGGGGGAAAACAATCTTCTGAAGCATGCCCAGGCCGCAGAATACGCTGAAGAGCGCGACCCAGCGCGTGCGAGTCAGGTCCTCGGACTGAATCAGGCACCAGATCGACGCCACCACGATCGCCGCAAGGCCGTACTCCACCAAGTACCAATTCGTCAGGACGAACGACTCCGTCAGCGAACCGGTGATGAACACCGCGAGCAGCGCAACCCGCCCGCCCCAGAATCGCCGGGCGATGCCATGCACGCTCCAGAACAGTAGGATGATGAAGAGGTAGTTGACCGCGAGCGCCAGGTTGCTGTGGCGGCCGAAAACAAGGTAGATCGGTGTGGGAAGGGCGCAAATGAGGGGCGCCCTGAGCCGCTCCTGGACTTCGAAGAGATAGCAGCGCAGCCAGCCACCGACGCCCCACTTGGCCAAGGCATCATAGAGGGCAAGGCTGTCGGTGAGATACCATGAATCGTCCCATGAGGGCGGCCCCTGGTTGAGGTGCTGCCACAGGGCGGTCCATGCGCTGAAGAAGACCGCCAGTGCGGCCCAGCCGAGCCAATGGGCATCGCGATGAGATTGGAGTTCGGAACCACTCAAGACGCAAATGCCCAGCCCTTCGGGACGAATCGGAGGCTGTGATGGCCGCGCACGGCGCGCAGAACCAAGCCAAGTCTCGCCAGAGCAGCCGCGAACGCCCGCTTGAGCGTCCGCGAATCAACGTTTGCGTAAGATACCGAAGTAAAGAGATTGGAGAAATCCGCCCTCTGTTGGAAACATCGGGGCTTTTCAAAAACACCCCCACCCCTACCCTCCCCCGGGGTACCCAACTTTTTTCATTAGCGGA
>DBZL01000003.1 GCA_002311745.1 Phycisphaerales bacterium UBA1161 | reverse complement strand
CGCGGGCTGCCGCCCGCGGCTATGAAGCATGTTGGGCGGTGTACACCCAGAGCTGCAAACCGCTCAAAGCCTTCACGACGGCGCCGTGCCGGATCGCCCGCTGGCATGTTTCTGCTGAAACTGCCGCTCGATTTTCTCGAGCTGCGCCGGATAGCTCCCCTTGAGCGGCGGGTTCATCGTGCGGGTGGCGGCCAGCAGAGCCATCGCCTTGTCATAGGCGCTGGGGTCGTCGGAGTTGTACAGATTCCCCGCCTCCAGCGTGAATTCCCTTCCGACCGTTTCCTGCGTCTGTTTCATCTGGGGATTGTTGTCGTATTCCTGGATCACCGCCGAGGCGAAGCTCGCCGCATCGTTCCACTTCTGCGCCTTCAAGAGCGCCCGAACCACGCCGCCGCAGAGCGTGTCGATCACGTACGGTTGGCCGTTGTTGGCTTTCCAATAGCCCAGGGCAGCCTGGTACTGCTCGGCCGCGGAGGAATACTGGCTCAGGTCCATCATCAGATCGGCGATGTTCTGCTGCTCGGTGGCCAGGTCCTGGGACGAGCGGCGACGCTGCGCCTCGTCGGCGGCGCCTTGAACGTCTTTGACCAGCCGGTCGCGCAGGGTCAAAAGCACCGCCAGCCGTTTGGCCGGGTCGCGCGTCTTAAGCGCATCGGCCATCGCCGCCAGGTCGTGCTCGCCCATGGACGGCGAGGGAATCCACCCCAGCAGCACCTGCCATGCCGCCGAGCGCACCGAATCGTCCGGATCATCGTTCATCTTGCTCAGTAGCTTGGTGACGAAGATCGGCTGCACAACCGTTCCCAGCGCCTGCACCGCCGCCAGGCGGATTTCCGGGCTGGAGTCGTCCATGTAGCTGGCGATCAAGTCGCTGACCTCCGGGTCCTGCAAGTTGCCCAAGCCGCGTAGGGCGTTTTGGCGGACGCCCTGCGGCTCGTGGGGATCGAGCAGTTCCTGGAACGTGGCCCGCAGGCGCGGGTCATCCAGGGCGGCCAGCGCCCCGACCACCGCCGTGCGCAGCGCCTGCGTGCCCGGCTGGCCGGTGCCGCGCAGGGCAGCCAGCAGCGCTTGGACGGCCTGGCGCTGCAGGGTTCGGTCGCGGTTGAGCAGATCGGCCCCCTGGCGGATGCCCTCGGCCGCCTCCAGGCGCACCCGAAGCGACGGATTGGCTTGCACCCATTGCAGCATTTGTGCCACCGCCGCCGGATCGTGCAACGGGGCAAGGGAATGGATCAACGCGGCCAGGACCATGTCGTCCTGCTCGCGCCCAAGCCGCTGCACCATGGCGGGGGCGGACTCGGCGTCGCCGAACAGCGCCTCCGCCGCCGCCGCACGCACCTGGGCCGAAGCATCGTCCAACATGCCGCGCACCAGCTTCATCGTCCCCGGCGGCGGGCCCTCCCGCGTGTCCCGGCTCTGGTAGACGATGTTCGCCCCCAACGCCCGAACCTCCGGCGCCGAGGAATGCAGATACCGGCTCACCATGGCGCCGCGTTCCTCCCCGGCGGCCTGACCGTACAAATCCGTCAGAAGTTTGTTGACCGCGGCCCCCAGTTGCCGCCGCTTGGACACCTCCCGCTCAAACGCGTCGGCCCTGCTGCGCCGGATCTCGGCCGCGAAATCCGCCTCCGACCGCCCGGCGTTTTCGCTCCACCATTGCTTCCACGCCTGGGCGTTGTGACCCAGCTCGTCCATGCCGGTCATGTCCATCAGCGCATCGCCCGCGGCCCGCTCGACGGCGGCGCTTTCCTGGCGCTGCTGCAAGTCGATCAGCGTCTGCGCCGCCAGCTTCTGGTTGAACGCCGCGATCGCCAGGATGACCGGAACGCGCACGTTGTCGCTTTGGTTGGAATTGGCGACCACGGTCAGGCGTTTGAGCACGTCGGGATCGCTGCGGTATTGGGCCAGCGCCGCGGCCGCGGCGGTGACGCGCTCCTGCTGCGCCTCGCGGCCTACCAGAAGCTGAAACAACGGCTCGATGAATTGCGGATCCGGCCAGGCGATCTGGCCCAACGCCCGCGCCACCGCAAGCTGGGCGGAGGTGTCCGTGCCCGTCAGAATCTCCACCAAGACGCCGCGGACGGCCTCATCCCGTGTAGCGACCAATTTCAGCGCGGCATCGTCGCGTTGATCCTGCGTGGCCCGCGAGTTGCGCAGCAGCTCGACTTCGGCCTGCCCGAGGGCCGCCTGCCCCGCTCCGGGGCTGGAAGCGGGCAGGGTTGTGGCGGGCGGCGCGGCGGCGCGGGCAGGCAATGCGACCGTTACGGCCAACAAGCACACCCTCGCCATGCAAACACGCCATCGCACCATTGTCTTTATCGTCGAAATCCCGAAATTACCGTATTTACCCCGCCTCGCAAAGTGACGCAGCCCCTGGCCGGCGGTCACAGCGGCCCGGCAGGGGCGATCCCTTGTTCGATGTGAGTCAAAAGCTTCTGCGGTCCAGAGGCGGCACCGTCCGAAAAATCCCGACAAAATCGGCGAATGCCATCTTGCTTTGGCATCCAACCCATTGCTAAAGTACGCCCGCTGTCGTCAAGGTTCACCTTCCTCCTTTGAGCGACCGACCATGAACGACTGGAACGACGCGGAGCGTCGAGTCGACAGGGCGCAGCGGTTCTTTGAGCAGCGCAAGTGGGACCAAGCCCTGCGCGAGCTGCGCCTGGCCACCAGCGTCAATCCGTACAACTCGTCCTGGTTCTTCAACATGGGCCTGATCCTGGACGAAATGGGCCGGTTCGAGGAGGCGGTCGACGCCTACCAGCAGGCCGCGACGCTGGAACCGCACGATCTGCATACGCTGAACCATCTGGGCGTTGATCTGTACCGCACCGGCCGATTCGAGCGCGCCATCCAGAGCTTTGCCAAGATCGAATCGCTGGACCCGGCGTTCGAGCCGGCCTATTGCAACCGCATCCTGATCTATGCCCAGATGGGCAAGCACGAGTTGGCCGAGGAGATGTTCTACGCCGCCCGGCTCTACAAGGAGCATTGCCCCCACTGTTATTACAACATGGGATGCAGCCTGGACGCGCGGGGGTTGTACGACAAGGCGATTTACTGCTGGACCCGCGCCCTGGACTTGCAGGGGGCGCCCGGGGATGTGCACCTGCGCATCGGTCGGGCCCTGTGGAAAAAGGGGGAATTGGAATCCGCCCGCCTGCATTTCCTGACCGATCTGCGACAGAATCCCGGCGGCATACGCACGCTGCTGGATTTGGGCGAGTTGCTCATCGAGATGGGCCGCCTTGAGGAAGCCGGGGAAAAGTTCCGCCGGGCCATTGAGCTGGCCCCCGCCGAGCCGGCGGGGCATTTTCACCACGCCAACCTGCTGTCGCGCACGGGCCGCGACGACCAGGCGGCCGAGGCGTTTTCCGCGGTGCTGCGCCTGGATCCGACCTTTCCCGGCGCCCATTTGGGTCTGGCTCGAATCCATTTCCGCAAGAAGGACCTGGCCGCCGCCCGCACCCAGCTCCGCGCGGAATTGCAGCTTCGTCCGCAGCAGCCGCGGCTTTTGCTCGAACTGGCCAATCTCCTGATGGATAGTGGAGAAGGCCGCTCGGCGCTGGTGTGCCTCAAATGGCTCGTGGGTCTGGACGGCGAAAACATCCCCGGCTGGCTGAACCTGGCCGTGGCCCAGTTCATGCGCGGCCATTACCAGGAGGGCATCGCCAGTTGCATGACCGTCCTCCGCAAGGACCCGACCAACGCCCTGGCCATGTACAACCTGGCCCTGGCGCATGAGCGTCTGGGCCAATACCGCAGCGCGCTCACCTGGGTGCGGCGAGCGCAGATGCAGGATGCCACCGACGTGGCCGTGCAACGCCTGGAACTGCGCGTGCGGCTGCTGTGGCTGCGGTCGCGCGCGATCAAGCTGTTCCGCCTGGCCCGCGCTTATTGGCCGTGGGGGCGACGCTAGAGCGCTCGGCACCAGTTCCGCCACATCTGGCGGTAGGCCGATTCCATGTTGGCCGCGAAACGCTTGGCATCCATCAGCGGCGACTGCTCCATCCGCGGACGCAACGTGCGCCGCAGCTCGGACAGACGCCCAAGATCGCCGGCCAACTCGACGGCGATCTTCACGTACTGCTGGGCATCGGCGGCGACCAACTCGCTGTGGCCCAGATTGCTCAGGATGCTCAAGCCCCCGCGGCCCACCGCCGTGCCGCCCACCAGGCTCACCAGCGGCACCCCCATCCACAGTCCGTCAAGGCTCGTTGTGTGACCGTTGTACGGAAACGTGTCCAGGCAGAGGTCGATGCGATGATACGTCTGCAGATACTGCTGCCGCGGCTGACGCTGCACGAATTCCACGCGATCCGGTTCAACGTCCAGCTTGTCCACCACCGCTTGGCGGTGCGGGCCCGGCGGGCACAGCAGAACCAGCCGCGAGCCGCTGACGCTGTGCATGATCCTGGCCCACAAGCCCAGCACGCGGTCGTTGACCTTTACGAAGCTGCTCAGGCAGCCGAAGGTGACCTGCCCGGCTTGCAGGGCCGGTAAATCGTTGGTCTGCACATCCGATGTCAGCGGATCGTAGCACCAGAAGCAGTCCGGCAGATAAATCACCTGCTCGCCCGGCCGCTGCTGGCTGCCAGGCGGGTCGAGAAACCGATCGCTCAAGCGGTATTGGATCGTGTCCATTCCGGTGGAGCCGGGATAGCCCAGCCAGCTCGCCTGCACCGGAGCCGGCTGACGAGCAAAGATCAGCAGGCGGTTTGCCAGGGTGTGCAGATCCAGGTCCACCAAAATATCGATGCCATCGGCGCGAATCTCTTCTGCCGCCTGCTGGTCCGAGATTTCCGCGATGCTTCGCCAGCGATCCGCGTAGGCTTGAAAGCGCTCGGTCAGCGCATCGGGCTTGGCGACGTTGGCGTAACAGGTGATCTCAAATTGATCGTGATCTTGATGGCCCAGCAGCGCCGCGAGGTAAAACGCCGATGCGTGGTCGCGGAAATTGGCCGAGACGTAGCCGATGCGGAGGCGGCGATGCGCATCTCGCGTGTTTGGGTGCGGCCGGATGAGCGATTTCAGCGGCTGCGAGTGCTGTTGATTCCACTTGGCCACCTCGGCGGCCAGGGCCGCCTGATCGTAATCGGGATGATAGTGCAGCGCATGAATGCGGTTGCTGTGGCCCAGGGCGTGATTGGGCCGCAGGGTGATCGCCCGATCGTAGCAGGCCAGGGCCGCGTCAAGCTGGCCCATTTCGCGCAGGACGTTGCCCAGGTTGTTGTACGCCGCGGCGTAGTCCGGCCGCAGCTCCAGGGCCTGGCGCAAGGCGACGATGGCTTGCGGCAAATCCCCCTTGACTTGCAGGACCGTGCCCAGGTTGTAGCACGCCTGGGCGTTGTTTGGCCGCATCGCGATGGCCTGCCGATAGGCCTCGACCGCCTCGTCCAGCGAGCCCTTGCCGGTCAACGCCGCCCCGAGGTTATTGCACGCTTCGGAGTATTGGGGCCGCAGCGCCAGCGCCCGGCGATACGCATCGATCGCCTCGTCCCACCGCGCGGCGCCGCGCAACGCATTGCCCAACTCGTACCACCCCTCGGCGAAATCCGCCTTCAGCGTCACGGCTTGGCGATGTGCGGCGACCGCCTCCTCGAGCTTTCCTTGCCTTTCCAGGGCATTGCCCAGGTTCGTATGCGCCTGCACGTACCGCGGGCGAAGAATCGTCGCTTGACGAAACGCATCCACCGCTTCGTCCAACCGGTCCAGGTTGATCATCGCAGAACCCAGGTTGTTGTACGCCTGGGGATAATCAGGTTTCAAAAGCAGCGCCTGGCGGTAACAGTCGATGGATGGCTCCCATTGCCCAAGCATCATGAGGATCACGCCCAAATTGAAATGGAAATCTGCCCGCTCGGGATCGATCGCCACCGCCCGGCGCAGCAAGTCCGCTGCCTCCTCGGCGCGGCCCGTTTGCGCTATCAACGCGCCCAGCAGGTTCAGCGCTTCGGCGTGCTGCGGCTGCTGGGCCAGAATCTGGCGATACAACCGCTCGGCCTCGGCCGCGCGCCCGGCCTGATGATGCTGTCTGGCAAGCTCCAGGATTTCGTCGCTCATGTTTGGCACCATTGCCGCCACATCTGCCGGTAGGCCGATTCGATGCCGCGGGCAAAACCGCCGGCGTCCGTCAGCGGGGAGCGGCGCATCCGATCCTGCAAGCTCGACCGCAATTGCGCCAAACGCGGCAGGTCGCCGGCAAGCTGGGCCGCAATTTTCACGAACTCGTCTTCATCCTTGGCGGCCAGATCGGCCAGATTCAGATTGCAAAGCTGGCTGTATCCGGCCCGGCCCACCGACCGCTCGCCCACCAGCGTGATCACCGGCACGCCCATCCACAGCGAATCCAGGCTCGTCGTGTGACCGTTGTACGGATGCGTGTCCAGCGAAATATCGATGCGATCAAACGTGCGCAGGTATTGTTCTCGCGGCTGGTGGCCTACGAACTGCACGCGATGGCGAGCGATGCCGAACTTTTCGAGACTTTCCGTACTCTGCTGCCGGGTCGAATCCGTGGGCGACAGCATGAGCAAGCGGGAATCGGGCATCGCTGCCAGGACGCGCGACCAAAGCCGCAGCGAATACGGGCTGATTTTGCAGAAGCTGTTCAAGCAGCCGAAGGTGATACAGCCGTTGGCCAGGGCTGGCAGTGGTCCGACGCCCATCGCTTGCACCTGCATCGCCGCCGGATCGTAACACCAGAAACTGTTGGGCAGACGGATGATCTTCTCGACGTAATGGGTTTCGCTGAGTCCCGGCGGGTCCAGGTACGGGTCGCTGATGCGCCAGTCCATCGTCGCCAGGCCCGTGCCGCCGGGATAGCCGCCAAAGGTCGCCTGGATCGGCGCGGGCTTGCGGGCGAAGACCAGAAGGCGATTGCCGGCGGTGTGCCCGGCCAGGTCGATCAGGATGTCAATGCCGTCCTGGCGGATCATCCGCGCCGCGTGCTCGTCGCCAACCTGGGTGATGTCGCGCCAGTGGTCGGCATGGCCGCGGAACTGCTCGGTGAACGCGTCGCCGCGGGCCACGTTGGAATAGCAGAAGATCTCAAAGGGCCCGTGATCGTGCTCGCGCAGGAGCGGCAGGAGGTTTCTGCCGACGACGTGGTTGCGGAAATCGGGCGAGACGTAGCCGATCTTGAGCCGCCTATCTGGTGAACGATCGTTGCGATGCTCCTGGATCAGTGGGGAAAGGGGCTTGGCATGCAAGTCGTTCCATCGCTGCTGCTCGGCAAGGATCGCGGCGGCATCCTCGCCGTGGCGATAGTGCAGGGTCATCACCAGATTACTGTGAACCACGGCGTTGGTGGTCAGCAGGGCGACCGCTTGCCGCAGATGCTGGACCGACTCATCCAGCAGCCCCACGTCCTTGAGCATGTTGCCGAGGTTGGCGTGGATTTCGCCGGAGTCCGGACGAAGAGCCATGGCCTGGCGGACGGCGGCGACGGCTTCGTCCAATCGCCCGCTGGCCAGGAGGGCGTCGGCCAGGTTGTTGTGAGCCTTGAAATCCTGCGGGTGCAGGGCAAGGGCGCGATGAAATGCCGCGATGGCTTCGTCCCATCGGCCTTGGCTGCGCAGGCGGTTGCCCAAAGAGAGAAATTGGCTGGCCAAGGCCGGCTGCCTGCGGGCGATTTGGCGATAAATTTCCTCCGCTTCCTGCCGTCGGCCCAGCGCCCGCAGCGCCCCGCCCAAACCTATGCCGGCTTCCACGTAGTCGCTCTTGAGCGACAGCGCCTTGCGGAACTGGGCCTCCGCTTCCTCGTTGCGATCCAGCGCGCTCAGCGCCATGCCCAGACTGCAGTGACAATCGGGCGCATCCGGATTCATCGCCGCCGCCCGCTGCAGCATCTCCAGAGCGGCCGGCTTGTCGCCCAGCTGCAACGTCACCACGCCCAGGAGCTGCAGCGCATCGGCATCCTTGGGATCGCGGAGCAGGATTTGTTTGCAACGCGATTGCGCTTCGCCCAGTCGGCCGGCTTGGTGATGATCGATGGCCGATTCAAGCAACTGCTGGGTGTCCAACTCCGCCATGACCGGATTCCTCAGTTTCGTTTCTGGCACCAGGTGCGCCACATGTCGCGGTACGCCGACTCGATGTGGCGCGCCAGACTTGGGCCGTCCATCAGCGGAGATTCTTTCATTCGCGGGCGCAGCGCGGCGCGCCAGCGGGCCAGTTCGCCCGGCTTGCCGGCGTGCTGGATGGCCAGTTGCACGTACTGCTGCGGCGTATCGGCGATAAACTGCGGCAAGTCCAGATGGCTTAGCACGGCGGCGCCCAGGCGCTGCCAGGAGGTCTTTCCGCGCAAGCAGACCACCGCAGCGCCCATCCACAGGGCATGACACGTGACCGTATGCCCGTTGAGCGGAAACGTATCCAGCACCAGGTCCACCTCGCCGTGCAGGGCAAGATACCTGCTCATGGGCTGATCGCCCAGGAGTTTGAGCCGATCGCCGCCGATCCCCTGGCGAGCCAAAGCGTCGGCAACGTTCTGGCGGGTTTGGGGGGATTGCAGTCCCCGGCTGACGATCAGCAACCGGGACTCGGGTATTTGTCGCAGGATCTGCGCCCAGCATTCCAGCAGGGGTGCGTTCAGTTTTTCCAAAGCGCTGAAGCTGCCGAAGGTGATCCAGCCGTTGCGGACCGCCGGCGACGGGGCAACCGGCGGGGCGCTGGGCGGGCGGTAACACGCGAACGTGTGCGGCAGACGAATCAGCCGCTCGGTGAAGAATCGGTCGGACTCTCCCGGCGGATCGACGTGCGCATCCGTCAGCCGATAGTCGATGGCATCCAGGCCGCTCGTATCGGGATATCCGAGATAGCTGACCCCAATGGGCGCTGGTTTGCGGGCGAAGACCAGCAGACGGTTGTTGGGCGTGTGCCCGGTCAAGTCGACAAGGATGTCGATTTGATCGCGGCGGATCAACTGGGCCACGTCGGCGTCGCTTGTGCCCAGAATATCGCGCCACTGACCGGCCAACTGCCGCAGGCGCGCCGTGATCGCATCGGGCCGATGCACCTCGGCGTAACAGAACGTTTCCACGTGCGCCGGGTCGTGCGACGCCAGAAGGCTTTCGAAAAAAGTGGAGACGGAGTGGGCGTGGAAATCGGGCGAAACGTAACCAATTTTCAGCCTCCGGTCGGGGCTGGGATCGTTGTCGTGCGGCCGAATTTCGCCGGCCAGCGGCTTGGCGTACCGCTGGTTCCATTGGCGGTGCTCCCGGAAGATCGCGGCTGGATCGGCATGGGGGTCAAAATGCAGGGCGTAAAGCCGGCTGCTGAAGGCGGGGGCATAATTTGGATCGATCGCCAAAGCGCGGTCGTAGCTGGCGATCGATTCCGCGTGCCGCCCCAGGCTTCTCAAGGCCGCGCCCAGGCAGGTCCAGGTCCAGGGATTGGCTTGCAGATGGGCCGAGGCGCGTAAAACCGTCACGGCTTGCTCCATATCTCTCATCGCCAGCAGCGCCGTTCCCAGCCGATTCAGAATTTGCGGATGGTCCGGATGCCGCTGCGCCGCCTGATGCAAAACGGCTGCGGCTTCATCCCATTGATCCATCGCCCCCAAGACCTCCGCCAGTTCCATCGATGCCTCGGCAAAATCCGGCTGGATCTTCAGGGCTTGGCGGCATCCGGCGGCGGCATCCGCCGATCGCCCGGTGCTGCCCAACAACCCCGCCAGGAGGTACAGCGCCTGGGCGTCGTGCGGTTGCAGCGTCAGGGCTTGGCGCAGCATCGCTTCAGCATCCTTCAGGTTTCCCGCCTGACGCTGAGCCACGGCCGAATCGAGCAGCGCTCGGATGGACAATGGCGTCATCAGCTTCTTTCCCGACACCAGCGTTGCCAGATGTGTCGGTAGGCGGCCTCGACGTTGCGGGCAAAGCGATTGGCATCCATCAGCGGAGAGTGCAACATGCGCTGCCGCAGCGTTGATCGAAGCTGATTCAATTTGGGCAAATCCGCGGCGAGAGTTTTTGCGATGTCCACGAATTGCTGCGGCGTTTGCGCGACCAACTCGCCCAGACCGAGGTTCATCGCCTGAGACAACCCCGCGCGCGAAACGGCCGTTTGCCCGGCGCGGGTGACCACCGGCACGCCCATCCAGAGGGCGTCGAGGCTGGTCGTGTGGCCGTTGTATGGAAACGTGTCCAGGCCAATGTCGATGCGGTGATAAATCTGTAGGTACTGCGGGCGCGGACGGTAGTCGACAAATTCGACGCGCTTGGGATCGATGCCCAGCGTTTGCACGATTTCGCCGCGGCGCCGGCTTGGGGGGGCGCGCAGAATGAACCGCGAATTGGGCACGGCCTGCAATACCTGGGACCAAATCGGCAGCAACGGCGCGTTCACTTTGCAAAAATTATTCAAGCAGCCGAAGGTCACAAATCCGTTGGCGGCGGCGGGCGAGGCGTTCACGGCCGGTTGATCGCCCAGCGGGTCATAGCACCAAAAGCTGTCCGGAAGGCGAATGGACGTTTCGCTGTAATGCGCGTCGTTCAGCCCGGGCGGGTCCAGGTACGGGTCGGTGAAGCGATAATCCATGACCGAAAGCCCCGTCGTGCCGGGATACCCCAGCCATGCCACCTGGATCGGCGCGGGCTTGCGGGCAAAGACCAGCGGGCGGCCCTTGCTCATGTGCAGAGTCAGATCCATCAGGATGTCAATGCGGTCGTCGCGCACCATCTGGGCAACCTGCCCATCATCCAGGGCCGCGACGTCGCGCCACACGTCGGCGTAGCTGCGGATGCGCTGCGTCAGGTCATCCGGCTTCTCCACACTCGAATAACAGTAGATTTCAAATGGCTCATGATCGTGGCGGCTCAAAAGCGGGATGGTGAAAAACGCCTGGCAATGGTTGCGGAAATCGGGTGAAACGTACCCGATGCGCAAACGGCGCCGCGGTCCCGGCGCGCCGGGAGGGTCGTGCGGCTGGATCTGCCGCCGCAGCGGCTGGGCGTGCACGCGATCCCATTCCTGATGCTCCGCCAGGATCGCCGCCGCGTCATAACGCGGATCGAAATACAGCCCGAAGAGCCGATTGCTGAGCGTCACCTGATCCTGCGGGTGCAGGGATAGCGCTTGGTCGAAGAAAGCGATCGCTTGGTCGATCCGGCCTAGAGTGGCCAGACCAACAGCCAGCATGCTGAAGCTTTGCGCATCCGGTCGGGCCGCCAGCGATTGCTCGAGCACGGTGACGGCGTCGTCCGATTGCCCGATCGACGTAAGAACTTCGGCGAGTTCGCGCGCGGCTTGGGAGAATGCCGGTTGCAGGGCCAGGGCGCGGCGCAGCGCCGCCGCTGCCTCGTACGGCCGGCCGGTGACGCGCAGGATGTGCCCCACGGCGTTCAGGGCATCGGCGTCGTTCGGCTCCGCCAGAAGAACGTCCCGATACGCCGATTCGGCCTCTTTCCATTGGCCGCTCTGAAGAAGCTGCCGGGCCGCTTCGCGCCTTTGCAAAATGGATATTTTTTCGTTCAAGCGATGCCGCGCCGTGTGGAACCTTAGTTGATTTTGACCACGATCATCGTGACGTCGTCCGTACGTGGGGTCAAACCGGCGAAGCGGCGCATGGACCACAGGATGTTCTGGGCGATGTCCTCGGCGCTGGCCCCGCCCTGGCGGAAGGCGTCGATCACCCGCTGGCGTCCGAAGGTTTGACGCTGGAAATTCATGGCATCGCTCAGCCCGTCGGTGTGGAGCAGCAACGCATCGCCCACGCGCAGATCCACCAACGACTGGGTGTACTGCTCGTCGGGATTGATGCCCAGGACCATGTTGTCGCTGCCCAGTTCGATGATCTGCCCATCGCGCAGAATCAGCCCCGGCGGATGCCCGGCGTTGCAGTAGGTGAAGCGCCGGTTGCGCGTATCCAGCACGCCGTAGAACAGCGTGACGAATTCGCCGATGGTGTTGTCGCGGTTGACCATCAGGTTGATCCGCCGCACCACCTCATACAGATAGTAGACGTTGTCCACCTGGGCCCGCAGGGCGGCGCGAACCGCGGCCATGGTGAGGCTGGCCGGCACGCCCTTGCCGCTCACGTCCGCCACCACCAGTCCGACGTTGTCGTAGGGCAGCGGGATGAAATCGTAAAAATCACCGCCCAACTCGTAGCAGGGCACGTAGACCGCCGCCAAATCAACGCCCTGCATCGACGGCGGCTTCTGCGGGATCATGCGCTGCTGCACCTGCGCGGCCATCTGCACCTGCCGCTCCAGCGCCTGCACCTGGATCGACTCCTCGAGCAGCCGGGCGTTTTCGATCGCCGCCGCCGCTTGCGCCGCGATCGCCTTCATCAAGTCGATCTGCTGCGGCGTGAAGGTGCGCTCCTGGTCGGTGTACACGCGAAGCACGCCCATCGGCTTGCCCTTGTAACGCATCCCCACCGACAGCATGGAGACGATTCCCTCGCGCTTGGCTTGTTCCGTATATTGCGAGCGGGGGTCGGTGGCCAGGTTGCGAACGTATTCGTATCCCTTGATGTCCAGCGCCTGACGGTCAATCTGCGCCGTGCTCAGCCGGATGGGGCCCTTGTTGAGGTATTCGCCGGAGAGGTTGTACACGGCCTTGATGACCAACTCGTCGCGTTCGTCGTCGATCAGCCGAAGCGACGAAGCCTTGGTCTGCATCACGTCCGCCACCAGCTCGACCGTGCGGTGCAGCACGCGCTCCAGGTTCCGCGCATCCGCCAGCATCATGGTGACGTTGTACACCGCCGTCAGCTCATTGATGCGCTGGCGGAGTTGAAATTCCTGGTAACACAGGCGGGCGATGGCGTTGGCCAGGAGGAACAGGAACTGAATGGCCGCGGGTTTGGCCGTGCTTTTTTGCAAGAGCTGAGCGGCGATCAGCTTGACCTGTTGCAATTCCAAGCCGGCTTTTTCGGCAATCGCCGCCAGGCGCGCTTCGTCGATCGACGCCAATCCACCCGGGGCCGACATGCGGAGGGTTCCCAGACGCTGGTTGTTGACGGTGATGGGCGCGACGTATTCCGCCCCCTCGCGCTGGGGGCCCTGGGCCTGCTCGGCGGCGTCGGCGGCTTCGGCAATCGCCCGCTGCCGCTTCAAAAATTCGCTGGTCGGCGCCGGCTGCGTCAGCGTGTTGCCTTGCGCATCGGTGATGGTGGCCTCGACGTTGGCCACGGCCGCGAAGCTGTCCTGGATTTCCTGCAGCGTCGGCAGGTCCATGAAATCCGTCAGCTTCAGATGTTGAGGGTCCAGAGGCATTCCATTCTTTCTGGCCTACGTCGGGGCCGGTCCATGGCGGGCAAATTGTAGACGCAAGCGCGCTTCAATCAACGGAAGGCCCCATCCTATAATCCCTCTCATCGCCGGAGGTCGCATGCCAAACCAACTCGTCCATGGCGCCACCATCCATTATCGTCAGCGCGGCGCCGGAGTGCCGCTGGTGCTCGTACACGGATTTCCATTGGATCAGCGCCTGTGGGAGGGGCAATGGACCGATCTGTCGCGCTGCTGCCGCGTGATCACCCCGGATTTGCCCGGGTTTGGACTCTCCGGCGGCGGCGAAAGCTTCAGCATCGAATCGCTGGCTGACGATCTGCACGCCTTTTTGCAGCAGATGGAAGCCTTGCCCGCCGTGCTGGGCGGTTTGTCGATGGGGGGCTACGTTGCCCAGGCGTACGTGCAGAAATACGCGGCGGACCTGCGGGGCTTGATTTTGCTTGACACGCGCGCCTCGGCCGACACGCCTGCGGGCAAGCAAGCGCGAAACGAGATGATCGAGCTGGCCCGTCAGAAAGGCTCGGCGGCCGTGGCCGAGCAGATGCGCCCCAAAGTGCTGCCGCCGCAGGCCGATCCACAGGTGCTTGCCCGCGTCACGGAAATGATGACCGCCTGCCCGAGCCGGACCATCCAGCAAGCCAGCGCGGCGATGCGCGATCGGCCGGATTACACCGAGGCTTTGGGTCGCATCGCGGTGCCGACGTTGGTGGTGGTCGGGGAGTTGGATGCGCTGTCGCCGCCGTCCGTGGCCCTGGCGATGCAAAAAGCGATTCCCCGCGCAACGCTGGCGGTCATCGCCGGCGCCGGTCACTTGTCGCCCATCGAACGGCCCCAGCAGGTCAACCGCGCCATCGAGCAGTTTCTGGCCGGTATTTCACCACCCCCGTGATGCTGCGACGGTGCGCGATTTTCGTTATGCTGGTAACGGATTAACGTCTTGGAGTCTTCATGAATCGAGAACGAGCGGCGTGGCTGGTCAGTATGGTACTTTTGGCGGTCCTGGCGTTTCAACTGCCAGGATCGATCGCCCAACGGGATGACGACTACGCGTGGGTGCGAACGCTGGTGCAGGTCCATCGGCAGGTCGTCAACAACTACGTCGAGCCGGTGGACGACGCCAAGCTCAAGGAACGCTCCGTCGAGGGCATGCTCTCCGAGCTGGATCCTTACACGAATTACATTCCGCCGGAGCGGCAGGAGCGCTTCGATCAGCAGATCGAGGGGACGTTCAACGGCGTGGGGATCAGCCTGGACATGCAGGAGGGCAAGGTCACCGTGATCTCGCCCATGGAAGGCAGCCCGGCCGACCGCGCGGGCATCGAGGCCGGAGACTTCATCGTGAAGGTCGACGGCCAGGCCGTCGCCGGTTGGAACCTCGATGAGGTGGTCAAGCACGTGACCGGCAAGGCCGGCACCCAGGTGACGCTGACCATCCTGCGCGGCGGCAAGAACATCGACTTCACCATGACACGCCAGGAAATCGTCCTGCCCACCGTGCTGGGCTACGACCGCAACCGGGACGATTCCTGGAATTATTGGGTCAGCCAGAATCCCAAGATCGCCTACGTTCGCATCGGGCAGTTCGACGCCAACACGTTTGAGACGCTCAAGGGCATCCTGGCCGGCGTGCCGCCGTCGCCCGGCTCACCCGGCCACCCGGGCCTGGTTCAGTCCGGCATGAACGGGTTGATCCTCGACCTGCGCTTCAACCCCGGCGGACGACTGGAGCAGGCGGTCGAGGTCGTCAACCTGTTCGTCAAGGAAGGGGTGATCGTCACCACGCGCGGCCGCAATCGTCCTGAACAAGTGCAACGCGCCACCGGCCAGGGCACGCTGCCCTATTTCCCCATGGTCGTCCTGGTAAACGATTTCTCCGCCAGCGCGGCCGAGATCGTCTCCGGCAGCCTCAAGGACAACCACCGCGCCCTGGTGATCGGCCAGCGCACCTTCGGCAAAGGCTCGGTCCAGGAGATTCTGCCGTTGGATGATCACAGCGGCGAACTGAAGCTGACCGTGGCGTATTACTACCTGCCCAGCGGCCGGCTGGTGCATCGCAAGAAGGATGCGACCGATTGGGGCGTGGAGCCGCAGATCATCGTCCCCGTCGATGAAGCCGGCGCGCGGGCGATCCGCGAACAGATGCTGCGTCGCGACACCATCCGCCGGCCCACCACCGCCGCCGCCGCTGCCGCCACGCGGATGGCTGCCACGCAACCGACCACTCAGCCCGTCGATCCGCAGCTCGATCGCGCCCTGGACACCATGACGGGGCTGATTTATTTGGAGAATACCGCGCCCACTGCGACACGACCTGAGACGACGGTGCTGAAATGACGAATGACGAATGACGAATGACTAATCAATGACGAATGACCAATGAGAAACCGAACGATTGGGCCATTTGTCATTGGGACATTGATTCGTCATTCGTCATTCGAATTTCGTCATTCCGCCCGTGTTTCTCTATGCTAGTCCTCGGTATTGAATCCACCTGTGACGAAACCGCGGCGGCGGTTGTCGCCGACGGCTTCGACGTGCGCAGCAACGTCGTCGCCAGCCAGGTGGACCTGCACGCCCGCTACCGCGGCGTCGTTCCCGAGATCGCCAGCCGGGCGCATATCGAAAACATTCTGCCGGTGGTACGCGACGCGGCCGAAATGGCGCGGGTTCAACTCAAGGACATCGACGCCGTCGCCGTGGCCTATCGGCCGGGGCTGATCGGCTCGCTGCTGATCGGCGTGACGGCGGCCAAGACCCTGGCCTGGGCCCTGGCCAAGCCGCTGGTCGGCGTGGATCACGTCCACGCGCATCTCCACAGCGTCGTTCTGGACAGCAACGCCCAAATACCCATGCCGGCCGTCGGCCTGGTCTGCAGCGGCGGGCATACGGCCCTCTATCGGCTGGGCGATTGGCTCGACGTGGAACTGGTCGGCACCACCCTCGACGACGCCGTCGGCGAAGCGTTTGACAAAGTCGCAGCCCTGTTGGGCCTGCCCTACCCCGGCGGCCCGGCCATTGACGCTCTGGCCACAAAGGGCAATCCACGGGCCGTGCATTTCCCCCGCAGCCGCCTGCACCGCCAGTCGTTGGATTTTTCCTTCAGCGGCCTCAAGACCTCCGTGCTGTATCATGTGCGCGGATATCAGGGCCGCCAGCGGGATATTTCGCTGACGCCGCAGGAGGTGGCGGACATCGCCGCGTCGTTTCAGGCGGCGTGCGTGGACGTGCTGGTCGAGAAGATTCGCCGGGCTGCGCCTCGCTTCTCCGCCAGGAGCGTGATCCTGGGCGGCGGGGTTTCCGCCAACACCGCACTGCGCCGGGCCATGGCGAAGTTTCCGCTGCCGGTGTATTTTCCACCGCTGGCGTACTGCACGGACAATGCCGCGATGATCGCGGCGCTTGCCGCACGGTTGCTCGCCGCCGGACGCACGAGCAGTTTGGATTTGGATGCGATTACGTACAGCCAATTCGCCAATGCGGATCGTTGAAGAGCCGCCGGGCCTGCCCCCGCGGCCGCTCGACGGGCACAAGGGTCTGTTCGGCCGTGTGCTGATCGTCGGCGGCAGCCGCGACATGATCGGCGCCCCCGCCTTGGCCGGCGCCGCCGCGCTGCGCATGGGCAGCGGATTGGTGCAGATCGCCATGCCGCGCGAAGTTCTTGCCTCAGCCATCTCCGTGGTGCCTGAATTGGTCGGGCTGGCACTGGAAGAAACACCCCAAAATCTGTCGCACCTGCTGGAAGCCGCCGAACAGGCCGATGTGCTGGTGATCGGGCCGGGCCTGGGCCAATCGCCCTGGGCCTCCCGGCGCATCGACGCCCTGATCCGCCTGCAAAAGCCCGCGGTCGTCGATGCCGATGCGCTCAATTATCTGGCATCGCTAAAATCCTGGCCGGCGAGGTTCAAGCTCAACGCCGTGCTGACGCCGCATCCGGGCGA
>DBZL01000024.1 GCA_002311745.1 Phycisphaerales bacterium UBA1161 | reverse complement strand
TTGCGTCCCGGCCGGCTGGAGCCACGCGTCCGCAAACGAGCCAAGAAACAGTTCCCTTACATGACGATCCCGCGGGCCGAACTGAAATCACAACTCCGCGCCAGGTATCATGATACAGCTTAACTTCGTGGCATTCAGCTACGTCCCCCGTTTCACCTCCTTTATCCGCTCGGAACACGCAAAAAACGGGGCTTTCAGCATGCCAGACCCTATTCCGGGGAGGCCTTTCGCCTGAACCAGCTTCTGCCGGCAATCATGAGGGCGCCGACGGCGACCATGGCAAATGTCGAAGGCTCCGGCACGTCCGTGTCACTGTAGATGAAACCCCAATCTCGGCCGCCGTAGAGCAGCACATTGTTCTGGGTGGTTCCGTTCGCTCCCGTGTCGACGGCGATGAACGTGTTGGCCTCCCAGTTGATGGAAAGGAGATCCGGCGTAGCGTCGCTTTGGCCGTCGCCGTAACCGCCGAGGTCCTCGGTCCGGTAAGGTGTGTCATCCATCCACTTCTCGGTGCTGTTGTTGGCGTAGCCGAACGTGCCAGTCGCGTCGTACCACGGCGAATTGGCGTTCGCACCGTCGAGGAAATAACGGGTTATCGTGCTCGTCACCTGCCCCGTCGCATCGTCGCCGTAATTGCTGGTGGCCTGGACGATCTGGAGAAAGTGGACGTTTGCCAACGCGCCCTTGTCACCGCCGCCGCCCGGATCCCATGCGCGGGGCACGTAGTCGAGGGTGTAGTTCGCGCCGCCGACATCGCCGGTCACATCGCGGGTCTGGGCGGGATTGCCGTTGGGGAGAGTGTACCCGTCATTGGAAACCACCCAGGCAGTGTAAACGAACGAGCTAAGCCTGTCCGCGGAGACCAGATTACCGGCAAACGTGAACGTCCACTGCGCCGCGTTGTTGAAGTTCCACCCCACATTCTCCTGGTTGGCCGAATTGGGCAGCGCCTGGTTTAACCAGTCAGGCGTGGCGGTCAAAAACGGCGCCCCAGCGGGGTTTACGGTAGAAGTGTTCTGGTCGTCCCAGCCCCACGCCGTCACCGATGGATATCCCGTTTTAGCTTCACATACGGTGGCGAAAACAGAAAGGGCGAGAATCAGCAAAGCGGCCGTTGATAGAAGTCGGGGACATGAAACGGAGACGTAGCAAGTTTTCCGTTTCTGGCTCATTTGAGTTCCTCTCCTTTTTCCTGAGTCGCTGCCGTCTCCCGATCTCGCGGCGCACGATCTGGAAACAGCAGAACGTGGCATTTACTTCTTGAAAACGACGTGGACCAGCCGGGAAAGTATCAATCGGCGTGGGGGCAACACAAGTCGGACATTTGTCCGTCAGCGGAAAAGGGGACATCAAGGCAGAGGGGGAGACAGGGAGACAAGGAGACAGGGAGACAGGTATCGCCTTTTGTTAACTCGCAACTCGCAACTCGCAACTAACAACTAGCAACTTCTGAGGCCCGGCGTGTCAGTGAAACAGGGGACATTTTCCCGAGCTGCGGGCGGGGCAGATGCTGGGGAGGTTGCACCCGCCTTCGGCGGTCATCTGCAAAAACTCGCCGAGGATGCCGGCAACCAAGGCACGCTGGCTGCCCACGTCGAGCTTGTGGTACAGGCGCTCCAGGTGAGCGCGCACCGTACAGGGCGACATGCCCAGGTGATGGGCAATGCTCGTCCTCTTCTCATCGTCGAAGATGGCTTTGACGATTTGCAGCTCGCGCTCGGAAAGGTCCAGCCGCTGCGAGAGGGCGGACCAGGCTTGGTTTGTGAGAAACGGCGAAAGCGACGCCGAAGTCAACTGCCCCATATTCTTCCCCTCGCTGATCGATAGGCGGTCACCACGTATGCATATTTTGGTAAAGAAGGCAAGTCATAAGTTTTTGCTGGCAAACAAAATGCTACCGCGGAGGGGAGAAGGGGATTTCAGATTTGAGATTTCAGATCTCAGATTCAATCTCTGTGGCTGTCTCTGTGGGCTCTGCGGCTCTGCGGTTGCATTTTCCCGCACTACGCGCGTCGCACGCGACGCGGCTAAAATAAAGGCGCGCGGGCGCGTTTGAAGCGCGATTGAAGGCTGACGGCGGCGGCGATGAGAGCGGCGAGGCCGAGTAACCCGGAAACGGCGACGACGCTGGCGCCGGGTAAATCGGGACGCAGAAACTGGGCCAACGCGCCGGCGCCGGGGCCGAGAATCGAACCGAGGCCGATCAGGGCCTCGTGGTAGCCGCCGTGCTCGGTGCTGCCTTCGCTTAATACCATTCCAAAATACAAGCTGGCGGCGTAAATCAGGCCCATGGTGACGCCCAGAGCGATTTGACAGAGGATCATCGTCAGCAGGGGCAGCCTGGGCGAGGGAACGACGACGCCCAGGAAGGCCAGCAAAAGAATTAGGGCGGCGGCGGGGAGGATTCGCGGGCGGGTGTGCCACCAGATCGTCACGCCCAGCAGGGCGAAAGTGAAGAAGCGGGAGAGCATCCAGACGCTGGCGGCGGCGGTGCGCCATTGGGGCGGCATGGTGTGCAGCACGGGCAGCGATGGCAGAATCGCCATCAGGGCGTACATCATGGCGTAGGTGGCGGGCAGAGCCACGCGGGAAAGGCGCATGGCCAAGGTGCGCTGGGCCAGGAGGCGCGGCTCAGGCGCCGGCGGCGCGGCGGGGAATTCGCGCGTGTCGCCGAGGCTGCGCCATAGGAGGGCCGCGGAGATGGCGTGGGCGGTCACGGCCAGGAGGAAGAGCCCGCGGGGGAAATACTCGATAATGGCTCCGCTGACGGCCAGGGTGGCGGCGCCGACGGCGGCCCAGAGGCAGTTGTAGAGGGAGATTCGGCGAGAGAGTTCGTGGGCATCAGCGCCGCTGCAGATCAGGCTTTCCAGGGCGGGCCATTGGACGGCGCTGAGCAGCGTGTACAAAAGCAGAACGGCAACGATCAGCCACTGGTTGGCCCAACAGGCGGCCAGGAGGACGAGCGGGGACAAAAGGCCCTGCGTGGCGCGCATCAGGCGGCGTCGGCCCATGAGGGCGCTGAGGCGGTGGGAAGACAGGGCGCCGACAACGTAGAAAAATCCCTGGGAGGTGGAGAGCGCCAGGTTCTGCAGCGAATTCCAGCCGAAGCGCCGGTGCATGTAAAAGAAGATGCCCAGACTCAGGAGAGCCGAGGCGTGGGAGGCGAGGGCTTCGACCAGGTAAAGACGGCGCAGTTGCCGGCGGTCGCCGGATGTCGGGGCGGTTATAGGCGCCGGCTGTGGAGGGAACTGGGACAAACAGGCCATGGCTCAAAAGGATATCAGAAGGGTATCGACAAAGGGCGGGCGGTTGCGTTGCAAATTGGGGCGGCCCGTCGTAAGACTGCTTCGCTTTGCATCGCGGATGGAGCAATATTCGGCGCGGCGTTTGGTCGATAAGAATGAGCTGGAGCTTGCTTTCGTCCTGAAAGGATTTTGCGGCCATGCAAACCGCGGTACACGTCACGCATGAGGCAGTCCAGAAGATTGGTGGAATCGGCGCCGTCTTGCACGGACTGCTGACCAGCCGGGAGTATCTGGACAAGATTCCGCGGAACATCTTGATCGGCCCCTGCTGGCCCAGCGACGAGAAAGGGGAAGAACGGCTGGGGGCGCAGGGGGAAGTGCTGTACAGCAGCCTGGATCATCTGTACCGCTCGCCGCTGGCGGGCCGGTTCCGGGAGATCGAGCAGGCGTTTGACGTGGCCATCGTGTACGGGCGGAAGAAGTTCGTGAACAAGGAGACGGGGGTGACGTCGACGCCGGAGGTGGTGCTGATCGACGTGACGCACTACGACAAGGAAAAGATCGGCGTTTTCAAGTACGAGCTGTGGAAGACGTTCGGGATTGAAAGCAGCAAGTACGAGAACAACTGGGACTTCGAACAATACATGCGCTTGGCGCGGCCGGCGCTGGCGGTGCTGCACGCGCTGGGCGCCGGCAGCGAGATCGAGCCGTGCGTGATCCTGAGCCACGAATACATGGGGATGCCGACGGTGCTGGCGGCGATTTTGGAGGGGGACCGCAGCAACTTCCGCACGGTCTTTTACGCGCACGAAGTGGCGCCGATGCGGCGGATCGTCGAGGAGCATCCCGGCCACGACACGATGTTCTACAACGTGATGCGCGCGGCGATCAGCCAGGGGCATTACCTGGAGGACGTGTTCGGCGATCAGAGCGCGTTTTACAAGCACGCCTTGGTGAAGGCGGCGCGTTTCTGCGACGCGATCTTCGCGGTGGGCGATTACGTGCTGAAGGAGATCCGGTTTTTGGGCCCGGACTTCGTGCACGTGGACAGCCAACTGGCGTACAACGGCGTGCCGCACTGGAAGATCACCGTCGCGGAGAGGATGGCCAGCCGGCGAAAACTGCAGGCGTACTGCCATGGGCTTTTGGGCTACGAACCGGATTACGTTTTTTCGCACGTGACGCGTCTGGTGCCCAGCAAGGGAATGTGGCGCGACCTGCGGGTGCTGGAACACGTGGAGAAAATGCTGCGGGCCAAGAACGAAGCGGCGGTGCTGTTCACGCTGAGCACGGAAGTGCCGGCGCGCCGCGGGGATGACATCCGGCGGATGGAGCAGCACTATCACTGGCCGGTGGTGCACCGCGAAAGCCTGCCGGACATGTCCAGCGGCGAAGCGGTCTACTACCAGGGCGTGCAGGAATTCAACGCGCGATCGCGCAATACCAAGGTGATCTTCATCAACCAGTTCGGCTTCGAACAGCGCGCCTGCGGTCTGCGCATGCCGGCGGACATGGAATTCATGGACATTCGCAAGGGATCGGACGCGGAGTTCGGGCAAAGCATCTACGAGCCGTTCGGGATCGCGCAGGTGGAGCCGATCAGCTTCGGCGGGGTGTGCGTGTTCAGCAGCGTGTGCGGCTGCGCCGGGTTCGTGCAGAAGGCGGCGGGCGGCTCGACGCCCAACGTCATCGTGGCGGATTACACGGACCTGCCCAACAAATCGCTGCGACCGGAGCAACTGATGTCCATCGGCCAGCCGCAGCGGAATGAGATCGAGCACGCGGTGGCGGGCAGGGTGGCGCGGGATCTGATGGAGCGTCTGCCGCGGTCGCCGCAGGAGTTCGAGCAGTTCATCGAGCGTGGCTACGAGCTGGCCAGCCGAATGAGCTGGGAGGCGGTGGCGCGGGATTATGTGATCCCCGGCATCCAGCGCGCCGCCAAGGCCCAACGCCTCAAGCAAATCGCGTAAATTCCAAGACGTTCAACGCAACCGCAGCAGCAACTCAGATGTTGGACAACGGCGTGCGCCCTCTGGTATAGTTTCCGCCCCTTCCCTGGCGGAAGCGGACGTTTTGCAAGGACATCCATGGCCTACAAATTCAAGCCGAATAAGAGCGTGGCCAAGCGGCTGCGTTTGACCAAGACGGGCAAGCTCAAGCGGCATCACAGCTTCACGTCGCACTTGATGAGCTCGCGGCCGGCATCCAAGCGGCGAAAGCTGCGCCAGCCGGCGATTTTGTTCGAGGGCCACGCCCGCAACATGCGAAAGCTGATGGGCGTCAGCGGCCTGCATCCCGGGGCGATTCGGCAGTCCCTAAAGCGAGAGAGGAACTGACTCATGCCGCGCACCACCGGCGGCCCGACCCATAGCCGCAAACGCAAGAGAGTTCTACGTGCCGCCAAGGGATTCCGAGCGGCCTCCGGCACGTTGTACCGCCCGGCGATCGAATTCGTCCGCAAAGCCGGCGTCTACGCCTACCGCGATCGCCGGCAACGCAAACGTCATTTCCGCGCCCTGTGGATCACGCGCTTGGGCGCTGCCCTGCGGGAGCGCGGCCTCAACTACAGCCGATTCATCCCCGCCCTGGTGGCGGCGGGAATCGAACTGAACCGCAAAATGCTCAGCGAACTGGCGATCAGCGACCCGGCGGCGTTCGATGCCATCCTGCAGAAGGTGCGGCCGCATGTGGCGAAATAAATAGAGACGAAGTGGAAGAGTAATTCCGCCTCGTCTCTCCGTCTCTTCGTCTCTACGTCTCTTGCCCCCCCGTCTCTTGATTCCGCGCCTCTCACTTCAATTTCATCGTCACGCCTTCTTGTTCCCACTGCTCGAGCAGGCGGCGCAGGTCGCTGACCGTGGCGTTGAGCTGGCGCGTGGTGTCGGCCAGCGATTCGTAGAGCCGCGGGTCGTTGACCAGCATGCCGGCCGTGCCTTTGCCCGAGTCCAGCTTCTGCGAAATGCTTTGCAGGGTGTTGAGCACGGAAGCAAGCTGCGTCAGACGGTCGCCCATTTGCTTGGTCAGGTCGCTCGAGTCGTGCTGGAGGGAGTCGGTCAGGGTTTCGAGTTTGACCGACAGGCGGGTGGTGGCCTCGGTGGTCTGGCGAATATTGGCGATGGCGACGCGGATGTTCTGCTGCGTTTTTTCCTCGCCCAGGAGCGCCTGCATCGAATCCAGGACCTGGGTAGCGCGTTTGAGCGCTTCGTCCAGATGCTGGATGGCGCCCGACTTGTGCAGATCCTCGGTGGTCTTGGAGATTTCCTGGCTCATTTTGCCGACGTCTTCGGCGGCTTGGGTGAACTGGGGAGGAAGGAACTGCAAGGACAACCCGAGGTACCGGGCGTTCAGAGTGGCGCCGCTCTGGAGGGTGCCCTCGGCCTGTTGTCCCTCCAGGTCGAGGCTGACGCTGGATCCGCCACCGATGGCGCTGGACTGCATGATGGCGGCACGGATGTTGGCCGGCAGCGGCGGGGAGCGATCGACCGTGCCGTCGATGAGGATGCTTTGGCCGTCGGGCCGACGGCTGACGGCGGTGACGCGGCCGATGCTGATGCCCAGATAGTTGATCGGCGAACCCTGGCTCAACCCGTCGGCGCGGGGGCTGATGAAGTGGATGGGCATCTGCGCCGGGGAAAAGATCTGGGCCGCCCTGCTGCTGAAGCGCAAGACCATCCAACCAAAAACGAAACTTGCCACGAGCACGACCAAGCCAACCAGAATGTTACGCCTGTAATTTGACATGAGAGATCCACCGACGATTCGGGCCGATGCATCGCGTCGCGCATCGCCCGATGAACCGATGAAAGAATACCCGCTTTGGGGGGCGAAGGGAAATCGCGGCGATTTAGGGCCCGATGCGCAGGGCGCCCAATTCCTGTTCGCTGGCTTCGCCGGAGACGAAGTGCTTGACGTGCTCGTTGTCGCTGGCGCGAATCTGCTCGGGGGTGCCGTCGAAGATCAGCTTGGCCTCGTGGATCATGACGATGCGGTCGGCCACCTTGAAGGCGCTGTGCATGTCGTGGGTGACGACGACGCTGGTGACGGACAGGCGGCTCTGGATCTTGAGGATCAGCTCGTTGATGACGTCGGCGCGGATGGGGTCCAGGCCGGTGGTGGGCTCGTCGTAAAGGATGACCTCCGGGTCCATGGCGATGGCGCGAGCCAGGGCGACGCGTTTGCGTTGGCCGCCGGAGAGCTCGGCGGGCATTTTGTTGCCGACGTCGCGTAAGCCGACCAGCGCCAGTTTTTCGCGGACGATCTGGCTGATCTGGGCCGGGGATTTGGCGGTGTGCTCCATCAGGGGAAAGCCGACGTTGTTCTCCACCGTTTCGGAGTCGAACAGGGCGCCCATCTGGAAGAGGAATCCGAAGCGTTTGCGGATTTGCATGAGTTGGCGTTCGGGGAGTTGGTCGATGCGCTGCCCGGCGAACCAGACCTCGCCGTGGTCGGGCTTGAGCAGACCGACGATGTGCTTGAGCACCACGGTCTTGCCGCTGCCGCTGGCGCCGATGACCACCAGGCACTGGCCCTTCTCGATGTTCAAAGAGACGTCGTTGAGGACCACCAGCCAACCGAAGCGCTTGAAGATGTGGCGAAGTTCGATCAGGGCCATGGATGTTGATGAGTGAAACGTGAAACCGTGAAACGTGAGAAATTCTTGATCGCGCCGGTCTTTAGTTCTTCACGTCTTCACGTTTCACGTTTCACGCTTTATTTTATCCGAAGACGCTGCGGATGCCGTAGATGGCGTTGTACCAATCGTGGGCGATCTGGGCGAAAAAGAAGTTCATGATGATGATGCTGATGAAGCTGGCGACGAAGCTTTCGGTGCAGGCCCGGCCGACGCCGCTGGCGCCGGCGCCGCAGGTGAAGCCCTTGTAGCAACTGATGAGGGCGATGGCGGCGCCGAAGAAGATGGACTTGATGATCCCCTCGTTGACCTGCCACATTTCCACGCCGAGCTGGGCGTGATGCCAAAAGGGTCCATTGGCCACGCCCATGATTTTCACGGCGATGAACCACCCGCCCAGGATGCCCATGATATCGCTGTAAATGGTGAGAATGGGGGTGAGCAAAAGGCAGGCGACGAAGCGCGGAACCACCAAAAAACGGATGGGATCGGCGCCCATGACGCGCAGGGCGTCGATCTGCTCGGTGACGTTCATGGTTCCCAGTTCGGCGGTGAGGGCGCCGCCGACGCGGCCGGCCAGCATGACCGACGCCAGCACCGGACCGATCTGTTTGACCACGGAGAGGATGATGACGCTGCCGAGGCGTTCCTCCTGGCCGATGGCCTTGAACTGCGAATAGGTTTCGACGGCCATGACCATGCCGATGAAGGCCCCGGTGACGGCGATCACGGGCACGGAACGGACGCCGACCTCGTACATTTGCGGCAGCAGAAGGCGCAACTGTTTCCAACGGACGCCGCCGGTGATCAGCCAGCCCAGCGTCTGAGCGACGAAGGTGCAAAAGCTGCCGAAGGCGGCCAAGCCGTTGTTGGTGGTGCGGCCGATCCTTTCAATGACGCGCGCCGGCATGGCGCCAGATCATACGGACCGGAGCGACGGCTGGCCAGTCGCGGCGGGCAAGGCAGCGGCGGCGGTGGGCGCGGCCGGCGGCGGCGGCGCGTCGAGGCGGGTCAGTTGCACGATCCGCTGCAGCTTGAAGGTGCGGCGGTCGTTGCGCAGATGGCAATGGGCGATGAGGAGCAATTCGTCGCCAAAGCGGCGGATGTTCAGCGGCTGGACGACGCGCTGGGTGCGGCGGTTGTGGGCGTCGAGATATTCCATGATGACGGGGCAGCCCAACTCCAGCGCTTCTTCCAATTCGAGGGGCAGGATCTGCTGCCGCGGGGCCGGCGGCACCAGGCCCATGGGACCGCCCTGCTCGCGGAGGGCGTCGCACAGGCAAGTCCGCCAGCCGCCCATGGGCTGTAACAGGCGGTCGAAGACTTCGAGGGTGGTGCGTGCATCGGGCAAGGCGCGGTGGGCGGCCGGGGGCTGGTAGCCCAGGCGGCGGGCGAGCAGGCCCAGGGCGTTGCCGCCGCGGCCGAAACGCCGGCGGGCGATACGCACGGTGTCCAAGACCGCAGCGCCGGCCAGGAGCTGCTCGATGTCGGCGGCGGCGCGGCGAAATTCGCGAACCAGAAAGGACAGGTCGAAGCGCACGTTGTGGCCGAGGATCGCCGCACCTTGCAGCAGCGGCAGCATCGCCGGCAATTGCTGGGTGAAGGTCGGCTGGCCGTGGCACATCGCCTGCGTGATGCCGGTCAGAGCCGTGACGCCGGCGCTGATCCACCGCTGCGGATCGATCAGTTGCTCATACTGGGCGAAGATTTGGCCGTTTTCAAAGCGCACGACGCCGACTTCGATGATGCGGTCGCCCATCTCGGCGCTGGCGCCGGTGGTCTCCACGTCGATGCAGGCCACGGGAATGGAGGAGAGAGGTTGGATCAATGAGAACGGCATTGCCGTGATTGATTTTAAATAGGCGAGCGTGGTTCTGCGAGGCGGCGCGAACCCGCGGTGCTGCACACCGCCGCTAAATCGTGCGGCCTAAGCCGCACGTTCACAATTTTGCGCCGACGATGGTGGATTCGAAGGCGAGGTTGCCGTTGATCACGCCCTGGTGGCGGCAGCAGATGTGGCCGTGGCGGCTGTACACCTGCTCGCCCAGGACGTACAGACGGCACGGGGGCGCCACCTGCATGCGGAAGCGACACTGCTCGATCCTGCTAAAGCCCATGAAGCCTTTCCAACCGACGTAGCGCAGGGCATAGAAGGAGGCGAGCTGGGCGGCGGCCTCGACCATGAGCACACCGGGCAGCAGCGGCCGGCCGGGAATGTGGCCGGTCACCCAGAATTCATCCTCGCGCACGTCCTTGTAGCCGATCAGCCGATGGTGGGTTTCGTCCACGTAGACGATGGCGTTGAGCATCTCCATATGACCGCGCTGCGGGTTGTATCGCCGAATCTCCTCCTGATCGTGGATAATCCGGTTCAAATCCAGCCCATTGATGTCGAAGAGGAATTGCGGCGGCATGATCGGGCGACGCCATGGCTAGCTGAACCGCGAGGGACCAAAAGCAGAAGCGGCGACCTGCCCTTGGAGCGGGACCCCGCTGCTGCTGACAATGGCAAAGAACGACCCAGGGGCCGCTTAGGCGGCGCCGGGCTCGGTCTGGCGGCCTTCGAGGATCTTCTTGCGTACGTCCTGGGCGGCCGCCTTGACCTCCTGCATTTTCTTGCGCACGCGGGTTCCGGCGGCCTTGTTTCCACCAATGGCCTTGCTCACGTCCTCTTCGGCCTCGGCCACCAGCCGCTTGAGCGTCTCATATTCCTGCATCAAAAACCTCCATGGTTCGCGGAACAGGGGCAAAACTGTAATGGGCGGCCAAAAACATGTCAATTCGTCGCCCTGAGGGCGGCAAACGGGGTTTCAAGGCCGGGGGACGGTAAAAGACCCACGGATGGCCATCCGTCGGCTTTAGGAAAACGCGTATCAGCACGCCGACGACTCGCCGCGGACCAGGCGCCGGAACGCTTCCATCAGCCTGCGGGTGATCGGGCCTGGGCTGCCGGTGCCGATCGGCCGGCCGTCGATCCGGGTCACCGGGATCACCTCGGCGGCCGTGCCCGTCAGAAAACACTCATCGGCAACGTGTAAGTCGTGACGCCGCAGCGTCTTCTCGATGCACGGAATCGCCAGCTTGCGGCAAAGCTCGAAAATGGTTTTGCGGGTGACGCCTTCAAGAAGGCCGTCGGCCGTGCCGGGAGTCTGCACCTGAGCGGATCGGACGATGAAGATGTTGTCGCCGGTGCACTCGGCCACGTTCCCGTCCTGGTTGAGCATCACCGCTTCAGGCACGCCGGCTTCCTCCGCCTCGATCTTGGCCAAAATATTGTTGAGATAATTGAGGCTCTTGATCCGCGGAGGAAGAGCATTGGGAGGATTGCGCACCACGGATGCGGTCACGATGCTCATGCCTTTTTCGTACATCTCCCGGGAATAAAGCTCGACGGTGTCGGCGATGATGAACACGGTGGGGGTCGGACAGCGGCCGGGGCTCAGCCCCAGATAGCCCACCCCGCGGGTGATCACCAGGCGGATGTAGCAATCGGAAAAGCCGTTGACGCGTACCACCTCTTGCATGGCGGATTGAAGCTGCTCCTTTGATCGCGGCGGCGTCAGGTGGATGGCCCGGGCAGAGTCAAACAGGCGATTGAGGTGAGCCTCGCATTCAAAGATTTTGCCCTGGTAAACGCGGATGCCCTCGAAGACGCCGTCGCCGTAGAGCAGGCCGTGGTCGTACACGCTGATCTTGGCGTCTTCCTTGTCGTAGAGTTTGCCGTCGATCCAGATCTTGAGGGACATAAAACCACTCCTGCCGCCAGGCTAGGCCTGGGCGGGCTCGAGGGCGCCGTTCTTGAGGACCAGGATGCGGTCGGCCTGGCGAGCCAGGGACCGGTCGTGCGTCACCATAATAATGGTCTGATTCGCCTGGCGATGCAAACGCTCCAGAACGTTCATGATCTGCCGGCCGGTGTCAAAATCGAGATTTCCCGTCGGCTCATCGGCAAAGAGCACGCGCGGCTGATTCATCAGGGCCCGGGCGATGGCCACGCGCTGCCGCTCGCCGCCGGAAAGCTGCTGCGGCCGATGCCGCAGTCGCTCCTCCAAGCCCAGTCGTTTGAGCAGATCCACGGCGTGCCGCTTCAGCGACCCCTTGGAGGCGTGAAACGAAAGCCAGGAATGCTCCACCATCGCGGCCAACATCGTGTTCTCCAGCACGTTCAGCTCCGGCAGCAAATAATAGAACTGAAACACAAAACCGAATTGCCGGTTCCGCAGGGCGCTGCGCTGGGCGGAGGAAAAACGGGAAAAGTCCTGACCGTCGAAACTGACGCTCCCGGCATCGTAGGACTCCAGGGCGCCCAGAATGTGCAACAGGGTGCTCTTGCCCGAGCCGCTGCGGCCTTCGATGGCGATGAATTCGCCGGCTTTGACGCTCAGATCGACGCGGCGCAGGACCTGCAAATCGCTGTCGCCCATGCGGTAGCTCTTGCGCACGCCGCTGGCGACCAGCAGGAGCGCATCGCGGCCGGCGGAGGAAGAGGCGGGTTGTTCGGCCAGACGCGACATGCTCACTCCCACCGCAGCGCTTCCACCGGGTTCATGCGCGCCGCCCGCACCGCCGGGACGATGGCGCCGATCACGGAGGACAGGATCGCCACGGTCACGATCACCACCACGTCGCGCAGCTCCATGGTGTTGGGAATGGTATCGAAGACGTACGTCTTGGCATCCCAAATCTTCACGCCCAGCTCGCGGGCCAGCCAGGCGTGAAGCCAGTTGATGTTGTGAACCACCAGGTAGCCCAGGAGCAGCCCGCCCGCGCCGCCGATGATGCCGATGGTCAGCCCGTACCCCAGGAAGATGCCGGCCACGCCGCCGCTGGTGGCCCCGACGCTCTTGATGATCCCGATGTCGCGCGTCTTCTCCACCACGATCATGAAAAAGATGCAGAAGATCAGAAACACCGCCACCACGGAGATGATGGCGAACAGGATCACCAGCAGCACCTTTTCATGCTCGACGGCCGCCAGAAAATCCGCCTGCTTTTCTTCCCAGGTCTGCGTCTTGATCACATCATCCGGGAAATTCAGATCGCCGTACTTCTGCTCCAGGTCATCGACGATTTTTGCGATCTTGGGCTGGACCGCGTTCATGTCGTAGCCGTCGCGCAGGCTGATGAGAAGCTGGTTGCAGCGGGCAAAGGTCGTCTTCTGCTCGCCGGTGCGCCGGTCGGTGTACGGGCGGGCATCCATGTTCAAATCCTTCTGCAACAGATCGAACGGCACGTAGACCATGTTCTGATCGACCTGAAACACGCCGGTCTTGCTGTCGTCCATCAGCCAATACGAGCGGGTCACGCGCGTGTCGGCCAGCGTGTCCTGGCTTTCGGAAACGTTCAGGACGGTCAGGCGAACCCATTTGCGGTAGATGAAATCCGGGCGTTCGATGACGCCGTTTTCGTCCGGGCGCAAGCCGATCACGCCTGAGCCGACGACGATCCCCGGCCAAGTCGATACGTCCACGTGCGAGTTGGGCAGCAGATCGCGATACTCCTGGCCGGCCATGGGCTTGTCCCAGGAGGGAAAGGCCGCGGCCTTGTTCCGCATGGCCTGGGCATTGCCGCGCAGCATCTCGGCATCCTCCGGCACCCGCGCGGCCAGCGCCGAGGCGTTGCGGTCAAACTCTTTCGCCTTTTCTTCAAGCGTCGCCGGCTGCCAGTGCAGGCTGGAAACAAAACCGTTGACCTGCCCGATCGTCTGGATGTCGTAGCCCACCACCTGCACGCCCGTGCGGAGCTGATTGGCGATGTTGAGCAGAGCGTAAGTGTGAATCTCCGGCGAGACCGCTTTGACCTCGGGCAATTTTTGGATGTCCTGCATCATCTCCTGGTAATGCCCGAAGCCGTCCAGGGAATAGCGGTGGACGATCAGGTCGCCGATGAGGGCGTGGTTGGTCTGGCGGAACATGCGCAGCCAGCCGCCCATGACGCTGATGACCACCAGCACCATGGCGGTGCAGAGCATGACCGCCACCAGCGACACCCAGGCGATGCGGCGCTTGCGGAGGTATTTGAGGATGAGATGGAGTTTGTACACGTATTCAATCTTTTAGCCGCATCGCGTGCGATGCGCGTGGAGCATAATACGCGCCCCGCAAGCGGGGCGGCTAAACGGGCCTCATCAGCGGGAACAGGATCACGTCGCGAATACTCTCCGCGCCGGTCAGCATCATCAGCAGCCGATCGATCCCCATCCCCAACCCCCCCGCCGGGGGCATGCCGTATTTCAACGCGGTCAGGAAATCCTCGTCCATCTTCTGCTGCTGGTCTTTCTCGCCAACCTGATGGGCAAAATGCTTCGCCTGAAGATCGGGATCGTTCAATTCGCTGTAGCCGGGTGAAATCTCCACGCCGTTGATGGCCAGCTCATACACGTCTGCGAAATACGGATCCTCTTTGTTCTCACGGGCGAGGGGAATAATCACGGATGGTGCATGGGTCACAAAACAGGGATCGATCAGCGTCGGCTCGACCAATTTCTCATACACTTCAACCAACTGCTCGGCCGGCGAATAATGGGCCGCTTTTTCCCCCAGCCCCGCCAACAACTCCGGCTTCTGCAGGGGATTTTTGTCAAACTTCCACCCCGTCTTTTCCTCCACCAATTCCGTCATCCTCGCGCGACGCCACGGCCTTTGCAGATTGATTTTCCGTCCATTGGCGTGCTCGATCTGCAATGTGCCGATCACGTTCTGCGCGACCATCGTGATCATCTCCTCGATCAGGTCGGCCATCGTCTCCCAGCTTCCGAAGGCTTCGTACACTTCCAGCATGGTGAATTCCGGATTGTGCCGCGGGCTGATCCCCTCGTTGCGGAAATTGCGGTTCATCTCGAAAACCTTGCCGAATCCGCCGACCAGCAGACGCTTGAGATACAGCTCGGGAGCGACCCGCAGAAACAGCGGGATGTCCAACGCGTTGTGATGCGTGATGAACGGTTTTGCGGCGGCGCCGCCAGCCAGGGTCTGCATCATCGGCGTCTCCACCTCGACAAAACCGCGATTCGTCATGAATCGGCGGATTTCGTCGATGACGCGGATGCGCAATTTCATGAGACGCATCACCTCGGGATTGGCCCATAGATCGACGTAGCGCTGGCGATAGCGCAATTCGACGTCGCTCAATCCCTCCCACTTGGCCGGCGGCGGCAGGAGGGCTTTGGAAGCCATCGAAACCGTGCTCGCCCAAACGGTCGTCTCGCCTTTGTTGGTCTGGCCGAGCTTGCCGGAAACGACCAGCAGATCGCCCAGATCTACAGAATCGCGGATTTGCCAGTCGCGGTCGCTGAGCCGCTTTTTATCCAGGGCGATTTGCAGGTCGCCGGTTTCGTCGCGCAGGGTCAGGAAACTGAGTTTTCCCATGTCGCGTTTGAGCATGACGCGTCCGGCGGCGATCACGTCGGGGCCGCCGTCGTGGCCCATTTCTGGCTTGTATTGCGACTTGATCGTTGCCAGCGGGGTCACGCCCGCCGTGCGCTTGCCGTAGGGATCGATCCCAAGCTGGCGCAGTTTTTGGAGCTTGGTCCGCCGCTCCTGCTCGTAATGACCGGCCGATTCTGACATGGCAAGTGGGCTGATCTTAAGAAGATACCGGCAAAAGTAAAAACGCCCACGCTTGACGAGCGGTGCGATCTGCGGTGAAAAAGACAAACTGAGGATCGATGTCGAGCGCCCCTGAGAGCACGATTCAGCACACGGCCCTGTGGCCCCAGCAGCCGCCGGCGCTGACCACGATCGATCCACCGGGGCGGCTGGTTGTGCCGCTGGGCGGCGGGATGGAAGAGCCGCACGCCAAACCGCCCGGCACGGCCGTGCGGGCCGGCGAGGCGCTGGTGAGGCGCAGCGACGAGCTGTCCCACACGCCGGTGGCGCCGATCAGTGGAACGCTGGGCGCCGTGGTCCAGGTGATGCTGAGCAACGGAAAACGGGCCTGGGCGGTGGAACTGGCGGCTGACAAGGGCGCCGCGGAAGTTTCCATCCCGCCAGCGGCCAACGGCGATCGAGGCGACCTGGTGGCGTGGATCGAGCGCCTACGCAGCCTGGGCGTCTGCGCCAATCGGCACTGCAGCCCGGACCTGATCGGGCAGTTGAACATGGCCGTTTCGCGACCGATGGAAATGGTCGTCTGCACGGTCCTGGATTCGGATGCGGGCTTAAGGCTCAATGCCGCGGTGGCGGCGCACCATGCTCAAAGAATCTGCGCCGCCGTCGCCCTGCTGGGCCGGTTGACTCGGGCGCGTACGGCGCAGGTGTGCGTCGAGGCGTACGCGGGGCCGCAGTGGGTGAAGTCGCTGCGCACCGCGGCGGACGCCGCCGATGTCCGCGTGATCGACTTGGCCAACGATTATCCGCAGTCGGACCCGACGCTGATGATCTACAGCGTGGCGGATCGGCGTTTGCGTCCGGGGGCGTTGCCCGGCTCGCAGGGGGTGCTGCTGTTGGACGCGGTTGCGGCCCTGGCCGTCGGCGAGGCGATGCTGGGCCGGCCGCACCTGAGCACGCCCGCGGCCATCCACGATCACGTCGATCAGCGCTCGCTTCTGCTATCGGTCCCGGTGGGCATGCGCTTGGACGATCTGCTGTCCGCGGTGGGCATTGGGCGCCAGGGCGTGATCTTGCGCGGGGGCGATCTTCTGCGCGACATCCGGCTCAGCGGCGAGGCGGTCATCGCCGGCGGGGAATTGACCCTTCATGTTTCGCCGCCGGAATTGCCCAACAATCCGCAGCCGTGCATTCGCTGCGCTTGGTGCATGGAGACGTGCCCGACGCGGGTGCAGCCGGCGGTAGTCCTGGAAGCCGCCCAGCGCGGCGACCACGCCATGGCCCAGGCGGCCGGCATCCACGCCTGCATCGACTGCGGACTATGCTCGCACGTCTGCCCGTCGCGTCTGCCGCTCTTGGGGGCGTTGCGGATGATGAGAGGGAACTAAAGCCGCGGATACAGGCGATTGGCGTCTATTTGGCGTTTTGGGGCGAGGGGTTTAATGTCTTGGCATGTCGCAGCTTGAAGCGCCGGCGACCGCGGCGGCGGGCAAGTCGCAACTGCACAGCGGAATCGAAGTGGGGACGTTCGTGTCCCTACAGATGCTGGCGGCGGTGTTTCCGCTGGCGGCGGGATTCGCCCTGTTCGGATGGCGGGCCTTGGGAACCACGGTTTGCGTGGTGGCCAGCACGCTGGCGGCGGCGCTGCTGTGGCGGAACATCGGCTGGCGCGGCAGGCAGATGCGGCTGTGGCATTGCCTGTGGATGGCGATCCTGGTGTCGCTCATGCTGCCGGCGCATCTGTTCAGCACCAAGCCGATCGACGGGGTGGTTCCGTGGCCGATCTTGCCGGCGGCGGGGATCATGCTGGCGATGGTGATTTGGCTGCTGGGGGGGTTGGGCGGGCATCGGATTCATCCGGCGGTGGCGACCGTATTGATCCTGTTTGCGCTGTTCGAGCAGACGCTGACGCCGCGGTATGTGCTGCGGTTGGACCGGCTATTTTGGGGTGATTTGCTCAAGGCGGCTGCGCCGGGGTCGGTGGTGCTGCAAAGAGGGGCGTGGGTGGTGGTGTCGAAGCAGCCGGCGGGCAGCGCGTTCGATGCCCTGGCGGTGGTTCCCGCGGCAGACAAACTGCTGGCGTACACCTCGGCGCAGAAGCGGCCGGATCGGGCGTCGCAGACGTTGCAGATGCTGATCCGCGATGATATGCCGCCGCTGGAGGACCTGGTGATCGCGGGCCAGAGCAGCCCCATCGGCAACGGCAGCGCCATCATGATCATCGTCGGCGGGCTGTTTCTGCTCTACCGCGGGCTGATTGATTTTCGGCTGCCGGTGCTGACGCTTGCCGCGGCGGTGGTGGCCATCCTGGTGCTGCCGATTCCGGTGGTGATCGCGGACAGCGGCACGCATTGGCACTGGCTGGCGTTTCGGGAGCATTACCTGGGCTGGCCGACGGCGATCACGTTCATGAATTACGAGATTCTGGCTTCGCCGCTGCTGCTGACGATTTTCTTTTTGTCCAATGCGCCGGGCCTGCGGCCGATCACGCGGCGGGGACGGGCGATCTTTGCCGTCGTGCTGGGAATGGTGTCGGCGGTGATGCAGCTTTATTTTTTTGCGCCGGTGGGTCCGTACGTGGCGCTGCTCTTGGCCAGTTTGCTCACGCCAATGCTGGATCGGACGCTTCGGCCGCGGACGCTCGTGTGATGAACCATCGGCACAGTGACATGCAGCAGAACGGGTCGGGGCGGCGGACGGCCGTCATCGCCATCGCTGCCTTCGCCCTCTGTTCGGCCGTTGCGGCGGTGCGGTCGCGTGGATTTTTGGAGGCGGACGCGGCGACGCACTATCTGTTTGCGCGGCACGCGTTTGCCTATCCGCAGTATTTCGTGGACGTGTGGGGAAGGCCGTTGTGCACGGCGCTGTTCGCCCTGGGAGCGCGGGCGGGCGGGCTCGTCGGCGTGCGGCTGACAAGCCTGGCGGTGGCGATCGGTTGCGGCGTGGTGGCTTATGCGCTGGCGTCGGGCCAGGGACGACGTTGGCCGGCGCTGGCGTTGATCTTCACACTGGGCCAGCCGCTGCTGTTCCTGCACTCGTTCTCCGAGCTGACGGAACTGCCCTTTGCGCTTTTGGCGGGCTTGGCGCTTTTGGCTTATCAGCGGAAGCACTGGGGATGGCTGGCGATTTTGGCGGCGATGGCGCCGATGGGCCGGCCGGAGGGATTCTGTTTTTTGCCGCTGGCGGCCGTGGCGCTGGCGGCGCATCGGCAGTGGAAATGGATGGTGGTGCTGCCGATGGGATTGGTGGCGTGGGACTTGGCGGGGTGTTGGCTGAGCGAGCCGCCGCGGGGGCCTTGGTGGCGATGGCTGATCGATCATTGGCCGTATGAAGCGGGCAGCGCCTACCGGCCGGGGCCGCTGCTCTATCTGGTGGCGGCGCTGCCGATGCTGACCGGTCCGCTGGCGCTGCCGGCCATGTGGATCGGGATGGCGCGGGGGCTGGGGCGCATGGGAGGTTTTTTTGCGCGTCATGAGGATCGGATGGAATGCCTGATCGCCGGCGGGCCGCTGGTCGTGCTGGTCGGACACAGCCTGCTGTCTTGGCGGGGCATGCTCTCCAGCAACGGAGAGCTGAGATATCTGCTGGTGGCGGCGCCGATGTGGGGGATTTTATCGGGCAGCGGATGGGAGTGGATCTTCTCGCGGCTGGCGTGGCCGCGGCCGGCGTCGTGGGCGGCCCTGGCGGTGGTGGCGCCGGGATTGATCAACTTTTATTGGCGTGTGATCCCCACGCCGCCGCCCTGGCCCGATGCCCAGCGCCTGGTGGCCTGGTACCACGGCAGCGCCCTGCGGGAGGCGTATCCGCGGATTCTGACCAACCATCCCGGGATTTATTTTTACATGGATGTCAGCCCGGCGGATGGGCGTTACGTGCAGCCGTGGACACCGGAGGCGGTGGATCATCCGCCCGCGGGCGTGCTGCTTTTGTGGGATCCGATCTTCGCGGTGTACAACGCCGATGCCCGGCGCGTGGCGAGTTTGCAGCGAGTCAAGCAAAGCGGCTGGATCGAGGATGTGGTGGCGGAGCGGGCCTCGCACGTGAACGATGAATATCCGCCCGATGCGTCTTGGCACCTGTTCCGAAGCCCCGTCGATGCTCAAGGGCAGTGAGTGCGCACGGCGGCGGAAAACGCATCCAGCGCCTCGCGACCGAAGCAGACCAGAAAAACTTTCTGGATGGTTTGATCCAGGGCCAGAAACGCCGCGACCTGGGCGGCGGCGATGCTCGACGCGCGCTGCATGGGAAAACCGTAGGCGCCGGTGCTGATCGCGGGAAAGGCGATGGTGTTGATCCCGTTTCCCACGGCGAGCTTCAAACTGTTTCGATAGCAATCGGCCAGGAGGGAATCCTCGTGGTGATCGCCGCCCTGCCAGACGGGGCCGACGGTGTGGATGACGAACTTGGCCGGCAGGCGGTAGCCTCCTGTGATCTTGGCCTGGCCGGTCGGGCAGCCGCCCAGGGTCTGGCACTCCTGGAGCAGTTGCGGCCCGGCGGCACGGTGGATGGCCCCATCCACGCCCCCGCCGCCGAGCAGGGAGCTGTTGGCGGCGTTGACGATGGCGTCAACCGATAGCTTCGTGATGTCGCCTTCGATCACTTCGACGCGTGACATGGGCAATCGATCAGACAGCGTGAAGGTGGCGGATGATCCGGCCGGTGTGGATGTAAACCACGTCCTCGGCGACGTTCGTGCAATGATCGCCGATGCGCTCCAGGTTCTTGGCGATCATGATGTTGCCCAGGTCGCGGTTGGCCTTTTGGCCGTCGCTCTCCATCATGGTGAGCATGTCCTGCACGATCTGGTGATACAGGGCGTCGACCACGTCGTCGCTTTTGATCACGTGGCGGGCCAGGGCTTCATCCCGCAGATTGAAGGCCTTGATCGTGTCGCGCAGGATCTGCAGGACGGTGTTGGCCATGAGACGCAGGTCGGCGGGCACATGGTAATCCACCTGGTGCGACAGGGGCAGCATGCGCTGGGCGATGTTGACGGCGCAGTCGGCGATGCGTTCGAAGTCGGCGTTGACCTTGATGATGGTGGTGACGAAGCGCAGATCGCCGGCGGCCGGCTGCTGCAGCGCCAGCAGGTCGATGGCGCTTTGTTCGACCTTCACCTCGGCCTCATCGACGCGCTGGTCGAGGTCGATGGTTTCCTGGGCGAGCTTGCCATCGGCGTTGAAGACGGCCTCGCAGGCCTGCTCGACGGACTGCAGGACCAGCGTGCTCATGCGTGCCACCTGCGCCCGCAGCTCTTCCAGAAGATCGTTGAGATGATGTGACATGATGTGTCAGGGGCAGCAGGTCCCATCGGGGCCTGGCCTCGGCGTGAAAACAGTTCCATCAGCCGAAGCGCCCGGTGACGTAGTCCTCCGTCTGTTTCTGGATCGGGTTGGTGAACATCGCCGAGGTGGCATTATACTCGATCAAATAGCCCATATAGAAGAATGCGGTGAAGTCGCTGACGCGCGCGGCTTGCTGCATGTTGTGGGTGACGATGACGATGGTGTAGCTGGCGCGCAGCTCGGTGATCAGGTCTTCGATTTTGGTGGTGGCGATGGGGTCCAGGGCGCTGCAGGGCTCGTCCATAAGCAGGACGGTGGGCCGCGTGGCCAGGGCGCGGGCGATGCACAGGCGCTGCTGCTGTCCACCGGACATGCTCAAGGCGCTGGCCGCAAGGCGGTCCTTGACCTCATCCCACAAGGCGGCTTTGCGCAGGCAATTTTCGACGACGATGTCCAATTCACTGCGGCGATGAATGCCCTGCAGCCGCGGTCCGTAGGCGATGTTGTCGTAAATGGATTTGGGGAACGGATTGGGCTTTTGAAAGACGAGTCCGACCTGCCGGCGAAGGTTGACCAGGTCGATCCTGGGATCGTAGACGTTGTTGCCGGAGATGAGCAGTTCGCCGGTGACTTTGCAGCCGGGGATGAGGTCGTTGAGGCGGTTGATGGCGCGAAGGAAGGTGGTTTTTCCGCAGCCGCTGGGGCCGATCATGGCGGTGACGTGGTTTCGGGCCATCGCCAGGGAGACGCCTATGATGGCCTCGTGGTGGCCGTAAAAAACGCTGACGTTGCGGCCTTCTATCAAGACGTCGGCGGGATTGATCAGGTCCCGGGGGCTGGCGGTGGCCGTGGGCGTTGCGGGCGCGGCAGCGGGCACTTGTTCCGAACGATCAAGGTTCACGGGCATCGCGGAGACGGTCGGCGGCTGCAAGCTGACTCTGCCCATCGTCCACCAGACAAAAAAGGACGCTCCGAATGGAAACGTCGCTTCCGTTCAGTGTAGGGCTGCCACTCAAGTCTTCAAGGATATTAAGAAATTTTAACGGCAACGGGCTTTTCACCGGTGGATGATCAGCGCAGCACCAGCAGGCCGGAGGCCATGGCGATCGCGGCCAGAAAAAACATCGTCACCTCGGCAACCTGGGAGGCGATTTGAGCAAGTGATTCACGCATAATGGATGCCCCTGTAATCGGTGTTGGACTCAAGGAGCAGATCGGCTGAAAATCTGGTAGCGGTTGGCCAGTTTCGCGGCCTTTCCCGTATTATCACGTGAAATTTGTGAGGAGGTTGCGGGGCATGCGTTTAAGGCCGGCAGACGGGGATGAACGACCGGTTCTCGAAACCAAGAAGTCGGGTTTATCCTGTTTGTTAGCAATAACTTGCAGAAGACAGCGTTTATTCAGACGAGCCTCAAGGGGCTGGATAAGGGACGTCATCCAGAAACAGGAATTATGCGCCGATTGTCGCGAATTATTTTGTTACTTGCTTTTTTTTGACAAGGTTATAGGATAAATGAGTGACGTGCTTGTCGAGGGTGCCAAGCATGAGTTAACGAGCCACGAGGGCTTCGGCGCATAGACAACGTCGGAGCCATTTTTGTCGGGGGTCTCTCCGAGGAAGGTTCCCCCCCTCCTTCTTCACCCCCCGACATTTTATACGGCCCTCAACCGTCCAAGCACCCCCTTGGACGACCTCCCTATCAAAGGGAGTTTCGCCCCGGATCCCCCCGTCCGGGGCCTTTTTTTGCGCGCAGCGCAAAAAAAGAGCGCGTCGCACGCGACGCGGTTAAAAGGGTGGATCTGTGCGCACTACTATTGCGGAAGGTTTTTTTAGCCGCGTCGCGTGCGACGCGCGGGCAGTTGCGACGCGCGTCTAATGCGTTGGGGTGCTGGGCTGCGTGGACGGTGTCAGCCTCCAATATTTTTTCAGCATGGGGACGATGTCGTCGGTGCCACCGGCACGCTTGGCGGCCACGTCCAACCAGCCCGCCGCCTTGTCCTCGTGATGCGTGTTGTAAGCGATATAAGCCAGCAGAAACACCGGGGTGGGATTCTGCGGTGAATCGCTGGCGATCTGCTTGAGATCGCTCACGATGAATTGCAAGCGCTGTTCACCCAGAAGGCTCTGCAGATCGTACTGGGCCATGAGCACGGATGGGTCCTGCTTGAAGGCGGCGCGGAGATCGGCCTCAGCCTGGCGATAATAGGAGCCGCCCATTTCGGCGTTGGCGCGGCCGATGGGGACCAGAGCGTTGTTGGGCGCCACCTGCTCGGCTTCATCGTACGATCCAATCGCCTTGGAATACTGCTGATGCTTGACGTACTCTTCCGCGCGCCGGAGCAGATCGGCCATCGCCTTGGACTTCACACCCTGGGCCAGGCTGGAGACCTGCAAAGGAGACGGCCCTGGATTGGGAAGGGTGTCGGACGAGGTGACCTGCGGCGCCGGAACGACGACGGAGGGTTCGGGATTGGGCTGCTTTTCCGAAGGCGTCATGCTGGGGGCGCCGGGGGCAGCGGGCGTGCCGGGCGTCGCGGGCAGGCCGGGGATGGCGGGCGCGCCGGGGGCGGCGCCCATCCGCCGCGCCTGCAAGTCGCTCAGGAATTGGCGATTGGCCTGCTCTTCGGTGGAGAGATGCGTCTTGTTGTATTGCTCCAGGCGGCGGTGCATCTCGGCCAGTTGCGAGCTTTGCTGCCAGGGCGCCGGCAAGGTCCAATTCGACAGAGGCGCGGTGGACATGTTTCCGGCCACCGGGGTTAGGTCGGTGGGTTTGATGACCGTGGAGGCGCCGACCTGCAGGGGCTTGAGGGGCTGATGGGGATTGGTCTCCGTGCCGCCAGCCATCAGAGGCGGCAGCGGCTTGGCGCCGCCGGGGACGGCCGGGTTCTCCGGGTTGGCCGGGTTGGCCGGGTTGTTTTGATCGTTGGCGGATTGCTGTTGCTGCTCGGAGGAGGCGCTTTCGCTGAGCTCGCGGCGCATTTCCAGGATGCGCTGCTGCTCCGGGGAGGTGGGCTGCTCGGCGGGGTTTTGCGTCCCGGGTCCAGCGGGATTCTGCTGCTCGCCCAGTTGCCACATGCGAACGCCATAAAGAGGCGAGGCGTAATACATCTGAGACGGCTGCGGATTGACCGTGGCGGTGGGATCGACCTGCCCGGGCAAGAGCAACTCGCCGGGCTTGGGCATCGGGACGTCCGTACTCAAGGATTGACCCAATCGCAAATCTTCAGGCTGTGGCGTCACGGCCGGGGTGACATAGTAGTTGCCACCGGAGCTGGAAACGGCGGTAAATCCACCGGGCGGCGTCGCAGTGACCGAGGCGGGATAGAACGGCCGAGGTCCCTCGCTCAGGGACGTCACGAAGGGATGGGCCATGGTCGGCACGCCGGCGGAATCGCGGATGAATGCGTCCATGCCTTCGCCGGGCAAGCCGTGGAAGGCGGCGGGGTCCGTAAAGGGTCTTCGACCGCGGAATGCAAAACCGCCGGTCACGTTGCCGCTGGCGATGTCGTTGCCGGTGACGACGATAGTGTCCTGCTGGGCCGAGGTATTGAAGCCGCCGCTGCCCACGCGCGGGTTGGCGTCGGCGGCGTGACCGTCGGCGCCGACGCGAACCTGCCCAAATGCCGTGGCCGCCATCAGCCCCAAGGCTGCCGAGGCCACCCACCATGCCAAAGTGCGTTTCATGGCTACTTCCTTGTCGAATCCCTAATTATACCACCCCACTGAACCTATTATCGATCCACTTTTGCCCAGCATCGCATAAATCGAGGTTCTACGATAATTAGACGCATGAGCCAGGATTTAGTTGCAGCCGCCAGGGGTGATAAGCCCATGGAAAGCCAACGGAAAAACAAGATCGCCATTATCGGTGCCGGCGAGATGGGGGCAACCATCGCCTACGCCTGCCTGCTGGGCGGGGCCCGCAAGAGTCTATCTCAAAACCTAATAGCCCCGCGATGGACCGCAAAAGGCCCCAATGCCAGGCGGCATGGTAAAAGAAAGATGCCATCCGCGGGTGTGAATCGCGGATGGCATCTTTTCATCGTTCGTCCAAAAACCCTACAGCCGCATGGGATCAGCGCCGCCGCAGGAACAACCCGAAGCCAGCGCCGGCCAACAGAAGCAGCGAGCCGGGTTCCGGCAGGTCGCTGTAAAAGTTGTACGTCAGGTCCACTGGACCATACCCGGGTTGTGCCGGCACGAACGTCGGCGTGTAGCCGAACAATCCGTTGATACCGTTCTCGGGTCCTGTTTCATCCATGGTTAAGGAGTTGGCCTGACGGTTGGCGAAATCCGGTAAACCGACGTCTGCCAAAGCGCCGTCTCCGTCTGCGTCCGAGTAGACAATCAGAAGCCCGCTGTACCACCGCAGGAGATCGCTGTAGGCTCCGCCTCCGCCGGGCTCGGTGAGCCAAACGTCTCCATAGTTTTGGGGAGCGCCGAGCACCGCCTGCAGATCATAAATCAACGGCTTCAGCAGGCGGTCGGGGCTGTTCGGGTCCGGGTTGTAGCCCGGGCTGCTCGGGTTAGTCACATAAGGGTCAGGCCCCGTCGTCCAGGGTAAAGCGATGGGGGTGCCATTGTTGCCGCTATAACATCCATTGCCATTCTCGTCAAAGGTGACCGTCATCGTTTGCGCTATGGCTGACTGGACGATCAGCATAGCGGCCAATGCGGCCAAGATTAAGACAAGCCTTTTTTGCATATCTTGATCCTCCGTTCGAATCGAAAGGATGGGCCGCGTCTTAGCAAATCTGTCTTCTCTCCACGACGCGAAACGAATAGATGAACTACCACCCTTCCATCTCCCGGCCTTGTCTTGAAAAGACTTCTGTCGCTTTCCGGCAGGACTGAAGTACAAATTCCGCCGGGCCGAAGCCCACCGTCTGCGGCGGCGGCGTCAAATATTTTTCTGTCGGCTCCCTCCTTTCTTTCCGGTTAGACCCTTCCCCCCACCAACTACCTTCGCCCGCGCTGCAGGAGGCGCCGAAAAAAGCGCATGCCCTCTGCGCGGCAGACTTCCAAGAGGTGCATGTTACAAAAGGACACACTTGTAGTACAAGTCGGATGTTTCAGTGTCACTGCGAAAGGGGACAGCGCCCGGCGGTGTGGTGGCCGCAGATGGGGGGAAGGGGGCTGCCGGGCTGGGCGGTCAGGACCAGAAACGTGCCCAAAAGAAGGAGCATCAGGTCCACGCGGCTGGTCACGCCCAGCTTGGCGTAGAGGCGCAGCACATAGGTGCGGACGGTGTAGCGGGAGAGGCCCAAGCTTTCGGCGATGGAGGATTCCTTGCGGTTCTGGCAAACGCCGCGAACGATTTCCAGCTCGCGCGGCGAAAGCTGCAGGCGCACCGCCAAAAGTTGCCAAGCTTCCGGCGAGAAAAAGTACCCCACGGGGGGCGCTTCGGTTGTGATCATGTCTCGCCCGCAGCCGATGTGAAGCCCCCTTGCGACCAAGGCCTCATTATAACAGAACTGCATACAACTGCGGGGGAATTCCGGGGAAAAAAACGCCCGCCGTTTGGACGGCGGGCGTCTATGCATGCATCGCCTTCCCGAAGGAGGCTAGAGCGCAGTCGCTCATAGATGGTCAAGGCGAAAAGGTGACATCCACGTCCCTGACATTTCCTCCGAGCTCCCTGAAGCTGCGGATGTCACCTTTCCCTTTACCTGGCCTTTTTCCACGAATGAACTGCGAATCATAATACCACGAACCATGGGAATGAATAGTCGGAAGTTTCAGGGACAAACGCCCGTTAGGGGCAAAACGGGCAATGTCCCGCGCTGTGCCTGCCGCAAATGGGGGGCAGCTTGCTGCCCGGCTCAGCGGTCAGGACCAGAAACGTCCCCAGCAGAAGAAGCATCAGGTCGGTGCGGCTGGTGACCCCCAGCTTGGTATGGATGCGTTCCAGATGGGTGCGGATCGTATGCGGCGAGACGTTTAGGGCGGCAGCAACGCGGGATTCCCTGTGCTCAGAACAGAGGGCGCGGACGACGTCCAGTTCCCGCCGGGTCAGACGCAGGCGGACGCCAAGGCGTTTCCAGGCATCCTCAGTGAAGAAATAAGCCAGCGGGGATGTTTCGGTTACAGGCATTGTCGGTCCCAGCCACGGCGCGATAACTGGCGTCGCGGCGCCGGATTATAGCCGAAAAACATATATTGGTGCGACATCTCGGGAAAAGGAAGCGCCCGCCGTTTTGGGGCGGGCGCTGGTGGTACGGATAATCCACGAAAATCGTGTGAGAGCGATGGATCAAACCCTGTTGTCAACGTGGGTGATAGCCGATTGGGAGGGTTCTCCCATTGCTCCGGCGCTGGTGCTTCCCGTCGAGCGGGCATGCGTGGCGCCGGCGGCTTATCCCCTAGGGTTAGTTATAGGTTTAAACCAAACAAGACTCTCCAATCACGTAAGGCCGCAGAACAACCGTACTCGTGGATCATATCAGCGCGGCGGGGGTGGAGCAATGAGAGTTTTGCGACGCGGAACGGGGACGGGGAGAGCGGAGCGGGGGGACGGGGGGACCGGGCCGAGGACGGCCCGGCTCAATAGACAAACCGAATCAACTCGCAAATAGGGGACGGGATCGTCCGCGCATCCACCCTGGTCGATCAGAACGGGGGCTCTTCGCCGCGTTTCCACCAGTCAGCGTCGTCCTTGCGGCGCTTGCGCGGTTTGCGCGGTGGAGAATCATCCTCGTCATCCATGATGGCGCCGCCGTCGTAAAAGGGATTGTCGTTGGGATCATCGGCGTCGTCCGCGTCCTGGCGAACCATGGTCGCCAGCGTCACCGCGAAGACCGGGCCGATCGTCCGCAACGTGGCGATGTCGGCGCCGGTGAAGGGCTTGGTGGCCTCGCGGAACATCACGATCTGCGCCAGCGATTCGCCCAAATAGGTGCAATGGGCGCCCAGCACGGTCTGGTCCTTGAGCAATCGCGCTTCCTCCGCGGTCAATTTTTGTCCGACCTCGGTGGGGCTGAGGTGGACCATCCCCTCGCGCGCAATCATGGTCAGCAGGCCGCCGCGCATCGCCTCGATCAGCGGTGGATCGCCGGGGATGGTGTATTTCATGTACGCGCCGAGCTGAAACCCCGGCTCGGATGCCAGCCAGATGGCGACGTTGGCGTAGCCGATCTGACGCAGCATCCAGTCCATGGCGTGGCAGAGCATCTGCTCGAGGTCATCGGCGGCGTGGATGGCGCCGCGGAAGGACTCGCTGATGCGCACGGTGTCCAGTTGCCGCGACAGATCCCCGTAGGCGTTGATCAGATCGTTGCAGAGGAGGTCGACTTTCTTGCTGACCAGCTTGCGGGACTCGTTGAGGCGGCGCACGGCGTCGCGGAGACGGTCGATGCGACTTTCGTTTTTCGCGGCTGCGGCCTGGCGGTGCAGGACGGTGCGGATGCAATGCAAAAACTGCTCGGCGGTGAACGGCTTGGCCAAAAAATCGGCGGCGCCGTGACGCAGGGCGGCGACGGCGGTGTCCAGCGTCGGCGCGCCGGTGATGACCACGGCGGCGGCGCGGGGCTGACGCTGGTGGAGCAAACCCAGCAGATCGTCACCGCTGCCGTCGGGAAGCAACAGATCGGCGATGAGCAGATCGATCGGCTGATCCTGTAAGAGGCGGTCAGCCTGGGCGTAGGTGGAGGCGGTGAGCAGTCGGCAATCGAGATTGCGGCCCAGCACGTCGCCCAGCAGATCGGTGACGGCCGCTTCATCGTCCACGACGAGGATGCGCGGAGGGGCACGGCCTTTGAGTTTGGGCGTTTCGGCGACGCTCATGATGACTTCTCCCTTCCGGACAAGGGCTCCGCCCCATTAGGTGGCGGCTTTGCGCTGGCCTTGAGCGGCGTTGTCGTCCAGGGGCCGGGCCGTGGGCAGCAGGATCAAGGTCCGTGTTCCCTGCTGCGGTCGGCTTTCCAGCCGCATCGATCCACCACTGGATTCCACCCAGCGCAGGGCCTTGGGCAAACCCATGCCGCGGCGCCGTCCAGCGGGCTTGGAGCTGAAGAACGGATCGAAGGCGCGCTTCAGCGTCGCCTCGTCCATGCCGCAGCCGTTGTCGGTGATCGTCACGGCCACGCGCGAGGAATACGGATCGAACGCCGTATTGATCGTCAGGTGTCCGCTGGCGGGATCGGTCGCCAAAAGGGCGTTGTCGATCACCTCGGTGAGGGCGGCCGACACCTGGAGGGGATCGACCACCACGGGCGGAACGTCGCCCATCGTCACCTCAATGGTCCTATCGGCAGGATCGGTATGCTGCTTGGCATCGTGCAGGGCGCGGGAGATCAGCTCGGCCGGGTCGCACTCCCGCGGCTGCGGCGGCACGGGCTTGGCGAAATCCATCAGTTCCGAGATGATTTCGCTGAGCCGATGGCTCTGATCGTGGATCAGGTGCGCCATCGCCTGGTGCTTGGGGTCCGTTAATTGCGAGGCCAGCAGTTGTGATCGGCCGCTGATTACGGCCAGAGGGTTGTTCATCTCGTGGGCGGCGCCGGCGGCCATCTCGCCGACGCTGATCATCATCTTGGACCGCATAATCTCGTTCTGGGCGCTTTGCAGGCGGCGGTTGGTCTCGGCCAATTGCTCGGAAAGGGCGCGGGCTTCTTCGCGGATTTGCGCCGTTCGCAGCGCCAGGCCCCAGCCGCCGGCGATGGCGGATAATTCCTGCACCTGCGTGCCGAGGCGCTGGGCTTCGCCGCTGGCGGCGCCCCAGACCACACCGCCGATGCACGTCGCCTCGGCTTCCAGGCAAATCCAATAACGCTGATCGCCCGCCAGACGCGGCGAAATGGCCGACAACAGCCAGTCCAGTTCGTCGTCCGCATGCAGGACCGGCCCGTCGCCGGGCTGGCGCGGACCGGGCCGCTGGCTGCAATCCACCAGCGAGGTTTCAAAGATCTCGCCGGCCTCGTCGAACAGCAGCACCTCCGCAAAATCCTGTCCCGGCATCAGGGAAAACGCGGCGACGCTGGTGACGCCCAAAATGCCCACGGCCGTCTGCCCGATCGCCTGCAGGACCATCTGCGGGGGAGAATCGGGCCTCAGCTCGCTTTGAAATTCGCTCAGAGCGTCGAAGAATCTTGCGCGAACGGTCAGTCGGCGGTTCTTGGCGGCCAACTGGCCGCTGACGCGGCCCAGTTCCTGATTCGCCCGCGCCAACGCCTGCTGGTACAGCTCGCGCGAGGTGGCGCTGGAAAGTTGCAAGGCGCCGGCGCGGGCTTCGATGCGCTCGATCAGTTTCGCCGTGGCTGTGTCGACGATCTCGCGCGACAGGCCGACGGCTTCGATGAGCTTGTCGAGATTGATGGGAAAGTTGTAGTTTCCGCTGTAACCGAGGTGCTGCTGGCGGACCAGGAGATCGGCCAAGGTGATCAGGTTCACCATGCGCGGATACTTGACGGTGGAGGGCAGGGCCTCGGGAGTCTGGCCGTGCAGCCAGGCGCATTCGCGGATGATCTGGGGCAGATTCCAGCGTTCGCAGAGGCGTTTGCCGATGACCATGTGATCCAGGCCGATGACGGTGCGTTCGACGTCGGCGATGTTGCCGCGGAGCAGCTCGGCCGCCTCGACCACGCGGGCAAAACTCTTGGGCAGGATGCAGTCCAGGGCCACCTTGCCGATGTCGTGCAGAAGCCCGCAGACAAAACCCTCGGAAGGATCGGGACCGGTCTGCGGCCCGTAGACGGCGGCGGTGGCCTCGCAGATCAGCTCCGCGCCGCAGGCCACGGCGATCGAATGCTTCCAGAATTCCTGGCGTGAAAAGGCCGAGAACTGGCCGGAAGGCGCATTGAAGGTCTCAAATACGCTCAGGGCCAGCACGGCGCTGCGCACGGCCTCGAAACCCAAAAGCACCACGGCACGGTCCAGCGTGCTCACCTGCCCGCGCACGCCCAGGTCCGCACGATGAACCAACTGCAGGATGCGGGCGGTCAGCGACACGTCGCCGCTGATCAGCGAGACGATCTGCGGGATGGTGGTTTCGCTGTCGGCAGCGGCTTCCAGGACGCGGACGGCGACCACCGGCAGCGTGGGCAACTGCTCGAGTTGCTGGAGGATCAGCTCGATGCGTTTGGCCTGGAGTTGGTCGGGGGTGGAGGACATGATGGTGGATGGCGTCGGCGCGACAACCCCGCTCTCCCGCCGGCGGCGGCGCGAAGAATGCTGCGCCGCCCAGCGGCAGGCCTTAGACCGCCAGCAGTTCCCCGATCCGCTCGATCAGCTTCTCAATGTTAAACGGCTTTTTGACGAACTCATCGGCGCCGCCCTTGAGAAGATCGTTGATCTCGTCCTGATTCACAACTCCAGAAACGATCACGATCTTGATGTGCTCGAAGTTGGGATTCTTGCGGATCGTCTGGCAGACCACGTTGCCATTGATGTCGGGCAACATGTAGTCCAGAATGATCAAGTCGGGAACGAATTCCTGGGTGAGAACGCCGGCATCGTAGCCGGTGCTGGCCGTTTTGACTTCAAAGCGCCCGTCACGTTCCAGCACGTCCACGAACAGCTCGACGATCTCCGGATCGTCGTCGACGACCAGGATTCTGTGCTTGCCGTTATTGAGGGCATCGGGGGGGATGCCGTTGTCCTTCATAAAAGCGATCAGGGCGTCGCGTGGGATGCGGCGAAACCGGCTGCCCGGGACGCGGAAACCCCGAAGCCGCCCGCTGTCAAAGCAGCGAATGATGGTCTGCTGAGACACCTTGCATATCTCGGCCGCCTCGCCAGTGGTGAAAACTGTCTTCATGAGTTCCTCTTCTAGGCCCACTCTTTGTTAAACACGGTCGACGAATTACAGCCGTCACGTATTCGCCGGCTTATCCATTTACCCTATTTGAACATCGTCCGGTGCACATTGCAACTTGAAACTCTCTGCAGCCAAAGGTTCGCGATGGGGGCAAAGGCTCGTTTTTATGGGACGCTATTGGAAAATTTCCGCGGAAGGAAGGACAAGGCTCATCCGCAACCGTTTGGCGGACGATTGAGGATATTACTTTCGGCTCCCAATGGACTTAAGAATATCGTCGGCTTCGGTGTTGAGTTGATTGGCTTTATCGAGTTCCTGGTCGCTGCCGTCTCTGGCAGCCCGGGCCATGGCTTCCCACTGTTCTTGCCGCTTGGCGGTGTATTGGAGCTGTTTGTCCCACTGGCTGTGATCGGGGAGGGGGTATTTGACGGACTGCAAAGCCGCGCGGGCCTGGCGATATGGGGGCAGGACTTGGGTTTCCAGGATTGAGGCAAATTCCTCGGGGGAGATCTGCCGCTTGTTCCACTGGCCCACCGCCTTGTTGTAGATGTCGATGCAGTGGGTATCGACGGCGGCCATTTTTTGCCATTCCGCCTCGACATCGGCAACCTGGGGCAAATGGCCTGCGGCCCAGACGACCGCGGCGCCGCCCAGAACGGCCACGGCAATCGCCCGCACGCTGCCCGCGCCGGGCAGGAGCTTGCGGCTCAGAAGCATGCCCAGGATCCACCCCCCCGCCAACCCACCCCCATGCGCGGACATGTCGATGCCCGGTTGGCTCGCGCCCGCGATGACGTTGTAGCCAACAAAGATCGCGGCGTTGACAGCCAGAGTCTTGAGAATCGGGCCCGGGATCGAGCGGCGCTGGACCAGCAGAAACCCGAACAACGCGCCATAGAGGCCGAAGATCGCCCCGGAGGCTCCCCCGGCAACCGACAGCGGGTGCAGCCGCGCGCTCAGCAAACTGCCGCACAAGCCGGACAGAAAATAGATCACGGCAAAGGCGATGTTTCCGAAGAGTCGTTCGACCAGGGGACCGACCTGCCAGAGGACGATCATGTTGAAGGCCAGGTGCAGGATGCCGAAATGCACAAAGATTTCGCTGAGCAACCGCCAGCTTTGTCCGCCGGCAGTCAGCGGACCAAAGCCAGCGCCCCAGTGGACCATGGCCTGCGCGTCGGGGTCCCACAACGAAACGCCGCCAATCACCGTGACGGCGGCGAACCAGATCACGTTGGCGGCCACCAGAAGCGGCGCAACCCAAGCAACGGGCGTGGCGGCAAATAGATCGCGCCGAAAAACCGCCAGCGACGAAAAACCCGGCGGGGCCGGCATGCCCGGCGGCAGCGGTGGGAAATCCGTGCTCATCGATAGAATTCGATGATCAGGTGCATGTTCACTTCAAAGGGGACGTCTTCGGGCACGGGCAGGGCCTTGATGGCGCCGGTCAACTGCGCGGGATTCCATTCCAGCCAATTGGGAAGCTGATGTCCGGCGTTCTGCTCCATGTTTTCGCGCAGCAGCTTGTGGATGCCTGGCCTGAAGGTGACTCTCTGGCCGGGCTTAACCAGGTAACTGGCGATGTCGGTTTTGCGTCCGTCGACCAGGACGTGTCCGTGGGCGACGATCTGGCGAGCGGCCCAGATGGTGCGCGCCACGCCCAGGCGGCGCAGCACGTTGTCCAGGCGCGTCTCCAGCAACTGGACCATGGTGTTGGCGGTGTTGCCCTTGGATTTTTTGGCGATGTTGAGGAATCGGCGGAACTGCCGCTCGAGCATTCCATAATGGAAGCGGAGTTTCTGTTTTTCGGTGAGGCGTACGCCGTATTCGGTGCTTCGGCGGCCGCGATAGCCGTGCATGCCGGGCAATTGGAGCTCGCCGCGGCCGGCGTGTTTGGGAATGTCGGCAATGGGGACGCCGACGCGACGGGACAGCTTGACTTTCGGTCCGAGATAACGGCCCATGGGGGTGGACTTTCTACGGGCCAAGGGCCCGTCTCAAAACATGCGCCGCGGCCGCGAAGCAAAAGCGCCCGTCTTACGCGCCCCATCGGCGTCGGCATGGTTCTGAGGCATGCCGGGCCGAGGCGGGGATGATAACGCCCCCGAGGCGCGATGCAAGTCGGCCGGCGGTCCGGCGTCCGATAAATCCCCGGCATTGGGGCCACAGTTACCGGCCCACCTTAACCCTGTTTTGGGGCACGACGATGAAGAAGATGCGGCTAAATGTCGCGATACGCCAATGGCGCCGCATCCGGAAAATCCCTCGCCGCAAATAGACACGGCTCGCGCCGGCGGGCCGCCGTGGTTGTGGCAGAAGCCCAGGGCGTGGCTGGCCACCCATATCGGGCTCGAGGGGCGAATCCTCGGCGCGCTGATGCTGATACTGACGGCGGCGCTGGCGGCGTCGAGCTGGGTCTGGGCGTCGCAAAGCACCGCGGGCATCACGGACATGATGGGCGAGCAGGCCCGCCAGATCGCCTACACCTTGTCCCTGGCGGCCAAGCCGGAGATCAGCGCCGCCAACACCCAGGCGCTGCAATCCATGGGCGCCGATCTGCTCAAGACGCGCAACATCCTGTTCGTCGCCTTTTTCAACACCGACGGCAAGTGCATCGCCCTCTCACACCGCGACCCGGACCAGCAACGGTCGCTGCCGTCGCTCAAGGTGGCGGACGTGCAATCGCTGACGCAGGTGAAGCGGCAAAATTCGCCCGTCTTCGGCAACTACCTGGAAGTCATCGTTCCGATCCTGGAGATACTGCCGGTCTCGCGCGAATCCAGCGCTGCTTCGCGCCTGGTGGGGTACGTTTCGGTGGGCGTTTCGCCGGCGCGGGAGGAGGCGCAGATGCGCCGCATCGACGTGGTGTCGGCGGGCATCGGCTGCGCGCTGGTGCTGGCGAGCATGCCGATGGCGTATCTGCTGGTGCGGCGGATTTTCCGACCGATCCGGCAACTGGTGCACGCCAGCGAGCGCATCGCCGCCGGGGAATTGGACACCCGCGTGGCCATCCACCGCCACGACGCCATCGGCGATCTGGCGCGGGCCTTCAACGAAATGGTCAAGACGGTCAAGCAGCAGCGGGAAGCCCTGCAACTCGCCAACGTGCAGTTGGAAGAGAAGGTCACCCAGCGCACGGCGCAACTGGAGACGGCCAACAAGCGGCTGAGCAACGAGATCGCGGAGAAGGAGGATTTCCTCCGCGCCGTCAGCCATGACCTCAACGCCCCGCTGCGGAACATCGCCGGCATGGCGACGACGCTGCTCCTGAAGCACCGCGAAAAGCTGGACGAGGATGCGGTGCACCGCCTGGAACGAATCCAAAGGAACGTCGAGGCGGAAACGGATTTGATCGCCGAGCTGCTGGAATTATCGCGGATCAAGACGCGGCGGCAGAAAATGGAGATGGTCGAGATCGCCGCCCTGGTGCGCGAGCTGGAGGACATCTTCGAAAACGACCTGAAAAACCGCAAGATATCGCTGGTGATCGACCCGGACCTGCCGGTGCTGCACGGCGAGCGGGCGCGGTTCCGCCAGGTGTTTCAGAACCTGATCGACAACGCGATCAAATACATGGGGGAGGGTCCGGTGCGGCAGATTCACGTCGGCTGCAAAATGCGGAAGACCGAGGCGGAGTTTTACGTTCGCGACACGGGCCTGGGCATCGACGAGGAAGACATCGGCAAGGTCTTTTTCGTATTCCGTCGAGGCAAAAGTTCGACGAACATCGCCGGCAAAGGCGTGGGGCTGGCCAGCGTCAAGAGCATCGTGGAGACCTACAGCGGTACGATTTGGGTGCAAAGCCGGCCGGGGGAGGGAAGCACGTTCCGATTCACCATCAACGGGCAGCACGTTCCGGCGTTGCAGCACGGGACGGCGAAAGACCGGGTCGGCCCGCCCGCCGAGACGGGCGGCGGCGCGGTGACGATCAACGCAAGGAGTTGAGTATGTCAAGGGAAACACTTATGCAAAGCAAACAGGACCAAAAACCGACGACGGCCCCGCGGGCGGGGCTGCGGCGCGGGCATAAAGAGGCCATCACGATCCTGCTGGTGGATGATGATGAGGATTGCCGGATGCTGATCCGCGACGCCATCTCCGAGTGCAAGGTGAGCAACTCGGTGTTCGAGGTGGCCAACGGACAGGAGGCCTTGGATTTTCTGCGGCGTCGGGGCGAATGGGCGCATGCGCCGCGCCCGGGCCTGATCTATATGGACATCGAAATGCCCGGAATGAACGGGTTGGAGGCGCTGCGCGCGATCAAGTCCGATGCGTCGCTGCGGGATATTCCGGTGGTGATGATGACCGGCGTGAGCGAGGAAGCGCAGATGCGCGCCGCGGCGGATGCGGGGGCCAACAGTTACACGATCAAGCCGGCCAATGCCGAGCAGTTCTTGCGGACGGTGCTGACCAGCACCAATTATTGGCTGACGATCCACCAAACGCCGAAGCACCACCTGCCGCCCGAGCAGTGCCGAATGTAGAGGTCGCCAAGTTCCGTCACCTTTTGCCCCGGAAGGCTGGGATGTGCCTTATTCGTGAAAGTTTGACCAGTTTGCCTTGGAGCCGCGGCAAAAATCCCACGCCGCGTGGCTTGGGCGTCGGATGTATCGTAAATCCTAAACAGCAAGCTGGATACAGTGCCAACTTGGCTGGAGGCGATGCCGGAGGTGTCTCCGACACAGGACCCGAATTGTCGCTTGGGAGCGAGTGACGTGGAACGAATCAAGCTGCTCATCGTCGAAGACGACGCCGATCAGCGTCAACTGATCCGCGAGACGCTGGAGGACCGGTTCGGCGCCGGCACCGTGGTCTGCGCCGAGAGCATCACCGCCGCTTTGCAGAGGAACCTGTCCGACTTCGACCTGATCCTGACCGACTACAACCTTCCCGACGGCACGGGAATGGAACTGCTGTCGCACATCCGCCAGTGCTGCAAAACACCGGTGATCATCGTGACCGGCGAAAACGTCGGTCACATCGCCACCGAAGCCGTGCGCAAAGGGGCGACCGATTACGTGGTGAAGTTCGGCGATTATCTGTTCACCATTCCGCTGGTGGTGGAAAAGAACCTGGCGGTGGCGAACATGGAGCGCGAGAATGAGCAGTTGCGCGCCAACCTGCAACAGAAAAACACCGAACTGGAGCGTTCCCTAACAAGGGAAAAGGAGCTGGCGGCGACGGACCCGCTCACCGGGCTGTACAACCGTCGGCACTTCGGCCGCGTGCTGGAACAACTGTTTGCCGAGTGCGAGCGGGTCGACGCGGACATGTCCTGCGTCATGATCGACCTGGACGGATACAAGCAGCTCAACGACTCCTGCGGCCACGCGGTGGGCGATCAACTGCTGACCGTGGCCGGCAAGGTCATCACGGCCAACCTGCGAAAGATGGACGTGGCAGCGCGCTACGGCGGAGATGAGTTTGTGGTGCTGCTGCCGCATACGACGGCGCCGGAGGCGGCGCGCGTGGCGCAGCGCATCCGCGAGGATTTCCGTCAGGGTTCGGCCCTGGTGCTGCGGCGCAACGAAGGGGTGACGATGTCGGTGGGGATCGCGTCACGGCGCGGCAACTCGCCCAGCAGTGCAGAACAGCTGGTGATCATGGCCGACGCCGCCCTGTACTGCGCCAAAGCCGCCGGCCGAGACCGCGCCATCACCCACGAGCCGCTCAGCCATATCTGAAGAAATGATGCATGCGAGCCTGCTGAATTCAGCGCGCCGGGCCCCCCCGCCCTTGATTCTTCATTCAGCAAGCCATACGGATCATCGCATTTCCGTTGGGGTCGAGCGCCTGAAGCTGCTCCGGGTCGAAGATGAGCTGGTTTCGGCCGGTGCGGATAAGGTTTTTTAGGCGCAGTTCCGTCAGACAAACACTTATGGTTTCGCGGGCGGCGCCGACGGCTTGGGCAAGCTGCTTGTGGGTGATGCGCAGCACGACGCCATCGGCAGACCGCTTTGCCGCCGGCGAATTGCTGAAACGCACCAGCGTCTTGATCAGGCGCAGGCGACAGTCATCGAAAACCAATTGGCTGCCTTCGGACCATGCGGCCTGCAGGCGCTGGACCATCGACTCGATGATCTGCAAGGCCACCTCGCCATGCTCGGCAAGCATTTTTCGCAAGCTCAGCGCGGGAATGGCCCAGAGAACGGCATCAGTAACGGCCACAGCACGTCTCGCGTAGACAGGCATTTGGCCCAGAACGGCGGTGCCGACCCATTCGTCGGGTCCGAGAATTTCCAGTAAACGCGCCGTGCCGCCGGATGCGACGTCGTAGAGCCGCACCTCTCCGGATTCGATAAGATAGAAAAGATTTGCCGGATCTTCCGGCTCATGGATAGTTTGCCCGGCGCGAAAATGCTGGCTCTGCACACCATCGAGCTGTAGTAATTCGGGGGGAGTTCTGTGTTCGTTAATTGAAGACGCCTGCATGTGACACACTCCTTCCATCAATTCCAAGCATTGAACATCACACACGTACGCAGCATCCAAATATTGACTTACGGCGACTTTTGGAGTGCTCCGATTGTAATCTGGGTAATCGGCAGAAGCCACGCCGTTTGTAGAATTTTTTACACCGCCCCAAAATAGGAGGGAGAGGTCCGATAACCTCTAGTTCTTGACCTGCATGGCCAGAATGCGGGCGATGGCTTCGCAGATTTCCGTGCGGTGAACGCCGTTAAGTGCAAGCGCCAACTCGGTTTCCATCAATCCATAGGGTATGCCGGTGTCGTACCTTTGCCCCTGAGTCACCACGCACCAGTATTTCTGGCAGTTCTGCCGCATGTGCTCCTGGGCCGCGGTAAGCTGAAACTCACCCCGCTCGCGAATGTTGTTTTTGAGCAAGTATTCCAAAGAATCGAATACTTGCGGCGAAAAGACGTGGATGCCGAAATGGGACAGATAGTTGCCGGCAGGCAGGCCTGGGGTGACGAGTTTTTCGCGAGCCACTTCGATGCTGGGCTTTTCAATAATCAACTCGGCCTTGTAGACGCCGCGGGCGGCGTCGATGGCCTGTCCCCGGATCGTGCCGAACAAATGCAAGTGCCGCTCCAACGTGGGTTGAACGGCGGTGACGGCATCCAGCATGTACTGCTCGAAAACGCGAACCACTTGCCGGGCGCAGCGGTCCTTGATGTCGCTGATGTAGACGTGATCGCCCAGCAGGAGCAGAAACGGGTCGTCGCCGACGAATTTTTTCGCCTGGAAGACCGCGTGGCCGAAGCCTTCCGGCTCGTGCTGCTCGGCAAAGTGCAGCCGTTCGCCGAAGGCGCCCAGTTTTTCCGATTCCAGGATGGCCCAATCCTTGCCCCGAAAGGTGCGGACCATCTCATCATCCAAACGGCGGAAGTATTCGCGATATTGTTTTTCGTCGCCGGGCTGAGTGACGATGCACAGTTCCTCGATGCCCGAGTCGATGGCCTCCTCGCCGATGATCTGAATGATCGGCTTGGTCAAGCCGTCGCGATCGACCAGGGGGAACATCTCTTTTTGTACGGCGGTGGAGGCGGGGTATTGCCGGGTGCCGCGTCCTGCCGCCGTGATCACCGCCTTGCGAACCTTGGCCATGGGCGCTCCTTGCGTTGGGTAGCATAGGTATGGCGGCGGCGTGGGCAAGGGTCTAAACTTGGCCGTTCATGCGGAGCGCGACGCTGGACTACGCACCACCGCGTGCCTCGCCGCCGTGGTGGCGGATGAAGGACGCGGCTTTGGCGGTGGGGATCGCGGTGGCCGTGCGGCTGGCGCTGGCGTTGGTCTGGCCGCCGCAGTGCTTCTCGTGCGATCTGAAGGCATGGCGGTCCGTCGCGAGATCAGTGCCGGCGGGCGCCAACCCCTACGTCACATCGATGGTGGTGAACTGGCCGCCCATGTGGATGGAGGTCCTGTATGGCCTGGGCAAAATCTCCGCCCGCTTCGACTGGAACCTTTTCACCTGCGTGCGAGTGTTGCTGACGGCGTGCGATGCCGTCCTGATCCTTTCAACCTTTGCCCTGCTGCGCCTTTTGGACGAGCGGCGCTCGGTGTTTCGCCTGGTATTGCTGGGATTGTGTCTGAATCCGATGCTGATTTTGCTCACGATCCAGCAGGGCAACTTCGACGTTGTGCCGACGATCGGCATCGTGTGGTTCGTGCAGAGCTTGATCCGCTTCCGCCGCGGCGGAGATGCGGTGGATTGGCTGGTGGCCGCGGCTTGGCTGGGTTTGGCGACCTTCGCCAAGACGTTTCCGTTGGTTCTGATCCCATTGCTTGCCGGTGAGTGCCGGCGATTGGGGTGGAAAGTGCGGCTGACCGGAGCGGCGCTGTGCGTCGGACCGGCCCTGTTATCGCTGGCGCCGCTGTACGTGTTGAATCCGCGGCGGATCACGGATGTTGTCCTTTTCTATCGCGGCACACCGGGCGCCATGGGCGTATCGGGGCTCCTGCAGCTTGTTTGCGGATTTGACTCGGTGCTGCGATACGCGCCGTATTTCACCGCCGCGCTCCTGGGAGTCATCATGGGCCTGACGGCCGTTTTGTGGCGAAGGCCCCTGCGACGCGACAGCGACGTGGTGCTGCTGGCGGCCATGGTGCTCATCGCCGTCTTTGAATTCGGATCGGGGTATTGTCCGCAATATTGGCTGTGGGTCACGCCGCTGTTGATCGTCGCCTATGCGCACCAGCCGCCCAGGTTCCGCCGCCTGCTGTGGGTTGCGGCGGCGCTGGTCGTGCTCACCAACGTGCTGAGTTTCGCGTACGAGGACCTCCTGGGCAACTTCATGATCTGGTGGGCGCCGCATTTCCCGGGAAACACCAGACTGCAAGCCATGTTCAGCGACACGTTACACGATCTGGTCCTGCTCAGCCTGCCGATGACGGGGATCACGCTGCTGTTGTGGCTGCACGGCTGCCGGTTGATCGCCGCGGCGCAGACCAATCCATCTCAGTAATCGCGCCAGCAGAAAATCATGGCGGCGATGGTCAGCACCACGCACTCAAACGCCACCGATGTGCCGACGATCCAAGGCCATCCGCGGCGACGCAGTTCATCCTGAAGCGCTGCGGCCATGTGGTTCCCGCGGTCGGAGCGGGGCGAACTCTCTTGCGGCAAGTCGGCGCGTCGAATCAACTGGCGCTGCAGGAGCAAAACGGTCTCGCTGGTTTTGGGCAGAACGGATTTGACGAGGTAGAAGAGGCGATGGGGGCGGTCAAACTTGAAGTGGAAGTCGGCGCGTTTTTCCTGGGCCTCTTGGAGCCGTGATTGAAGCGTTGCTTGGCGCGTGGAGGGCGCCGTGGCGGAGGCTTGATGCAGGGCGGCCTGGGCGGCGGCGACTTTGTGGTCCAGGCTGGCCAGGGTCCTTTCCTCGTCGAGCTTGAACATCAGCAGCGCGACCTCGGTGGTGTGCACGGCGAAGACGCCCACCCAGAACAGGAGGGTCAGCAGGATGGCGGCGACCGTCGAGCGCGTCGCCACGCCGATCAGCACGCACAGGCAGTACAGATAGCTGTAGAACAGCACCACGATGGGGATGGCCAAAAACAGCCCCGGTTCCCATGCGTTCCCGCGTAAGCCGATGACCAGGAAACTGGCCAGGCAGAAGCAGGCGATCTGCAGGGCGACGAACAGCAGGCCGCAGACGTACTTGGTGAGGAAAAGCCGCAAGCGGCTGATCGGCTTGGACAGATACAGATCCACCGCCCCGCCGGCCAGAAAATCGGGAAACAAACTCGCCGTGGAAATCAGCGCCAGGCAGGTGGCAAAAACCGTCAACCACCAGTCGATGCCCAGGTTCAGGAAAATCAGCTTGTAGAACGCTGCCGGCGAGATCAGCCGGCGATTGAACAGCGGCGAGGGGAAGTCGTACGCCAGGATGCTGAAGCCGGTCGGCGTCAACCCCACCAGGGCGAACGACGCCGCCACCAACGTGGAGATGATCAGCACGATCCAGAACATTTTCCGCGCGTTCAGGTCGCGGTAGGCATCCAGAAATAGTGCGGCGGTCTGGCTCATGCGGTGGGCTGCTTGATCGCCTCGAAAAAGAGTTCTTCCAAGCTGGGTCGCAGCGGATGCATGCGGCGGATGACCAGGCCCGCTCTGCGCAGGGCATCGAGGATGTCCTGCACGTCGGCCGGCTCGGTTTTGCCGATGCGCAGGAAGGTGCCGTCGAATTGGCACCAGGTCTGGTCGCTCAGGCGGCCGCGCCACGGCGCGCCGGGGCCGGGCGCGGAATCGAACACCCCCGGAAGCGCCGCCCGCACCGCCGACCACGGATCGACCGCGGACAGCTCAAAGAAATAGCACTGCTTGGCGATGGTCAGCTCGTCGAGCGTTCCCTGGAGCACCACGCGGCCCTGGACCAGAATCGCCACGCGGTCGCAGACGGTCTCCAATTCGCTGAGCAGATGGCTGTTGATGAAAACGGTTTTGCCCTGGCGGCGCAGGCGCAGCAGGACGTCGCGGATGTCGCGTCGGCCGCCGGGATCGACGCCGTCGGTGGGCTCGTCCAGGATCAGCAGGTCCGGATCGGCGCCCATCGCCACGGCCAGGCCCATGCGCTGCAGCATTCCCTTGGAATACTGGCCGATCTTCACGTCGAGCCAGTCGCGCATGCCGACCGTTTCCAGCAGCTCAACGCCGCGTCGGCGTCGGGTGCGACGGTCCACCTTGGCCAGGGCAGAAAAGAACTCGACCGTCTGGCGTCCGGTGAGGTATTTGGGGAAGCGGTGATTTTCCGGCAGATAACCGACGCGGCGGAGCGTGGGTTTGTGTCCGATGGGCCGGGACAGGATGGTGCCCGCTGCGGCCGTGGGACGCACAACGGTCATCATGATCTTGACCAGGGTGGTTTTGCCGGCGCCGTTGGGACCGAGCAGGCCGAAGATTTCGCCGCGGTGCACCTGCATGTTGACGCCGCGCAACGCCTGCACGCGCCGGCGGCGCAGGGCGCCGGAGCGGTAAATCTTGCTCACGTCGCGAAGATCAACCACGTAGGGTTCGCCGGTGACGGACACGATGGCCGGCATGATACCGACGGCGTGGCGGCGGTGCGATTGCGCGCGGTAGGATAACCGCCATGGCCGATAGGCGGCGCCGATTCCTGTGGGCATGGAGCGGTGCGCTGGCAGCCGCTTTGGCGATGATCCTGGCCGCGCCGTGGGTTCGGCGTGGTGGGCCCCTGCTTCCGCTCGTCACTGTCACCACAACACGTTGGAGCACCGCGACGACGACGTTTAGCGTCGAAGTGACACCGCCGGTGCGGACCTACGCACAGCTTCTGCATGCGGATTTGCCGGATTATCCCGAGCCGCGGCCGCTCGATCAGCCCGTGGACCTGGCCGATGCCGCCCACGTGATTCTGAACGAACCGCTCTACCTCTGCCCGCGCGGCGATTTGTGGATCGCGCGCAGCGACGCCGAGGCGTTGCCCGATGTCCTGGCGCGGGCGGCGGAGCAAACGGAGCACCTCTGCGACCGCCCGGTCCAGTACGTGCTGTGGACGGTGCAGCGAAAAGGCAATCTGCAGGCCCGCGCCGTCTGCCGCCAGGGCCGCGAGTATGAACTGGTCGGGGCCAGGGATCGCATGGCGATTCCGTGGCGCCGCTCCTACCACTGGGCCCGGGCGATGAGCTGGGACGATGACGGAACGACGCGGCTGATCGTGCCGAGCGACGACGGCGTCAGCGCGATCACCATCGGCACGGAACTGAGCGAATCGTATTGCCGACTGCGGGAAACGTCGGAATCAACAACGGCGCCCGCAGCGGGCGGGCCCGTGCAGGTGCTGTTCGATCTGCGCGGAATTTTGGCGTGGATCGCGGCCGACAACGCGGCCGGCGGCCGCGTCGCGCGGTTTGTCGACGGCGCCTGGACGACGCTGGACGCCGCGACCTGGCCCCCGGACATCATCCACCTGGTTCCGCTTCTGGACGGCAGCGTGCTGCAAATCCGCCGCGGAAACGAGCCGCAGACCGTGCAGTTGCTGATCGTTCCGCTGGACATGCCCAGGATCGATCAGGAGCAAGTCGCAGCGCTGGCGCAACAGTTGGACGACGAGGATCCGGGCAAGCGCGTGGTGGCGTTTGCACGGCTGGCCGGTTACGGCCCCGGAGCGTTGCCAATCCTGCTGAAGCTGCGGCCCGAGGCGACGCCCGAAGCTCAGGCGCGGATCGACCAACTCCTGGCCACCACGCTGGGGGGAATGGTTGTCAACGACAACCAATTGACGGTGGCGGCGCGGCTGCCGGACGGCGGCGTGGTCTTCTTGGCGCCGCGCGGCGTGAGCATACCGCAGGGCCAGCGCCCGCCGCAGATCGTCCTTCCGGCTTACCTGGCGCTGCGGCCGGGACGGCTCGTGCAGACGCTGCCCGCGGCCATCGCCCACGAAATGGATGCGACCCGTTCGATCACCGCCGTGCGGGATGAATGGGTGATCACGCGGCCGGAGGGCGGGCCGGCGCGGTTCCTGCCCCCGACGCAGTTTGTGCCGCTGTTGCGCGAATCGGAGCGGAAATTCTCGACGTTGGTGGGGATCGACGGCCGGGGGCGGTGGCTGCTGCGTCCGGCCGACGCCGCGGACTCGCCCACGCTGATTCTGGATCCGACGGTACCCGATCCGACGCCGCGGTTGGCGATCTGGACCATCGACACCGGAAGCGACGTCGGCTGGGAACAGGCCGGCTGGCCGGTCATCGCGCGGGGCAAAGACTTTTGGATGCTGACGGACCACGGTTGGGAGCTGATGCAGCCGCCGGACGCCATGCAAACCCAGCTCCCCAGCGCCCCCACCACCGGCCCGGAGGCCAACGGAACAGCCACGCTGGCGGTGGTTGGCAGCGACGGCCGGCGGCAAGTCTGGACCCTGCCCCCGCAGTGCGCGGGATCGGTCGACTTTCCGCCCTGGTTGATCCGCAGCCGCGATGGGCATCTTTTCCTGTTCAATTCACCGGACAAAATCTCGCGATTGCGGCCCATCACCGGCCAGCCGCCTCCGGGGCAGGCGCCCTTTGTCGTGGAGGCGATTTTCAGCAAGGACCTTCCGGCCTGGCGGTCGATCCGACGCGTGTGGTTGGACCCGGCGGGGAGAATCGCCGTGGCGTACGACCAGTCCCACTTGGCGCTGCTCTTCCCCACGGGGCAGATTCCGGGAGAAATTGCGGATCAGATTCTGCCCCAGAACGTCCGGCGGATTGGGGGGCAGTAGGACCTAAAATCTCAAATCTCAGATCAAATAAAAACCCCGTAGGCGTGGGTGAGACCTACGGGGTAAGGAGGGAAGAAACACCGTGTAACAACAATTACTACGTTCGTCCGATAATTGAGGTTTCCTTTAGTTTTAACGGCTGATCTGACCTAGCTTATCTCTCATATCGACGCCAAGACCCGCTCAACTTGTGAGTTAATTTCGGACCAGCGCGCATCGGGTTTTTTATTTACAGTTACAAAGTCCCCCAGTAGGAGGACGCTACTAACACCCGGGACGGCAAACAGACGAGACGCCACCGGGTGACCCATCGCCGAGGACGCGTCGAAGAAACTGGTCGGCTGATCGCTGATCGGCCGGTCGAGGACAAACTTCGCCGCGTTCGGATTCGGAGTCGGCTGAACTTCACGGACCGTAAACGGCAAGCCGGCCACCTCCGACGCAAGCGGACTATAGCAACTGATAATCGTTCCGCTACGAGTGAAATGGGAATTTTGAAAAAATATTTTGTTTTTGGGTCAGGGGGTCTGGACAGGACGATTTGTCCGTGTTTGTCCGTCCATGTGACAGAGTGGCCAGCGCGGCGGCCGGTCCGTATTGACATGGGATGCCCGGCCGTTAGACTGCCCCTCCCTCTGGGATGGGACGGTTGGCGCCCTTGACCTGAAGTGTTTTTGGGAGCGGCGGCAGGACGGCAATGAGCACCTACATGGCCAAGCCCGGTGAGATACAAGCACAGTGGTACGTGGTGGATGCCACGGACCAGGTTCTGGGGCGCCTGGCCGCCAGGATCGCCACCGTCGTCCAGGGCAAACACAAGCCGACGTATACCCCCCACGTCGATACGGGAGATTTTGTGATCGTGCTCAATGCCCAGAAAGTGAAAGTCACGGGCAAGAAGGCCGATGCGTTGGAGTACGAGACCTACTCCCACTACCCGGGCGGACGACATCTGTATTCGTTTAAGACCATGCGTGCGAAGCATCCGGAAAAGCTCCTGGAGCTTGCGGTGCGGCGGATGCTCCCCAAGAGCAAGTTGGGGAGAAACCTGCTGGGCAAGGTGAAGATCTACCGGGACGATCGCCACCCGCACGCGGCCCAGAGACCCAAGGAACTGAAGCTGGCGCTGTAAGCGCGGCGATGTAAGGACTGATCATGTCGCAGGATCCCCAAGCCACCGAATCCGTTGCGGCCGCGACGGAGCCAGCGGCGGCGCAGCCGCAGGCGGCACAGCCGCAGGCCAAACCCTCCTACACCTGGGGCGTTGGACGCCGCAAGACGGCGGTGGCGCGCGTCCGCGTGGCCGTAGGCAGCGGCAAGATCGACGTCAACGGCCGAACCCTCAACGACTATTTCACTTCGGAGCAGGACCGCAAATACATCTTCGGCCCGCTGGAAGTGACCAACCTGGGCGGCAAGATGGACGTGTGGGCCCGCTGCAACGGCGGCGGCCCGACGGGCCAAAGCGGAGCCATCGTCATGGGCCTGGGCCGGGCCCTGGCCAAATACGACCCCAACCTCGAATCGGCCCTGCGCGGCGCGGGATTCCTCACCCGCGACAGCCGAATGAAGGAACGCAAGAAATACGGCCAGCGCGGCGCCCGGCGGCGCTTCCAGTTCTCCAAGCGCTGATCCTTTTTCACGAGATGCGTTTTGCCGTCAGCACGCGGTCGCGGCCGGCGTGATCGGCCAAAATCCGCGCCTCGGCCAGCCGCGGATGCTCGGCCGCAATCTCCAGCGCCAGCGGACCCTGATCAAACGCGATCTCCAGAAAGATGTGCCCGCCGACCACCAGCCATTGCGGCGCTTGGCTCAGAATCCTGCGATGCATGGACAGGCCGTCCAGCCCGCCATCCAACGCCTCCACCGGCTCGTAATCACGGACGCTGCGGTCCAGGGCAGGAATCTGCGCCGTGGGAATGTACGGCGGATTGGCGACGATCAGATCGAACGGCTGGCGATCGACGGCGGGGATGGCGTCGAACAAGTGTCCCTGCTGCACGAGCACGCGCTGCGACAAATCCAGCCGCTGCACGTTGCGCTGCGCTACGGCGACGGCGGCGGGCTTGAGTTCGGTGGCCACCACCACGGCGCCGCGGACGTGAAACGCGATGGCGGCGGCAATGCATCCGCTGCCGGTACACAAGTCCAGCACCCGCGGCGATTCCAGGCCGCTTTGATGACGGACCAATTGAATCACGTTTTCCACCAGCGTTTCGGTATCCGGGCGCGGAATCAGAACGTCGCGGGTGACTTCAAATTCGAGATTAAAAAAATGGGCGCGGCCGGTGAGATGGGCGATCGGCTCATCCTCGGCGGCGCGGGCGACGAGGCGGCGATAGGCCGCCAAGTCCTTGGGCGATACGACGCGCTGGTAGTTCGTATACAGCTTGATCCGCGGGACGTTCAGCACGTGTGCCAACAGAAGCTCGGCACAGAGCCGGGGGGAATCGATGCCTTTGCGCAGGAAGAAGGATGCGGTCCATTCCAACAATCGCTGGATTGTCCAGGGCGCGGACGAGTCGGGCATGGGAGGCGAATTGTACACCAGCCGCCGCGGCGGGATGAACCCTGCGGTTCACCGCGGCGCTTGTCGCGTCTAGAATGGGGGCGCGGGAGGCCTGCTATGAAATGGCTGATGGTTCTGGGCGTGCTGGCGGCGGCAGCGGTGGCGGCGCGAGGCGAGATCGTCATCTTGGACGACGGAACGCGCATCGAAGGGCACATCAGCAAAACGCCTGATGGATGGCAAATCACCACCAGCGACGGCAAGACCGTCCTGGTGCCGCAAGAGAACGTGGCCTCGATTGAGGTCGGCGGCCCGTCGAGCCGGCCGGCGGCCGCGGCCGAAGCCCTGGCGTCCCTGCGCCGCGCCGTGGAGCACAGCACGGACCTGGCCGCGATTATCAATCGCTACGAGGATTTCATCGCGCGCAATACGGAGCCGGACGTGCGCCAGCAGGCGGAGGAGGATTTGGCGCTGTGGCGGCAGCGGCAGGACCAGGGGCTTCGCAAGTTCGGCAATGACTGGATCACGCCGCAGGAGCAGCAGCAGCGGCAGCAGCTCGGCCGGCGCGAGGCGGCCCAAGCGGCCGACCTGATGCGGCAAAACCGCAACACCGAAGCCGATCCGCTCCTGCAGCGCGCCTTGGCGGATGATCCCGAAAACGCCGCCGCTTTCTATCTGCAGGGGGTGCTGCGGTACAAGCAGGACCGTCTGGTGGATGCGAAAACGGCGTTCGAGGCGGCCAACGGGTCGGCGCCCGATCACGCACCGACGTTGAACAACCTGGCGGTCATCTGCTGGCGGCAAAAATCCTTCGTGGCGGCGATGGGGTTCTACGACCAGGCGATGAACGCCAGCCCGCAGCTGCGCCAGGTGCTGGACAACGTCGCCGAGGCGCTGCACGTCCTGCCGGCGGAAACGCGCGATGCGCCGGTCTGCCGCAAAGCGGTGGATGATTTCCGCGCTCAGGATGCGGCCTTGCAGTCGGCGATGGCGCGGCAGAATCTATTCCGCTGGGGCGCCACGTGGGTCAATAGCCAGCAGATGCGAATGCTGCGGGCCGCCCAGGCGAAGATTCAGCAGCAGTTGGATGATTTGTCCCACCAGTCCGACGCCATCGACCAGAAAATCGCTCAGATCGACGGGGATATTGACCGGAACTCGCGCGAGATGCGCGACCTGCCGGCCAACGGGTACATCATGGATGCCAACGGCACAATGGTCCAACAGTCGATGCCGCCGAGGTACTACGATCTGCAGCGCGACAACGAGAAACTCAAACAGGACAAGTTGGCGCTGCAAGGTCAGCAGGCGCAGTTGCGCCAGCAGGCGGATAAGGTCCGCCAGCAGGAGCGGCAACTGCCGGTGGTGCAGTTTACGGGTCAGCAGCAGATTTTTGGGGCGGATGCAGCGCCGCTGCGTGAATCGCCGACGACCTTGCCGGACGCGTCAATCGATTCGTCCACCACGCGTCCCATCGGCGGTTAAAGGCGGATGTCGTATCCGCGCAAATACGCCGCGGCAGGGGCGTATGAAAATTATCCATTTCTCGGCTTTTTTGATGACATATTGATATAACTCACTGGATAAGCTATTATCAGCAATTCATGTGACTAATTACCATTTACGGCTTCTATCGTGGGAGATGCCATGTGGGAGTTGCGGTTATGCACCGCGGCGTTGACGTTGCTTTGGTCGATGCGCGCGGCGTTGGGGGAGAACGCGCCGGCGACACAACCCGATGAGTCCAGCTTGCAGATTTGCCTGGCCGCGGCGGCGGATTGGTCGCCGGTTTATCCAACAGTGCAGATCCCCATCTCCAACGAGGTCGACGCCGTCTTTCGCCTGGCCAAAGGCGAAAAGCACAAACACATGGCTTACGCCTGGAAAGCGGTGGACGTCAAGGGAATATCCAGCGGCGTGGTGCTGGCGCACGGCACGATCGATGACTACGTCGCCGGTGTTTTCAAAATGAATGCCCTGCGCGGCCTGGAGACGGGGAAATACCGGCTGGAAGTGACAGCCGATGACCAGCCGTGGAAGAGCCAGGAGTTTGAGATAGTGGCTGCGCAGGCGGCGCCGGCCGTGGCGTCGGTGCAGGACCTGCTTCCGCTGCGCCAGGGCACCACCTGGACGTATGCGTTCGTCCTGGAAGTCGCCGAGGATGCCGGGGTATTTCTGGCCGATGTAGCGCCCGGCGCCGATGGGAAGTTCCGGGCAACCCTGACGCTGAGCGTCGCGGGCATCGATGACAAAGGCGCGCACGTGGAAACGTGCCGCAATGGCAAACTGGTCTTTGAGGAATGGTGGAAGCTGGACTCGCACGGGCTGGTCTCGACATTGCGCAAAGCCGGCGATGAAACGCTGGTGATGGATCCCGAGCAGGTCATGTGGCCCTGGCCGCTTAAAGGGACCAAGCATTGGACGTACACGCCGAAGGACCGCTCATACAAATTGGATTGCCGCGTGTGGGGCCCGCTGGCGGTGGCTGGGCCAAGCGGGCAGACCGGCGGATACGTCGTGCTGATGGAGCAGGAGAAAGGCCACGCGAAGCTGACGGACGAGAAGCATTTTGTGCCCGGCATCGGACTGGTGCGCGAAATCATGATCAACGCAAACAGCGGCCAGATGTTGAACCGACAGGAAATCGTGCTCCAGGGCGTGAAGTGAAACACGGGTCAGCGGCGAGAGTCATCCATCATAAATTCAAGAACTCGCGCATGTGCTGATCGAAGATTTTCTGCGCCTGCGGGTCGGACAGGGGGAGGCGAAGCTCGTTGATGACCTTGGTGCCCATGGCGATCCAGGCGCGCCAGCAGTCGGCGCAGATCTTTTCGTGAATCTCGCGGCCCAGGTCTTTGCTGAAGGGTGGGCTGGGCAGTTGGGGGCCAACGCGGCCGCAGCGGCTGCACAGCACCTGGCCTTGGCCGACCGGCTGCGGCGGCGCGGCGGCCGATTCGGGCACGGGCGCGCCCAGCTCCTTGAGCATGCGGATCATCTCGTTTTTCGGAGCCAGATCGCCGTGGGCGGCGGCGACCTCGACGCCGCGGCAAAGCTGCGCAATCGCTTCGGGCCGGCGATTTTCCTTCAGCAGGGCCGCGGCCAGGAGCTGATACACCTTGGCGATGTTGGCATTCAATTCGATGACGCGTCCAAAACAAGGGATCGCCAGCGACGATTGGCCGGTGTCGAGATAGGCCTTGCCCAGGGAAAAGTGGCCCAACTCGTTCTCGGGATCGGCCTCGGCCATCTTGCGGAATTGTTCGATGCGAGCGGTGTCGGCCATTAGGACTCCCCTTCAAGCTGGAATTCGCGGCCGCAATGAGGACAGACGATGCGCTGGCCGCCGTGCGATGGCGGCGGTTCGGGCAATTCGTCCACGTCCGTCACGTCGCCTTTGCGACTCATGGCCAAATTGGCCAGGCGGTCGGCCAGCGAATTGCGATGCCGCGGGCTGTGCTCGAAGCGGACATCCTCAAACTCGTCGGCCAAGGTGGCGGCTTGCTCGTGCAACTCGCGCAGGGCGGGGTTCTTCACTCGGTACTGGCCGCGCATTTGCTTGATGATCAGCTCGCTGTCGCCGCGGACGGTCAGTTTTCTGGCGCCCAGGGCCTTGGCCTGGCGCAGGGCGTCGATCAGAGCGGCGTATTCGGCGACGTTGTTGGTGGCGCGGCCGATGTAGCGGCCGACGGTGATCAGGGGCGTGCCATCCTCGGCCGCGAGCACGACGCCCGTGCCGGCGGCGCCGGGATTGCCGCGGCTGCCGCCGTCAAAATTCACGATGATGCGCTGGTCCATAAATTCAATTGTAGAGTGCGGCCGGGAGGATTTCACCGCGGCTGCGCCGCCGGAGGCGTTGGCGCATTGGCCGCGGCGAGCTCCCATCCGCCGCCCAGGGCCTTGTACAACGCCACCAGGTCCGTGGAGATGGCGCTGTCGCTCTGGGCCAGCACCATTTGCGTTTCAAACAGCGATCGCTGCGTGTCCAGCACGACCAGGAAATCGACGACGCCGCGCTGATACTGCTGGCGGGCCAGGCTCACCGCCTGCTGGGAGGCGTCGACGGCATCGGCCAGGGCGTTGCGGCGAAGCTGCTCGGTGCGATACGCCGCCAGGGCGTCCTCCACTTCCTTCAGGGCGGATAGGACGGTCTGCTGGTAATTGGTCGCCGCCTGCTGGGCCAGCTCCTTTTGCACGGCGACGTTGGAGCGGATTTTGCCGGCGTCGAAGATCGGCCAGGTCACGCCAGGGTTGAGGGCGAAATAGCGGCTGCTCCATTCGGCCAGGTTGTGGACTTTGGAACTGTCCAGGCCGAAGGAGCCGGTGAGGGTGAACTTGGGATACAGATCGGCGGTGGCGACGCCGATGCGCGCCGTGGCGGCGGCGAGCTGGCGTTCGGCGCGGCGGATGTCGGGCCGGCGGCGCAGCAGATCGGCGGGCACGCCAAGCGGAACGGCCGGCGGCGCCGGCGGGATCGGCGCGGCGGCGGTCAATTCGGCGGCCAGGGCATCCGGGTCCTGGCCCAAGAGAATTCCCAATTCGTGGATGTAGAGGCGGATGGAGGCGTCCAGAGCAGGGAGGGTGGCGGCCGTGGTGGCGACCTGGGCGGCTTCGCGGGCCACGTCCAATTCGGTGACGAACCCGGCGCGGTAGCGCGATCGCGTCAGCTCCAGCGTCTCCTGCTGGGATTGAAGATTGTCGGTAGCGATCTGCATCTGGCGTTGGGCGCTGCGCAGGTCGATGTAATTGCGGGCGACCTCGGCGACCAGAGAGACGAGCAGGTCGCGGCGATCCTCCAGGGCGGCGGCGGTGTCGGCGTCGGCGGCCTCGATGGAGCGCCGCACGCCGCCGAAAACGTCCAGTTCCCACGAGGCGTCAAACCCAGCCTGGTAAAGCTGAGTTTCGACGCCGGGAAACCCGCCTTGGCCCAAGGGGCTGAGCGGAACAGAGGGGGTGGAGGCGACCGAAGCGCTGCCGCCCTGAGCCGCGGCGGCAGACACCACGGCAGGCCGCACGGTGGGCGTGGCCGCCGGGCCGGCAGCCCCGCCAAAGGCGCCCAGGGGAATCGTGACGTTCTTGCTGCCGCGGGCGTTTTGATAGCCGCCGGAGGTATTGACGGTGGGGAACAGCTCCGACCCGACGACGCCGCGCTGCGCCCGGGCCTGGCGCAAGCGCGATTCGGCGTTTTTCAGATCCAGGTTGTTCTTAATCGCCCGCTGGATCAGCCCATCCAATTCCGGGTCGTGGAAGGCGGACCACCATTGGATCAGCGCGGTTGGCGCGGCGGAGGCCGAAGGTGCGGCAATCGGCTCGCCGTAGGCGGATTTGACGGTGATCTGCGGAGGATGGTAATCGGGACCGACTTCGCAGCCGGCGGCCGTCAGGACGGCCGCCAGCGCCGCCGAGAAGATTTTTTTATGTGCCATGAGTCTCTCCCGCTGATGACGAGGCATGCATACGCCCACGATCTTGTGGCGCACCGCTACTTGACTTTCACTTCGGGGTCCACGGACATGCCGGGGACCAGCAGATGATTCAGGTCATCGTTCTGCCCCGGATCCAGGACGATCTTGACCGGCACGCGCTGCACGACCTTGACGTAATTGCCGGTGGCGTTTTCCGGCGGAAGAAGGGAGAAGCGTGCGCCCGTGCCGTTCTGGATGCTCTGCACCTTTCCGCGCAGCTTGCGGCCGGGATAGGCATCCACGGAAATGTCCACCGCCTGCCCCGGCCAGATGTGATCGAGCTGCGTCTCCTTGAAATTGGCGGTGACCCACACGTCGGTGGGCACGAGGGCCAGCAGCGGCTGGTCCACCTGCACGTACATGCCAAGCTCGACGTTCTTGTGCGTGACCAGCCCGTCGACCGCGGCGCGGATCGTGCAATAATCGAGATTGTTCTTGGCCTGCTGCAGCGCCCCGCGTGCGGTCTGCAGATCCCCCTGGGCGGTTTGCAGAGCCATTTGTGCGTGGATCACCTTGGCCTTGGCGGCGGTGAGCTTGGCCCTGGCCTGTTGCACCTGGGCGGCGGTGGATTTCTGGGCGGCGGTGGCGTTGTCCATCTGCTGCTTGGAACGCGCCCGCTCATCCAGACCCAGAAATCGCTGAAAATCCTGATCAGCGTTCTGGGCGTTGGTCTGGGCGACGGCCAACTCCGCCTCGGCCTGGCCGACGTCGGCGTTGGCCACGTCCACCTGGGCGGTGGCCTCCTGCAACTTGCCCCCGGACGCGGCCAAATTGCCCTGCGCTTGCGTCAGCGCCGCCTGGAAATCGCGCTGGTCCAACTCCACCAGCAAATCGCCCTTTTTCACGACGCTGTTGTCGTCGACGTAAACCTGCTTGACCATGGCGGAGACCTGGGGACTGATGGCCACCACGTGCCCGTCGATGAACGCGTCGTCCGTGGATTCGTACTTGCGGGATTGCCACCAATACACCAAGACGACCAGGAGCACGACGAGGGCGGCCGCGATCAGACCGAGGACCAGGGCCGGGCGGCGATGCACGGGCTGCGGAGGCGCCTGGTTGTCGGCGGCGCGATTGTCGGCGTCATTGCGCTGGGCTTGGAGGTCGTTGGCGCCGGCGCGGCCTTTGTTCAACGCGGTCATAGAGCGTTCCGCTTTTTCTTAAGTCGCATGGTACTATAGAGACGCTGGCATGGATCAACCAGTGACGTCTGGACAGCCGCCAGCGAAAGCCGACCCGCGCCGTTTTGTCCTGTCCTTACGTGCGAGCGCGCAAGAGCAAAACCGGCACCTCAACGCGATGCTGCACCCGGCTGGCCGTGATCCCGTGAATCAAATCGCTGAGGAACCGATGGCCGTGCGTGCTCATGGCGATCAGATCACACCCCTCCTGCTCGACCCAGCGGACGATCTCGGTCACGGGATCGCCGTAGGCGAGTTTGGCTTCGACCTTGAGTCCCTCGGCGGCCAGTTCGGCGCGGATGCGTTCCAAATAGGCGCGGTCTTCCTGCACTTCGTCGCTGACGGCATCGGGACCGTAGGTGCGGGCGGCCCAGCCGTCGGCCACGTGCAACAGCACGATGCGGCTGCCCAGCAGCCGCGCCAGCGGACGCACGTGGTCCAGAATGGCCCGGTCCGTCGGCGTCGTGTCCAGCGTGATGAGGATTTTGCCGTACATCGCGCCCTGGCCTTTCGAGCGGCGAGACGCTTTCCTAGGTGTCGTGCGGCGGCGCGGGGGCCGGATCGTCTTCAACGGTCACGGATTTGACCACGTCCTGGGCCGAGGTTTGCCGCCCGATCGCCGCCTTCAGGTTCGACTTGGGATGCGGCTCTTTCCTCTCCTTGACCTTGTGCACCGCCAGCTCCACGGGCAGGTCATCCGGAATGTACAAAATCCGCCGGCAACTGGGACAAAAGACCAACTCGTCCCGTGAGTGCAACTTGTTGTAAATGTCCGTCACCAGGTCCATGTTGCAGGCGGTGCAGACGTACTCCTCGCGGCGACGATCCGGCTTGGCGATCGCCGCCATCGCGTCGGTGTCGTATCTTTCCGCCAGACGCTCGTAGGCGTCGCGGGCCCGCGGCGGGACGGCCTCGGCGGTGGCCCGCCGACCGGGATGCAACGCCTCGATCTCCCTCTGCAACTGCGCCACCCGCTGGCCAATCTCACCCTGCATCTCCACCAGCTTCGCGTTCTCCGCCTCCAGCGATCTGCCCAGCTCGGCCGTCTCGGCGCCCAGTTTTTCGATCGCCTCCAGCGCCGCCAGAAGCTGATCCTCCATCTTGGCCTTATCCACCTTCTCGGTGTTGATCTCGACCAGAAAGGTTTGGTATTCGCGATTGGTCTTGGCGTTCTGCTGCTGGGTGCGCAGGCGGTCGATGTGGGCGTCGCGGGTCTTGACGTCCAGGTCGAGCTGGGCGGCTTGGCTCTGCTGCTCCCGGAGCTTGGCTTGGCCCAAACGCAGGCGCTCGGAAATCTCGGCGGTCTTGCGCTCCTGGATGCGGACGTTCTTGCTGACCGCATCCAGGCGGGCCTGCGCTTGGCGCAGCTTCTGATCGGCTTGATACAGCTTGACTAGGGCAACGTTGGTTGGACCCATAAGGCGATTCCTCGTACGACGTCCCTCATTATGGCCAAGGCGGCCTCCATGGAAAGGGGCAAAGCCACGGCAAGGGCGCCACGGTCGCGGCCCCCCCCGTGAAAATGCGGGTTCTGTGGGCTTCTTGTGCCGGCAGAGGCAATATTCTAGCATTCGCCCAAGGAGTATTTCATGTCGCGTGAATGGCGCTGTGCGGTGATCGGAACGGGAATGATCGGCGAATGGCACGTGCGGATGATACCGCAGCTTCCCCATTGCCGGCTCGTGGCGGTGTGCGACAACGATCCGAACAGGACCAAGGCCGCCATGGAAAAGTGCAATGTCACCGCGCCGGTCTACGGCGACATGGAGGAAATGTTCGCCAAGGAGCAGATCGACTCGGTGCACCTGTGCACGCCCAGCGGCCAGCACCTGGAGCAGGCCCAGCTTGCCATGCGGCAAGGGAAAAACGTGATCGTGGAAAAGCCGATGGAAATCCACCCGGATAGAGTCGATCAGATGGTGCAAGCCGCCCGGAAATACGGCGTGAAACTGGCGGGGATTTTTCAGAATCGCTGGAACCCGGCCAATCGAGCCATCCGCGACGCGGTGGCGCAGGGTCGATTCGGCCGGCTGGCGTGGGCGGGATCGTTCACGCCCTGGTATCGGCCGGACAAGTATTACCAGGCCGGCGGATGGCGCGGCACCTGGAAACTGGACGGAGGCGGCGCTGTCATGAACCAGGGCGTACACCAGTTGGACCTCATGCAGTGGATCGTCGGGCCGGTCAAGACCGTCTGCGCTTTCGCCTCCAGCCGCATCCACGCCAGCATCGAAGTGGAAGACACCCTGAGCTGCGCCCTGCAGTTCGAGAACGGCGCCTTTGGCAGTTACCTGGCCACGACGGCGATGTTTCCCGGATCGCCGACGCGATTGGAAGTGGGCGGCGAGTTCGGCACCGCCATCAGCGAAAACGGGCTGAAGCGATTCGAGTTCAAGGAAGAACAGCCGCAAGACAAGCCGTTGCTCGAGCAACTCAGCCCGGCCCTGGCGAAAAATAGCGGCGGAGGCAAGAACCCCACCGATGTCACCCAGGACCTGCACGGCCAAAACCTGCTGCACATCTACCAGGCTTGGGAGAATGGCCAGGAAGCCGAAACCTCGGGCCCGGAGTCGCGCAAGGCCGTGGCCATCGTCCATGCCATGTACCGGTCGGTCCGCAAAAACGGCGCACCCGTCGACGTGAAGTAATCCACACGCCTCGATGCCACCCAGCAAACGGAGGGAGAATTGAGAATTTAAATTCGCGAGCGGGCCCTGAAACTTTTGGCCGGCTGGCGGGTTTAAACGATGTACTCACTTTTTTCTCCTCCTACGCGAGAACTTGCCGGTGGCGCGCAAACGTGCCGGCAAGTTTTTTATTTGTAGTAACTTAGGAATGATTCATGCACGGCCGTAGATGTATTCGGTCAGTTGCTCGACGGTCTTTCGCTGGGCGTGGGCGTAGAAGGCGTTCAGATCGCCGATGGAAATCAGCCCGTGCAGCTTCCCATCGGCATCACAGACCGGCAAGTGGCGGATGCGCTTCCGCTGCATCACGCCACTGGCCTCTTCCACGTCCGTGTGGGGCGGACAGCAGATCACCTCGGTGGTCATGACTTGAGCCACCGAAATCTCCTCCGGAAGACGCATTTTCGCCATGACGCGGCGCAGCACGTCGCGTTCGGTGAACATGCCGACGATGCGGCCTTCGCACATCACCACCAGGGCGCCGACCCGATGCTGGTTCATCCGCCGCACCGCCTCCAGAACCGTTGCGGTGGGCGAAATGCTGTAGATCCGCGAACCCTTGACGGCCAGAAGATCGGCAACTGTGGGCATCAACGACTCCTTGTTGTCGCCGCGAAGCTCCTCTCTTCTGTAGGCTGCGAATCGACCGCAGGCAACATTGTGAATAAAATCCCAATTCCCCTATGCCGCAACTGCCCATGATCGCCATCGTCGGCCGCCCCAACGTCGGCAAAAGCTGCCTGCTCAACGGCCTGGCCGGGCGCCGCATCAGCATCGTGCAGGACTCACCCGGCGTGACGCGCGACCGCGTCTCCACACCCCTGCAGATCGGGCAGCATTACGTGGAGCTGGTGGACACCGGCGGTTTTGGCTTTGTCGATGCGGACCAATTGACGGACCACATCCGCCATCAGATCGACCTGGCGATGGCTCAGGCGGACCTGGTGCTGCTGGTGGTGGATTGCCAATCCGGGCTGACGACGGGCGACGCGGAGATCGCCGCCCTGCTGCGCAAACGCGGGATCAAGACCGTCCTGGTGGCCAACAAGGCGGATGGCCCCAAGTCGGATGTTGCCCTGGGGGATTTTGCCCGGTTGGGATTTGGCACGCCCATCGGCGTCTCCGCCCTCCACCTGCGGAATCTCGACCAGGTGATCGACGCCATCGCCAAGAACGTCGATCTGTCGCAGGCGCCGCGGGAAATGCCGCAGCCGGCGATGCTCGTGGCGATCGTCGGCAAACGCAACGCCGGCAAGAGCACGCTGGTCAACGCCATCGCGGCCCTGTACGAGGGGGACGCCGACCGCGTGATCGTGGCCGAAACGCCCGGCACCACCCGCGACAGCATCGACGTGCGCCTGGAAAAAGAGGGCAAGACGCTGATCGTGATCGACACCGCCGGGGTGCGAAAGAAGCGGCAGATGGTTGCCCGCGACATCGAGTTCTACAGTTTCCACCGCGCCCAGCGCTCGATCCGCCGGGCGGACGTGGTGCTGATGCTCATCGACGCCGCAACGCCCATCAGCGAGCCGGACAAGAAGCTGGGCCGATACATCGCCGAGCAGTTCAAGCCGGTCCTGCTGGTGGTCAACAAGTGGGATGTAGCGCGGGAAAAAATCGAGCGGGATGGCAAGCCGGTCGACGACGTTCATCTCATGGAGGAATTCCGGCAGTACCTGGATGCCGAGCTGCCCTTTGTGGATTATGCGCCCATCGCGTTTATCACGGCCAAGGAAGGCAAGAACGTCCAGGTGGTTTTAGACAAGGCCCAGCACCTGTTCGCTCAATCCAACACGCGTTTGACGACGGGGCAACTCAATCGCGTGGTCAGACAGATCCTGGAGGAGAAACATCCCAGCACGCCCAGCGGCCGCCTGGCGCGGATTTATTACGCGACGCAAACGGACGTGGCGCCGCCGACCATCGTGCTGTTCGTGAACCATCCGAAATATCTGAACGATTCGTACCAGCGGTTCATGATCAATCGTTTTCGCGAATTGCTGCCGTACCCCGAGGTGCCGATGCGCCTGCTGGTCCGTGGCCGCCAGGGCCGGCCCGGCAAGTCGCTGGACGGAACCGACGAGCAACAATCGGATTTGGGTTGAACAGACCCGCCGGCAAGGCGGGGCGCACGATGGGCAAATCGCTGGATGAAACAACCGACGAAGAATTAGACGAGCTCCCGGGCCGCGAACCCTCGCGCTAAACGGAAGCTCAACGACCAGCGACACCGCTCCCCCCTTCTAGAGCGTGTTCCATTTCCCGGATGAAAAACCTTTCCCACGGGCTTTCTATCTCGTTGCCGTCAAAAAATTTTTTGTGGCGTTTTTTACGAACATGATTTCGCAAACGCGGAAAAAGGCGCCGACGTCCCCGACCGCACGCCATCTACGCTCTTGAAAGTTTCGGAAGGACTCAAGATTGTTCGCGAGCATCGCGCGGACCGGGGCGGCTGTTTGAAACAACCGGTTTTTGACGCAGGTGGATTCTGGGCGCGCCAGTTTCGTCCGAGAATATCGTTGTTCCTGCAATTTTTGAGTGATAGAAGAACAACGGAATTGCCGTGGGCTGTGCGTGTCGGGATTTCACTTTTCATTCATGGCGAAAGGGGAGAGATCATGTCGCGGATGCACGGAGGATTGTTCGGTTCAATGCGCGGGCTGGGGGCGGCCAGTGGTCTGCTGATGCTCCGCCATTGGACGGGCGGCTCGGTAAAACTTTCATCAAGGCCAGCGGCAGACAATCACGCAACACACGACGCGAATTTTCCGGGCCGGCCCACCGACCCAAACCGCTGGCGGATGCTCCTGCTTCAATTGGCGACGGTCGCTCTGGCATTGTTGGCAATGCCCGCGCCATCGGATGCCCAGGTTACCCTGACGAGCGGCAACTCCACGGCGCTGGTCGACCCCACCGCGCAAGCTGGGATGTTTTACTGGGCTGTCCAGGGCCAAAACCAACTTCAGCAACAGTGGTTTTGGTACGGCATCGGCGGTGCTCCCCTCCACTCGATCGACACGATCAGCGCTCCATTGATCACGACAAGCGGAACCAATGAGGCAACCGCGACCTACACCAGCCCAGGCAATTTCAGCGTCAGCATCGATTACACTTTGACCGGCGGCACCGTCCGGCCCGCCGGCCAATATGCCAACGCCGACCTCGGCGAGGCGATTAAAATCGTCAATCTTTCCGGAACCGCCCTGCCCTTCCATTTCTACGAATATTCGTACTTCAACCTGGAAGGCGCCAGCAACGATACTGTCCAACTCGGAACCAATGTGGTTGGCAAGTACAACGATGCCTATCAATTCGATTCCACCTCCGCTTTGAGCGAAACCGTCGTGACCCCCGGCGCGGACCATGGCGAAGTCGCGCCTCTTGGCGCGACGCTGGCCAAACTAAACGGCGGGGGTCCGGTGGTTCTCGGTCCCCCCTTTTTTGCGGGTCCGCTTGGGCCAGGCGCCGTCACCTGGGCGTTCGAGTGGGATCTTGCTATTGCCCCCGGCGGCTCACCGATCATCAGCAAGGATAAAAGCCTGAACGTCCTCGTCGTCCCCGAGCCATCCTCCCTGGCTTTGCTCTCCGCGGGGGTTGTCGCGCTGCTCCCCAGGAGGCGCCGCCGCGGGCGTGCAAAAGGGGAAATAACTTGACTGTTCGGTAGTTAAATGCGATAATTAGTCTTCTGGACTGAGATGGTCGCCTCTCCCCCGGCAGGGGTTGGCTGTGGTGACTGAAACTGCAGCAGAAAGCCCCGTGCCGCCTGTTGCCGCAAGCAACCGTCAAAAGTCGGATGAAAATGCCCGGGCGAGTTCCGCCTATTGGGGCTTTTTCGTCCTGCTCGGGACGGCCCATCGGCCGCCGCGACGATCCGAAAATCTCGCGACAGCCGATTGACAAGAAGGCAACTGTCGATACGATCTGCCTCCCCGTCGCACCGGAGCAATCCCGCGACGGTCGAAGCGAAACCTGCCCAAAGTTGTTCATCGGCAGGTATTTATGAGAACGCTCTTTGACAAGTGAATAGTCGGACAGCCGCGAGGATGTGAGCCTGGAAGCGCTGGTGTACAGCGTGATCCGGGCGAGATTGAAGTTCGATCTCAAACATCCTTGTGGTGCACGCAAAGTGATCTTCCTACGTGAGGGCTTGCCCTCACGAGATCAATTTTGAGTAAGCCAACGAAGATGTTTGAGCCTTGCATCGGGTCTGCTTGTTTGAGGGACCCGACTGACCCATCGATCCTAGCCGATCGGTGGGCAGTAACAGCCTTTCAAGTCTGTTTTTGTTTGAGAGGTTTGGACAAACTCATTTCGAGGACAAACACGATTTCCGAAAGTGTCAGTCTCGGCCCCTGCCCTGAGCCAGCGAAGGGCTTGCCCTGAGCTAGTCGAAGGGTACGCCGGGCATCAGGAGGAAAACGTGCCAAGAAATTTAATTGAAGAGTTTGATCCTGGCTCAGCCTGAACGCTGGCGGCGTGGCTAAGACATGCAAGTCGTACGGTCGCCGCAAGGCGACAGTGGCGGACGGGTGAGTAATGTATCGCTAACGTACCCCAAAGTCTGGGATAGCTGCCCGAAAGGGCAGGTAATACCGGATGACATATCCTTTTCGCATGAAGAGGATCTCAAAGGGCAACCGCCTTGGGAGCGGGCGATATCGTATCAGCTAGTTGGTAGGGTAACGGCCTACCAAGGCGACGACGCGTAGCCGGACTGAGAGGTTGACCGGCCACATTGGGACTGAGACACTGCCCAGACTCCTACGGGGGGCTGCAGTAACGAATCTTCCGCAATGCACGCAAGTGTGACGGAGCGACGCCGCGTGGAGGACGAAGTCCTTCGGGATGTAAACTCCTGTCAGGGGTTAGAAAGTTCTGATCAACCCCAGAGGAAGGCACGGCTAACTCTGTGCCAGCAGCCGCGGTAAGACAGAGGTGCCAAGCGTTAGGCGGAATCACTGGGCTTAAAGCGTGTGTAGGTGGACTGGT
>DBZL01000074.1 GCA_002311745.1 Phycisphaerales bacterium UBA1161 | reverse complement strand
CCCACCACCGTCTGGCCCACCAGCGTGATCACCGGCACCCCCATCCACAGCGAATCCAAACTGGTCGTGTGCCCGTTGTACGGCAGCGTGTCCAGGCCGATGTCGATGCGGTGATACGTCCGCAGGTATTGCTCCCGCGGGGCAAATTCCACGAACTCCACGCGGTCCTCGCCCACGCCCAGCTTGGCCAGGACGCCCTGGCGATGCGAGCCGCGGGGGCACATCAGAATCAGCCGCGAATCCGCCGCGCCGGCTAGAACCTTGGACCACAGCCCCAGCGTGCCCTCGCTCACCTTGCAAAAATTGTTCAGGCATCCAAACGTGACCTGTCCGCTCTTCGCCGCCGGCAGTTCATTGACCGCCGGCTCGCGGGTCAGCGGATCGTAGCACCAGAACGTGTCCGGCAGTCGGATCGACTGCTCGCTGTAGTACGCGTCGTTGAGTCCCGGCGGATCGAGATACGGGTCGGTCAGCCGGTAATCGATGGTTCTTAATCCCGTCGTGCCCGGATACGCCAGCCAGGTGATCTGCACCGGCGCCGGCTTGCGGGCAAAGAGCAGCAGCCGCCCGTGCGCCATGTGCATCGTCAGGTCGATCAGGATGTCGATCTTGTCCTCTTTCACCATCTGCGCCACTTGCGCATCGCTCAAGCCCACGGTGCTTCGCCACACGTCCGCGCAAGCGCGAATCCGCTGCGTCAGGGGGTCGGGCCTGGGCACGTTGGCGTAGCAGTAAACCTCGAATGGCCCGTGATCGTGCCGCGACAAAAGCGGGATCGTCAGCAGGGACTGCGCGTGATTGCGAAAATCCGGCGACACGTATCCGATGCGCAGCCGGCGCGACGGCGAGCGGTCGTTGTCATGCGCCCGGACCTCGCCGGCCAGCGGCTGCGCGTGCAGCGCCGACCACCGCGACGCCTGGCCAAAAATATCGCCGCGGTCCCAGCGTCCGCTGTACTGCATCGCAAAAATACGGTTGCTTTCCGATTGCACGAATCCCGGGTCGGTCTGCGCCGCCTTCTCGTAAGCGGCCATCGCATCCTCTATTCGCCCCACGTCCTTCAGGGCGTTGCCCAGGTTGTTGTACGGCTCGACGAAATCCGGCCGAAGCGAAATCGCCTGCCGAAACAGCCCCGTCGCCTCTTCCAATTCGCCCTTGGCTTGCAGCGCCAACGCCAGGTTGTTGATCGCTTCCACGTACGCCGGCCGCCGCACCAGCGCCGCCCGGAACGCGTCGATCGCCTCCACCAGCCGGTCATCCGCGTGCAGCGCGATCCCCAGGTTGTACAGCGTCTCGACGTGTTGCGGCTGACGCGCCAGCGCCTGCCGGTACATGCCGATCGCGTCGCCGAATTTTTGCTGCATCAGCAGCACGTTGCCCAGCCCGTTGAACGCCTCGATAAAATCCGGCTCCAGCGCCAGGGTCTGGCGATACGCCCCCTCGGCCTCGGTCCCGTGGCCCGCCACACGCAGGGCGTAGCCCAGGTTGCACAACGCCGCGGCGTAATTCGGACGCAGCTCCAGCGCCCGCCGGTAGCTTGCGATCGCTTCGTCGATCTGCCCGGCGCCGCGCAGGGCATTGCCCAGGTTGTTGTGCGCTTCGGCAAAATCGGGCCGCAGCGCCACCGCTTTGCGATACGACGCCATCGCCTCGACCCACTTCCCTCGCCCTAGCAGCACGTTGCCCAGATTGTTGTGCGCCTCGGCATAGTCCGGCTGCACCGCCAGCGCCGCCTGGAACTCGGCCATCGCTTCATCCGATTGCCCCACCGCCTGCAGCGCGTTGCCCAGGTTGTTGTGCACCTGCGCGTAGTCCTGCCGCAGCGCCAGGGCCGCTCGGTACGCCGCGATCGCCTCCGCCAGCCGACCCAGCGACGCCAGCACCATCCCCCGATTGCAGTGGTATTGCGACACCTGCGGATGGATCGCGATGGCGCGGTCGATCAGCTGCAGCGCGGCATCCTTCCGCCCCGCCTGATACGCCACGATCCCCAGCCCCTCCAGGGCATCCGACTGCTGCGGATCGGCCGCCAGAATCCGCCGGTAGATTTGCTCCGCCTCGGCCAGTTGCCCCCCCAGGTGCCGCTGGCGGGCCATCTCCATCGCTTGTTCGAACGTTACCGTGCTCATCGGTTCAGCGTCAGTTTACGGTACGTGATGCGGTGCGGGCGATCCGCCTCCACTCCCAGCCGTCGCTTGCGCTGGGCCTCGTAGTCCGACCAGTTGCCGTCGAAAAATCGCACCTGGCTCTGCCCCTCGAACGCCAGAATGTGCGTCGCGATGCGGTCCAGGAACCACCGGTCGTGGCTGATGATCACCGCGCACCCCGCGAAATTTTCCAGCGCCTCCTCCAGCGCCCGCAGCGTGTTCACGTCCAGATCGTTGGTCGGCTCATCCAACAGCAACACGTTGGCGCCCTGCTTGAGAATCCGCGCCAAATGCACGCGATTGCGCTCCCCGCCCGAGAGCGTCCCCACCATCCTCTGCTGATCCGTCCCGCTGAATCCGAACCGCGACACGTACGCCCGCGAGTTCATCTGCATGGCCCCCAACCGGATGTTCTCCTGCTTGTCCGAGATCGCCTCCCACACGTTGCTGGCCGGGTCCAGGGCATCGCGGCTCTGCTCCACGTACGCCAGCTTCACGCTCTCGCCCAGACGGATTTGGCCCGAATCCGGCTTCTCCCGATCCGTGATCATGCGGAACAGCGTCGTCTTGCCCGCCCCGTTGGGCCCGATCACTCCCACGATCGCCGCCGGCGGCAATATGAACCTCACGTCCTGCATCAACAGCTTGTCCCCATACGCCTTGCTCACGTCAACCGCTTCGATGACCTTCTCGCCCAATCGCGGCCCCGGCGGAATGTAGATCTCGATCTCCGCCACACGCTTCTGCGCGTCCTGATTCAGCATCGCCTCGTACGCCGACAGACGCGCCTTGGACTTCGCCCGCCGCGCACTTGGGCTCTTGCGCACCCATTCCAGCTCCCGCGCCAGCGCCTTTTGCCGGCCGCTCTGGGCCCGCTCCTCCTGCGCCAGCCGCGCCTGCTTCTGCTCCAGCCACGAGGAATAATTCCCCTTCCACGGAATCCCCTGCCCCCGATCCAGCTCCAGAATCCACCCCGCCACGTTGTCCAGAAAATACCGGTCGTGCGTCACCGCGATCACCGTCCCGGCATACCGCCCCAGATGCTGCTCCAGCCACGCCACCGACTCGGCATCCAGGTGATTCGTCGGCTCGTCCAAGAGCAGAATGTCCGGCTTCTGCAGCAGCAGCCGGCACAACGCCACCCGCCTCCGCTCCCCGCCGGATAGCACCAACACCTGCGCATCCCCCGGCGGACATCGCAGCGCATCCATCGCCACCTCAAGCTGCAAGTCCAAGTCCCACGCGTTGACCGCATCCAGCTTCTCCTGAACCTGACCCTGCTTTTCCAGCAGCTTGTTCATCTGCGCTTCATCCATCGGCTCGGCCAGCCGCTCGTTGAGGCGCTCAAATTCCGCCAGCAAATCCAGCGTCGATTGCATCCCCTGCTGCACGATCTGCCGCACGCTCAGCGCATCATCCAGCTTCGGCTCCTGCTCCAAAAATCCGATCGAATATCCCGGCTGCACGCTGATCCGCCCCTCGAACTTCGTATCCACCCCCGCCAAGATGCGCAGCAGCGAACTCTTCCCCGCCCCGTTGAGCCCCAGCACCCCAATCTTGGCCCCGTAAAAGTACGAAAGGTAGATGTCCTTCAGGATGATCTTCTTCTCGTGGGATTTGCCCACGCCGATCATCGAATAAATGATCTTGTTGGCTTCCGCCATGCGGGCAAATGTTAACGGGCAGACGTGGAAAGATGAAACGTGAAGACGTGAAACGTGAAGACTTTGTCTCCTAAGTCTCCCTTTCTCTTAGCCCCTCAATTCAGCTTTCCGCTGATCACTTCCAACAGCGAAGCAAGACTGAACGGCTTGGGGAGGAACTGCACGCGCTGGCCGAGGAGACCGCCGGCTTTGTATTCGCCGCTGATGGCGATCACCCTCGACGGACGCTGGCTGGGGGGCAGCTTGGCGCAGTGCCGCAGCAATTCGAAACCGTCCATCACCGGCATGCGCAAATCCGTGAGCAACACGTCAAAGTGCCGGGTCATCAGATATTTCAACCCCTCTGCGCCGTCGCGGGCGGTGATCACATCCGCTCCGGCCTGGCGAATCAGCTTGCCCATGCTCAGGCGAATGGGGGCATTATCCTCGATGATCAGGATGCGAGCCCGCTTGCCGCTCGGTTCGGTTGATGTTTCCGCCATCGTTGTCACCACGAGCTCCGCCGAGGTGAAACTGCCTCACTCCATGAATTGCTCGCCGACCGTCATTGGAAAAGGAGATTCGCGCCGCTTATCTCCCCCAACTCGGCTGAGTCGGAAGTCCTCAAGATTTAGGCCATCAGATTCGCGTCGCAATTTTTTGCGCTCCCTGCTCAAAACGCGCCGCTTCGAGCAATCGCTCTTCGGCCTCTCTGCATATTTCACTTCTCATAATATCCGATAGATGGGTGTTACGGTCGCGGCGCCAAGCCAAAATAAGCGGCGTATTAGCAGGTAGGAATCGGGTAGATAAACTACCCGACGCGCTTTAAGGCGCGTGAGCCGGACGGTCGCGGTAAACGTCTCGAAGATAACTCGCGAGATTGATCTTTCGATTGGCGATGTCAAGCTTGCGCCGGATGTTTCGTCGATGCGCCGAGATGGTTTCCGGCGAAACGTGCTCCAGTTCGGCGATCTGCTTTACAGTCAGTCCTCGTTTTATGAAGCTGCAAAGGCGAAACTCCGTCGGCGTGAGGTTCTTCACGGCGTGAGCGGGCTTGTCGATGATCGGCGAAATAATCTCCTGGAGGGAATTGTCGATCTGGTCAATGGCGCGCTGCTGGTGGCGCGTCACGCCTTGCCTGAGGGATTGGAGAAGTGGAAGAATTATCTCCTCCACGTTCTTGTTGACCCGCTGCCCGATCTTGTCCCGCTCCGCCTCAATGTTCGTCAGAATTTCTTGCAGCGCGGTGTTTTTCGCTTCAACGGATTGATTGGCATTTTCCAGGGCGACTTTCGCCAGATGCTGTTCGGTGACGTCCTGAAGGATGCCGACCGTCCGGCGAGGCCGGTCGGCATCGTCCCGGATGACTTCGCCCTCGCCGTGGAGGTAACGCAACTGGCCATCCGGCCGAATGACTCGATAGTCCAGATCAAATCGTTTGTGCCTTTGTACCGCCTCAGCCGCCGCCTTGATGACGTTCGCCCGGTCGTCGGGGTGGACCAGTTCCACGAACTCCGGGAAACGGAATACCCGCTTTTGCGGCTCCAGACCATGCATCCGGTAGAGTTCGTCCGACCATGTGAGAACGTTGGTTGCCAGGTCGCGGTTCCAGTGCGCCAGCTGGGAAACCCGCTCGGCCTGCCGCAGTTTACGTTGGCAATCCGCCAAAGCTTCGGTGGCAGATTGTCGCTGGACGCCTATTCGAAAGATCACGGTGAGGCCAAACGCCAGATCGTTTGCCAACTCTTTCAGGACTTCGATCTCATTGGGGCTAAACGCATCGACCTCTCCGCCATAAATGACCAGAACGCCGAAGGTGCGCCCGTCGCCGCTGAGGGGTAAGGCGATGGAGGATTCGTACCCTTGTTGCACGACCTCTTCGCGCCAGGGATCGAAGGCGGGGTCGTTTGGGATGTCGCGCGCGGCGCAGCACTTTCCGGTCCGGATCGCAATTCCTGCCGGGCGGCGCCCGCGCGGTTCGTCCTTCCAGGTGATGTTGGCGGTTTCGAGGTACCCCGCTTCGAATCCTGCGTGCGCCACCGGCCGCACCGTTTTTCGCTCGTCGGACTCGGCAAATCCAACCCACGCCATCGGATAGCCGCCCACTTCCACGGCGGTATGGCAGACCTGGTTCAACCAGGCAACGACATCCGAGGCAATGGTGAGCGCTTTATTGGCAGCGATGACGACGCGGAGCGCCCGGTGGACGCGTTGCAGCTCGGCTTCCCAAGGCTCTGGTTCGGAGCATTTCGTCTCCGAAGACATCCTTATCCTCGATGGCTTAACATCGGCCCTCGCCCTCTCTGTTCTCCAAGACGTGCCCTAGTGTATATTATTGTAGCTGACTTTAACAAATAGGTCGGCACCTGCCAATAGCTATTTTTGCATGGTGGGCTGGAACTTTCTCAAATTCCTTTCCCCGGCATCTGCGATTTCCGGCGAAGGATGTGGTGGTAATGCTGGGCAAAGCGATGCGCCTCATCACGGATGTACTGCAATAACCGTAAGGCCGGGCTGTTCCGCGGCAGACGCATCGGCTCGCGCTTGGCCTGCACGTACACCAGCTCCTCCTTCTTCGCCAGCGAAATCACCATCGGCGGCCGTACGTTCATCGTCTTGAACACGTCCATCGCCGCGTGAAGCTGACCCAGCCCCCCGTCGATCAAAATCACGTCCGGATACAACTCGTTGCTGGCCCCCGCCTCGCGGTACCGCCGGCCCACCACCTCCGCAATGCTCAGGTAATCGTTGTTCCCCTGCGCGTGCTGGATTTTGTACCGCCGATACCCGTCCTTGAACGGCACGGCGTCGATGAAGCACACCTTGCTCCCCACCGTCTGGCCGCCCTGCAAGTGGGCGATGTCGATCCCCTCCACGATGCGCGGCGGCTCGGCCAAGCCCAGCACTTCCTGCAGCTTCGCCATCCCCTCCTTCGGGTCGGTGACGAACGCCTCCGGCTGCCAATACTCTTGCTCACCCTTGCCCGCCCGCTGACCCAGCGATTGCAGGGCCTTGATCTCATCGCGCAGCCGCGCCGCACGCTCGAAATTCAGCCCCTCGCTCGCCTGGAGCATCTCCTTTTCCATCGAGCGCAGCACCGCCTTCTTACCCCCTTCGAGGAACCGGATCAGCCGTGAAATATCCTGGTGGTACGCCTGCTTGGAAATCCGCGCTGCGCACGGCGCCGTGCACTGCTTGATGGGATACAGCAGGCACGGCCGAAAAAATCGCCGGTTGTCATCCGACTCGGAAATATCCAAATGACACGTGCGGAACTTGAACGCCTTCTGCAGCAGCGTCACCGCTTCCTTCAGCGAATAAACGCTGACAAACGGCCCGTACAACTTCACGCCGCTGGTCTTCGGCTGCCGCGTGACGTACACGCCGGGAAATTCCTCGCCCGTCGTGATCATCAGATACGGATACGTCTTGTCATCCAGGAGCCGCGCGTTGTACTTCGGCTGGATGTCCTTGATCAGCCGGTTCTCCGCCAGCAGCGCCTCCACCTCGCTGTCCGTCTCGATCACCTCAAAATCCGCGATCTGCTCGATCAGCCCCGATTTCTTGCGCTCCAGCTTCGTCCCCGCCTGAAAATAGCTGCACACGCGCTCGCGCAAGCTGGCGGATTTACCGATGTAAATCACCCGCCCCTTCTGGTCCTTCATCAAGTAAACCCCGGGGGATTTGGGCAGGGCTTTGGCTTTCTCGGCGAGTTTGGCCAGGCGATCGTCCATGCCGTTGTGTTCCGATTCTATTGTTGGCACTATGGACCCGTCCATGATCGTGATCCCCAGCATCGATCTCCGCGGCGGCCGCGTCGTCCGCCTCAAACAAGGCGATTACGCCCGGCAGCTCAACTACGACGTCGATCCTCTGGCGACCGCCCGCGCCTTCGCCGCCGCCGGCGCCACCTGGCTCCACGTCGTCGACCTCGACGGCGCCAAGGAAGGCCGTCCCACGCAAACCGATCTGATCCGCCAACTGACCCAGATCGCCGGCTTGTCAGTCCAAGTCGGCGGCGGCATCCGCGAGAAAACGCACGTCGATTTGCTTCTGCAATCCGGCGTTGGGCGCGTCGTGATCGGCACCAAGGCCATGGAGGACTGGTCCTGGTTCCAGGCCCTGGTGCACGACCCGCCCTATGGCGGAAAAATCGTCCTGGCCCTCGACGCCAAGGACGGCAAAGTCGCCATCCGCGGCTGGACGCAAACCTCCTCGCGTCTTGCCGTCGACGTCGCCAAGGAAGTCGCCGACTGGCCCCTGGCCGCCATCCTCTACACGGACATCGCCAAGGACGGCATGCTGCTCGGCCCCAATTACGAGCAAACCCGCGCCATCGCCGAGGCGGGAAGAGTCCCCGTCATCGCCAGCGGCGGCGTCGCCAAGATCGATCACCTCCGCCGACTCGCCCGCCTCTCCATCTGGGCCGCCATCGTTGGCCGCAGCCTCTACGAAGGCGCCATCGACCTGTCCGAAGCCATCCGCGCTGCAAGCTGATGCGCCCCGTCCGTGGAAAGCCAAACGGAGAAAATAGAACGCCGGTTTCTGCGGCCTTTGACTTTTAGGCGTGGGGTACGGCTTATTCCGCCGTCAAATCCCTTATCGGATCCTCAACCGACCCGTCTCCTTCCCCTTGCCGATTGCGTTTGGTGTATCGTCTTTCACGAAACCAGCGCACAAGTTCGTGCGCAACATTTCTGTGTGCGCCGATCATGTTCTCGTTTGACCAGGCCATCATCACGTTTCTCAACGGTTTTGCGCGCCGGTCGCCGGGGTTCGACCGGCTCGTCGTCTTTGTTTCAGGAGATTTGCTGCTCAAAGGCGGCCTCTTCATGGCCATGGTCGCCTATGCCTGGTTTCGTCCCGATACCCAAGGCTCGGTGCGACGTACCCGCGGGCTGATCCTCGCCACCTTTGTCGGGGCCTTTGTGGCTTTGTTGCTGGCACGCGGCCTGTGCGTAACGATGCCGTTCCGGCCCCGCCCCCTGGCCACGCCGCAGTTCGTTGTCCCTGCCGGCATCGGTGCGGAGGACGAGGCCGCTTTCGCACGCATGAGTTCCTTCCCCAGCGACCACGCCACCCTGTTTGTCGCTCTGTCCGTCGGGCTGCTTTTCATATGCCGGCCACTGGGAACCGTCGCCCTGCTGTTCGCCTCCCTGGTCATCTTGCTCCCGAGGCTTTACCTGGGCTACCACTGGCCCAGCGACCTCCTCGCCGGCGCCATCCTGGGGACCATCTGCACATTGCTCGCCATTGCCCTGGCGTCCCTGGGCCGCCCACGCCGACTCCTGGACCGGCTCCTCGCCTGGGCGGAGCGACATCCCGCGCCGTTCTACGCCATCGCCTATCTCGTTTCAATTCAAGTTGCCGAGCTGTTCGTAAGCGTGCGCGGCCTGATCCATTTCCGCGCCCTTCTCCACGGCGTCGCCCACTTGACCGGACTTTAAAGGGCGAATTTAATTTAGAGGCGC
>DBZL01000064.1 GCA_002311745.1 Phycisphaerales bacterium UBA1161 | reverse complement strand
TGCCCCAGACCCGCGAGCACATCCTGCTGGCCCGCCAGGTGGGCGTGCCCAAGATCGTCGTCTTCCTCGCCAAGGTCGACCAGGTCGACGACCCCGAACTGATCGAATTGGTCGAAATGGAAATCCGCGAGCTGCTCACCAAGTACCAGTTCCCCGGCGACGACACGCCCATCATCCGCGGCAATGCCCTGGCGGCCTATCAGAACCCCAAGGACGACAAAATCTGCAAGCCCATCGACGATCTGATCAAGGCCCTGGATGATTACATCCCCATCCCCCAGCGCGAGGTCGACAAGCCGTTCCTCATGCCCGTGGAGGATGTCTTCAGCATCAAAGGCCGCGGCACCGTCGGCACCGGACGCGTCGAACGCGGGAAAGTCAAAATCGGCGATACCGTGGAAATCGTCGGACTGCGGCCCACCCGCAGCAGCGTGGTCACCGGCGTCGAGCAGTTCCAGAAGACCCTCGACGAGGGCATCGCCGGCGACAACATCGGCGTCCTGCTCCGCGGCGTGGAAAAGGACGAGCTGGAACGCGGACAGGTCCTGGCCGCCCCCAAAACCATCACCCCGCACACCAAGTTTGAGTCCGAAGTCTACGTCCTGACCAAGGAAGAGGGTGGACGACACACCCCCTTCTTCACCGGCTATCGCCCGCAGTTTTATTTCCGCACCACCGACGTCACCGGCACCGCCAAGCTCCTGGGCGGCGCGGAAATGTGCATGCCCGGCGATAACGTCAGCATGGAGATCGAACTGATGGCCCCCATCGCCATGGAGGAAAAACTGCGCTTCGCCGTCCGCGAGGGCGGAAAAACCGTCGGCTCTGGCGTGGTGACCAAGATCCTGGCCTAACGCCGACGTCGCTCCGGTGCCGTTGCATCAGGTGGTGAAACCATGGCAAAAGAGAATCGTGAAATGGTCTGGCTGCAATGCACTCAGACCGGCGACCTGAACTACCGCACCGAAATCAAGGTGCTCGGCGGCGCGCCCAAGATCGAACTGAAGAAGTATTGCCCCAGGCTCAGACGCCACACGGTGCATAAGATTAAGAGGAAGTAACGGAGAAATGCTGAAGGCCCAATGACGAGTGCTGAAGGAAAGGCGCCCAGGCTCTGTTCCATTCAGCATTCCGCATTCATCCTTCAGCATTCGCCTGCTACGCCAGTAGCTCAATTGGCAGAGCGGCCGTCTCCAAAGCGGCAGGTTGGGGGTTCGATTCCTCCCTGGCGTGTGATATATGACCGCAGCTATGCAAGACAGCCAGCCCCAGGATCAAGCGGCCGCCGCTGCTAAAGCTCAGCAGCCCGACAAGCAGCACAAGCCGCCGCCCAGCTATCCTCCGCCACCGGACAGAACCGCCGGCGGTTACGTTCCCGGTCCGCCCAAGCCGGGCTACTTCGCCATCTATAAAAAAGGCCAGGGATATTGGACACGCATGGGCACCGTCGCCGGCGCCGCGCTCATCGGCCTGCTGACCTGCGACTTCATCTTCAACGAATTTGATTCCTTCGCGGCCCAGCAATCGGTGAGGAGTTATTTAAGCCGGATCCACTTGCAGGAACCTCGGGCCGGTTATCTGCTGGTCCTGGTCGTGGGCATGGTGTATGCCCTGATTGTCTATCACTATTTGAACAAGCCGCACAACGTCGACTTTCTGATCGCCACGGACAGCGAGATGAAGCGCGTCAACTGGACCAGCAAAAAGGACTTGTTCGGTTCGACGCGCGTGGTGATCGCCTTCATGTTCATCATCGCCGTGGTGCTGTTTTTGTACGACCTGTTTTTCCAAACCGTTTTCTGGTTGATTGGCGTGCTGAAGACGCCGCCGCCCTTCTTCCCGGAAAAGCACTAGGGCATCTCCTATGCAATTTTTCGTTCTGAGAGTCGCCAGCAACAAAGAGGACCGCGTCCGCGAGTCGCTGGCGCGCAAGGTCAAGATCGAGGCCCTGGAGACCCAGGTCGGCCGCATCCTCGTGCCGGTGGAAAAGGTCCGCCAGATCAAGGACGGCAAACGCCGCGACACCGACCGCAAGCTCTATCCCGGCTACGTCTTCATCGAGTTGGATCTGGACCCCAACGGCATGATCCCCGAAAAAGTCTGGTTCATGATCAAGGAGACCGACGGCGTCGGCGATTTCATCGGCTCCAACGGCAAGCCCACCCCCATGAGCCCCAAGGATCAGGCCAAGATGCTCGAAGAGGCCGAGCGCCCCGATGACAGCGGCCCCACCATTCAAACCGCCTACAAGCGCGGCGACCGCATCAAGGTCACCGAAGGCCCCTTCATTAATTTCGAGGGCGAAGTGGATGAAATCATCCCCGACAAGGGCATGGTCCGCATCATCGCCACCATCTTCGGCCGCCCCACCCCCCTGGAACTGGAATACTGGCAGATCGAAAAGCTGTAACTGCGCCGATAGGATGTTGCCCAACATCGGGAAGCGCGCCTATGCCCGCACGCACACGCCGAGCTTTCACCCTCACCGAGCTGCTCGTGGTCATGGGATTGATCGCGCTTCTGGCGGGGATTTTGTTGCCGGTGATCGCCCGCGCCCAAGCCCAAGGCCGCTCCACACGCTGCATGGCCAACCTGCAACAGATTGTTTTGGGCCTGATGGCGTATTCGGCGCAAAACGGCGGGTATGTCGTGCCCTCTTACAACCTTCCCCCGGCGCCTTCCGCCACGACCAACCTCACCGGCGGCCCCAATCAGCCCCTGGACGGCTGGGCCTGCATTCTGGATCGCGACGGATTCGTTCCCACCCCCGGCGAGAACCAGGATCCCGGCGCCTCCTCCTATCACGTCTTCACCAACACCGTCTTTTACTGCCCCGACACCTACGATGTCCCCGGCGTCAGTCAGGGCCAGACCGCCGTCTATCAGGCCAATCCGCGCGGATGGGCCGACTGGCCGATGATCTTCACCGCCGTCGGCGGCGACAGCGAGCCTAAGCAGGACACCACCATCCCCTCCCGCAATTTCAACAAGGTCTTGCGGGTAGGATATTGGCTCAACGCCTACAACCCCATCGGCGGAGCGGTCACCAGCATCGCCCAAAACGACCTCTATTACACCGCCTCCGTCGGCTATGGTCCCGACGCCGGCGGCGCCTACATCCGCCTGCACAAGATCACCGAAGTCAAGTATCCCTCGCGCACCATCGTCGTGGCCGACGGCTTGTACATGGGACGCCAAAGCGTCGATCAGGTCGGCATGAACAATTGCCGCATCGGCTTCCGCCATCCCGGGCCGCAAGGTCCCAACACCGTCGCCAACGCCGGCTTCGCCGATGGACACGTGGAATCCATCAGCGGAGATCAATTCCCTTGCGCTTTCGCCAAAACCTCCAGCTACGCCTCCAACAAGGGAACCACGACCCTGGCTCGGCAGGAAACCACGAACTTGACCGGCCCCACCGTTTACGCCGATCCGGATGTCGCCCTGCGCACTTTTCTGAACAATAACCCCGGCGCCAAATAGCCGCGCCAAGGGTTCGCTCGTTTGGAGATTTCAGCATGCCTGCAAAATTTCGCTCGATCATCGCGATGGCCGCCGTCTTGACCGCCGTATCCGCCGTGTTGGCGGCGCCGTCCACCGCACCCTCGACGCAATCTTCCCCCGCCGCCACGCGGCCGGACCAAAGCCCGATCCTTGCCCCCAACACCGTGCTTTACCCCGACCTGCCGTACGCTGGCCCGGATCCCGCGCTCAATCGCCTGGATATCTACGCCCCCGCCGACGTCTCGGCCGCCCCCGTCGTCGTTTTCGTCCACGGCGGCGAGTGGTCGCGCGGCGACAAGAAGGAAATCAGCTACAAGCCGCAGTTCTTTAACAATCACCGCATCGTCTTCGTCAGCGTCAATTACCGCCTCAGCCCCAAGTACAAACATCCCGCCCAGGTCGACGACGTCGCCACCGCCCTCGCCTGGATTCACGCTCACGTCCGCCAATACGGCGGCGATCCCGCCAAGATCATCTTGATGGGCCATTCCGCCGGCTGTCACCTCGTGACGCTGGTCGCTTTGAATCCCCAGCCCCTGCAGCAAGCCGGATTGACCCCCGCCGACCTGCGCGGCGTCGTCGCCTGGAGCGGCGGAATGTACGACCTGGTCGCCCGCGCCGCCGGCCCCGGCATGTATCCGCCGTTCATCCGCGCCACCTTCGGCGACTCCGAATCAGCGCAGCGCGCCGCCTCTCCCATCAGCTACGTCCAATACGCCAAGGATGCCCCGCCGTTCCTCTTTGCGTCCGTTGACGATCAGAAATCCAAAACATCCCGCGAAGCAGCGGAACAAATGGTCCAGCTCATCGCCGCCGGCGGCGGCAAAGCGCAGGCCGTCCTGCTGGTCGGCAAGACGCACTTCAGCGCCGATCACCTGCTGGGAGCTCCCGGCGATGCCGGCGGCCAAATTCTTCTGCGCTTCATCGACGAGGTGACAAAATTTTAGCCGCGTCGCGTGCGACGCGCGTTTCTTTTGACGCGCCAGATGCACGTTTGCTCAGGCGTACCAATCCTGAGCGGTACACCCGGCTCGTTTTTCGCTGGCGCGACGGCGCGCATGAAGTGCAAATAGTCGACTATCATTGAGGCTTTCCCATGCGTCCCCCCAATCCCATTCATCCCGGCCAAATGCTTCTGGACGAATTCCTTGCGCCTGCCGGCATATCACAGCGCGCCTTTGCAAAGCGAATCCATTGGACAGTCGCCAAACTCAATGAACTGATTAAGGGAAAACGAAGCATTACCGCGGATTCGGCCCTCGATCTGGCCGCTGAACTGGGAACCTCCCCCGAACTGTGGTTGAATCTGCAAATCCAATTCGATCTGCGCCGGGCGGAATTGCGCCGGCGGGCTTCGTGACGCCGCGGAGGTGTTGTAGGCGGCGGTTTATTTCGCGCCGGCCAGAAGCATCCGCGGATTGTCCACCGTCAGGCGCTGCACCGCCTCCGGTCCGGCGATGTCCGCCGCGATCTGCAACCCGCGCATTCGGCTGGCCATGCCCGCCGGTCGGTGCGTGTCCGTGCCGATCAGAAAATAACGCCCCTCACGCAGCAGCCGCACCGCCGTTTGATGGATCCGCTCGTCGGCCGGCTCGGCCAGGCAATAACTGTTGAGCTGAAACAGCACCCCCAGTTCCGCCAACCGCTCGATCGCGCCCGGATCGCGCATGGCGCCAATCCGCTCCGGATGGGCCAGGATCGGCTTCAGTCCGCGCCCGCTCAAGTGCCCAATCGCCGCTTCCAGTTCCATGCGGCAATCCGCATACGCATCCGCCCAGAAATCAAACAGCGCGTGCTTCCCCGCCAAGCCGTAGGTGACGATCTGGTCATCCGGCAGCGCCGAAATGCCGGGCCAGGCATCCAGCAGGTTCATCTCGCCCCCGGGCAGCAGCGACAACGGCAATTGGGCCGCATCCACGTGCCGCTGCAGGTCCGCCGTGGCCGCCCGGATGGTGGTGACGTTGTTTTTCAGCAGCGTCGGCCACACGTGCGGCGTGCAAAAGGCGTGCGTGTATCCGTTCTCCACCAGCGCCGCCACGCACGCCAACGCCTGCGGCACGTCGGCGCATCCGTCGTCCACGCCGGGCAGAATATGGCTGTGAACGTCGATTCGCCCGCTGGACATGGGTGGGAAAGATGAAACGCCCACGGCCGCCAACTCCCCGCCTATTGCCGCAGCCGTGATTCGCTGTTGCCAATGCCGCGCAACGCCAGATTCAACGCGTCCACGTTGCTGGCCAGGCGCTTGGCCTCCGCCACGTCGATGATCTGCCTCTGGAATAATTCCGTCAGGTGCTGGTCGAAGCTCTGGCACCCCGCCTCCCGGTTGCCCACCGCGCCTTTGAGCTTGTCGTATTCCCCATCCAGGACGTGCTTCCGCACCAGAGGCGTGCTGAGCATGATCTCCACCGCCGGCACGCGACCCTTCCCCTCCCGACGCTTGGCCAATCGCTGGCACACCACCGCCACCAGGTTCATCCCCAGTTGCGTCTGCTGCAATTCCTTCTGCGCCGGATCGAACAGCGAAACCATGCGCTCGATGGTCAGCGGCGCGTTGGCCGCGTGCACCGACGTCAGCACCAGCCGCCCCGTGTCCGCCGCTCGCAACGCCGTCGTCAGCGAAAACGAGTCGCGAATTTCCCCGATCAGGATCGTGTCCGGATCCTGCCGGATCATCTCGCGCAGCGCGTATTCATAGCTCTCGCTGTCCGTTCCCACTTCCACCTGGCTGACCAGGCTGCGGATGTTGTCGTGCTGGTACTCGACCGGGTCTTCGACGGTGATGATACGCTCGCTGCGCGTGCGGTTGATCTTGCCGATCATCGCCGCCAGCGTGGTGGATTTGCCCGTGCCCGTCGTGCCGGACACGATGATCAGCCCGCGGTTGTGGTCCGTCAGCGCTTCCACCTGCGGCGGAAGGTTCAGCTCGTCAAACTGCGGAATCCGCGTGATGATCCGCCGCATCACGATCGCGTATTTCTCGCGGCTGTGAAAAATGTTCGTGCGGAACCGTGCCATGCCGGGGAAGCTGTGCGCCACATCCACGGCCCCGCGTTGGTTCAGAATCTGCCGCTTCTGCTCCGGATTCACCTGGCCCGCCAGAATCTGGTTGACAAATTCCTCCACCGTCTGGTCGCTCAACGGCGGGCATTCCAAAAACCGCGCCCGGCCATCCACGCGGATCATCGGCACGCTGCCGGACTGCAAATGCACGTCCGAACCGTTGAGCCGAATGCACGTACGCAAAAAATCGTGCATGGTCAGCTTCCGTTCCTCGACCTGAATCTGCGGATGCGGCGCCTCGCCCCCTCCCGGCTCTGTCCCCGCTTGGCCGCTCTGAATCGACGACATCAATCGTTTCCTTTCATCGGCGCGCCCGATCGTTTCATTATCGGTTTGCCATTGCCTTCCCGCAACATAAACTACCCCGCGTGAAGCCCACGACGCTCATTCTCCGCTCCGCCGGCACCAACTGCGACGCGGAAACCGCGCACGCCTTCGCGCTGGCCGGTTCGCACATGCAATTCGTGCACATCAACCGCCTGCTGGAGAATCCCGCCCTGTTGGATCAATTTCAGCTCATGGCCATTCCCGGCGGCTTCAGCTACGGCGACGACATTGCCGCTGGAAAAATCCTCGCCAATCAGATCGTGCACCACCTGCGCGACCCCATGCGCCGATTCATCGACGCCGCCAAGCCCATCATCGGCATCTGCAATGGGTTCCAGGTATTGGTCAAGACCGATCTGATTCCCGGCCCCCTGGCCGGACGCACCGGCCAGACCGCCACGCTGACCAATAACGACTGTGGCCGCTATCTCGACCGCTGGGTCCACCTCGCTTCTCGCTCGTCCAAGTGCATCTGGACTGCCGGCGTTGGTCTGATCGAACTGCCCGTCGCTCATGGCGAGGGGAAATTCATCCCCGCCGATCCGCTCGTGCGCCAGGCCCTATGGGATCATCACCAGGTCGCGCTTGTTTACGCCAAGTCCGACGGCTCCCCCGCCGCCGGGCAATTCCCCGAGAATCCCAACGGCTCCGTGGACGACATCGCCGGCGTTTGCGACGCCACCGGCCTGGTCCTGGGACTCATGCCCCATCCCGAACGCCACGTCGATCCCACCCAGCACTTCGCCTGGACCAGCCGCCGCAACGCTTCCGCCGAAGGCGACGGCCTGCAATTCTTCCGCAACGCAATGAACCACGTGAAAGACGCCGTCGGCGCCGGCGTCTGAATCCCGCCTTTTTTTAGCCGCGTCGCGTGCGACGCGCGTCCCCCTTTTTTCACGGCGTATTGACGTGGACGGTCGTGTTATCGTCGTGGTTTTCGCAGGTGAACGTGCCCCCAAACGCCGCCGCCACAAAAAGAGCCAGCAGGATGAGATGCCGCAGCTTCATGATCACACGTCCAAGTATTCTACCATCGCCCCCGCCGGTTGGGGCGGATCATCGGCGCCGCGAACCATCAGCGCGTTCGCCCGCGCCAAGGTGTAAATGTCGGCCGATCCTTTCCACGCCAGCGGCACAATCGACCGCCCCGACACGATCGCCGGCTGATAAAACTCCCGCGGACCATTGGCCGCCAAATCGCACCCCGCCACCGCCGCTCGTTTGTGCTCCTGCGGCCCCCCGCCACCCAGCCGCTCCAGCAATCGCCTCACCAGGCACACCGTGCACACAAACGCGCTGACCGGATTCCCCGGCAACCCGAAGACGAACTTTCCGGCCGGCATCTGCGCAAACACGAACGGCTTGCCCGGCTTGATCCGCAGCTTGGTAATCCTCATCTCCGCTCCAAGCTTGCGCAAAATCCCCGGCACATAGTCGCGCTCCCCGACGCTCATCCCCCCGCTGACCAGCAGCACATCCTGCTCCAGGCCCGTCGAGATCGCCCGCTCTATCGCCTGCGGATCGTCCCTCACAATCCCAAGATCAACCGCGCGGCAGTTCCATCGCGCCAATAGCGCCGCCAGCATCGCGTTGTTCGTCGCCCGAATTTGCGCTGCCGCAGGCGTCTGCTCGATCGGCACCAATTCATCCCCCGTGCTCAGCACCGCCACCCTCGGCGCCGCAAACACGCGCAGCTCCGCCGCCCCCACGCCGGCCGCCACCGCGATCTGCGCCGGTCCCATCCGCGTGCCCGCCTGCAATACCACGCTTCCCGCCCGCGCTTCCGACCCGCGCCCCGCCACGTGCCGACCCACCTCCGGCAGTTCATCGAACCGCACCTTGCCGAATTCTTCGTTCAGCCTCGCCTGTTCCACCGGCACCACCGTGTCCGCTCCCGCCGGCAGCGGCGCGCCCGTCATAATCGCCATCGTCTCCCCCGCCCCCAGCGGCCGCTGGGCTGTCTGACCCGCCATGATCCGCCCGCGCAGCACCAGCTCGCACGGCAACCGCCCCAAATCCGCCCGCCGCACTGCGTAGCCGTCCATCAAACTCTTTTCAAACGGCGGACTATCCCGATCGCACCGCACGTCCTTCGCCAGACACAGCCCCACGCTCTGTCCCAGAGGCACCTCCACCGTCGTGGGCGCCAGTCCCACGGCATCCACAATCGCCGTCGCCTCCGCCACCGTCATCAAATTGGAAATATCGAGTTCTGACATACCCGCAGATGAAAAACCACCGCGAGGACTTAGAATCAGCACATTCTATCCCATGATCCGTTTCAGGCATCGCATTTCGGTTTTGCTGGCGGCCGTGCTCGTCGCCGCCGTTTATGCCGCCGGCTCCTGGTCCAACCAATTCGTTTACGATGATCACGAGGTCATAGAAAACCAGTTTCCCATCCGAACCTGGAATGACGTGGTCGAGGTTTTCCGCCGGCCGCATTACCTGGATTTCCCCTATTACCGCCCGATGACGCGGCTTACCTTTGCCCTGCAAAAGACCATCTCGGGCAACCGGCCGCGACCTTATCATCTGCTCAACGCCGCCCTGGCCGGCTTGGTGATGCTGGCCGCGTACGCGCTTTTGCGCCGTCCCGCCCTGGCCCTGGCGCCCACCGCCGCCCTGCTTGTCGCCGCCTGGTTTGCCCTGCATCCGGCCATGTCCGAATGCGTCTATCCCGCCGCCTCCGGCCGCGAATCGCTCTTGCCCGCTTTAGCGATCCTCTTGGCCACCTGGGCGTACCTGGGCCGCGGCATCGTCATGTATTTTCTTGCCATCGCCCTGTTGGCCGTCGCCCTACTTTGCAAAGAGCAGGCTGCCGTCCTACCCGCAATTTTCATCCTCATTGATTTCCTGGACCTTCGTTCAGCATCCCACGCAAAACTATCAAGACGCCTTTGGCGCTGCGTCCCGGCGTTTGCGATTTTGGCCGCCTATTTCCTGTTGCGCCATTACGTCTTCCAAAAGCCCACGCTTCACATCGAGATTCAGCACCATCCACTGGACGCGCTCAAATCCCTCCTCTACGGCGTGCAAACGGCCATCACCCCATTTGTGGATCTCCATTACGAACCCACGTTTCCCGTCTGGTTCGACTGGCGCCTATCCGCCATCTCCCTGGTTTTGCTTACGACCATCGCGCTGCTTATCGCCCGCGCCGGGCGTCCTCCGCGCCTGGCCGCCCTCTTTTGGCTCGCCTGGTTCATTCTGCTTCAGTTGCCCACCGCCCACGTTTTCCGCCAGGAAGCCCCCTACTCCGAGCGCTACGTCGCTCTGGCGATCCTCGCCGTCCCCGCGACCATCGCCGCCGTCCTGCATCGTCCGACCGCCCCGCTCCGCCGCATCGCCACCATCGCCATCAGCTTGGGCTGGATCGCGCTCTTCGCTTGGTTGAGTTTCCTCCGCAGCTTCTATTACACGGATGACACGTCCTTCGCCCTGCATTGGCTGGACACCAATCCCGACTCCGCCGGCGCCCACAACGGCCTCGGCCTGGCCGCGCAATTGCAAAACCGTCCCGCCACGGCCATCAGTGAGTACCGCCAAGCCCTGGACCTGGACCCCGATTCCGCCACCGCTCACAACAACCTGGCCAATCTCCTGGCCGCCCAGGGCCGCTATACCCAGGCCGCCATGCATTACCAATGGCTCTTGCAGCAAAACCCCCGCGACGTCAGCGCCCTGGTCAATTATGCCCAGATGCTCGGCGAACAAGCCTTCGCCCAGCGCGACCCCGCCCTGCGTGCCCGTTCCCACGATTTGCTCATGCGAGCCATCGCCCTTCGTCCTCGTTACGCCCAAGCCCACTACATCCTGGGCGTTTGGGATGAGACGTTCGCGACGCGCGACGCCGCCATCGCCGAATTCCAAACCGCCCTGAGCCTGCGTCCCGACCTCACCGAGGTCCGCCGCCGTCTCGATGCCCTGTTGGCTATGAAGCCCCTCACCCGCCCCACAACGATTCCCGTTTCACCATAAACAGTTACGTTCCCTCCGACCCCATTCGACCTCCCCCGCTCAACCTCATTTAAGCCCCGCGCTGGATGTAGTCGGAGCTGCGGCCGGGGGACGTGGTGTCGGGAGCGGATTTTTGCGCCAGATAGATTCGCACGTCTTCGCTGCCGATCGATCCCCAAAGCAATCGGGCCAGGAGAATCGCCGGCGAGAGAACGGCTTTTTTAACGGGGCCGAAGAAACAGCCGGCGGTGACCGCGTCGACGAGGCGGAAGCCGATTTCGCCCAGCATCAGGCGCATCTGGACCTCGGCGATTGGGGAGATGTGTCGCTGGTAGTGGTAGTCGTTTTCGCGGAACTGGCGGAGCTGGCCGCTGACGGCGAAGCGGATTCGGCCGGTGAAGTTGGCGACGTTGGGCGTCGAGAGAAGGAGATGGCCGTCATCGGCCAGCAGGGTGCGGACTTGGCGGAGGAAATGCCGGGGGCAATCGAGATGTTCGATGATTTCGATGGCGCTGACCAGGCCGAAGCGCTTGCAGCCGAGGGCGGCATCGATCACGGATGCAAAATCGGCGTTGAGATCGGCGGCAATGGGCTTGATGCCGGGGAGTCCGAAACGGGAGGGATCGAGTTCCACGGCATGAAGGTGATCGAAGCCCTGATCGCAGAGCCGGGCGAGGAAGGCCCCGCTGCCCGAGGCGAGGTCCAGGACCGGGCAGTTGGCGATTCGGTTGTCGCCGAGCATTTTCGCCGCCGCTTCGTGGGTGCCGGGGGCGCAGCGCATGAGCAGGCCGTGGTAGCTGTCCGGTTGTTTTTGCCAGAGGTTGCCCATGCAACGCATCGTCGCCGGTCGATTTGCGATGGTCAACAACTCGCCGCGTCCACCTGACGGACTGCACCACGCCATTTTGGCGGTTGTGGTCGCTGGCTCGATTCACGCCTAGGATCGGCAATCCAGAAAAAAGGAGGAGCCATGCCATACGTCACCGTCGGCAAGGAGAACTCGGCAAATATCGACCTGTATTACAAGGATTGGGGTAGCGGCCAGCCCGTCATTTTCAGCCATGGCTGGCCACTGAGCGGGGACGCCTTTGAAGACCAGATGTTCTTTCTGGCCTCTCGCGGCTACCGCTGCATCGCGCATGATCGCCGCGGGCATGGCCGCTCAAGTCAGCCCTGGAACGGCAACGACATGGACACCTATGCCGACGATCTCGCCGCACTGGTCGAAAAGCTCGACCTGAAGAAGGCGATCCATGTCGGACACTCCACCGGCGGCGGGGAAGTCGCCCGCTATATCGGCCGTCATGGCACCAAGCGGGTCGCCAAGGCGGTGCTGATCGGCGCGGTGCCGCCCCTGATGCTCAAGACGCCCGCCAATCCCGGCGGCCTGCCGATCGACGCCTTCAATCAAATCCGCACCGCCGTCCAGGCCGACCGCTCGCAGTTCTGGAAGGATTTGAGCATGCCGTTTTACGGCTACAACAGGCCGGGCGCCAAGATCTCGCAAGGGGTGCGCGAATCATTCTGGCTGCAAGGGATGATGGCCGGCTTTCCGGCTTCCTACTTTTGCATTAAGGCTTTTTCCGAAACGGACCTCACCGAAGATCTCAAAAAATTCGACGTGCCAACCCTGATTCTTCACGGGGACGACGACCAGATCGTGCCCATCGCCGATTCGGCGATGCTTTCGGCCAAGATCGTCAAGGGCGCCAAGCTGAAGATCTATCCAGGCGCGCCCCATGGCATGTGTACAACCCTGAAGGACAAGGTGAACGAAGACCTGCTCGCATTCTTCCAAGCATAGACAGTCAACTGGAGGAGGGCGCATCATGAGCTTCGCCTTGGCGGCATTCACGCTCTTTCATGTCGCGTTGAGCCTGGTGGGGATTTTCTCGGGATTCGTCGTCATGTTCGGCCTGCTAACCGCCAGACGCCTCGACGGCTGGACGGCGGTCTTTCTGGCAACCACGTTGGCAACCAGCGTGACCGGCTTTCTCTTTCCGGTCCATCACTTCTTGCCGTCCCATGGGGTTGGCATCGTATCGCTGCTGGTGCTGCCGATTGCGATCTTCGCCTTCTGCCGCCGTCACCTCGTGGGCTCCTGGCGCTGGATTTATGCGGTCACCGCGATGCTGGCCCTTTATCTGATGTTTTCGTCTTGATCGTGCAGGCGTTTCTCAAGGTGCCGGCTCTGAAAGCGATTGCTCCGACGCAGTCCGAGCCGCCGTTCAAACTGATGCAGCTGGTCGTTCTCGTGTCTTTCGCAGCCATCACCGTTGTCGGCGCGATCAGGTTTCACACGGAGCAGCTGCGGCTTGACCGTTAGCATTTTCCAAGCCGCTTAGCCAAGTTCGTCCAGAAAAATGTGGATGTCGTGCATTTTCCAAAAGGGTCGGTCATTCCACCGGCATCCCGTCTGTTGCGGACGCCTTGGATTCTATTCGCCGTCGATGGCCGTTGAACGCCGCGGCGCGTCGCACGGCGATGCCCGGCCGATACAATGCTGCCAAGGAGCTTTTGGCGGTGCCCGACGAAAACATCGAACAACTTTTGGAATTGGCGATGAGCCGTCACCAGGCCGGGCAGCTTGCCGACGCTGAAGCTCTTTATCGCCGGATTCTGCAATCGGAGCCTCAGGATGCGGATGTCATCCAATTGCTCGGCATGGCTTGCTTCCAGCTCGGACGCAGAGAAGAGGGTTTGAGCCTGGTTCAGCTCTCCGCGCAATTGAATCCCCAGGCCGCGGAATGCCACTATAACTTGGGCACGATTCTTTCGGATTTGGGTCGGCATTCGGACGCGATCCTTTCTTTCCGCCAGGCCGTCGCGCTCAAACCCGATTATGTCGGTGCCTTTCATCGCCTCGGGCTGTCCCTTCGCTCGCTGGGGCAATGGGATGAGGCGGAAGCGGCCCTGCGACGAACGATCGAATTGTGTCCCGCTTTTGTGGAAGCCCACAACAATCTCGCCACGGTTCTCCGCGCCCAAGGCGACGTCGATCAATCGATCACCGTCTATCACCGGGCTTTGGAGATGTCCCCCGACCGCGCCGAAATCTACACCAATCTCGGCAACGCCCTGAAAGACCAGGGGAATCTCGCCGACGCCATCGCCAGTTATCGGCGGGCCACGGAGCTTCAGCCCGACAATCCCACCGCTTCCAGCAATCTGGCCTTCGCACTCTGGTACGATCCGAAACTGGACTCGGCGGCGATTCTGGAGGGACATCGCCAATGGGACCGTCGCCATGCCCAGCCTCTGGGCGCCGCCATCCGTCCTCACGACAACGACCGCGATCCCAACCGGCGCCTGAAGATCGGCTACGTCTCGGCCGATTTCCGCGGACATGCCGCCGCCTTCTGCCTCGTGCCCCTGCTGGCGCACCACGACCACGCGGCCTTTGAAGTCTTCTGCTATTCCGGCTCGCCACTGCGCGATGCGTTCACCGACCGGTTGACCCAATGCGCCGACACTTGGCGCGAGTGTTCCCATTTGTCGGATGAGGAGCTGGCCGCCACGATCCGTGCCGACGGCATCGACCTCCTGATGGATTTGTCCATGCACACCTCCGGCAATCGCCTGCTGGCCTTTGCCCGCAAACCCGCTCCCGTCCAGGTCTGCTGGCTGGCCCACGCCGGCACCACCGGCCTGGAGGCCATGGATTATCGCCTGACCGATCCCTATCTCGACCCGCCCGGCCAATCCGATTCCTTCTACAGCGAGCGCTCCGTCCGCCTCCCCGACAGCTTTTGGTGTTTCGATCCGCTGACGGACCAGCCCCTGCCCAATCCGACGCCCGCTTTGCAGAACGGCTTTATCACGTTCGGATGCCTGAACAATTTTTGCAAAGTGAACGACGGCGTTCTTTCGCTCTGGTCGAAAGTCCTCAAGGCCGTTCCCCATTCGCGCCTGTTGCTGAATTGCCCCGACGGCGCTCCCCGGCAGCGCGTGCGGGAGCGTCTGGAGATCGCTCCGGACCGCCTGCTGTTCGTCGCCCGTCAGCCGCGGCCTTTATACCTGCAGACGTATCACCGCATCGATTTATGTCTGGACACCCTGCCGTACAACGGCGCGATCACCAGTCTGGAGGCCCTGTGGATGGGGGTACCGGTGCTGAGCCAGTTGGGACGGACGGTGGTCGGGCGGGCGGGATGGAGCCTCCTGAGCAACCTCGGATTGAGCGAATTATGCGCGGGCAGCGAAGCGCGGTTCGTGCAACTTGCCGTTGCCTGGGCCGGCGATCTGCCGCGCCTGGCGAATTTGCGCGCAACTCTTCGCGACCGGCTGAAGCGCTCGCCGCTGATGGACGCAGCGCGTTTCGCGCGGAACGTCGAGGCGGCCTACCGCGCCATGTGGCGTCAATGGTGTGCCTCGGCCTGATTGCGGGAGAAAAGAGCTTCCGTCCCACGTCTGGGTCCCGTTATTTCCCCGTCCCCCGTTTCATTCGCCACCGTGACATGCCACCGCACCTCTGCACAGACCGCGGCCAAAGTCTGCAAGCATAGGCCGTCCACTCCGCCATCTTCTTGGTGGACGCCATTGCCCCGCGTTTCAAGCAACCCCTGCGCAAAGCTTCCCGGCGGCCGCGTTATCGCGGCACCTCTTTGGTTGAGTTCCTGGTGGTCCTGACCATCATGCTTCTCGTACTCGGCTTCGTATTGCCCGCCGCCTCCATGCTCTACAAGGCCGCCCGATCTCTGGGCCATTGATTCGCCCAACTCTTTTTGATCCTTTTTGCCCCACGCCCGCCGCCGCCTCCAGGCCCTCCAAGCGATGAAGCCAACCACCCGCCCTGAATCGATTCCCACGCGATAACGGGGTCCTCCTGACCATTTGTACTTTCCAGAAAGCGAAAGACGGTAGAATGTCATCTGAATGGCGCGAAACGGACGGGCTTGGGGAACGGGCGCGGTGCTTCTCGCCGCGTTTTTTCTTGCGCTGGCGTCGGTTCTGCAGAGCGAGCCGGCGATGGGAACGCGGGCGCCGGCGGCGTTTCCGGCGACTTGCACCGATAAGGTCGACGAGACGCCGCGTTTTTATCAGATGGATGCACGGCTGGGATTGAAGCTCGCGGGCGAGAAATTCTGTTTTCCCACCAGCGTTTCCGATTCGATGGTCTATCTTGCTCATCATGGGTTTCCGAACCTGTTTCCGATCCGAGCCGCGGATCCCGCCAAGAAGCAGGCGGATCTGATCGAGATGCTCGCATCGAATGATTACATGGCGACAAATACTTCAGGAGGCTCATCGCCGGGCCAGGCGCTTTATGGAATCCGCCGCTATGTGGTGGAATGCGGATACCGGTGCGATCGCTTGGAGTATGCGGGCCGGTGGCGGCTGCCGGCTGCCCAGCACATTTGCGACCTGGGCGGCGAGATAAATCTCGATTGGATCAAGGCGGCGGTGGCGGACCCGCACGGAGCCGCTTGGCTGACCATCAGTTACTTCACACGCGAGAAACCGACTGACCCGTGGAAGCACGTGTCCGGCCATGCAGTGGCGGTGGTCGGCTACGGCACCGACGGCGTCCACGAAGAACCGAACATTCTTCTCATAGATGATCCGGCCGCTCGACCGATAGTGGCCTCCACGAGACGAGCCTCCACCAGACGAGCCTCCACGCGACAAGCTTCCACGAGGCACGCCTCCACGAGACGCGTTTCAACCACGCTAGCCGTCACGCGACCGGCGACAAGACCGGTCAGTCCGCTGCCACCCTTCTGGCGGCAGGCGCTTCGCCTCACTCCCGCGGGCCCTTTGCGAGTTAGCTCTCTGCACAGCTACGGGACCTGGGACGTGGACGGCATGTACAAGATCGAGCGCGTGGGGCTTCGAGGTTATTACTGTCTCTACACCGATACCGAGGCCGCATTCGTCGACGGCGCGATAGTCATGGTCGTGGGCGAGAAACGCTGATTCGACGTGGACTACGGGTGCATGTCAAAAACAGTTGCGAATTGCGGGTTGCAGATCGCGAGTCAACAAAATGTGGGGAAGTGCTTGTCGCAGCAGAGTTTGCGCAGCCACGGACAACGGACAACTAACAACGGACGTTTTCCTGGCAATTGGCAACTAACCCCGTTCATTAACGCGTATTCGACCCCATCGGCACAACCACGTTCTTGGTGCCGCGGGTGATCGTCAGGGGCCCTGTGGCACCCTCGTCGCGGCAGCGGGCGGCGAACTCGTCGTAATACTTGTTGATGAAGGTCCGCGTCACCCAGGAGGTGCCGTCGGCCAGGCCGCAGATCGTCGTGCCGGGCAGGATGCCTTGGGATTTCTCAAGCTCCAGGAGCATCTCCAGGTCTTTAAGTCGGCCCTGGCCCTCGAGGATGCGGTCCAGGATCTTGAGCATCCAGGCGCTGCCTTCGCGGCAGGGCGTGCATTGGCCGCAGGATTCGTGAGCGTAGAAGCGGACGCAGTTGCGCAGGGCCAGGACCATATCCGTGTACTCGTTCATGACGATCATGCCGGCTGTGCCCAGGCCCAGGCAGCCGCCGCGGAAGCGGACATCGTCGAAATCCAGCTTGATGTCGAGCTGGTCCGGCCCGAGCACGCCCATGGAGATTCCGCCGCAGATCGTGCCTTTGTGTTTGCCGCCCCTCATGCCGCCGGCAAGCTGGTTGATCGCGAAATCCAGGGTGATGCCCAGTTCGTGTTCGTAGCAGCCGGGCTTGTTGACGTGGCCGGACATGCCGAAGAGCTTGGGGCCGGGCGAGGACGGCGTGCCCATGGTTTTGAACCACGCCGCTCCGCGCTCGACGATCGGCGGGACGCAGCAAAGGGTCTCGACGTTGTTGATAACCGTCGGGCGGGCAAAGGCGCCGGCGATCGCGGGGAATGGGGGCTTGTTTCGCGGCCAGCCGCGCTTGCCTTCCAGCGATTCCAGCAATCCGGTTTCTTCGCCGCAGATGTACGCGCCGGCCCCGCAGTGGATGTAGCACTCCAGCTTGCAGCGGCTGCCCAAAATGCCCTGCGGGCCGAAGATGCCGTGGTCGTAGGCTTCCTTAACGGCTCTCTCGAGCACTTGGGTTTGGCGGTGATATTCGCCGCGGATGTAGATGTAGGCGATGTCCACCTGCGTGGCGATGGCGCAGATGGCGATGCCTTCCAGCAGGCTGTGCGGGTCGTAGTCGATGAGGTAACGGTCCTTGAAGGTGCCCGGCTCCGATTCATCAGCGTTAACCGCCAGGTAATGCAGGCCTTTCTTCTCCTTGGGGATGAAGGACCATTTCTGCCCGGCGGGGAACCCCGCCCCACCGCGGCCGCGCAGGCCCGATTCGGTCACCATCTTGATGATGTCGTCCGCCTTCATCTCCAGGGCCTTGCGCAGGGCGGCGTAACCGCCGGTAGCGACGTAGTCGTCGTACCAATGCAGCTTGCGCTTGATCGGATCGGGGTCGATGCGCTTGGTCAGGACCGGTTCGTTGTAGGCCATGGGTTCGTCTAATCCTGTTTGCGTTTCTCTTCGATCACTTCATCGATGATGGTTCGCCGCAGTTTGATCTTGGGGTCCTGTGGGAGGGGCTGTTCCTCGGTGCGGGAGTCGCGATAGAGGGTCTTTGAGGCGGCGACGTCCGTCCTGAGGGCTTTTTTCACATGCCCGACCTGGCGGCCCAGCCAGCCCCACAGGCCCTTGCCGGGAAGGTGCTTGCGTGGATGGCTGGCCCTGTCGCTCATGTCGCCTGGATATCGACGCCGAATTCTTTCTTCACCTGGGCGATGGCGTCCTGGAGCGTTCCGTGGCAGGTGTCGCCGACGAATCCGCCGGCGTCGTCCAAGCGGTAGAGCACCCAGTGATCGCGCTGCGGCTCGATGACCAATCGCCGCACCGAGCCGGCCGGCGGCCGCGTGCCGCTGCTCCGCGGCGAGCCCAGATTCATCGCCGCGTGCGGCAGACAATCGTTGCTCGCCGGCATCGACTTGGGAAGCTGGATCGTCAGTTTCTTTTCCATGGCTATTCCGTGGAAGCGGGTAGCTGGGCGGTCATCGTCTGCGCTGCAGGATCATAGTGCTCGATGAATCGCTTGACATCACCGACCGTCCGCTGACTGTGACCGAAGCTGAGAATGGAGGCGACGGTTTTTTCCTGATCGAATTTCAGGACGGACCGCTGATAGGCGGCGATCATCATGCCCGTGCGGCGGACGCCCTGGGCGCAGTGCACCAGGACCGGCTGGCGGGCCGGGTCGGTTGCAACGGCCAGAAACTGCTTGATCTGATCGCCGCTGGGCCAGCCGCCCAGGGGCACCGGCACGCGGACCACATCGATGCCCGCGGTTTTGCAATAGGCCAGCTCATCCGTAAACGGCCAGCGCTGGATTTCCTGATCATCGGCCAGACAAACGACCGTTCGGATGTGCGTCTTTCTGGCGGCGAGTTGGAACTGATGCAGCGTTCGCGCGCCGTCGCGATACAGCACGCCCTGGCTCACCGTGGCCAGGTGATACGTGTCGAAATAGGTCCAGAAGATCCACCACCCCGCCGCCGCCGCGACCGCGACGACCAGCACGATCGGCAACAAGCTCCGCGCTGCGCCGTTCATCCGTGCCCCTGGGCATCGTCCCACGTCGCCGTCGGATCGCGATAATTCCGCGGATCGGCCGGCAGGCCGGCGAGCAGTTCATCCACCCTTGGCACGGTCAAATTTTCGTGCAACACGTCGTTGATGAGCATCACCGGCGCCGTTCCGCAGGCGCCCAGGCATTCCAGTTCCACCAGCGTGAACCGCCCATCCGGCGTCGTCTCCCCCACTTCGATCTCCAATTTGCGGACCAGATGCTCGGTCAACTGCCGCGAGGCGCAAATCTCGCACGCCAGCGATCGGCAAACCTGCAACAGGTATTGTCCCTTGGGCTTGAGCCAGAATTCCTCGTAGAACGTGGCGGTATCCAGCACCTCCGCCGGGGCCAGTTCCAAAAAGGTCGCCAGCTCTTCCAAAGCCTGAAGTGGAATCCACCCGTGAGCGTGCTGAATTTCGTGCAGCGCCGGCAGCAGGACGGCGCGCTTGGTCGGATAGCGCGGGAAATATTTTTCGGCCAGGTGCGCCTTCATCGCCTCCGTCAAATACGGTTCGGCTCGGCGCTGGACGGCTGCGGTGCGACGGTCCTCTGAAATCCATGCCATGTTATCGGTCCAGTTCTGCGGCGATGATGTTGATGCTGCCCAGGACGGCCACGACATCCGAAACCATGTGCCCCTCGATGAGCTTGGGAAACGCCTGGTAGTTGATGAAGCACGGCGGGCGCGTGCGCACGCGCCAGGGAACGGCCTGGCCGGCGGAAACGATGTAGTAGCCCAGCTCACCGCTGGCGCTTTCGATGCAGCCGTACGCTTCGCCCTTGGGCGCTTCGAAGCCGCGGTTGGTCATGATCAATTCGAAATGCTGAATCAACCCTTCGATGCTGCTGTAGACCTGATCCTTGGGGGGAAGAACTTCCTTGCCTTCGGGGCTGACGTTGACCGGGCCGGCGGGAATGTTGTCGATGAGCTGGCGGATGATCGCCAGGCTCTGTCTCATCTCCTCCAGCCGAACCAGGTAGCGGGCGTATGCGTCGCCGGTGGTCATCACGGGGACTTTGAAGTCCACGGCCGGGGCCCCCTGCCCGTCCCAGTTGTCGGCGAAGCAGAGGTACGGCTCGTCCTTGCGGATGTCGCGGCGCACGCCGCTGGCGCGGGCCATCGGGCCGGACATGCTCCAGGCAATCGCTTCCTCGCGGCTGATCGCCCCCACGCCCTTGGTGCGATCCACGAAAATGCGGTTCTTGTTCAAGAGCGATTCCAGATCGGCAATGGCTTTGGGCATGTCGTCGTTGATGAACTTCTTCACCATGCGCTTGAACACGCCCTCATCGGGCAGATCCATGTTCAAGCCCCCCACCCGCGTCCAACTCGTGTGGAAACGCTGGCCGGACATGAACTCGACGATGTCGTAAATCACCTCGCGCTCGTTGAAGCCGTAAAGGAAAGCGGTGAAGGCGCCCAAATCCAACCCGGCTGCGCCGACGCACAGCAGGTGTGACTGGATGCGCCCCAGCTCGCCGGCGATCGTCCGCAGCGCCTTGCACCGCGACGTCAACTCGATGCCCATGAGCTTTTCCACCGCCAGGTGCCAGGCCAGCTCGTTGTAGATCGGAGCCGAGTAATCCATGCGATCCACGATGGTGACGTACTGGTTGTAGTTGAGGTGCTCGCCCAGTTTCTCAAAACCGCTGTGCAGGTATCCGATGTGCGGGGTGGCTCGCAGGATGCGTTCGCCGTCTAGTTCGAGCACGAGGCGGAGGGTGGTATGCGTGGCCGGATGCTGCGGGCCGAAGTTCAGGGTCCAGCGATTCTGCGCGTCGACGCCCGCCTCGGGGGTCATCGGGTCGTTTGTGGCGGGACTGAGGGTGAACGGCATAGGCGGCGGATTATATCGGGCGTGCGTGGGCGTTCCAGATTGGGCTCCTTGGCTCGCGGTGGACGAGGATTAATAAATATAAAACATATTGTGAAAAACAGACGGCATTTCGCCAGGTCGAAATTGGATTCATGGCACTGGGGAGGGTCGCGTATCGCGGTTTTTCGGCAATGCGGTCCTTGGCGGGCTGATGGCTTGGCGGTTGTTGTGCTTTGCTACTGGATGATCGGGGGTTTGCCAAACGCATAGTTCCGGGTTGTTGCGTTGCCGGCGCGCCAATGGTAATCTCCCCGCCGCGAAGTTCCACGTGGAACATCACGCCCTTGCAGAGTCAAGGAAAGGAGTCCTTGTCATGCCTCAATCGCATAAATCGAAGCCCCGTTTAGGCCGCGGACTTAGCAGTTTAATCTCCATGTCCGCCCTGCCCGTGGAGCAGGAGCTTAGCCCGCCCGGGGTTGCCCAGGTGGCCCAAGAGGGAATCGCCCAGCCCACAGGCGATGGCCAGCCATTGCAGATTGCCGTTGACGCGATCAGCCCCAATCCCCATCAGCCTCGGAAAAACATGGGCGAAGCGGCGATTGCCGAGCTGGCGGGCAGTCTCAAATCGTCCGGCATGATTCACCCGCTGATCGTTCGCCGCCATGGCGATGGATACGAGCTGATCACCGGCGAGCGCCGATGGCGCGCGGCCAAGCTCGCTGGGTTGACCCATGTGCCAGCCATCGTTCGTGAGGTCGATGGTATGACCCAGGCGCAGATCGCCCTGGTCGAGAACATCCAGCGCGAGGACCTGAATCCCATCGACCGGGCCCAGGGCTATCGGGTGCTGATGGAACAATTGGGGCTGACCCAGGCGGAGTTGGCCGGGCGAATGGGTGAAGATCGCAGCAGCATCGCCAACTATTTGCGTCTTCTGGACTTAGCCGAGCCCGTGCGAGCCAAGGTGCGCGATGGACAACTGAGCGTCGGCCACGCAAAGCTTCTGGCGGGCGTGGCTGACATCCTTGAACAACAGCGCCTGGCGGATATGGTGGTCTCGCAAAGCCTGTCGGTACGGAACCTGGAACGGCTGCTGGAGTCCAAGCCACCGGTGCCATCCGCTCGGCGCGCGACCGGTGCCACGGCGCATCTGTTGGACTTGGAAAAATCGTTGAGTCGACAGCTTGGCATGCGCGTGCAGGTGCGCTCGGGATCCAAAGGCAAAGGGCGGCTCATCTTGCATTACACGTCCTTGGATCAGTTTGATGAGCTGCTGCAGAAACTGGGAGTGAGAGCGGAATAGAAGCATCGGGAGGACGGGTGCGTGGCGCCGACGTGGTAATCGTAAACGCCGATCTCAGAGGCAACAGGTTCGAGCCGCTGTTCCACGTGGAACGGTCATAAGATAAATGTTTTATAGATATTAGATAGTTACGGTGTCGCCGGGCATGTTGCTGCCGTCCCGGCATGACTTTTTACAATGCACGGCGATGTCGAACGATAAAAACGATCATCAAAAAATGGTGGACCTAGCCATCATCGGTGGGGGGCCGACGGGGCTGTTCGCCGCATTCTACGCCGGCTTGCGCGGCATGTCGGTCAAGATCATCGATTCCTTGGACGTTTTGGGCGGTCAGGTGGCGGTCCTCTACCCGGAAAAATATATCTACGATGTCGGCGGCTTCCCCAAAGTTCTTGGCAAGTACCTGGTCAATCAGCTCATCGACCAGGCTAACCAATATCATCCCTGCGTATGCCTGGGCGAAAGGGTGCTGCGGTTGGAGCAGGATGCTTCGGAAGTCTTTCGTCTACATACGCAGTCAACCGTCCACGCGGCGCGCTCGGTGCTGATTGCCGCCGGTGTCGGCGCGTTTGAGCCCAAGATGCTGCCGCTGAAGGAAGCGCCGGGCTATCTGGACAAGGGGCTTCACTATTTCGTCAAGGACCTTGGGGCATTCAAAGGCAAGCGGGTGTTGATCGTGGGCGGGGGCGACAGCGCGGTGGATTGGGCCAACGCCCTGGGCTCGACGGCGGCCAGCCTCACGCTGATTCACCGGCGCGATCAATTCCGCGCTCACGAGCAGAGCGTAGAGCAGATGCGTCGCGGTCCGACGCGCATCCTGACGCCTTGCGAGCTGCGGCGAATCGAGGGAACCGGCAAGGTCGAGCGAGCGGTCATCTTTGACAACCACACCAACCAGGAGCAGACGCTCGAGATCGATGCGCTTCTGGTCAACATCGGTTTTCACAATTCGCTGGGACCGATCAAGGAGTGGGGGTTGGAGGCCGAGGGCGGGGCGATCAAGGTGGATTTCACGATGGGCACGAGCCGGCGGGGGATTTTTGCCGCGGGAGACATCGCGACGTTTCCGGGCAAGCTCAAACTGATCGCCACCGGCTTTGGGGAGGCGTGCGTCGCGGTCAATTACGCCAAACACTATCTGGATCCGTCGGCCAATGTTTTCCCCGGTCATAGCTCGAGCATGAAGCCCTGAGAATCGCCGGCGGAGGTGGGCGGCGGTTTCAAACGCGCGGCTTCGGAGATGCGTTTTGAATTCCTGGCTTGATCGATTCTCTCAAGCATGCGTATAACCGATAAACCCGCGCGGTGGCGTTGCGGCGCCTTTGGCGTTCGAGGATGGCACATGGTGTGTTGTCGAATTTGGCTCGGGGTCACGTTGTCGATGGTGGGGGTGTTCGCTGCCGTGGCGGCGGCGGAGGCGACAACTCGCCTGGCTGAGGTAATGCCGGCGGCGCCCGCGGCGGCGCCGGCCGAGGGTCCGCTTCTGATCCATCTTCCCGGTATCGCGGGTTATCGCCATTGCGATCAGCGCTTGCTGGCGGGATTGGCAAACGGCGGCGTGGCGGCGGCGATCGTGGTTTACGACTGGACCGATAATGATCCAGGCTTCCACGCCCTGTGCGCCTGGGACCGCAATCACGCCGAAGCGCAAAAAATCGCCAACATGATCGTCGCCCACACGCGGGCGGATCCGGCATCGCCCATCTATTTGACGGCCCACAGCGGCGGCTGCGGCGTGGCGGTCTGGGCGCTGGAAAAACTCCCCGACCACGTCATGGTGGACACGGTCCTGCTGCTGGCGCCGGCCCTGTCGCCGCAGTACGATCTTTCCGCGGCGCTGCGTCACGTGCGCGGCCGCGCCTACGCCTTCACCAGCCGGTACGACGGCCTGGTTCTATGCACGGGGACCCAAATGTTCGGAACGATCGACGGGGTCATGTGCGAAGCGGCCGGCTACGGCGGATTCGTGCGGCCGCCACGCGGCGATCCCGAGCTTTACAAAAGGCTCGTTCAACGGTCCTATGATGTGCAGTGGGCAAAGCTGGGGAATTGGGGCGATCATCTAGGCACAACGTCGCGCCGTTTTTCCGCGGTGATCCTGGCGCCGCTGCTGCGGGAGGCCGTCGCCGACCCCGCCACGCGGCCCGACGAGCCGACGAACGATCATGTCGCGCCATAATCATCATGACTCGGTTGAAGCGCCTCCGGATCGTCCGGTCCGTGCATGGCCGAGGTGGAAGCGCGCCCTGGCGTACGCCATTTATGCGCTGGCGGCGGCGGGGGCGGTGGAGCTGATCGATTGCAGAGCGCAGCAAACCAGCGGAATCGGCGGCGCTACATCGATCCAGCGATGAAATGCGAGGGGATGCCCCGAGGGATCAGTTCGACAGCACGTCCAAGAGCTGCTTGAGGTCGCTTTTTTGCGGATCGTCGGGGTTGTTGCGGAGGTAGGCATCCAGCCACAGGCTGGCCGGCCGCGACAGACCGATCCGCGCCAGCACCAGGGCCAGATCGCGCTGCAAGTGGTCCTGGTTCGGCCACAGCAGCATCTCCATTTCCAGCACCGCGGCGACGTCGCTGTAGCGGTTGTTCGTGCCGAAGATGTGCAGCAAATTCTGCAGAATTCGCGTCAACCAGTGACGGTTGGTCGCGGGCCGAAGCAGGTCCTCCGTCCACGGAACCTCCGGACCAAACAGCTCCTGGATGCGCGCATGAGCTTCTTCCCTGGTGAGAATGCGCCCCTTGGCAAATGGATCGACCAAAAGCAAGGTTTGCGGCGGCTCCTCGAGGGCGACCAGAAAATGTCCCGGCAATCCCACGCCCCAGGTCCGAAGGCCCAACCGTTCGGCGACAACCTTGTAGATCAGGCTCAGCGTGATCGGCAGACCGCGCTTGGTCGCCAGAACGGCGGGCAGATAACTGTTGGCCGTGTTGTAATAATCCTCGGTGTTCCCCGCGAATCCCTCTTCTTCAAATAGCACGTCGTGCAGATGCGCGATCACCGCCTGCGTCTGCGGGCCGCGCACACGCTTGCGGATGGTGTCGGCGTATTTTTGGAGCTGAGCGTCCAGCGCGGCGGCATCCACGTCCCGCATCTGCGACATCGCAATGGCGATGGCCCCCTGAACCAGCGCGTCGGGAGAATCCAGCGACTGCACCTGCCTTGCCAGAAGTCTGAATGCTTCCGGCGAACAACACTGCGGCAGGGCGGCGGACTGCGACATAGGAAGCCTCGAACGACTCGGCCAGTTCCTATATCGACCAATCCACAATTCCTCTTGCAGATTCTGTGCCACCCGCTGCGGCGCAGCGCAGAAACGCACGAACGGGGGAGGGATAATGCAATTTCGCCCAACAAGTTAAGAAGGCTAAAGCCGGGATTCTTCGGTGCGCGATTTTGGCCGGCCAGCGCTGCCCCGCGCGGCTTGGTCCGCCAGCACCGCTGGACCGCGATGCGACCATGCCGGCAAGCGAAATCCGCGCTTTAAATGCGGTATTCCCACCTGGACTTTTGCTTGACTCCCAAATTACTTTGCCGATAGAACAGATGCATTCGGCAGTAGCTCAAGGGTAAAGTCCCGACCTGTCGGGATTAACCGGCTGGCTGCAGACGCAGAGAAAGGAATATTCGGCAGTAGCTCAATGGTAGAGCAGCCGGCTGTTAACCGGCTGGTTGTAGGTTCGAGTCCTACCTGCCGAGTTTGTTCTGGGTCTACATTCTCGAAAATTCGGCGGGTCCCTGAACACAATTCCCAGCTGGGGTCGAAAACATTCACTCCCTCCCGCGCACGCTATTTGAGAAGGTCATTGGATGTTGCCAGCGCATCCGTTGCATGGGTGGACAACGTTGGTGCAACCGCATCGGAGCCTACTTGCGATGGAATACCGGCGGCGACGAAGGGGGCGGCGGCTTTGGGCGAGGCGGAAGCGGCGGAGCCGGTGACGATGGGCGGATGGGCGGACGTAACCAGCACCGGGGCGCTAAAAGGCACGTCGCCGTACCACCAACGCCAGTTCAAGGGGATGTTGTAGACGTGGAAGGTGCCGCTCACGGCCTTGGTCAGATCGCCGTCGGTCAACGCGAAGCGGTAGTCGCCGGGGCGACTGGGCCTCAGGTTGTCGAAGGTGGCGTAACCGTTGAGGACGGGGACGGTGGATTTTCCCAGCAGTTGTGCGTCCGCGGGGCCCCAGAGAATGGAGGCGGTGACGGAGGAGGTGTCATCGGTAACGGAGTTGCCGAAGAGGTCTTCGACGGCCACGCACAGATAGGGACAGACCATGCCATAGGCGGGGGCGGTGTACTGCTGCTGGACGAGGCTCACTTGCGAAGCCACGGCGGGGCTGACGGTGAAGCTGTTGGAGGCGGCGGGGGCCAAGTCGCCGTCGGCGGCTTGCAAGCTGTAGGTTCCGATGTCCAGCAAGGAGAGGTCGCTGAAGGTGGCCACGCCGTTCTGGGCCGCGACCGTCGTGGCCGATCCGGCGAGGGTTCCCGTACCCCCGGCGGTGGAGATGGTCACGTTGGAGTTGTCGCTGGTGACGACGTTGCCGAATTGATCTTCGATATCGACGATGATGGCCGGCCCCAGGGTCTGGCCCGCGGGAACGTCGGCCGGCTGTTGGACAAAGACCAGCTTGGCGGCGGCGGCGGGAGTTACGGTGAAGACGTCCGAGGTGGCCGAAGCCAACGTGGCGTCCGAGGCGAGCAGCGTGTAAAGGCCCGCGGTCTGCAGGGAAAGGTCACTGAAGGTGGCCACGCCGCCGCTGGCGGCAACGCTGAGCGTGCCGTTGAGACTGCCGGGACCGCTGGCCACGGACAGGCTCACCGTGGAGTTGTCCGTGGTGATCAGGTTGCCGAATGGATCTTCCACGTTCAGGACGACGGTGGAGCTGAGGGTGTTGCCGGCCGTCACGTCGGTCGGCGGCTGGACAAAAACGACCTTGGCGGGGGCGGCGGGACGGATGCTGAAGCTGTCAGAAACCGGCGCGGTTAATCCGCCGTCGCTGGCGGTGAGCGTATAGCTGCCGGCGATCTGTGCGGTCACATCGCTGAACGTCGCCACGCCATGGACCGCCGCGAGGGTCACGGTTCCCGCCAGCTCTCCCGGCCCGCTATGGACCAGGAGAGTGACCTCGGAGTTGTCGCTGGTGACGAGGTTGCCGTAGGGGTCTAGCAACTGCAGCACGATGGCGGGATTGATCGACGCTCCGGCGAGGGCGTTGGTGGGCTGCTGGAGATAAAGCAGATGAGTGGCCGGCGCGGCAGCTACGATGAAGCCATTGGAGGTACCGGACATCAAGCTGCCATCACTGGCCGCCAGGGTGTAGCTGCCGGTGGTGTTGATGGA
>DBZL01000028.1 GCA_002311745.1 Phycisphaerales bacterium UBA1161 | reverse complement strand
TGCGCAGCACCGCGGGTTCGCCCTCCAAGACCAACTATCTATTGATTGGTCCCCGGCCGCGGCGGCATCTTGGTTGCCGGCGGCGCTGCGACTTTGGACGGCGGCACCGTCGGTTTGGCCGGCGCAGCGGGCGCCATGGGTTTGGCGGCTGGCGAAATGGGTCTGGCAACTACAACCGGTTTGATCGCTGCCGCCGGCTTGACAGGCCCGGCCGGCTTGGCCGACGCGGCAACGCTCTTGGGCGCCGCGGGCGCAACCGCTGCTTTGCTTGGCGCCGCGGCCGGCTTGGGCGGTGCAACCGCCGAACCCTCGCCGCGCGTCGTCAGCAGCGCCGCTTCGATGGCCTCGAAGATTTGGTCCGTCGGCGGCCGGTCGTAAACGAAATCATCCAGCCGGAACGTGCCGCGCTGTCCCGGCGGGGCCCCCGGCCTGCCATCGCTCAAATCGTAATCGACCAGCGCGATCCCCTTGCGGTCCCACAATTCGCGGTGGATCATCTGAATTTTGCCGAGCGGCACCGGCGGATGGCCGGGAATGTACACCACGTCGTCCTCCAGCCGGTACTCGCCGCGCGATTTGCGGAACATGCGAATCAGCATGACCAGGGCCAGTGGAGGAAGCAGGATTCCCAGCGCCTTGTTCAGCCCGATGTCCCAGGCCGTTTTTTCTTTTTCGTTGGGATAGAGATCCGACCAGTGCGGATATCGGTAGAAGCCGTCGCGGATGGATAGCAGCCCGTAGATGACCAGGATGCTCGCCATGATGTAGCGCGTCGCGCGGTAGTACCGCCCCCCGTGCGCGACGATCGGCCCGGAGTCGGCCTGTTGGCTTGCGGCATTCGGCTGTGCGTCGGTCATAGGATTCCTTCCGCTGGGATGCGCTCAAGCATCCCGCGATCCATGCTGCGGCGGTTGGTCAGAGCGCAGATTCGCCTCCAGCCGCTGCGCCGCCGCGATCGCCGCCGCGACGGCCGCTGTGCCTTCGGCCAAAGGCGACGCATCCGGCCCTTCGTGCGGCGCCGTTAACTGCGACCGATCCAACGCCAGCCGCTCGATCAGCCGTGACAAATGCCGCCGCACCTGACGATCCAATTCCACGCCTGTGAATTCGGCCGGCATCGGTCAGTTCCATTGGGCCAGGGCCGCGAGGCTACGACCGCGACGCGATCGCCGCCGAGATCGGGCGGATCACCCTCGGCAGCAGGTGGCGGTCGCACAACTGCTCGGCACGCTGGCTCATCTGGGCGAACAACTGCTCCATCGGCTCGCGCGGCCGGTCGCCCCAGTAGCGCCGCAGGATCAAGTAGACGCTGATCACGTCATCCGAATAATCTCCCGTGCGCACCTGGTAGCTGTTGGTGCGCGTCACGATGTCGAGGCGGGCCTGCAACCGGCAATCCTCGCTCAGGGCCACCGTCACCGTCGGTTGAAAATCCACCGCCTTGGCGTCGGGTTCCTCGCTCAGGCAGACCAGCGGCGAATCGGCCAGCAGGCTCTCGGCGATGATCTCGTCGTGGTTGCCGCTGAACGACAGGTCGAATCCGAACTGCACGTCCAGGTAGTCGATCTCCACGCCGCTGATCCCCAGATGATACGGCGCCAGTTTCAGCAGGAACTGGTGCAACCGCAGGGCCTCTTCCACCGTCGGCGGATTGACGTATCCGCTGCTCAGCCGCCGCGATTCCAGGCTCACCCACCGGTAATTCTGAAGAGAACGGTCCTCTTCCAGGTTCAACTCGCCGTTGTCATTCTTGCGGAAGCGCGTCATGCACGGAAATTCCTTTTGCACGCGCTCGAAAAACTGCAAAACCGTCTCCCGCTGGTGCGGCAGATTCAGTTGCGAGCCCAATCGCATGTTGACGTAAAAGTCCTCGCAAAACGACGCATAGGGATTGGACATGGCTTCTCCCAGCCCGGGTGCGCGGGCGGCTCCGTACGCCCGCGAGTGTAACGGATTTCTTTTACAACGAAAGCCCCCCGCCTCCGGTTCGTTGACGCTTTATTTTCATCCGCGTACAACCCCAGGCGATGCCCAAGCCCGTCTACGCCCTGGTGGGTGCCGATGGCCTGCTGCAGCAGGAAGCCCTGGCCGACATTCTGGCTCAGCTTCCGCCCAGCACCCAGCGCGTCGATATCGACGGCGAAACCGCCGAGCTGGCCGACGTACTCGACGAGCTGCGCAGCTTCGCCCTGTTCGGCGACGCCAAGGCCGTCGTCGTCCGCAACGCCGACCCGTTCATCTCCCGCTTCCGCGAGCAGCTCGAGGAGTACGTCGCCTCCTGCTCCGGCAACGCCGCGCTGATCCTGCGTCTCCAGTCCCTTCCGGCCAATCAACGCATCTACAAGACGATCCAAAAGAAAGGCCAAATCATCCCCTGCCAGCCGCCGCGGGACCTGCTCGCCTGGACCGTCGACCGCGCCAAGCGCGTGCATCGCCTGTCGCTGGCGCCGGATGCCGCCCGCCTTCTGGTGGAGTTGCTCGGTCAGGAACTGGGCCGCATCGACAACGAGCTGGCCAAGCTGGCCCTAGGCGCCGCCTCGGCGCGAATCGGCCCGGACGACGTGGCTGGCTCCGTCGTCTTTCAACGCCAACGCGAAATGTGGGACCTGACCAACGCCCTGGCCGCCGGCAACACCGCCGAGGCGCTCAGGCGCTGGCGGCAACTCGTCCAGAGCGAATCCTCCGCCGAATTCCGCGCCGTCACCTGGCTGTGCCTCTGGCTGCAAAACGTCCGCAAAGCCCTGGCCATGCTCCGCGACGGAGAGAGTCCCCCGGCGATCTGCCAAACCCTGCGCATCTGGCCCCGCGAGCTTCAGCAGCCGTTCATCCAGACGGTAAAGTCCCTCGGCCAGGGCGGCCTGGCCCGCGCCGTGGATTTGTTGGCCGAGATTGACTACCAAACCAAGACCGGCATCGGCGACGCGGCGGAGAATGTCGAGCGATTCATCCTCACGCTAAGCGCCGGCTCCCATTCCCCTCTCCCCGGTATCCCGGGGAGAGGGTCAGGGTGAGGGGCGGGGCGAGGGGCACCCATGCGATCAAACCGTATTGATCCGATTCTGCTCCAGCATGCCAGACAAATGCGCAAAGAAGGTACACCCGCGGAGATCATCCTTTGGAACATCCTCCGCGACCGCCAGTTTAATGGATTCAAATTCTCTCGCCGAAAAAACTCAAACCGCCAATCGGCAGACAGTTACGCCGACGCCCGATCCAACCTTGTCACCTGGCTTGTCACTAAACCCGGAAAACGACCGCGACTTACGGAGCGTTTTGGACGCCTGGCCGATGCTGCCCGGCGACGTGAAGCGGACCATTCTGCACGCCGTCAAGGCGACGTTGGGTAGTGTCCAAATTTGAAATCACCGGGTAACCAAACACCCGCTAGTTGCCAGAAATCCAATTTGGGGGCGTGAAAACCTGATCGTTGAAATCCGAAAGAATCCCATCCTGAAACGTGGCGTCTATTCGCTCTTTTTCGTAAACCCTGGCGTGCGTTCGGCCGCCGGCATCCGGAAGCATGTCGACTTCACGAATCGACCACGTGATGACTTCCTGGCCATTAGCATCCGTTTCGTCTGATCGCGGTGGTTGTCCAATCTGTTTGATAGCCTGCTCTTTGGTCATGCCCTTTGCCAGCTTTCCCTTCGGCGCTGTTGGCGTCGGCTTGGCCGCAGGGTTAGCTGTGGGGTTGGCTGCGGGAGCACTGGCGGCCGATAGCTGTCGCTTTAATGCCGCCACCTGCGCCTTCAATTCGTCAATCTCCGTCCTCTGATCTTTGATGATCGATTTCAGCGTGGCCACTTCTTCGGCATCGGCGGCCGGCTGCGTCGCTGCCGCGGCGCGTGCGGCCTCTCGTTCCTCAAGCCTCTTCTGGGCTTCCTCTGGTGAGATCTGCGGCCAAGCAACCGACGTGAAAATCAAAAGCAATCCCGCCGCTGCGATCTGTGAAATTCTCATAAAACCCTCGTTGGAATGATACTACGTGCGCAGGTCGCCGCAATAGTTTAATCGCGCTCAAGAGTTCGTCCAGTTCCCCAATATGATGCGTCACGCCCGCAGCCGTCGCCGGGGTGATTCGATCCAGCACAAAATGCAAGTTAGGACACCACTCGAGTTTGGAGGCGGATAGGCGGCAGAAGTAAAATCAGACATCGGGACTGCCGACGCGGATTGCAACCGCCCGGCCAAGCGACACCCTGCAGCGCAGTTTGATTCACCGTCGGGCTGCCTGCGGGGCGTCGGCCCGATCAAAGGACGGTGAACTGTGTTCAAGAACGAAATTGATTGTCTGATCGGAAGTATCGAAGCAAACGACGCGGGCAACCCCTTCGAAAACGAGGACGAGTTAATCCGAAGTCTCCAGCGCAGCGCAATAGCCGCTCGATTACCCGTAGGACCGCTTTACGTTTTCACTAGCAATAACGGTGACGAGGGACCACGGCGGCGCATCGCCAACGGCTTCAAGGCGTATCGGCCGGGGCAAGCCCCACGAAGCGGGATTCCGCCAGCATTGTCTTGGATCTACAGCGGGTTGCGCGGCTCCAAGCCGTGGGAGCGGACGGCGAGGGAATGGAATCCGATCAGGAAAAAACTGATTGCGATACTTCGGCAATGGGCGAATTTTGGCGCCGCACCATTGGCCCAATCGGCGTTCCGCGCGGCGGCGGAAGACGAATCGGCAATAACGGCAACGCTGGTTGATATCGCGCATGATGAAGCGACATCATTCCTCTACCTCATTCGGCACCTATGTTCTTGGGATGCTGCCGAAAGCGTCGATAGCTGGGCCAAATCTCTCCTGGCCCTGCTCGGAGAATGCGAGGAGCACGACAGCAACGAACAAGCGCGGAGTATCTTGCAGGCTGCTTTGCCGGCCTTCGCGGCCACGCGTGCCGCGCCGTACGTGCTCGGAAAAAAATCTCATGCAAGCGCGCATGCCGCCGTTTTGACGCTTTGGCGAAGGATTGCTATTGCCGCCGAACGCACCGACGGACTGTATCGCCGCGCGAAAACGATGTTGCCGAAGGATGCCGACCTTTCTGCTGGGGACGGTATTGCGGGGCACCTTTTCGCGGAGGCGCTCAGGCCGTGCCTATCCGGGCAATCATTGGATGACCGCGACGCATCGTCCGTTGAGAAATATTGGCCGGGGCTGAGCGGAAGGCTACAGGCAGATCCGCAGATTCAGGGAGAATGTGAGAAACTCCGGCGAGGAGAATGCGTGTTTACCCTGCAAAAACAGGATGGAAAGCAAAAAACATCCTCGATTTCCAAGCCGACATGGCTCTCAGATTTACAGAAAGACCTTTTCTGTGATGTCGATGCCGTGCAAGCCGAGCTTGAAATTGAATATGCCAAAGCGGCGCAATACGAGAGTACAAAGAGTCGCGATCGCAACGACGCGCCCCGGCAGACGGGCGGCCGTGGCAACGCCGGTCAATCCGACACCGAGGAACTGACCAACGCATCGCCAGGCGCATTGAGCAAAGAGGCCAAAGCTTTGGCGGCCCTTGCCGATCATCCCAGATGGACAGATGAGCAAATCGCCCAGGCGGCCGGCTGCAACCGGCAGAGCCTCTACCGGATGAAGAAGTTTGTAGCTGCAAAACGGCTGTTAAAGGCGGGTAGAGACACGCTGCCCGCCGGAACCAAAGACGGCGAGACCGGTGAGGTGCAAGCATGGGACAATCGCGATGATGGCGAGTAGCGACAATTGTCACATGCGACATTTCCTGTGACACCTGAATCACACTTTCGCCCGGCAAATCTGGGCGATTCTCATTTCTAAGCGCTACACTGACGTGACGGCGGGCCATCCGGTGGAGGGATCAACCGGAGTTTGGCCCATGAGCAACCACCCCCGATCAAAGGACAACTGCCGCCGTCCAGAGGATTCCCCGGCCGCGTGGTCCGCGGCTCTGGAACGCGCCGGACATATAAATAATTTCGCTCTTGCGGCACAAGCGACAAGAGAGCTTGAGCGTTTGGGAGTGACGGTAAAATACTTGGCTCGGTTTCGGGCACGCCGCCCGGCGGCGGGCCGGTGGGCCGTGATGCAAGAAATCAGCGGGACGCGCACCACACAAATTCACGTTGAGGTGGAGAATCTGATCATTGCCAACGGACCGCAAAGCACCGCTGCCGGAAAGATCGTTCAGTCGAAAAGGACCCCCCGAGAAGGCAATGGCTGGCTGCCTAAAGTGGCCATTCGGGCGATTGTCAAGTTTATTGAGGTGATCCTGCAACTGCTTATCGTCTGGTATACGCAGGGTGGGTGAAAAGCCGCGGGGCGGAATTGGCAGACGGGAAGCCTTCAAATTCCGCCGCCAACAGGCGATGAACGGCTATATCGTTGACTTTTATTGCGCCGCGGCCAAACTCGCGGTCGAATTGGATGGCGATTCGCATTCGGATCGGGCTGCGTATGATCGGCTGCGAACCCAAAAGCTGAATCAGTGTGGATTGAAACTGATCCGGTTTGAGAATTCGGATGTGTTCGACCATCTGGATTCTGTGCTGGAATCGATTTTGGAATGCTGTTTGGAGAAGAACCCCTCACCCTGACCCTCTCCCCGGAAATACCGGGGAGAGGGGAAAAGATGGCCAAGTCCCGCCACAAACCTACGGATTCGATCGTCACCGTCGGCCTGACGCAGATGGCCTGTGGGCCGGACGGCGACGCCAATCTGGCCGAACAGCTTCACCTGATCGAGCACGCCGCCAAGAATGGGGCAAAGATCATCTGCACGCCGGAACTGTTCCACTCGCAATACTTTTGCCAAGTGGAGGACCACCGGTTCTTCCAACTGGCCGAAAAAATCCCCGGGCCCTCGACCGATGCGATGGGAAAACTGGCCCGTAAACGCCGCGTCGTCATCATCGCCTCGCTGTTCGAGAAACGCGCGCAGGGCCTGTACCACAACACCGCGGCCGTCATCGACGCGGATGGGTCCATCCTGGGCGTGTACCGCAAGATGCACATTCCGGATGATCCGCTGTACTACGAGAAGTTTTATTTCACGCCGGGAGACGCCGGATTTCGCGCCTGGAAGACGCGGTACGCAAAAATCGGCGTGCTGATCTGCTGGGACCAGTGGTTTCCCGAAGCGTCCCGCCTCACCGCTTTGGCCGGGGCGCAGATTCTTTTTTTCCCCACGGCCATCGGCTGGCATCCGCGCGAAAAGGCCCAGTACGGCAAGGCCCAGCACGAAAGCTGGGAGCTGATCCAGCGCAGTCACGCGGTGGCCAACGGCTGTTTCGTCTGCGTGCCCAACCGCATCGGTGTGGAAAAAATCATCGGCCCGGGCGGCAAGGCGGTCAGCAAGGACGGCATCGAGTTCTGGGGCCAATCGTTCGTCGCCGCGCCCGATGGACAAATCCTCCGGCGGGCTTCAGCCGGCAAGCAGGAAGTCCTGGTCGTCGCTTGCGATCTGAAAAAAGTGGAATTCAGCCGGACGCACTGGCCGTTTTTGCGCGACCGTCGGATCGACGCGTACGGCGATCTGACCAAACGGTTTGTCGATGCGACGTGAAAAACCGCCCCAAGTTTTGGCAGCCACGCCGGCATCCCTGGGCTATACGTTTCCAGCCGAATGGGAGAAACACGCCGCCACCTGGTTCAGTTGGCCGCGGCCCGAGGGCATTTCCTTTCCCGGCAAATACCACGCCGTGCTGGAAAACCTGGCGCGCATCTTTCGCCAGATCGCCCCCCGCGAGCGCCTCTGCCTCAACGTCCCCAACGGCAACTATGAGCGGATCGTCAAACAGCGGCTCACCCGGCACGGCTGTCCGCTGCGCAACGTTCGTTTTTTCCACGTCAAGACCAACGAAAGCTGGTGCCGCGATCACGGTCCGGCGTTCGTCGTAAAAAAGAGCCGCGGCAAGCGGTCCCTGGCCATCGTCGATTGGGCGTTCAACGCCTGGGGCGGCAAATATCCGCCGTACGATGACGACGATGCCGTCCCCACGCACATCGCCCAACACCTCGGTCTTCCCCTTTTTTATCCCAACATCGTCATGGAAGGCGGCGCCGTCGATTTCAACGGCAAAGGCACCGTGCTCACCACCACCGATTGCCTGCTGAACAAAAATCGCAACCCCGATCTGGGCAAATCCCAAATCGAGCGATATCTGAAAGACTATTACGGCCAGAAAAAGGTTTGCTGGCTCAGCGGCTCCATCGCCGGCGACGACACGGATGGCCACGTGGATGACCTGACCCGTTTCATCAGCCCCCGCAAAATCGTCGTCGCCGTCGAAGAAGATCCCAAGGACGAAAACTACCCCGTCTTACGCGATGTGCGCAAGCAATTGCACCGCCTGCGCGACCAGGATGGCCGGCCGTTTGAAATCATCGAGATTCCCATGCCCGGCGTGGTTCAGCACGCCGGCCAGCGTCTCCCCGCCACGTACGTGAATTTCTACTTCGTCAACGGCGCCCTTCTGGTGCCGACCTACGGCAATCGCAATAACGACCGCACGGCGATGGAAATTCTGCGGTCACATTTGCCAAAGCACAAAGTGATCGGCATCGACTGCGTGGAATTGATCTGGGGATTGGGGGCGATCCACTGTCTGAGCCAGCAGCAGCCCGCAGACGGCTGACATTTAAGCGCGTCGCACGCGACGCGGCTAAAAGTCATGCGGTGGCCGACACTGCTCGCGGCTCGGTTTTTTCAACCACCGCCTTGTCAGCGCCCGCTCTTTCCACCAGGGTCGGGTCGAGGATGAAGACCACGGCGGAGACAACGCTGGTCCACAGCCCGCTCTTGTCGCCCTCGGCGGTTTGAACCACCGAGCGGGTTTTGACGATGTCGCCGCTCATCTTGTACTGCTGTTCCCGCTCATCCCAGCTCTTGTCGGCGTCGAAGGGGATGCCCAACGTCGTGGCCAGCATGGTGGCGGCCAGGTCCTCGACGAGATCCTCCGTCTTTTTTTCGCTCATGCCGTAGCCGTGGTGCTCAGCGATGTAGCCGTGGGCGTGGGTGCGCGGGATGGCCAGGCCGATGCCGGAGCAAATCAGCCGGTTGGGTTCATCCGTCGCCGCCTCGGCGAGCACGACGAACGTAATTTGTCCCGGCTTGAGCTTGGGCACGCCCTCTTTCATCGGGACGATTTTGCAGGTGGTGGGATAGATCGAGGAAACGCGGACGAGATTCTGCGTTTCGATGCCGGCGTCGCGCAGCGCCAACTCAAAACTCATCAGCTTCTGTGCGTGTCGGCCGACGCCCTTGGTGAAGAAGCACTCCTTGGGCATGAGTTCGTCGCCGTTGACCATTTCTTAAGACTCCGTTAAGCCTCCCGCGATATATCGTCACCGCGCGAGCCGCGGATTATATCGTGATTGCCCTGCGCGCAAAGAATTATTTTGAAATTCGCGACGGGAGTCGCCGTCAAAGGGCGCCCGGTCCCTCCGGCGGCAGTAGCAGGACGGGAATTTTCGTGTTCTTGATCAGCTCGACGGGCACGTTTCCGGCGAGGAGGCGGGCAAAAATGTTTTTCCCCGTCAGCCCCAGCACGATCAGGCTGATCTGGTGCTCGGCCGCCGTGTTCAAAATCGCCCGGGCGATGTCCTCGCTGAACATCAGCAGCGTTTGTACCGGCACGTCGAGCTGCTGGAGTTTGCTGCGCAGCAGGCTGACGGCCGCCTCCCCCTCGGCCTGTTCCTGTTGGCGCATTTGTCCGCCGCTGGGGCGAGAGACGTGAACGACCAGCACCTCGGCCGCCAGCCGCTTGGCCAAATCCGCCACCGCCGTCACGACCTTTTCCGCGGCGTAGGGGCTGCTCACCGCCACCAGGATGCGGCTCATGACCAGCAGTTTAGACCGGATCGCCCCTTGGCGGAAGAGGATATCGCCGCGCTAAACAGGCGACCGTGATTCTGCGAGGCCGGGCGAACCCGCGGTGCTGCGCACCGCCGCTAAATCCCGCTGCGCGGGAGCAACCCCGATCGCTCCAGCAGCAGCCGCATGCGCAGCAAGGCCTTGCCCCGATGGCTGATCTGATGTTTCTGCTGCGGCGCCAGTTGGGCCGTGGTCTTGCCCAAGCCTTCCACGAAGAACAGCGGATCGTAGCCAAAGCCGTTGTGCCCGCGCTCCTGGCGAAGGATTTTTCCCTCGACGCTGTCGCCGGCGGTCAGCACCACCTTTCCCCCCGGCTCGGCCAGGGCCAGCTCGCAGACGAATCGCGCGGTGCGCTGCCCATCGGGAACATCGGCAAGCTGGCGCAAGAGGAGGGCGTTATTGTCCGCGTCGCCGCGCCCGGCCCCATGCATTTCCGCCCAGCGGGCGGAGTGAACGCCCGGTTGGCCGGCCAACGCATCCACCGCCAGTCCGCTGTCATCGGCCAGCGCCCAAAGATTCAACTGTTTGGCGTAGGCGGCGGCTTTCAGGCAGGCGTTTTCGCGGAATGTTTTGCCGGTCTCCTGCACCGGCGGAAGTTGGCTTTGTTGGGTCAGGTCGGTGAATTCGATCCCCGCCCCGCCGAGCATCTGCCCAAACTCGCGTATCTTGCCCGGGTTTGTGCTGGCGATCAGTAAGCGCATCGCGCTCCCCATCTACCGCGACCCGTCCGGGCCGGACTCCGCCGGCGCCGGCACGTCGCCACCGGGAAGCGCCGGTTGCTGGTCGGGATTATCGTCGTGCGGCACCGGGATCAGGCACGAAGGGTAGGGAATGACCTTGCCGTCCCGCGTGGTGCGGCCCATCACCTCCCCGTTGACGTACGTGTACGGATACTGAGCCATTGCCGATTTCAGCGTCGGGTCCGACACTTCCAGGGTGGCGATCACCACTTTCACTTTCCGTCCGTCCTGGGTGTAAACATCCTTGTCCTCGATGCCCGCAATGGGATTGGACAGAATCAGCAGAGGCTGGTTCGGATCTTGCGTCGGGGTCGACGCGTCGTTTTGGTGGGCGGCCTCCTTGGGCCAGGAGCCGATGAACACGCCGCTGGCGGCCGGCCCGTGCTGGTAATACGCCTCGATGCCGCGGGCACGGGCATCCCGCACCGCATCCACCGCCGCCTGCTTGCGCCGCGGGCTGTCCCGATAGATCGCGATCTGCAACGTCCAATACCCCGGGTTACGCGACAGCTCCCACTCCTTGGGCGCCGGCGGATCGGGCAGGTTGATCGGCACGAACACCACCATCGGAAACAGCTTCTCCCCCTGGTCGTTGTGCAGCGACGCGATCTTCGCCTGCTCCGCGTGAGCCCGAGCATATTCCTCGGTTTGGGTGACGTCCTCGTGCGTCTTGTAGTAGCCGTAATACAGGTCGCTCTGGGTTTGGCTGTGAACGACGTACCAGTCCTTCAGCTGCGTCTGCTGGATGAGCTGCTGTTTAATGCGTGTGGCATCAGCGATGTGATCGGGCCCGGTGAACGAGAGGCACAAGAGGGTGTACATCGCCCCTTCCGGCGGCACGGCGGGCGCGTCCACCGCTGCGTCCGCGGCCGTCGGCGCCGCCATCGCCCCCGCGTCCGACGCCGGACCGGCCGCCGTGGGACCGGGCCGATGCTGGGCCGCGCAGGCGGCCAGCCACAGCACCGCCCCAAGCATCGCCACCTGTGCCACCGATTTCATGACACCGCTCCACATGGTCGCCCAACCGTCTTCTATGATAGCAGGCAGCGCCGCTGCTGATCCATGATGTTGGCGCATCCGGCCAGGGCCAGATCGATCATGCGGTTGAGCTGATCGCGGTCGAAGCCCCGCCCGCTCTCGGCCGAGCCTTGCACTTCCACCAGCCGTCCCCCCGCCGTGGCCGCGACGTTCAGATCCACTTCCGCCGCCGAGTCTTGGGCGTAATCCGGGTCGAGCCGAAGCTCCCCATCCACGACTGCGACGCTGACGGCGGCGACCTGGTCGACCAGCGCGGCGGCGGGATTGTAAAACGCCGGATCGTAACGCGGCAGGACCAGACCGTTGCGGTCGGTCGTTGGTTTGCCGTGCGGCGGGGGAAACTCCGGCGGCAGTTTCGCCAGCGCGTCGCGCAGCGCCACGTATGCCGCGCAGATGCACGCCGTGCGCGTCCCGCCGTCGGCCTGCAAAACCTGGCAATCCACCGCCAGGGTGTGCGGACCGAGCCGGCTCAGGTCGACCACCGCGCGCAGGCATCGCCCGATCAGCCGCTGGATTTCCGTGCCGCGCGAATCCGTATGCCCGATCTTGGGCCAGGCCTTGCGCTGCGGCGTGGATGCCGGGTGCATCACGTATTCCGCCGTCACCCAGCCGCCGGGCCGATCCTCCTTGAACCACGGCGGCAACTCGGCGGTGATCGACACCGTGCACAGCACAAGGGTTTGTCCCTGCTGCCAAAGCACGGACCCCGCCGGCGTTTGGGTGAATTGCCGGGTGATCGTGATCGGCCGCAACTGTTCGGCTGCCCGGGCGTCGCCTCGCATAAACCGACACCCTACCGCAGCGCCGGCCCCCTTTTCAACACCCCCTTGCCCCTGGGCACGGTAACCGGGACCACAGCCAAAGCGGCCTTTTTCTGAACTTCGCGGCGGGTAAGTTCCGATAAATCGCCACATGGGCGGCCGCTTTGCCAAGCTGTCACAGGACCCCCGGCCCCAATGGCTGGCGACGGCGCATCGCCTGCGCATGGTACGCCTGGCGTGTGCGTTTTTCGTGGACCGTTGGACCAGCGACCGTCTGGCCGCCGACGCACGCGCCGTCGAACGCATGGCCGCCGATCTCCGGGCCCTCGAAGCCGCCATCGCCGACCCCAATAATCATGATTGGTCTCTCTTGTACCGCGGCAGCGTGTTAGACGATTAACCCGCTGCGGCTTAAGCAATGAAGCGGCAGCATTTGGAACGATAAAACTCACTGTGGCCCAGATCACTTCCAGCATCGGACTCATCAGCGGCATCAACACCGGCCAGATCATCGACGAGTTGATCGCCATCGATTCCGAACCGGTCACTCTCCTCAATACCGAGATTAGTTCCGCCCAGGCCGTCAAGACGGCCTATCAGGACCTGGAAACGCAGCTTAGCTCGATCCAGACCGTCGGGAACGCGCTGGCCCTGCCGCAGACCTTCAAGAGCAGCACCGCCAGCAGCAGCGATACCTCCGTCCTGACCGCCACCACCGGCACGGACGCGGCCGTCGGAACTTATCAGTTCCAGGTCTCGCGCACGGTCACCACCCAACAGAGCATCAGCGAGGGGTTTGCCGACTCCTCCAACGCCCTGGTCGGCGCCGGCACGATCACGCTGGAACAGGGCGGCGGAGAAGCCTCCAGCGAAACGGCCCTGTCGCAGCTCAACGGCGGCGCCGGCGTCAGCCGCGGCCAGTTCCGCATCACCGACCGCAGCGGCAACTCGGCAACTATCGACACCTCCGACGCCGTCACCCTCGACGACGTGGTCAACAAAATCAACACCGCCCTGGGTATCAGCGTGCACGCCGCCGTGACCGACCATGGATTGGTCCTCACCGACCAGACCGGCAAAACCACCAGTAATCTGATCGTGCAAGACCTCAGCGGAGGCACCGCGGCCAAGGACCTGGGCATCGTCTCCAGCGTCGCCTCCAATACCCTCACCGGCACCAGCATCAATTACCTCTCCACCGCCACCGCCGTGTCGCAGCTCAACGACGGCAACGGCATCCGCACCACCACCGCCGGCCAGAACGATTTCACCGTCACCGTCAGCGACGGCACGCAGATCAACGTCTCCCTGGCCGGCGCCAAGACCGTCGGCGATTTGCTCAACATCATCAACACCGCCGGCGGATCCAAGCTCAAGGCCAGCATCGCACCGGACAACGCCTCCATCCGCCTGAGCGACACCAGCGGCGGCAGTGGATCGTTCACCATCACCGCGCAGAACAACTCGCAAGCGGCGGCCGACCTCGGCCTGGGCGCCGCCAGCGGCAACACCATCACCGGCCGCGACCTCATCGCCGGTTTGGATTCCGTGCTCGTCACCTCGCTCCAAGGCGGGTCCGGCCTGGCCCTGGGGACCATCTCCATCACCGACCGCGCGGGGCACTCCGGGACCATCAATCTGTCCGGCACCACCTCCTTCAGTGATATCCTCAATGCCATCAACAACAATACCGATGGCGTGCAGGTCACCGCGTCGCTGAACGCTTCGGGGACGGGCCTGCAAATCCAGGATTCCAGCGGCGGCAGCGGAAACCTCGTCATCGGCGACGTCAGTTCCACCACCGCCGCCGACCTGGGCATCGCCGGAACCTTCGACACCTCCACGCCAACCGTCGACGGCGCCAATCTGCAACATCAATACGTTTCCCAAAACTCGCTGCTCAGCACGTACAACGCCGGCAATCCGGTCTCGCTGGGGCAATTCAAGATCACCAACTCCGCCGGCGCCACCGCCACCGTCGATCTGGGCGCCGGCACGTTTAACACCCTGGGCGACGTCATCCGCCTGATCAACGCCAAGAACATCGGCGTGACCGCGTCGATCAACGCCAACGGCAACGGCCTGCTCCTGACCGATACCGCCGGCGGCGCCAACAAGCTCAAGGTCACCGACCTGGGCGGAACCACCGCCGCCGATTTGAACATCGCCGGCACCGCCACAGGCACCACCATCGACGGGGCCATGCAGAAAACCATCACCGTCACCAGCACCGACACGCTCTCCACCCTGCAGACCAAGATCAACCAGCTCGGCTTTGGCGTGACGGCCAGCATCATCAACGACGGCACCGGCGCCACGCCCTATCGGCTGTCGCTGACGGCGACCAATTCCGGCGCCGCCGGCCGCGTGCTCATCGACACCGGCGCCACCGGCCTCAACGTGCGCAACCTGGTCGACGCCCAGGATGCCGCCGTCTTCATGGGCGGCAGCGACGGCAATCAGCCCCTGCTGCTCACCTCCAGCAAAAATCAGCTCGCCAACGTGATCAAGGGCGTCACCATCAACCTCGCCGGCGCCAGCAGCAGCCCCGTCACCCTGAGCGTCACTTCGGACCCCAGCGGCGTCGTTACGCAGCTCCAGAGCTTCGTGACTGATTTCAATTCCCTGGTGGGCAAAATCGATACCGACACGAAATTCGACACCACCACCAACGCCGGCGCCGTCCTGCTGGGCGATGCCACCGCCCAACAGATTTCCCAGTCGATGTACGACGTGCTCAACACCGTCGTACAGGGCGCGGGCCAGTACAAGACCTTCGCCGACATCGGCATCACCATCAACGCCGACGCCAGCACCAGCTCGCCGACCCTCAACTTCGATCAGAGCAAGTTCGACGAAGCCTTCGCCAACGATCCGACGGCCGTGCAGAAACTGTTCACCCAGGCCACCACCGGCCTGGGCAACGTCCTCTCCAACGCCGTGGACAAATTGACCGATCCCGTCAACGGCGTCATCACCCTCCAAAACCAGTCCATCGACACGCGCGTGCAGGGGTACCAAAACAGGATCACCGAACTCAACGCCATCCTGGCCGAAAAGCGCACCCAGTTGGAGACGCAGTTTGCCAACATGGAAACCACGCTGGCGCAACTGCAAAGCCAGCAGTCAATCCTGAATGCCTTCAACAACGCTAAAACGACCACCACCTCGACCTCCGGCACCTCCTCTTCCTCTTCCTCTTCCGCCTCCTCCTCGACCGCCGCCTGATCCCGTGGGTCGTCAACCGGCAGTTCTTGCGCTGGGCGGCTATTTTAATCTGTAGGCTCAATTACCTTTGCTCCCCAGGCCGATATTCGTATTGACCGCAAGGTCATTCAAATCAGGCGATGAATCCGCAGGCCGCACAAAATTATCTCCGCACCAAGGTCCTGACCGCCACGCCCGAGCAGCTCCAGCTCATGCTCTTCGACGGCGCCCTCCGCTTTGGCGAGCAGGCCCGCGTCGCCTTGAACAGCCAAAACTACGAGCAGAGCTTTCTACTGATCACCCGCACCCAGAAAATCGTCAACGAGCTGCTCTGCACCCTCAAGCACGAAATCGCCCCGGATTTGTGTCCCAAGCTGGCCGCGCTCTACAGCTACGCCTATCGCAAGCTCGTCGAGGCCAACATCAATCACAAGATCGAGCCCCTGGACGAGGCGATCAATGTCCTGCGATTCCAGCGCGAAACCTGGGTGATGCTGATGGACAAGCTGGCCAAACAGAAGGCCGGCATCGCCGCGCAGAAAATCGACGTGCCCCTGCCGGATTCGCGCATGGAAGCCACCATCAGCCTGCAGAGCTGACCGTGCGCCGCAAGGCGCACGATTTAGCGGCGGTGCGAAGCACCGCGGGTTCAGGGGTTCACTCCCCCCACCGATAAAACCGCATCGCATTGCCCGTCGTCAGCGCATCCAGCCCCGCCAGATCCATCCCGCGTGCCGCCGCCACCGCGGCCGCCGTGTGCACCACCAGCGCCGGCTCGTTGATCTTCTGTTTTCGCATCGGTTCGGGGCTGAGGTACGGCGCATCGGTCTCCACCAGGATCCGATCCGCCGGCGCCCAGGCCGCGATGCGGCGCAGTTCCTGCCCATTGCGGAACGTCACCACTCCCGTGAACCCGATCAGGTGACCGGCGTCAAAAACGTCCCGCGCCTCGGCCTCGCTTCCGGTAAAACAGTGAAACACCGCCGTCACCCTGGGGACGACTCGCAGCATCGCCAGGCAGTCGGCCACCGCCTCGCGGCAATGAATGACCACCGGCCGATCCAGCTCCTGGGCCAGTTGCAACTGCGCTTCAAAGAACTTGGCCTGCCTTTGTCGCGGCGCAAAATCGTGATGATAATCCAGCCCCATCTCGCCCAGGGCCACGACGGCGGGATTCTTCTGCAGCTCCGGCAGCTTCGCCAGGTCCGCCAACTCGGCCTCGTGGCAATAGTTCGGATGCACTCCCAGGGCGCAGCGGACGCCGCTCCGCCCGGCCGTCACGGCCAACGCCGCATCCCAATCCGCCGCATGCGTGCCGATGGTGACCATCCCGCTGACCCCCGCCGCCGCTGCGCGGGCCAGCACTGCTTCAAGCTGCCCCGCCAAACGCGGATCGGTCAGATGGCAATGCGTGTCGATCATCGGCTCGCGTGAACGTTAGAACGTCGCTTCGAACGCGTTGGGCGTATGGCGAATCTGCGCTTCGCGTCCGCGCGGCCACACGATCGCCACCACGTCAAACCGCGCCGGCGGCTGATGCGGGCCGTAGCGCGAGAGATACAGCCGCGCCGCCTTCGTCAACTGATGCCGTTTTTGCGCGTTGATCTGTTCCTCCGGCGTCGGATCGTCGTAGGCGCGCGTCTTGACTTCCACGAACACCAGCGTCGCTCCGTCGCGGGCGATGATGTCCACTTCCCCCAGCTCGCAGCGGAAGTTGCGCGCGATGATTTTGAATCCCTGATTGCGCAGGAAGCTCGCCGCCAAGTTTTCGCCGCGCTGCCCCAGGGGGTCGCTTGCCCGCCGCCGAGCCGCCAACCACTTCTTCACCCAGTCCCACATGTCCCAGGATTATCCCCATCCCCGCTGCCGGCCGCAAAGGTCCCCCGCTCTACTTCTCGACGGTTCTGCTGCTCCACTGTTCTGACAGACGCCAGGCTTCGATCCGCTCGGCCAGGCGGTTCAAGGACCTGGCCTTGGCCGTCATCGTCCAGTTGCCTTCGGTGTGGAAACGGATGCGCCGCCGCGTCCCGTCGGCATGTTGGAAATGCGCAATGACATGCACCGCCCCGAAATAAGCCGAGGTGTTCCCCGCATCCGCCTTCCTCTCGATCTGGATCAGCTCCTGGCGCGTGGCGGAAAAGGAAGACGCGTCGCCGTAATAAACCAGTTGATCCGGCGCCAGCCACAGCATCCCCAAATCCTCCTCGATCAATCCAAATTTCCGCAGGCTCGTCTTGCCCGGATCCGAGATACCCACGTACATCCCCCCGGCCAATTGCTGATCGCTCAGGCCCATGGCCTTCAACCGCCGACGTATCACTTGGATTTCCAACGGAGCCCAGATGGTGAACCAGATCAGCAGAAACTGCGCCGCGATGAACGGCCCGAAAAATGAAATGGGGAAAAGCACCGTCTGGGGGAGAAAGCCGCTCAGCATCCTGGCGACGGCCGGCGCCGCGATCAACGCGATCCCTCCTGCCAGCAGCAGCATCATGATGAGGTTCGCCGTCCACAGTTTTACGCCGAAGTTTTTGAAGAACGGCCGCTGAAAGTCGAAGGTGAAGCAGTCCGTCACCAGCACAACCGCGTAAACGATCGCCGCCAAGACGATCAGCGCGGCGCCGAAAAACCAGAATGCGATCCCCGACTCCGGAGCCGATGCAACCGGCGCGGCGCCGCCCTGGCGATGGCCGGCCAACGAAGACCCCAGCCATATCGAGCCCACCATCACGGCGATAAACACCAAGAATCCCGCGACCCACTTGATCGGCGAAAGCTTTTTGACTTTGGCTTCCTTCATGATCCGATCTCCGATTTACCCCGAGCCGGCCGTTCGTTCTTGGATCGCGGTCCAGATATCATCCAATCCCATCGTTTGGACCCAACGCGCGATATACGCCGTGTCGATCTGTTCTGGACTGGTCTTGAGGATCCCCGTGATGTCCCGAAGATGCTTTTCCGAGCCGCCTTGGCGGTAATATTCCATCTTCTTGATGATCGCATCCTCCGGCGAAGCGAAGAACGCCTCAAAATCTTTTCCGGCATGGACCCGTCGGATTCGGGCAAAACGCGACTGGTTGAAAGGGCTTGATGCCGGCACGATCACATCCACTTTCAGCCCGGAGGCCGGGTGAATGATGTTGAATTGTCCGTTCCTGCGTACGGCATCATGAGCGGCCGCTTCACTCACGTAAAAATCCCCCTCCGGGAACTGGCGACAAAAGTCGGTGATCCGCTCCTCCGGCAATTCGATTACGACATCGATGTCATTGGTAAATCGCGGCTCGCCGTAAAAGATGGTCGCCGTTGAGCCGGTCACGAAGTAGCGCAGACGCATATCCTCGACGACCCGAACCACATAACGCAGCAGTTCAGACTGCTCCATGCGACAGTCTCCGGGCAACTTCATGGTGAAGGCGTTGCTCATCCCAATCGGCATGTTCAGCCTGCAGGTGGCTCAAAAGCATGCGCCTGGCGCTGGCATACATCTCGCTGGCAATACGGAGTCGCTCGGCCCCCGCCTTGGCGCGGATGACCTTCGCCATCTCATCATCCATCACCTCGATGACTGCCGGCAACAGCCGTCTGCTGCTATCCATGTCCCCACTTTATCCAATGCTCGTGCGCGACGCCACGAGGAGGACATCGCCCTGCTCCTGCACCACCGCAGTAAAGTCAGCCGCTGGTGGATTGACGCCTTGTGAATTATAAGTTACAATCATTGGATGACCGAAGTTCTGCGCTACGTCACGGCCACGGGCCGGGACGTGATCCGGGCATGGTGGGAGGACCTGCATGAAGCACAGACCCTACATTTCCAACGACGAAGCGGTGATTCAGCATCTCCGTGAAGACCCGGAATTTGCCGCCGAGTATCTCAAAGCAGCCATCGAGGACACGGAAGATCCGAAGGTGTTGCTGCTGGCGTTGCGGCGGCTGGCCGAAGCCAGGGGCGGAGTCGCCAAGATCGCCAAGGCGGCGGGGATCGAGCGAGAAAGTCTCTATCGCGCTCTCTCGCCTCGCGGCAATCCCCGCCTATCCACTTTACTGGCCGTCGCCAAGGCCGTTGGCCTGAAGCTAACGGTCGAGGCCGCTTGATGCGCCAACATCTCGAGTCGGTCCAGCGGCATTGGGGGTAACGGAATGGCTTGCGAGGTCAGTTCCGTCCTGCTGAATCGGAGTGACAGGACACCGGTTGAACTTTTCGCGGCTGGTTGCCTGGAAATCGGCGGTGCCAGGATCCTGCCACCTTTATGGTGCCTACCAGTCCCTCGTCATTGGCACCGATGTCTGAGACACGTCGACGCGAAAATCTACCGGCCACACGGGAGACCAATCCATTTGGTCGCCATCATACGACACACAGACCAACGACTTCGCACCGCTTCGGCTTACGGCAAAGGCAACCTTATGTCCCTGGTCGATCAGATGCTGTAGAAACGCTTCGGCCTCAATCAAAGTGCCTTGATCGTGCCTGACTAGCTTTCCATCTACCCACTCCGAAAATTTCTCGTAACCACGTTCCGCATCAAATACACGAGAGACTACTTCGGAACCGGCAACGGCAGATCGCAGCGACTTAATAAATGCCTCTCGTCTATCTGTGAATTCTCTCCGCCATTCCGGTGGTGGACCTAGCTGCATTGCCGTTCTCCTTTTTCTCTGATCAACCCGCCGCGTTTACCCAGTGGTTGAATTTCCACGCGCAAAAGAAGGAGGCACAACCCTTCACCCGCATTTTCTGGTGCATTTTAGCGAAAAGCTCAAATCCCGTCACACCGCCAACGAAAAACCCCTCGCACAGCAAGGGGTTAGGAAATCATCGGAGTGACAGGATTTAAACCCGCGATCTCGTGTCCCCGACGCACGCAAACGTTCACGTCACCTACGGCTTAACCAACGTGGGCAACCCGTGAACTTTCCGATTTGAGATTTCGCCCGGCGGATTCGGCCCTTACGACGCCGCGGTGGCCAGTGCGGGCTTGTCCGGGCCTTGGTCCGAGCCGGGCGGCGTCGGCTCTTCCTTGCCGCCCTTGCGCTTCTCCGTGAGCTTGGTCGCCTTGCCCACACGCTTGCGCAGGTAGAACAGCTTGGCCCGCCGCGACTCGCCGCTGCGCTTCACCGTCACCTTGGAAACAAACGGCGAATGCAGCGGAAAACCACGCTCCACGCCTTCGTTGTTCACGATGCGCCGCACCGTGAACGTCTCGTTGATCCCCGCCCCCTTTTTCATGATGACGATGCCGGTAAACACCTGGATGCGTTCTTTCTCACCCTCGATGATGCGCGTGGCCACGTCAACCGTGTCGCCCACCGCAAACTGCGGCACGTCCTTTTTCAAATAGGGCTTCTCCACCCCTTGCATAATTCGATTGACCATGACCAACTCCGATCCGGCGCACAAAAACTGTCGCGAAAATTCTATCGGCTCATGGCGGCGGTTGCCTATGCAAATCCGCCTGCCTCTTCACATAGGCCTGCCACAAATCCGGGCGGCGCTGCTGGGTGCGTTGCAGGCGTTGCTGATGCCGCCAGGCCGCGATCGCCGCGTGATCTCCGCCCAGCAGCACCTCCGGCACGGCCATGCCGCGAAACTCACGCGGCCGCGTGTACTGCGGATACTCCAACAGCCCGTCGGCGAACGTCTCATCCGCCGCGCCATCCTCGGCTCCCAGCGCTCCGGGCAGCAGCCGCACCACGGCGTCGATCACGGTCATCGCCGCCAGCTCGCCGCCGCTGAGCACGTAATCGCCGATGCTCAACTCCAGCGGCGCCAAGCCGTCCACGATCCGCTGGTCCACACCTTCATAGCGTCCCGCGATCAGCATCAGCCGCCCGCGGGTGGCCATCTCCTGGGCCAGGGTTTGATCGAACCTGCGTCCTTGCGGCGTGAGCAGGATCAGTTGCGGCGCCACCGCATCCTGCTGTTGAACATGTTCCACCGCGTCGAACAGGGTCTGGCACATCATGACCATGCCCGGTCCGCCGCCGAACGGCTTGTCATCCACCGACTGGTGCTTGTCGACGGCGAAATCGCGGATGTTCGTCAGATGATAGCTGACCAGTCCTTTCTCGGCCGCGCGCTTCGGAATGCTCGTGCCCAAAAACGCGGCGAACATCTCCGGAAATAGCGTGAGAATGTCAATCCGCATGACACCCCCGCGTTACTGCGGCGCCGCCGCTTCCTCCTTTTTCGGTTCCTCTTTGGGCTGCTTGTCCTCGGCCTTGGTCTCGGCCTTGGCTTCGGCCTTGGCCTCACCTTTGGACTCGGCCTTGGCCTCACCCTTGGCAGGGGCGGCGGCAGCCGCCGGCTTGGGCTTGCCGGGTTTGGGCAGGCGAAGCTGCTTGTGTTCCAATCCGCTTTTCTTTAGCAGCGACGAAACCGTTTCCGAAGGGATCGCGCCAACGTCCAGCCAATACTTGCAGCGGTCCAGCTTGGCCACGAACTGCTTGGCCGCATCCTTGGCGCGCGGGTCATAAAAGCCCAATTCCTCGATGACGCGCCCGTCTCGCGCACTGCGCGTGTCGATGGCATTCAACCGGAAAAACGCCCGGTTGCTCCGCCCCATCCGCCTGAATCTCAGCTTCACAGCCATGTACGATCTCCAATGCGCATAAACGATTGCGAATCGAGGAGGATAGCAATCCCGCCAAAAACCGCAAGCCTGGCGGCATTGCTTCACCGCCTCAAACCGCTAAGCTGAAATCATCATGGCCAAGCAGACCGTCCTGGTCACCGGAGCGGCGGGATTCATCGGCTCCCACGTCTCCCAGCGACTCCTGGCCGAAGGCTACCGCCTCGTCGCCCTGGACAATTTCTGCGAATTCTACGAACGCTCCTGGAAAGAACTGAACGTTCGCGGCATCGGCGGCGGCGAAAAATTCGACGTCGAGGAAATCGACGTCACGGATGGCCCGGCCATCGACCGCCTCGTCTCCACCACCCGCCCCGATGCCATCCTGCACATCGCCGGCATGGCCGGCGTCCGCCCCTCCATCGAGCAACCCTGCTATTACGCCCGCGTCAACGTGGAGGGCACCACGCAAATGCTCCAGGCGGCGGTGAAGCACAAGGTCCGCCGCTTCATCTTCGCCAGCAGCTCCAGCGTCTACGGCAACCTCAAGCGCATCCCCTTCCGCGAGGATGAGCCGGTCTCCGAGCCCATCAGCCCCTACGCCGCCAGCAAACGCGCCGGCGAACTGATCTGCTACACCTATTGGCACCTGTACCGCCTGCCGGTCTTCTGCCTGCGCTTTTTCACCGTTTACGGCCCGCGTCTCCGCCCCGACCTGGCCATCCACAAGTTCACCCGCCTGATCCTCGAAGACAAGCCCATCCCCTTCTTCGGCGACGGCAACACCGCGCGCGACTACACCTACGTCGACGACATCTGCGACGGCATCCTCGCCGCCCTGCATCGCTGCGACCGCTATCGCATCTACAACCTGGGCAACCATCGCCCCGTCAAGCTCTGCGAAATGGTCGCCGCCCTGGAAAAGGCCATCGGCCGCCCGGCCGTCTTGGACCGCAAGCCCATGCAGCCCGGCGACGTCGAGATCACCTGCGCCGACATCTCCCGCGCCGCCGCAGAGCTGGACTATCGACCGAAAATCTCCCTGGATGAAGGGCTAAAACGCTTCGTCGAATGGTTCGCGCAGTACGGCCACCTCTACCGCTTCCCCGGCGACGCCCCCGCTGCCAAAACCGTGATGTGAATCATCCGCCGCTGATCAGACTTGACAAACCGGCGTCCGAATACATATTGTATTCATGCGCCTCATCAAGCGCGCGACCTTGAAGGATTATGCTCGGAAACATCCCGCGGCAGAATCATCCCTTTTCGGTTGGGCTCAGATGACGGAGGCTGCGGATTGGCACAGCATTGAGGACGTGCGGCGCGTCTTCCCGCATGCCGATTCCGCCGTTGTGGCCAGCGGCAACACCGTCACGATTTTCAACATCGCCGGAAATCGCTTTCGCCTGGTGGTGAGCATCAAATACCGATGGGGCGTCGTTTACGTTCGCGATTTCTTAACGCACGCCGAATATAGCAAAGACACTTGGAAGAAGAGGCATTAACCATGGCAACCCACACCCCGACCGGCACCAGAATCGGCAAGGACTACTTCGAGCTGATCAAACGCTTCCCACTCCTTCCCATCAGGAGCGAAGGCCATCTTACCCAAGCGTTCAAAATGATCGACGAGCTGTCCATCATTGACGAGGACAACCTCACGACGGGCCAAGCCGCTTACCTTGCCGTACTGACGGGCTTGATTGCCCAATACGAAGACGAGCACCATGCTTTGCCGGAGGCGTTCAAGGATGGCGTCGATGCCCTGCGTTACCTCGTTCAGCAATGCGGTATGACGGCGTCAGACCTGGGCCGGCTACTGGGCAACCGCCAACTGGGCGCCGCCATCCTCCGCCGTCAACGGCAGCTGAGCAAGGCTCACCTCGTCCGCCTTGCCGAGCACTTCCGCGTTTCCACCGACCTGTTCCTTAAGCGCAGGCCGCACCGAATGCGTAAGGCCTCCTGAGATCCTGCCGGAACCGGACCCGCGGATGGATCCCCCCAAATGCGGCTGACAGGAGTCGAACCTGCACGTCTTTTGGACACAAGAACCTGAATCTTGCGCGTCTGCCAATTCCGCCACAGCCGCGACGGAAAAATCATCTTAGAAACCGCCACCCAAGCCCGTCAAGCCATGTCCCGCCCGATGCGGCCACGACGGGCAAAACGACGATACAATGGGCAGCGCATGAGTGACCGCCCCAACGCCAACCTCTCACCGCGCATCACCAATCGCCGGGCGATGCACAACTATTTCATCACCGCCAAGCTGGAATGCGGCCTCGCCCTGCTGGGCAGCGAGGTCAAGTCCCTGCGCCTGGGCCGCTGCCAGTTGGCCGAATCCTTCGCCCGCGTCGAGGGCAGCCAGTTGGTCCTGCACGGCTGCCACATCGACCCCTACGAAAAAGCCGCCGTCGGCCACGATCCTCTACGCGAAAAAAAACTGCTGGCCCATCGCCGCGAGATCCGCCGCCTGGAAAACGAAACCGCCCAGCGCGGCGTGACCCTGATCCCCCTGGCGATCTATTTCAAGAAGGGCCTGGCCAAGCTCGAGCTGGGCGTGGCCCGCGGCAAGCAGGAGCACGACAAACGCGAAGCGATCAAACGCAAAGAGCAGGACCGCGAGCTCCGCCGCGCCACCATGACCCACCGAAAATAGGAAAGGCAACCACGGAGGCACGGAGACACGGAGGTCAACTTGTCCCCTGACCCCAATTGCTTAAATCCAAGCTTTACAATTTTGTTGACGATCCAATGCGTTTGTACTCTGATCGAAATGAGCGCCTCCGTGTCTCCGTGCCTCCGTGGTTGCCTTTAATTCATTGACTCGTCGCAAAGCGCAAGCAGTTGTCGATTCGCCGCAGGGTGCGCTCTTTTCCCAGAAATTCCAGGCTGGCGAAAATCGGCGGGCTGATGCTCGTGCCGCTGACGGCCACGCGAATCGGCTGGGCCACTTTCCCCAAGGCCAGCGATGCCGATGCGCAATACCCCTTGACCGCGGCCTCCACGCAAGCCGCCGTCCAGTCCAGAGTCTCGTCCAGAACCTGCCGCATCCGCCCCAGCACGTTCAGACCCTGCTTGTCGTTTTTCAGCAGGATCTTTTCCACCGCGTCGGCTTGGTACTCGATGTTTTCATCCGCCAGGAACAAGAACCGGCTCTTCTGTTCCGCCTCGCGCAGGGTGCGCATGCCGACGTTCATGGCGATCACCTTTTCCAGGGCGGCGGCGTCGGCGCTGCCCAGCGGTGAGTCCGCATTGACCGACAAAAAATCCCGCATGGCCGGCACGAGCTGCGTCGCCCCGGCGGCGGCACACGCCTCGGTGTTGAACGCCAGCAGTTTGTCGCGGTTGAATTTCGCGTTGGCCTGACCCACCCGGTCCAGGGAAAAAAGCTGGACCATCTCCCCCACGCTCATGCGCTCCCTGTCCCCGCCCGGACTCCACCCCAAGAGCGCCAAAAAATTCAGCAGCACGTCCGGCAAATAGCCGCTGGCCCGAAAATCGTGAACCAATATCTCCGGTAAATCGCCCGCTTCCAGCCCCACGACGGGCATCAGCTTCTGCTGCTCGGCCGCTTCCAATTGCCGCCCATCATCGGCCAGCCACCCCTCGATCCGCCCGGTCTCCAACGCCGCCGCCGCGGCCAGCTCCGCCGCGCTCCGCTTGGTATTTTTCAACCACACATTGGCGCGATGGCGAATCTTCTTGTCCCGATCGCGCTTGCCCATCTTGCTGCCGTCGGTGTTGAGGATGACCGGCAGATGCCCGTACGTCGGCCGCGCATAGCCCAGGGCCTCCTGCAACGCGATGTGGTTGACCGTATTGAGCAGATGTTCCTGGCCGCGCAGGATGTGGCTGATCCCCATCGCCGCATCATCCACCACCACCGCGAAGTGATACGTCGGCATCCCATCGGTCTTGCGGATGACAAAATCCTGCACCTGACTCGCCCCCAGGACGATCTCCTTGCCCAGCACCACGTCGTGAAAGCGAAACTCGCGCACCGGCATGGCGAAGCGCACCACCGCCGGCCGACCTTCGGATTCGTATTTGCGGATTTGCTCATCCGTCAGCTTGGGCCGCTTGTAGATGTACGCCCGCTTGGCCCGCTCGGCGATTCTTCGCTGCCCTTCCAATTCCTCCGGCGTCTCGTACGCCTTGTACGCCATGCCTTGCGACATCAACTGTTCGATGATCCCGTTGTAGGCTTCCAGGCGCTTGGACTGAAACACCAGCTCGACGTTGTCCCAGTTCAGCCCCAGCCAGCGCAGATCATCCAGCAGTTGCTTGACCGCCTGCTCGCTGCTGCGTGCCAGGTCGGTGTCTTCGATCCGCAACAGGAATTGCCCGCCGGAGTGGCGGGCCAGAAGCCAGTTGAACAGTGCCGTGCGTGCTCCGCCGACGTGGAGATATCCCGTCGGCGAAGGAGCAAACCGCGTAACGATCTGGAAACTCATGGCCCGCGATTATGCCGCTGGCCGCCCCCGGAGCAAGCGGCGCCCTTTATGAGTGCCCCTGATGCACCTGCTCGATCCACTGCGCCGTCTGGCTCAGCCAATCGTTGTGGGCGAAATTCGCGCGGATGCGGCAGGCCGCGGCGGCGTAGGCGGGATTGCCCAGGACGCGCTCGATCGCCGAAGTGGCGCGGGCCGTGGAAAATTCCCTGGCCGGCACCACCTCCGCCACGCCCAGGCGCAGTAAGCGCCGGGCGTTATCCGGCTGATCGTGGGCCATCGGCATGACCACCTGCGGCACTCCCGCGGCCAGGCCCTGCGCGCAGGTGCCGATGCCGCCGTGATGCACCAGGGCCGCGCAACGCGGCAACAGCTTGCTGAACGGCGCATAGGCCATGGGGCAAATCTCCGGCGGCAAATTCCGCGGAACCTGCTCCAGATGCCGCGATAACAGCACGCCGCGGCGGCTTAGGCGGCGGCAGACCTCGACCGCCGTGACGAAAAATTCCCGCCCGTGCCGCATGGCGCTTCCCGCCGTGAACGCAACCGGCGCTTCTCCGTCATTCAAAAACCTGACGAGCCGGTCCTCCAATGGAACAATCTCCGCTTCATCGAAGAGCGGAAATCCGGTCAGCACGGTCTGCGGCGGCCAGTCCGGCGCCGGCGGGGCAAACCAGGGCGGGAACAATCCGATCACGCGGTCCGGCGAGTGCATCCAATCAAGAATCCTCTTGACCGGCTTCAACCCCAGCGTTGCCCGAAACGCGTTGATCGGCCCGGCCAGCGATTTGTCGATCCCCAGCGCATCGGCCAGCGCGTACCTCAACCGTTTCAACCAGGCCGGCTGCCATGCCGCCAGGGGCAGCAGCGGACGGTACGCCGGCTGCTCCACGCTGCGCAGCACGGACGGCGAAAGATGCACCGACACCGTGGGAATCCCCAGCTTCTCCTGCGCGATGCGCCCGCCGAATACCAGCGACGAGATTACGAGCACCGTTTTTCCCGGCGTCTGCCGTTGGGCGATGGCGCGGTAATACGGCTCCAGCAGTGCCGCCGCCAAGGCCGCAACCACGCCAGAGCCGCGCAGCGGATGCCATATCTCGGCGTTGCCGGCAAATCGCTCGAACTGCTGGGCTGTCCCCACGGGCGCAAAATCAAACCCCAGCTTCTGGACCAGGTTCAGATAGATCGCCGGGGCGATGATGCTGACGCGATGCCCCCGGCGGCGCAATTCCTGTGCGATCCCCAAAAACGGATGCACGTCGCCGTGGCTTCCCAAAGCGGCAATCAGAATGTGCAATGAATCCACCACAATTCTCCCCCATATCGGCGATTATGGCAGGCGGGGCGGCCAAAGGGTAACGTCCCCGGCCCCCAGCGTCCGATAAAGAGTTTGTCTGACTATGCGTAGATCAAGACGCTCGGCCTCCTCGCCGCGCCGTAAATCTTCGTCTTTTGATCCCTGGACGGTGATCCTGCATCTCCTGATCGCCGTGATCTTCGTCTCGGCCGCGGTGTCGATCTTTCGCATTTCCCAGATTTACGTTGACCGCCGCCTGGCTTTCCCCACCCATCCGCCCAAGGCCGTGCTGACCAACCGCCCGGCGTGGATGAGTGATTTCCTGGCCGAGCAAATCGTCAAATCCGCCCAGCCGATCGGCCTTCACTCCGCTTTCGACCGCCAGCTCCTGCTCGACACCGCCAACGCGCTCAAATCCAACCCGTGGATTCGCCGGATCAACCAGATTCGTCGCGTCTATGGCGAAGGCCCCGGCGACACCATCGAGATCGACTGCCAGTACCGCGCCCCCGTCGCCCTGGTCCAATGGGGTGATTACTACTGGCTGGTGGACGGCCAGGGAGTCAAGCTCCCCGAGCAGTACGCCGCCGAGCAGTTGCCCAAGATCATGTTCGGCTCGGATGGCAGGATGAACGTGCGGATCATCGAGGGCGTGGCCCACGCCCCGCCGGAATCCGGCAACCGCTGGAGCGGCGACGACCTGTCCGGCGGCCTGGAGCTGGCTCGGCTGTTGTGCGGCCAGGACTATGCCGAGCAAATCCGCATCATTGACGTCAGCAACTTCGGTGGCCGCCGCGACGACCGCGAGGCCCAGATCGTCCTGGTCACGCAATTCAACACCCAGATCCGCTGGGGCCGCCCCCCCAGCGCCAAGGACGGCTTCGTCGAGGTCGCCGCTTCGGCCAAACTCGCCGCCCTGCAAAACATCTTCCGCCAGGACAAACGCATCGACGCCCATCAGCCCTGGATCGATCTGCGCTTCGACCGCGTCACCTGCCCGGAATAGATAGTAGTGCGTAGAAAGTAGAAAGGAGACGCTGCCGCTGCTCTCCTTTCTACTCTCTACTTTCTACAATCTAGCCATGCTTCCAGCATGGCTTGCCGTTCAGTTGGCGGCGTTGGCGCTGTCGGCCTTTCGCGTGCGGTTGTCGATCGCCCTGCCCGCCGCCGGCGAGCAATCCGCCTTGGCCCTGATGCTCATCGCGCAGGTCGTGGCGTCGGCGCTTCTGTTTCCCTTGCTGCTGCGCAATCGCCGCCAGACAATCCTGACCATCGCGACAGCTTGGCCGATGGGGCAAATGGCCTGTTTCCTGGCCGATGCGCCGGTGGACCGATTCATCGCCGCCGAAGCACTGGTGACACTATGGATAGTGGCCCTCGCCCTGTGGAACTGGGCGGTGCCAAGGGCGCAAGCGGTGGGCGCTGCCGTCGCGGCGATGATCAGCCTCGGCGGGCCGTTGCTGTGGTATCTGCGCGCAGAATTTGTAAGGGAATCAGCCGACGTCCACTGGCCGACCGATGCGCTGCTGGGTCCGGTGATGGGGGCGCTTTCCCAGATTTTCCCAGATCATCCGCCGGCCATCGCGTGGTGGCCGTTGGTCGGCCTGGCTGCGCTGGCGGTCATGGTGAGTGCGTTTACGCGGATGCTGCATCCTGCGTCACCAGGGCACATTTCGACACGGACAGAACAATAACGGCCATCAGCGAGCTTTTTTTTCGGGCACGCACGAATGTCGACTTGCACAAGCTGTGGCGACATGTTATCCACAATATTCTCGACAGCGTTTGTCCGCACGCGCCCGCTGAAAAACGCGGATTTACTGTGGCGGGCGACACGCGCGGCTCGACGCTCATCATTTCTTTAAGAATTTTTTGCGCGACACAATCTTTCTTCTTGCATCTGCGGCGAAAGGTGGTAGAAAATCCCACACCTAATTGGCTGAATGGAACGAAATCCCTTGCGGACCCCGTTCTTCTATGGCGAGTACGATCTCAGTATCGATGCCAAGAATCGGTTGTTGGTTCCGGCAACGATTCGCAAGCTCATTGTACCAGAAATACACGGGGACGCGTTTTGCGTAAGGGTGCGGGACAGGGTGTTGTGGCTGTATCCGGAACTGTACTACAGGCGGTTGGCCAATTTCGGGATACGGCCGCAGATTGCACCCAGTGAAAACATACGAGACGCCGATCATTTGCACTTTGCCTTGGCGGCTCGAGTGGAATGGGACAATCAGGGCCGCGTGGTGCTGCCGGATAGGTTGCTCCGCGAGGCACAACTGGGAAAGGAAGTGACGCTCATCGGTACGCGCGACCACTTGGAGTTGTGGAACCGCCAAGACTGGGCAAAACACCGGGCGCACATTTCCGAGCAACGCGCAGCCATTGAGGCCAGGATGCAACTTGGCCAGCAGGAAAAAACGGATCGCTCCTGATCTACACATCTGATGATGGGATCGGGGCGAACAACTCGGGTTGGATGGACCAACCCATTGAATATAGATCAGTTGGGCATAACACATTTGGGAGCAAACAACGGGTGATAGGCGGTGGCCAGGTTGTCTTTAACCTGAGCACATTGCGGGAGAAAGACTCAGGGAAGGCCAAGTCTTTCTGAAAGTTCACGGAAGAATTTAATTTGGTCGCAAGCCAAGAGCGTGTGCTGGCGGCATGGAGGCTGCGCGCACGCCGGCCGGAAAGAGGGCACGGAGGCTCGGTTGTACCGGCTGTGCATGCGACGCAACCGCGCGGCTGCAGGGAGTAGCGCGCGACGAGTGATCCAGTCGGCCAAGGATTGCGGCGACGGAGCGCCCAAATCCCTGACCGACCGAGCTTTGCGGTGCAGAAGGAGTCGTCCCACGGATGGGGCCCTCGGCTGTAATCCGAGGGGAAATGGATGTCCGGCTCTTTCTGTATCGTTCCGATGTCAGCCACGGCCGGACTTTTTCCGGGCCGTGTTAGCTAGGCAACTGTATTTTCTCACGCCGCGACGCCCAAAGTCAAATTTGCAGCTCCGCAACCCGAGAACCGCGGCTCGAACAATTGCCTAACATTTATTCCCCCCCGCAATTGCCAAAGGCAAGCGCCAAGTTCGCGGATTTTTCGTAACCTGTAGAGATGCTCTTGCCGCCGGAAGGTCATGAGCCGGTCCTGCTGGGTCAGGTCCTGAACTACTTGGCTCCGGGCCCGGGGCAGACGTTTGTGGATTGCACCCTGGGCCGCGGCGGCCACGCCCTGGCCATCGCCCAGCGCCTGGGCCAGACCGGCTTGCTCATTGGTCTGGAGGCCGACCCGCGAAATTTACGCTACGCCGCCGATCGCCTCAAAGCTTCTGCCTGCCCCACACGGCTGTTTCACGCCAACTTTTCCCAGCTTAAACAAGTGCTGGCCGAGGTCGGCCGGGACCAGGTGCACGGCATTCTGGCCGATCTGGGCGTCAGCACCAATCAATTGTTCGACCCCGCTTACGGATTGAGCTTCGATCAACCCATGCCGCTGGACATGCGTTTGGACCCGGACTTGCCGCGGACCGCCGCCGATCTCGTCAATCATCTCCCCGAATCCGAGCTGGCGCGCGTCCTATACGAACTCGCACAGGAGCGTTATTCGCGGCGAATCGCCAGAAAGATTGTCGAATCGCGGGAAGTTTCGCCGATCAAAACCACAGAAGCCCTTGCCGAGCTGGTCCGCTCGGCGATTCCGCGTTGGGCTGGACCCGTGCGGATTGATCCCGCCACCCGGACCTTTTTGGCCTTGAGGATGGCGGTCAACCGGGAGATGGAGAATCTGACCGCGTTGCTGCGAGAGGCCCCAGCCGCGTTGGCGGCCGGCGGACGCATCGCGGTGATCAGCTTCCAATCGACGGAGGATCGGGCCGTCAAGCAGGCGTTTGGGTCGTTGGAGAAGACCGGGGTCATGAGCATCCTCACGAAAAAGCCCCTCACCCCCACCCCCGAAGAAATGGCCTGCAATCCCCGATCCCGCTCCGCCAAGATGCGTGTCGCAGTAAAAAAGAGTTGCTCGTTGCTAGTTGCTAGTTGCTAGTTGCTAGTTGCTAGCCAAGCATTTCAACCAGCAACTAGCAACTAGCAACCAGCAACTCGTTTTCGAGGCAGTTATGACGCGAGAAACCAAGATCGGCCTGCTGGTGGGGCTGGCCTTCATCATCGTGATTGGGATTTTGCTCTCCGACCATTTCCGCTCGGCGATGGAGCCACCCCAGGCGGCTCTGTCCGGCGCCGCCTCCGCCGTGCGAGCCGCCGTCAACTCCCCCGGAACGGCCAATCCACCCATCACCATGGTGACCCCGGCCGATGCGCCGCCCAAACAACCCGTCCCCACCCGCGATGAGCTTAACCCCGCTCCCAGCCCGGTGATTCCGTCCGCGCGGGCCAATCCGGATCAACAACCCTCGTCCGTCACGCCGGCGCCATCCAAGCCCGATCAGGTAGCCGGCGCCGATGCGCCCAGCCCGGACGACGCCCTCAGGAAAGCCGCTCGCCAGCACGGTGAAGAGATCGTCCCAGCCGACCCCACCTCCACCGCCGACGCGCCAGCCCCCGCGGCCTCGATGAAAACCTACAAGGCCCAAAGCGGCGACTCCGTCTCCCGAATGGCTGCAAGGCTCTTGGGGGCAAACACCAAGGCCAATCGCCAGGCCATCATCAACGCCAATCCCTCCTTGCAGGATGACCCCGACTACGTGGTCGTCGGGCAAAGCTATGTCATCCCCACGCGTGCCCAAGCCACCGCCGCCCCATCAACCCCCGCCGCTCCCGCCGCACCGTCCGCGGAAGCACCCTCAGGGCATTATTTCTACACCGTTCAGGCTGGCGACAGCCTGTGGCGCATCGCCAATGACCAGCTCGGCGACCCCACCGCCGTCGACGCCATCAAGGAGCTGAACCGCAGCATCCTCAAGGGCCAGGATCACGATGTGGTTCTGCCCGGCGCCAAGCTGCGGCTTCCCTTCAGGCCGGTGGCTTCGGCAGACTAGGGACCGGGCCATGGCCAAAATCCTTTTATGCCTAATGGGCGGCTTGGCGACGGCCGTCGTCCTCCTGCAACTGCGTCAGGAGCATCTCAATCTCACCTTCCAGACCAACGAATTGCACAACCAAATCCAGGCCACCCAAGCGCAGTTGTGGAACCAGCAATTGAACATCGCCGTTTGCACCGCCCCCAACGCCATCGCCGCCAACCTCAAGGGCCAGGACCTCAAGTTGGCCAACCCCACCGTTAAATCCCCCAAGCGCCTCTGGATCGAAGACCTCGATGCCCAAGCCAACGCCGAGGAATGACTCCCCATCCCCTCGCCCCACGTACTCGTGGGGAGAGGGTGAGGGTGAGGGGCCGAGGTGGTTGCTGCTTTTTTTCGTGCTCCATGGCCTTCTGGGCCGATGATTTATCGGACGCCCTGCGCGCACGATGAGTCACTTTTCCACCATTCGATCCGCCGTCATCCTTTACGCCATTGTCGCGGCGTTCATCGCCTTGACCGGCCGCGTGGCCTATCTACAGACCTACGGCCGCGAGCAGACCATCGTCCGTGCCGACCGCCAGCAGCACCAGAACCTCGTCCTCCCCGCCCGCCGCGGCGACATCTGGGACCGCAACGGCTTGATCATGGCCGGCACCGTCCAGACCCGAAGCCTGTTCGTCGACCCCAAGTTCATGCAGGATTGCTACCAGGAAGACGGCCACAGCCTCGTCGAGATGGATCAGGCCCTGGCCAAGCTCGGGACCATCATCGACAAGGACCCGTTTACCCTGGCCAAGCTTCTGGGCGACCGCGCCGTCAGCCGATTCGTCAAGATCGCCGACAACCTGGACGACTCGGCCGTTGCCCAAATTCAGGCCCTGAACATCCCCGGCGTGGGGATCGTCACCGGCAGCGCCCGCTGCTATCCGATGGGGTCCCTGGCCGCCCACGTGCTGGGCGGCTGCGGCGCGGATGGCGCTGGCCTGGACGGCCTGGAACTGAAATACGATAAGCTGCTTTGCGGCCAGCCCGGGTGGGAACGGCAGACCAAGGATGCCCGCCGCCGGCCCATCGGCGTCGCCGCGGATGACTACCTGCCGCCCCAGCACGGCCAGCACCTGGTCCTGGCCATCGACGCCAATCTCCAAATGATCGCCGAGCAGGAATTGCGCGACTCAGTCGAGCATTTCAAAGCCAAGCGCGGCGAAGTCGTCGTCTTGGACCCGTTCACCGGCGACGTCCTGGCCCTGGCCAATTACCCCACGTTCAATCCGCAGACGCTGAGCGATTCCACCCCCGAAATCCGCCGCAACACCGCCCTGGTCGCACCGTACGAGCCCGGCTCAACCTTCAAGCCGTTCTACGCCACGCCCGCCCTGATGTGGCACATCACCACGCCCTGGGAGATGTGGACCATCCCCGGCATTACCTGGCACACGCCCTACGGCCGAGCGGTCTCGGACGTGCATCATTACGGCAACCTCTGCACCTGGGATGGCTTGGTCAAATCCAGCAACATCCTCATGTCCCAGCTCGCCGAACGCATGGGCAATACGCGCCTCTGCCGCGCCGTCACCTCCTTTGGTTTCGGCCGCCCCACCGGCATCGACCTGCCCGGCGAAAACGGCGGGAAGGTCAATCCCCTGTCCAAGTGGAACCACTACAGCACCGAATCCGTCGCCCAGGGGTATGAAATCATGGTCACGCCCCTGCAGATGGCGCGGGGGTTTTGCGCGATCGCCAACGGCGGACGCCTGGTCACGCCACGCATCGTCCTGGGCACGGTCGCCAGCGACGGCGGCGTGATCGCACGCCAGAAGCGCCCCGATTTCGATTCCCTGCCCCAGGCGATCGACCCGCAAACCGCCGCCCTGATGCGGCGAATCCTGTGCGACGTGGTCATCCGCGGCACCGCCCGCGGCACGCGCAGCCGCCTCTGGAACATCGCCGGAAAAACCGGCACCGCCCACATCGCCGAGGGCCACGGCTACAGCGATACCAAGTTCAACAGCAGCTTCATCGCCATGGCCCCGTATGAGAATCCCAAGTTGGTCATCGCCCTTGTCATTCACGAACCGGACAAGTCGATCGCCCACTACGGCGGCCTGGTCGCCGCCCCCGGCGCCTGCCATTTCCTCGAGCGGGCCCTGACCTATCTCGATGTTCCGGCATCCCCAGAGCTTCCGCTGCCGCCCCCGCAGGTCGCCAACGTCCTTTTTGACTACAGCGACAAGGCCTACACCGACCGCAATTTCGGCGCCCCGCGCCAAAATGACGACGAACAATAACAGCGCCGCTGCTCGATTATCCGCGGCAACGGTGTAGTGTGTCTTCGTTCGGCGAAAGCCGAGGAATGGCCATCCCTCGGCCCATCCAGCCGCAAAGACACCCCAAACTCGCGCTGCCGCCGTTTAACCGGCCCGATGCTGTCGCCGCCCATTTGACCCATGGCCGCTCCTGGGGCATTGTTTGAGGACGGCCATCCCCGCGGTCTGTCCCGCGGCCTATCCCGTGGTCTATCCCGGTGTTTCTAACGGAGGGGCAAATGGATCTTTCCGCTTCGCCGCCCGCTGTGCTCGGATCATCTGCCCAGGCACAGCCGCACGTCGAGATCAAGCCGCCTGCCGCGATGTCACCGGATATGCTGCCCAGCGATTTCCCCTGGACAACGCCCCAGGCCGCTGCCCACCGGCCCGACACCACCGCGGGCAAAGGGTTCTTGGCTGTGTGTGCCGCCCTGCTGTGGCCGGGCGCGGGCCATCTGATTGCCGGCTATCCCGGCCGCGCGCTTCTGTGGACCCTGCTTGTTCCCACCGCCGTTGCGGCCGCCGTCAAAGCCGTTATTTCCCCGCCGTTCGTGGCCACGCTGGTCGTTCTCCTGCCCCTGGCCGCCGCCCTGCAATTGGCGCATTTGCTCGACGCGATCCGCTGCGGACGGCACTCGCCCCGGTCGATCCTGGGCGATCCCGCCCTTCACTATGTCGGCGGCGTTGTCCTGGCTGTGGCAGCGCTGATCTGGCAGCACGCGGCCTACGATTATCTGCGGAACAATTATTTCGAGATCTGCTACTCGCCCACCGGCAGCATGAGCCCCACCGTCAACACCACCGACGTGTTCCTCGAACGCAGGAATTGGCCGTTTGCCCGCTGGGACATTGTCGTCATCAAGAACCCCTACTATCCCCGTGAGGAATACCAGGTGTTCAAGCGCGTCGTCGGCCTGCCGGGCGACACGGTGGAGATCACCGGCGACGGCCTGTTGATCAACGGCACGCTGACGCCCCTGCCTTCGGGGATTGCCCCCTATGTGCCCATGGACAACCGAAACCAGTGGCTCACCGCCCCCGATCCCGTCAACGCCGGCAATGGCTGCTGGGGAAACCCCATCCATCTGGCCACCGATGAGTATTTCCTCCTGGGCGACAACAGCGAGCATTCGGGGGATGCTCGTTTCTGGCCCTCGATCAACGGCCACCAGCCCGGCGCCCTGCCGCGCGATCAGATCGGCGGCCGCGTCGTCGCCATCCTCTGGCCCCCCGAACGCTGGCGCATCTTCAAATAACCCGCCCCAACTCCAAGCGTTGTAACGTTCTCAAGTGAGCCGGCTCGTCCTCGAGCCGGTCTTTTCTTTTATTACTCGATCAACATCGCGTCCCCATAGCTGAAGAACCGGTACTTCTGTTCGATCGCCTCCCCATAAATCCGTCTTTGCTCGTCCAGCCCCGTCATCGCCGCCACCAGGGCGATCAGCGTGCTCCGCGGCAAATGAAAATTCGTGATCAATCCCCCCACGTGCTTCCAACGGTACGGCGGATAAATGAAGAGGTCCGTTTCGCCGCGCTTTTGGGCAAACGGCGCATCTTCCGGCTGGCTCTCCAGCACCCGAGCGCTGGTCGTGCCCACGGCGATGATGCGGCGTCTGTCCGTTTTGGCGCGATTCAATGCCGCTGCCGCGCCTGCGCCGATTGAATACGCCTCCGCGTGCATCACATGTGCTTCGAGCGTCGCGGTGGTAATGGGCTTGAACGTGCCCAGCCCCACATCCAGGGTGATCGTCACACGCTCGATCCCCGCTTCGTCCAGTTCCGCCAGAAGCTGCGGCGTGAAATGCAAACCCGCCGTCGGTGCGGCGACGGCCCCGGGCGCGGCGGCGTAAACCGTCTGATAACGCTCGCGATCCAGGTCGTCGCGCCGATCAATCCCCTTCTTCCTCTTGATGTACGGCGGCAGAGGCATCCGGCCCAGCCGCTCCAACAGTTCAAGGGCCGGCACATCCGCCGAGATATCCAGCCCAAATTCCCCCTCGCCTCCCGTCCAGGCGATCGTCGCGGTGACGGCCGGATCAGATTCAAACGCCAACGTCGTTCCAACCGGCGCATCGCCCAGATTTCGCAGCAGGACCCGCCAGCGTCCCGGCCGCTCCTGAGCCAAAAAAAGACCGTCGATGCGCCCGCCGCTGCTTTTGCGCAGACCAAACCGCGCGGGGATCACCTTGGCGTCGTTGAACACCAGCACGTCGCCGCGCTCAAGCAACCCGGGAACGTCCGAAAAACGAGAATGTCGGATCGATCGGTCGCCGCGCCGGTAGTGCAACAAATGCGAGGCACACCGCTTTGGCGCTGGGGTTTGCGCGATCAGTTCCGGCGGCAACTCGAAATCCAATTCGTCGCTGTTCATGTTCCCGTTTCGCCCGGCCGACAATCCGCGGCCGCGCCGTTGCCTTGGCACATCATCCGTCATAAACGGACCGTTTTCACATCGCGTCGATTAAATCGCAGATTTAAAAGCCGCTCGCAATATCCGGGCGATTTTTATTGCCGCCGCAAGCGGCCCTCGCCCTGGCCGCGGTGTTTGCTGATAGCCGCGCGTGCAGGCTAGCGCGCTGTCTAACTCGTTCAATCCCGCATTGGCGGTCGCCGTCATGCAGCTTCAACTGGTCCAGTTGCTGCGCCGCGCCATGGCCAACGCCGATAAGGCGGCGGGCGTCGGCCAAGGCGAGCACGGCGGGGCCGTTGGCCCATGCCCGGCCCGGTCCGGCCCCGTGCTGACGCCCGAGCCGCGGTACCTCCCACGCCCGGTGCTCCATCCGACCCCGCGCTATGAACCCCGGCCCGTGCTCCATCCCGCGCCGCTCTACCAACCCCAGCCCTGTCCGCCCGATGATTGCCACAAGAGCAGCAAGAGCACCCTCCCCGCCGGACCCCAACCGCCCTGGAAACTGCTCCCCTGGCAGCAACCCGCGCCGATCCCGCCTAAGATAAAGATCGTCGTGCGCCAGCCCGATATCACTCGCAGAGGAACGCTCATCGATTTTTTTTGTTAAAAATAAGATTTCTTCAAACTTCGACGCGCCCAGCACGTCTAGAATCGCGGAATGAACACGATGTCGCAGTCCGATCAGGTTGAGCAGTTGATCAAGTTGGTGTCCGGCATGGACAAGCCGACCCTCTTGCGTCAATTACAGCTATTCCCCGCCTCGTTCCCTCTGGATTTCACGCCCGAGTTTCTGGATCGCCAGCCGGTTGATCGCCTGCGGCACCTGTTCCTGGCCGTCTGCCTGCAATCCAAACGCCTCCCCGAGCTCCCCGCGGACGAATCCGTCGCCGCAGCGTGATGCCCTGCTTTGTCTTGTCTCCTTGTCTCCCCCTCTTTGCCCCGCGTCCGATAAGCCCCACCTGCGCGGGAAAGTCACGTTGCGCACTAATGCGGGCCGATGAACGGGGACGACGCATGCCCAACCGAGGCCATTGTCCATTCCTCAATCGCGCTGATCCCCGCTGCGCGGCACACTTTCGCCTGGATGATCTGTCCCATGCTTTCAAGTTCTGCTTCGGCCGGTTCAAGGCCTGCCCCACCTACTTGGAACTGCGTGTCGAGCGTAGAATGCGGCAGTTGAGCGCCCCAAAAAAGGAGCGGCGCAGTGAATCGGCCCCTGCAAGCCTCCACGTCAAGGTCGCCCGCCGACACACGCATTCCGCAACGCCCCATCCACGAGTTTCTGCTCCATCTGGCCGCTGAACGCGGCCTGGCCCAAAACTCCCTCCACGCCTACCGCCGCGACCTGGAAAGCCTGCACGACCACCTCATCACCCGCGGCAAGTCGATTCTCTCCGCCACCGCCGCGGATTTGCGCGACTATCTGCAGACCCAAACCCGTCGCGGAAAATCCACTCGCACCGTGGCCCGCCGCCTGGCCGCCATCCGCTCGCTTCTGCGTTACCTCTCGGCCACCGGCCGCGACTCCCTGCCCATCCTGCGCCAACTCGAGCGCCCCAAGCCCGAGCAATCCCTGCCCAAAATCCTCAGCCGCGCCCAGGTGAATCAACTGATCTCCGCCCCGAGCCCCGCCTCGCCCCTATTTACCCGCGACGTGGCCATCCTGGAACTTCTCTACGCCAGCGGCCTGCGGGCCAGCGAACTATGCCAGCTCAAAATCCGCGACCTGAATATGCAAGTCGGCGTGGTTCGCGTCCTGGGCAAAGGCGCCAAGGAGCGTCTCGTCCCCGTCGGCAAAGCCGCCCTGGAAGCCATCACGCGTTATCTCGAGGAATCCCGCCCCAAATTCGCCAAGACTGCCGATGAGCACCTGTTCCTTTCTCGCACCGGCAAGCCCATGGACCGCATTTCTCTCTGGATGTTGGTAGAGAAGCACGGCCGCGCCAGCGGCCTATTGCGCAAGATTTCCCCGCACACCCTGCGTCACTGTTTCGCCACGCACCTGATCGGCGGCGGCGCGGACCTGCGCGTCGTTCAGGAACTTCTAGGCCACAGCGACATCGGCACCACGCAGGTTTACACCCACGTCGACCAGAGCCGCCTGAAAGCGGTGCACAAGAAATATCATCCGCGGGGTTAAAGCTCGCGGTTCACCCTACCCGACAATACAATCGTGGTCCGCATGAAACCACTGACCGTTCGTATTTCCGCGGAGTTGAAGCGGGAACTGCAAATACTCAGCCGACAAAAGCGGCTGTCAATGAGTCAAGTCGCCCGGGAAGCCGTGCGCTTATACCTTGCCACGCGGGTCCCGGGATTCTCGGCGTGAACGCGGCAGATAATTCGGTGCACAGACAATTAGTGAACATGGGGTGGGCATCTTTAATGGCAACTTGCATGGATCGCGTAACCTTCAACCAACGACACGAACCCACTCCTTCCATTTGGAATGCAAATTCTTCATGGCCTCGCTGACCTCCTTCACTTTGCCATCTTGCACATCGATCGGCCGCATCAGCCATTTGCGATCTTCCGGCACGATCTTCAGCAATGTTGGATTCTCAGCTGCAGCGTCCACCTTCGCGGTCACCGACTCAACCGCCAGACAAAGGTCTAACAACGCGCGAAGGGGCTCAACTTCCCGGCGCTTGAACGGCAGATGAACGTTAAGGACCAGTGTCGAGGGGTTAATATCCTCGATCACCGGCCTCACATACCTGTTGAAGAATCCCCACCTATCGTAGTCTTTCCAGTTTTTCGGATCCTCAGAATCCTTCCCTTCGGCAAGGTATTTGAAGCGGTTATCCCCCTTGTACGCGGGATCGTCGGGATTGAAATCCGTGACAATTGGCCAAGGCCCTACTTCATTGAAATCCTGTACGGGGTTACCAAACGTGTCAATTAAGTATTGAACCATCACACCGAGCGAGTACCTGAATTCGTCACGCCTCCTGGACACCGCCCCTGAGTCAGCCTGCGCTGGGCCCATTCGCGCCGCCTTAAATATCCTGGTCGCCTCCTTCACCCCTTCGATGCGTTGCCACCCCACGGAACGCTTGAATTGCTTATACGCGAAGTACAAGGTTGTGACCCAATTGGCGATAATGCCGGCCAGCAAACCAGATACGAAGCCGAGTAACCATTGCATGTTCGTGATCCTCCAAACGGCGGTCAGCAAACTACGCGCGAAGGTGACTAGCGATTGCATGTTCGTGATCCTCCAACATGCTTCAATAACGGCTTCACCCCCACTGATCCTCGGCCGTCGCGGCAGCAAGTGCTCACGAGCACTCTCGGACGCGGACTGTCGTCACCGACGCCCCTCGTTGATCAGATCACGGATTTCACGACCGCTCAGCCTGATGCCCTTGGAGATTTTGAACCATCGCTTGATAGCCTGCTGTCGCTGCTTTGCGGTCCACTTCTTTCGAGCCGGCGAGCGCCGTGGGTCCTTCGACCGTCTGGAATTAGCGCCCGCGTCGTCTGAGCTTGTGGCCATTGCCCGTCACCTCCAAACCCGTCACCAACAGCAAATCCACAATCTCGAAAGACCCGTCGCTAAAATAAACAGTCGCCAAGCGGCTCTTGGGGGCGTACGCCAGCATTTCCGGATGCTCGACGGGCAGCCGTTGTCCATCCCCCAGGCGAAGCGAGAATGACCGGAAGGGGCGAGCCGCGTGAAGCTTTTGCAGTGCATCTGTCGTCATTGCGTTCCCGAGTATATCACACACCACTCGTCCACCACCACGCCTGACATCGCCTGCCGCGCCTTTCTATTCTCTAAAAAATAACTCTAACCACGGAGGCACGGAGACACGGAGGCGCTCATTTCGATCAGAGCACGACTGCATTGGATCGTCGAAATTCTGAGGACTTGGTTTAAGCGAATGGCGTCACGAGACAAGTTGGCCTCTGTGTCTCTGTGCCTCCGTGGTTATATTTTCACATCGCCTGCAATTCCTTGATCACGCCTTCGCCTTGCACTTCTTCGGGCTGCTTGCGACGCGATACGTCCGTGTACGCTTTGAGCAGGGCCGGCTCCGAGATGTCGGCCAGGGGCAGAAAGACGCCGCCGGTCTGCTTGGGCGAAAAAAGGTGATGCGTCACGATGCCGATGCGCTCGGCATCACAAGAGCCGCCGGCGCGCTCCTCGGCCGCGGACAGGATCACGCGCAGAATCTCGCCGGGATGCGACGGCTGGGCGATAAATGCGGCCACCTCCAGCACGCAGCCCGGCAGGATCAAAAACACCTTGGCCGTCCCCATGCGCGGTCCGGCTTGCAGGCTCACGTACGCAAAATCCTCCAGGCGTCGCACGTGGCGATACGCCCCCTTGCCAAGCTGGCCAAGCTGATCGACGTACGCCTTGATTTTCGCGGCGATTTCGAAGCGCAATTCCGCCGCCGCTTGTTCCATGCGGCGGGCTTGCTGGCGCACCATGTCGGCCGGATCGGCCAACGTCGCCACGCTCCAGTCGATCATGCGGCGGTACTGATCCATCGAGATCGACCCGTCGCACGGGGCCGGGCACTTGCCCATCTCCTTGTACGCGCACGCCCGTCCGCCCGGGGCCTCCGTCAGGATGTTGTAATACCGGCACAGGTCGAAAGCGTCTTCGACCAGCTCGATCAGACTCGCGGCCGCGTGCTTGTCATCCAGGGGGCCCAGGTACACGCCCGGCTCCTCGCCCGGCTTGGCCGTCTTGACGTATCGCGGGAATTCCGCGTCCGGATTCACGTGCAAAAACCACGCCGGGCGCAGGCCGATCATGCCCTGGTACGTTTGCGGGAACACCTGCCGGGCGATCTCGTGGTAGACCACGTCCGCCTCCAGCGAGCTGTCGACGCGCCGCCAATGGATGCGCCGAACGATCTGCCGGTAATTCACTCGCTTGCTCGGCCCGGCCTCGTCCTGCCCGCCCAGGCGGTGCTTGAGGCTGTAGCGCAGGTTCTTCACGCACAGAAGTTGCACTGGCCGATCCTCGCCATCGGCCAGCAGGTACACCGCCCACTTGGCCGGCGCCTGACGCACAAATGCCTCGAAGTCGCACTCCGGATCGAAGTCGATCCGCCGTGGCAGGATGTCCGGGATTTGGGCCATCTTCTCTCTCATGGTAGGATCGGCGTCACGGAAGGAAAGACGCGAACATGGCCAAATCCGCACCGTCCAATCCGCTGGTCTCGATCATCATGGGCAGCAAATCGGATTGGGACACGATGCAGCACGCCGCCGCGACGCTGGAGCAGTTCGGCGTTCCGCACGAGTGCCGGGTGATTTCCGCGCATCGCACGCCGCAACTGTTAGCTGAGTTTTGCGGCACGCTGGCCAAGCGCGGCGTTGCCGTGGTGATCGCCGCCGCCGGCGGCGCCGCCCACCTGGCCGGCGTCACCGCCGCCCACACGCTCCTGCCCGTGCTCGGCGTGCCCATGCAAAGCCAGGCCCTCAGCGGCATCGATTCCCTCTTATCCATGGTGCAGATGCCCGCGGGAATCCCCGTCGCCACCTTGGCCATCGGCAAGCCCGGCGCCATCAACGCCGCCCTGTTTGCCGTCGCCATCCTCGCCGACTCCCGACCCGACCTGCGCCAAAAATTGCAGGATTACCGCAACGAACAAGCCCAGAAAATCATGGCGGAGAAATTGCCTTGAGTACCATCCTCGAAACCGGCATCGACGGCGCCAAACTGGTGAAATTCCAAGTCTTCGGCGACTCGCGCGGCGCGTTCTTCGAAATTTTCCGAGCCAGTTGGTTCGGCGATCGCCAACGCTGGGTGCAGTGGAACGTGTCGCGCTCCAGCGGCAACGTCGTCCGCGGCCTGCACTTTCACAAGCTGCAAACCGATTTCTGGTTCGTGCCGCAGGGCAAGATTCAGGTCGGACTGGTGGATCTGCGGCCCAAGTCGCCGACGCACCGCGTGGCCAAATCCTTCCCCCTGGACAGCGCCGATCCCCACGGCCTGTACATCCCCCCCGGCGTGGTCCACGGCTACCGCATCACCGGCGAGGCAACGGTGATGTACCTGGTCGACGTCGAATACACCGGCAAAGACGAATACGGCGTGAAATGGAACGACCCCGCCTTGGGCCTGCCGAAATCCTGGTACGACGGCCCCACGCCGACCCTGTCCAACCGCGACGCCGCCGCCCCGATGCTGGCGGATCTGCAGGTCCGGCCGGACGGCAAATAATCGACATGGATGCAAAGCGCCAATTTCTCCGCCATGCGCTGGCGACGCTGGCCTACCGCGCCCAAAAGTCGCTGCGGGACGCTCCGCCGGATTTTCTGCTCGTCCGGGCCGGGCCGACGACGCGAAGCGCGGGGCAAATCCTGGCGCATTTGTGCGATCTTCTGGATTGGGCGAACGCGACGGCCCGGGGGATATCCGTCTGGCACGAGACAACGGTGGAATCGTGGCCGGCCGGCGTCGATCGCTTTTACAAAACACTTGCGATGCTGGACGAATTTCTGGCGTCCGACTCGCCGCTGGGTGCCGAGGCGGAGAAATTATTCCAAGGCCCGATCGCCGATGCGCTGACGCACGTGGGCCAACTGGCGACCCTGCGGTGTTTGGCCGGCTCGCCGGTGCGCGGGGAGAATTATTTCAAGGCCCAGATCGCCATCGGCCGCGTCGGGCCAAACCAATCCGAGCATCGCCACGAATTCGATTGAGCGACATCGGGCTGCCTCCGCACCCTTACCGAGTCCCCACCGTCAAGACGTGCGGGCCAGCGGAACCACCCGCGATTTGCGGATGTCGGCGTCCCTGGTCGCCAAGGGCACATGGTTCAGCAGGCTCGTCGCCGCGATGATTTCGTCCGCGGGATCGCCGCGGAAATCCAGAAGCTGAATCGCCCGGCACGTCTGCAAGTCAATGGACCAGACGTGCAATCGCGACAGCAAGCGAACAAATTCCGCATCATCGAGGTCCAGTTCCACGCGGCCGAGGAATTGGCCGGCCTGCCAAATGACATTCAAATATTTTGAAAAATTTTTTGAAATGAATTAATGCGATCCGTGCGACGCGTTTCATTCCCTCGATGTCGCATTCGCGGAAATGAAATCCGGCGCCGTTTTCAGCAATGCAACCCCCGCCCCTCAAATTGAATACATTTTGTGAAATGTCATATTGGCTGGCATTAGTCAAAATGGCTCAAATGGCCTGGTTAAGGTAGCACTTTATTCTTGACAGATAGTTGAACATCGCATTATAGGAATCCAAAGTAGTACCTAGGGAATCGACCGTCGTCACATCGCGGCGCACTCGCCGCAGAAAGGGTGGTAGATATGCGTCTAAGAATTGCTGGTGCGGACTCCCCGTGAACCGCCAGCGTGCGGATCAATTATTCCAACGCTTATTTGGCGATTAGGCACCCATTCCGGGAATCGCAGAGTGTTCTCTGCCCCGGGGATTGAGTGGGTGGATTCCCTTTTTTGAGGCCGGATGAAACCGGGCCGGATGAGACCGGGACGTGGCCGGATTAAACCGGGACGTGAGCCGACTGAGCGGATTCCTCGACTTTAGTCCAACCTGAAGGAAGGAAGAGTTTATGTCGTTGCATAGCGAGAGAGTAATCGGAAACGGTTTTTTGAATGTCGTTGATAATTTCGTCCAGCGGCTCGGCCGATGGAAGTTGATTCTGCCGGCTGCCGTCGGCCTTCTTCTGGCGGCGTCGAAGGCCCAGGCGCAGTATGCGTTCACCAACATCGCATTTGGTTATACGTTGAGCGACGGAGTGAGCGGCGTGGCGATTGCCACCGTCCCGGAACCCACTTCGGCATGCTTGCTAGCTATCGGATCGCTGACCCTGCTCCGCCGCAGCCGCCGTTCGGTCCGGGGCATCGGTGCTGAATAAGGATTTTTACTAAGGTTCAACCAAAACCCAATCCACTAGGGAGAGATCAGTCATGAGACGACCAACATTGACCACAACCATACGTTTGAATCGGGCTTTCGTGTTACTGGCGGCTTCGTGTGTGCCGCTGATGGCCGTGACCGCTCGTGCCACGACAATCGCGGATTGGACGTTCGAGACAACACCGCCCGCGTCGTCCGGGCCGATCACGGCGGATTCTGGTGTAAATGCCGGTACCGCTCAGGCAACCGGCAGCCATGTGGGTGTGGCCACCTACTCAAGCCCAGCCGGAAATGGATCCGCCCACTCGTTCAGCAGTAATAATTGGGCCGTCGGCGATTACTATCAGTTCGAGGCAAGCACCGCTACCTACTCAAATATTGAGTTTGTGTGGGACCAGGCCAGCAGCAACACGGGACCCGGCCAGTTTCAACTGCAATACAGCACCGATGGGACAAGTTTCACGAATTTCGGATCCGCCTACACTGTTTTGGCGAATGCCGCACCGAATCCGGTTTGGAATTCGTCAACCAGCAGCAGTGGCTACACAACCACTGATAACCTGTCTTCGATTACTGGTTTGAACAACGCGGCGGAGGTCTATTTCCGATTGGTGGATACCTTGACCACCTCCGCCAGCGGCGGCACGGTCGGCAGTTCCGGCACGGACAGAGTCGACAACGTCATCATTGAAACGGCGCCCTCCTCCGCAGTGCTGGGGCTTTCCGTATCGACCAGCGCCGCGAACGATAACTTCCTGAAGGGAGCCCCGGCTTCCGATTTCAGCGGAACTGCGACGGTCACCAACTCCGGGCCTGTCGCCGGAGATTACTCTGCGACCAGCCCGGATGGCTCTCTTTCGCTCACCGGCGTCGGCACCAGCGTTCCCGCCACCTCTTTGCAGACTTTTGGCTACGGTCTTTCCACCACTCCGACGGCCTACGGCGCCTACACCGGCCATCTCACGGTAACACCCTCCGGCACGTCCAACGATACGCCGCTGACGGCCGCCATCACCTATTACGTCGGAGATGCCGACGCTGATAATTCCAATAGCACCACCACATTCGGTGAGTTCACGTTCGTTGCGGACATCCCGGGCGGTGGCGGCAGCTTCGCCGGGCTTTCCTCAAGGGTTACATCGGTCAGCGGAACTGGCGGAGCGGGCACGCTCAATTCCGAGGCGATCATCCGCGCCGGTTCGAACAACAGCGGCGGAACCGAAACCGTCAAGGAAGACTGGCGAACGCGCACTCAGACCGAACTGGCCGGCGCACTGCTGGACAGCGATGTTCTCAAAATGTCCGGCATTCCCATCGGAACGGTGTATGTCTTGCAGATCAGCTACGACCCAAAAAACACCAGCCCATTTCAGGGGATAGCACAGTACGTCTCGGGAAACTGGGTGAGCGCCGTCAATGAGAATTACAGCGGCGGCACCGACTTCGTCGGCTCTGTTGCCTGGAATTCCAGTGATAACGTCCTTGGCGAATATGGTTTTGATCCATCCAGCGATGTCGCCTGGGCCGTTCTCGACCATAGCGGGACCTTCGCGGTGTCCACCGCCTCCGTCCCTGAACCCGCGTCGGCAAGTTTGCTCGCCATCGGATCGCTGACCCTGCTCCGCCGTAGCCGCCGTTCGGTCCGCGCGACGAAACCGAGACGTGAGGCGTTTCATCGGTGAGCGGTTTCATCGGCTGCTTCTGTGCGGCGTTGGTTTGCCGATGAGCCGACCGGTCGCCGACGAACACGTTACCGGAAAAGGCGCATCGCTCTGAAAGGTGGGTATATGTCGAGTTCGAAAAAGGGGCATCTCTGGTCCGGCCCCAAAAAACGGATCATCCTTGCGATCGGCGGATTCTTGCTCGCGGCTTGCGCCTCCGGCACCGCTTGGGGAGACGCATCACTCTTCACCACGCAGGACGATTGGAACCAGTGGGCTTCCGCCAGCGCGGGCATCGGCTTAACACCGGGCGCCGCCGGCGATACGGACCTTACCTCGATAAACGGTCTGGGCAATACCAGCGCGCCCCAACAACCGGCCGCAGCGGCGGGTGCACTGACCGTCACGATCAGCAGCGGGCAAAACTATGGCAGCTTTCTCTCACCCGGCGAGCAAGCCAATGCCGCGTTCCTGTCCACGCTCAGCAACGCCCCGACCCTTCAGATGGATTTCACCTATCCCACCGGCGGCGGAACCTATTTTGATCCTCAATTGCTCCTCAACTACAGCGGCCACTACGTCGCGATCGATCCAACGAACGTCGCCAATCCCGGCACGTACTACACCGCGACCTACCAGGTTCCCGCCGGTCTGCCATCGGCGCCGTCGCCAAGCCTCACCTATTTTCAGCTTGGCTTCATCGCCAACACGGATCAGACCGGATCGTTCACCGTGGACAACGTCATCGCGCAGGCGCCGACGAACGTGACGACGCTGTTCACCACGAACAGCGATTGGGGCCAATGGAGCGCTGCAAGCGGCGGGATTACCGTCTCGGCGGGCGCTTCGGGCGACACCGACGGCAACCCCACAACTAGCATTGGAAACACCCTTTATGGGCCCGGCCGCCGCGATCTGGCCGCCGGATTGACCGTGACCATCGCCTCCGGCCAAACGTACGGATCGGTTGTGTCCGCGGATGAACACAATAACGCCGCGTTACTAACGGCATTGGCGGGCGCGTCCACGCTTCAACTGGATTTCACGTATCCGGTCTACATCCCCGGCGGCTATTTCCAACCTCTGTTGCTGTTGAATTTCGACGGGCACTACGATCAGATCGATCCCAGCTCGATTCTCAACAACGGTACGTACTCCACCGCGCTCTATTCGCTTCCAGCGGGTCTGCCCACTGATCCCAACAGCCTGAGCTATTTTCAAATCGGCGTCATCGCCAACACGAACGAAACGGGCGCCTTCACGATCGACAACATGGAGATCATCACCGCCGTCCCGGAGCCGGCGTCGCTGGGGCTCCTGGCAATCGGCGGCTTGGGCCTGCTCGTTCGCCGGCGGCGCCACCGGCGGTCTTGCGCCCTCGGTCATTCGTTGATGGCCGACCGGCTTGAGTAACACCATGGCTAACCCGATATCGTGATCACCTTGGATTTCCGCAGTCGAGCATCACGGATAATCAGAGGTAGGCGATTGACCAGGCTCGTCGCCACGATGATTTCGTCGGCCGGGCACGGAGACACGGAGCTCAACTCGTTTGCTCAAGCCATTCGCTTCATTCCGAGCTTCAAGTTTTGCCCGTTCGTCTCCGGATCGAAATGAGCGCCTCCGCGCCTCCGTGCCTCCGTGGTTGCCTCTTGTTGTTTGAGAGAACTGACGGGCCCGGCCACGGCAATCCGGTCCTTGTTTATCCGAGCCGTTGCACACAGACTATAGGGCCGAGGTTTCTTCCATGAAGTTCCTGGGCGGATTTTTGCTCGCCGCGGCCGTGTCGCTCTGGGCGGCCTTGGCGGCCGCGGCAAATGTCGAACAATGGGGCATCTACGAAATCGCCCTGCAAGGCCCAGCGGACGGCAATCCGTTTGTCGACGTGGAACTGTCCGCGCATTTCACCTGCGGACAAACGGCCGTCGACGCACGCGGGTTTTACGACGGCGTCGGAACGTATCGCATCCGCTTCATGCCGACGATCCAGGGCGATTGGCGCTACCAAACGCGCAGCAACCGCGCCCAGCTCGACGGCAAAACCGGCCAGTTCCTCTGCGACAAACCCGCGGCAGACAATCACGGCCCCGTGCGCGTGGCGGGCACGTTCCATTTCGCTTACGCGGATGGCTCGCCCTTCGTGCCCATCGGCACCACCTGTTACGGCTGGATTCACCAAAACGCGCAACTGCAGGACCAGACCCTGACGACTCTCAGATCATCCCCGTTCAACAAAATCCGGATGTGCGTCCTGCCCACGACCGCCGCGGCCATCAAGGACGACCCCAATGCCTGCCCCTTTGCGCGATTGGCCGACGGAAAGTGGGATTCTTCGCGATTCAACGTCACCTTTTTCCAGAACCTGGAAAAACGCATCGGCCAACTGCGCGACGCGGGCGTCGAGGCGGACGTTATTTTGTTTCATCCCTATGGCGGCAAGGACACGGGCTTCGACCGCATGGACGCGGCCAGCGACGACCGCTACGCGCGTTACGTCGTTGCCCGCCTGGCCGCCTGCCGCAACGTCTGGTGGTCCCTGGCCAATGAATTCGACCTGGTCAAACAAAAGACGGACGGCGATTGGGACCGGCTGTTCCAGATCGTGCAGCAGGAGGACCCGTACGAACACCTGCGCTCAATCCATTTCAGCCAGCGCATGTACGACTGCTCCAAGCCGTGGGTGACGCACCTGAGCGTGCAGAACGGCATGGCCGTTGCCGATTTCGGCCGCGCCGTCTGGTACCGCGATCTGGCCCGCAAACCCGTCGTCTTCGACGAAGTTTGCTATGAGGGCGACATCGACCGCCGCTGGGGACAACTGGCACCGCAGGAGATGGTCCTGCGATTCTGGCTCGGGACCATCGCCGGCACGTACGTCGGCCACGGCGAATCGTTCAAGGGAAATGATCCGCCCGCCTGGATCAGCGCTGGCGGAACGCTTCGCGGCCAAAGCCCGCCGCGCATCGCGTTCCTCAAAAGCATCCTGGCCACCGCCCCGCCGCAGGGTATCGAGCCGATCGACCGGTTTTACGAAACGCACGTCGGCGGCAAGTCCGGTGAGTATTACCTGCTCTATTTCGGCCAGGAAAAACCGACGCAGTGGAGCTTCGAGCTGCCCAGCGAAAAGCTAAGCGACGGCATGCAGTTTCACGTCGACGTTCTGGACACCTGGAACATGACGGTCACGCCCGTGGATCGCCAGTTCAAGCTGAAGCGCCTCTCGCGATACCTCTTTGGCGTCGAGGGGGACGGCAAGATTCCCCTGCCCGGCCGCCCCTACATGGCCTTGCGTATCACGCGCATCGCCGCGCCCGCTTCGCGTCCCACCACTGCGTCGAGCCAAAACAGCGAGCTCGGGGACTAAAGCCGGATGATTCACCGCGAAGAACGCGAAGATCGCGAAGCAATCGCAGCGTATCGCCTTGCGCGGCAGGGGTTTGCGATCCGAATTTCGCGATTTTTGAAAAAAGATAGTTAGCCCCCCAGGGCGCGGTTCGAACTGTAATTGCACGTTTTGGCAGGTCGGGCGCAACGGCGGCGCGAGATTGGTTTTACGATTTTGGCGGGGCAAAAAAGGGATAATCAGGGCTGGCTGAAAGGGGCGAATTAGCCTCTGATTTTCGCGCGATTTGGAAGAGCTCGATTCGTTCTTAGCCGATCGGCTCGATTCTTGAACGATTTTGAAGAGAAGCGATTAAACCGCGAAGCCGCGAAGGGTACAGCAGTTCAAGAGTTCAAGGGTTGGACCGCGCAAAGGCTCTCTTGAACTGCCTTGACGGGCTGAACGTGGGGAAGATTGGCCGAGTCGGGGCTTAGATCGGGGTTTGGCGCCGCTTGTTGGCGCTGCGCCTGCGGCCTTTGTCCGCAGCGGAATTTCGGCGACACGCCGACCGTCAACCGTCCTTCACAACCCCGCTTGAACGACCATGGGAGAACAGCAGGCTCCGTCTGATTTGATATAGTATACCTTGCGCGCACGGGCCAAATAAGCAGGGGCTTCCCCTTGTGGGTTTCCACCTTATGGGTTCCACGATGTCCTTCGGCATTGAGTCTCCGACCCTTGGGTTTTTATTTCAATTACGTCATATTTTGGACAAGCCATGTACCTCAAATAAAAAGACCACCAGTGTTGACGCCGCTCCGACCGCCAACCGAGCGTAATGTGAAGGCGGGATCGGCATAGCAGCGTCCTTACCGTGTCCAGTACCGTAAAGGTTCCGCAGTTCTGCTGATCCTTGAGCGACTTGCGCAAGGTTGCCTAATGTCCTGCGGACCGATTCCGCAGCCTCGATTGCCTTCGGCACTTTATCGGGGACCAGCTGCAATTCCTCCAAAGTCATTCGCACAAGCTTGGGCAAATCCCACGACTCGTCGGCAACTTTGTTCCTCTCACGAAGAACGGTTTTGCAGCAGGTCTCGATCAGTTCCTTTGCAGTGCCAATTGCGAGCGCAGGATCGCTGTGGATTGCGGTTTCCATTCTCGTAATCTGCTGACTGAGATACTCGGCAGTCAATGCCTGCCCAATCTGCTTTGCGGCCCTCAGTGCGGGAATTGGTGCCACGATTTCTCGCGCAGCAAATACTGGACGCCCGGAAATTCGGGTTGTCTCCGCGATCATATATCCATCATGAGCAAGTTCGCTATTGAATATGTCCAGGAGCTTCGCGACGTTCTCCTCATCTGACTGCACGACGGGATGGATCGTCTCACACAAGAAGCGTAGCAATTGCTCATCCGAGCAGTGAAGCAGATCAAATCTGCCATCGCTAAAAATCCAATCTAGTTCCCAATCCAAGTTCTGCTCTCGATGCTGCCGGATGTCGCCAGCGGCATCGCGAAAGCGATAGTCGGTAGAGGCCATTTGCTCAAGATTGTACAAACGCGAAAGAAAGGCGGAGTCCGAAAGTCGGCCCCACCAGGGCAACTGTTCGAGCGCGATGCGGTCAAAGATCGCGCGCCGCGTGACTTCGGAAATGCGGCAATGAATATTTTCGTTGCGAGTTTCCATGCCTTGGTTTAGCCGAGATTGGCCAGCGGTTCAGATCTCATCTGTAATTCGGGAAATTCATACGGGCCGGGAGCCTACGAACAAGTACATCGGAAAATCAATCACTCCTGACCCTATGAGGTCCGCTGTCCATTCGCCGTCTTTCTTTCCTTCCACAGCCTATAGATTTCTCTGAGGCCGCTATCGTCGCCCGAGGCGATTGGAATCATGATGGACAAAAAGACCATGCTCAAACTGGCGGCGCCATCGAGTTCTTCCTCGGTAATCCCGTCGAAATCTGGATTAGCGGGAATTTCGACCTGCTGAATCCACCACTTATCGATTTTCGACAGGGTGGCCAAGATCCCGCTAAGCAGGTCCAAGCGTATAACTCCGTCTGCCGTGCCAAGGAATCGCGGTATATCGTGAGCAATCTCGTCTCGGTGCTCGCGAATTGTTTCAGTAAGCAAGACATCGTCCGCTGTGAGCACGCCTTGCCTCTCCCACCATAGGGCTGAAGCATGATATATATGCTTCTTGTCGAGTGACACCACTTCAATCTGATATTTCGGATCGACGACGTCCTTCCCATTGGCGAGTCCCGACCAAAAGAAATCGCGCGGCCGCCTAACCAAAGATCGCTTGAACATCTCGTAAGCCGCAAGATAGATCCCGCCGGCTAGCAACTGTTGCTTGAGCGAATCCGGATTAAGGAGCTTTTCCCAAGAAGCCTCAATTTCGGGTCTCATCTTTTCGCCATCAGCGATCGGGCAGTCTTTCTAATCCGGTAAAGGCAGTCTGTCCGCTTCTGCCTGACCCGGCTCCGCCATTGTGCGTTGTTCTCAACTCATTGCCCAGCCGATGAAACTGGCACGCCAGCACCTTGCGCGACCTCGCGGTTCTATTCGGTAGCTTCAGCGGTGCTTCCGTCGATTTCATGACCCAAAGAGAACCGCGCTCAGGTCCCGCTTCCATACCCATTTACCGTTTCGGCGGTCGCGTCATGACCTGCTTTCGCAGGCTTTCTAGGATCGGCGTTAGTCTCGCCTGCGCCATTCTGTCCTCTTGGTCCGTGAGTACATCATAGAGCTCATCCAGTGGTTTCATGTCGTAATCATCTGGATTGTCGCGATCAACTGACGCAAGGTCGATCTGGTCGCCAGCGTCATTTAAGACGCGCAGCTCGACGCCAGTTAGGCCTTCGTCCCCGCTGCCGCTTCCCTTGACGATGAAGTTCGCCTCGCCAACAACGGCAGTGTGTACACCGGATTTCAAAGGTGTCCAGCGAATACTGTCATTTTTTGTGCCAGCGATCAATAATTGGCATAGTTCGTTCAGTCTCGTGGGAACTGACATTGTCATTCTCCTGTAACTCGACCTGCGATACCGGCCATTGCGTGGAGGTCTTCATGCAGCTTCCCGAGACAATCCGCGCATTTGACAATAACCTTATTCCCTCCGCTGGGATTGTGGGTCCGTAAATCCCTCTCGACTGTCGCAAGGTCCATAATCATCGGTTGCCACTGCCCAGGATTACCCAGTTCGTTCGCGCCGGCTGACTGGCGGAATTGAGATATTCCCATACGTAGGTCATGGGCTCGAATTGCAGCAGCGATAAAATCGTTTGAACGCATCAGGATGACTGCTTCTCCAGCGAGGGCTGCCAGCCGTTGCACTTCGATCAAGGCGTTAAGCTGTCCGAACTTCTTAGCGGTGCTTAAAGCGGCGTCCCGGGCCGCCTTCGCGGCGGTCAATGTCTTTGCAATCTGCACGTACGCGAATACGAGGGCGCAAATGCCCAGGGCTACGCCTAAGCAGCAAAACGCTAGGCTCAAAAAGTTGTACAGCGGCCCAGGATGTTCAAAAAACGCATACGTGCTGGCCATGAAGCGGTCTCAAGTGTAGGTCCAACGAGATTGTACTCTGGCTTCCGGATCTTGCCAGTTAATGCGCTCCCGCGTGTTTTAAAGCGCGAAAGGGCAGCCTATACGCCTTCCTCTTTGAGGTAGTGCAGAGGTCGGACAATCGGGGCTGTGAAGGACGGTTGAGGCCGCCGCGTTGTCGGCGGGGAGGGGGGAAGAGGGGGAGACGGGGAGACCGGGAGACAAGGAGACGGGGAGACCGGGAGACAGGGAGATGGGCGAATCGGGCGGTGCTATTTTGGGCCGAAGTCGGCGCTGAAAACGGAATACTCCATGGCTACGCCTATCACCGCGCCGTCTACGCGCATTTGGAGTTCGCCGGCGTCGGCAACCTTGCCGTGCGTGATGTCATCCGTAATCGCGTCCATGGCGTTGATGTAGGATTTCTCGGCGGCGACGAAGACCTGCTCCTCGGTCTCGCCGGGGCGAGCCTTGCCGCGGCGGGCATCACGCGATCCGGGACCACGGCGACGGCCCTTAACTCATATTTCCGAGCGGGACTCACGCTGAAATCGTGAAGCCGTTTGCTCTGGCTGTGAAGATGTGCGGAGGATGACTGCCGCCACGCGCATGCAATCTGAACTATTTATTGCAAAGGAGATGACGCCGTGTCCGTCTGAAACTAATAACGTCTATGTAACAGCTCTGAAAGAGTTTTGTACCGATGAATGCGGGGGAAACCGCACGATCGTCACGCGCGAAAAATTGTTACGTAATGCGGATTCTTTTGTTGCAAGCGCGCGCTCGACGTACACAGTGTTAAGTAGCTTCAGTGCACGTCCGAACGAATGGGAGTGGGGGTATCGCTGAAGCGTCTCACGATTCCGTCGCCGCTGCGGAGGGCCAAGCCTTTCGCGAGATTGCGGCGATCACGCAAGAACGCGACGCGCTTTTAGGCGCGGCGTGCGATGGCGGGGCGTTCTAACGCGGAGCGTTTTCAACGCCAAGCATCGCGACGCCAAGCGTTCCCTACTTGGTGAGGGGTTTTTACTCACACCAATTTCGGTGCGGCAGTTTGTGACCGTCGCGCCGGCCAGAACGTGGGCTCCCTGCGCGTTGTCCGCCGTCACATTTTGTGTTGTGGCTGCGGCAATCGCGCTAATCATCGGAGGTTGCAATGATTCGATCCAAGAACCAACGGCGATCGTCGGCCCGGATGACGAGCAAGGCGGTCCTGGAAGCGATGGAAGGCCGGCAACTGCTGAGCACATACACCGTCGGCGCGGGCGGAAACTTCACCACCCTGCAAGCGGCGGCCAACGTGGTCAAAGCGGGCGACGTGGTGAACGTGGCCGCCGGCAACTACGCCGGATTCCAACTCTCCACCAGCGGAACGTCATCTTCGCCGATCACCTTCAACGCCGCGGCGGGAACCGTCGTCAATGGCGCGCCGGCCGATCTCAACGGCGAAATCGACATCAGCGGATGCAGCTACGTGACGCTGAACGGATTTGATTTGCCGATCGACGGATCAACCGCCAGCCGGGCGGGAATCTGGGGAGGCGGCTACGCGGGCGACAACGTGCAGGGTCTGGTGCTGGAAAATAATACGATCACCGGAGCCGACTGCTGGGGCATCCTGGTGGGTTTCGTCAGCAATTCCCTGATCACCGGCAACACGATCTCGGGAACCCAGGTGCAGCACGGCATCTACGTCGGCAACTCGCCCACGAACGACACGATCTCGGACAACACGCTGTTCAACAATCGCGGCTGCGGCATCGAGGTCAACGCCGACGTCACCCAGGGCGGAGCCGGCATTGCCACCGGGATCCTGATCACGGGCAACACGATGTACAACAATGCCGAGGGTCAAGGGGCCTCGATCAATTTCGATGGCGTGCAGAATAGCGTGATTGAGAACAACCTGATCTACAACGCGCAGCGGAACGGGATCGCCCTTTACCAGATCAACGGCGACGGCCCCAGCAGCGGCGACAAGATCATCGACAACACCATCGTCGTGAACGGCAACGGCGCCAGCGGCTGGGCGGCGGTGCAGGCGATCGACGGGGCGATCAACACCACGATCATCGGCAACGTGCTTTCGGCGGCCGAAATGTCGCTGGAGATAGACGGCTCGAGCCAGGCCGGTCTCGTGAGCGATTACAACGCTTTCGGGGCCGCCGGAATCGACCCGACCGGAAACGGCTACACGAGCAACATCAGCTTCTCGGCATGGCAAGCCGAGGGCTTCGACACGCATTCGATTTACATCGGCAGCGCCTTGAGCACGGACTTTGTCAACGCGTCAGCCGGTAATCTGACTCTTGCTGCCGGCAGTCCGATGATCGGCACCGGTACGGCGACCGATGCACCGGCGACAGACTATTACGGCAACGGCCGTCCGACCAGCGGCCGCTACGACATCGGCGCCATCCAGTATCAAGGTACGCCGGCGCCGGTACCAACGCCGACGCCAACGCCGACGCCAACGCCAGCACCAACGCCGACACCAACGCCGACGCCGGCGCCAACGCCGACACCAACGCCGGCACCAGCGCCGACACCAACGCCGACACCAACGCCAACGCCAGCACCAACGGCGACACCAACGCCGGCGCCAACGCCGACGCCGCCTCAAGCACCGACGGCTAACGCTCACACGTACACCGCCCATGAAAACCGGACGATGAGCGTCTCCTGTCCGGGCGTCCTGGCCAACGATACGGATCCGAACGGCCTGAGCTTGTCGGCGAACCTGGTGAGCGGCCCGACACACGGAGTGCTGACGCTGAATAGCAGCGGATCGTTTGTCTACACGCCGGGTAGCGGCTACGTCGGCACCGACAGCTTCACGTACATCGCAACGGACGGGTCGGCCTCGTCTGCCGCGGCAGCTGTAATGATCAAGGTGATCGCGCCGGCTGTAGTGCCGGTCGGGACACTGCCGACAGCGCCCGTGAATCTCACGGCCAGGAGCGTTAATAACTACTCGGCGGTGCAGTTGAAGTGGCAAAACACCGCGACGAATGCCACGTCAATCCAAATCGAGCGGCAGGACACGCGCACCGGCGTGTGGTCGATTGTCGCGACGCTGCCGGCGAATGCCACGAGTTGGTTGGACACCTTCCAAGGTGTGAGCAATCCGTGGTCCGGCGGCTTTTTCTATGCCGTGCGCGCGGTCAACGCCGTCGGCGTTTCGTGCTGGTGCACACGGGACTGGGCCTGGGGGTAACCAGGACTAGGGGGTAAATCGTGCCGACGAACACCTGGATTTGAAGCGGGAAGGGGGCACTGGTGCTTTTTGGAGGAGGTGGCATCTGCCGGTAGTCCGCCAAAAAGGGGCGCGACGGGGATGCGTGGGCGGAATCCGCAGAGGGGGCGGTGCCTGCGTCGAGGTCGGACAAGCGGGCCGCGCTGCGCGAGAAAGTAGAAAGTTGAAAGTAGAAAGGAGACGGGGAGAGGGGGAGCGGCGAAATTCGAATGACGAATGACGAATGACGAATGCCCCACTAGAAGATGGCAGACAAGGAGACGGGGAGACGGGGCACGCTGCGCGAGAGCAGTGGAGCAGTCGAGCAGTAGATCAGTAGAGCAATGGCGGGATGGAGCAAGAACCCTCACCCTTGGCCCTCTCCCTGTGTACAGGGCGAGGGAAAATGGGCACGCTGCGCGAGAGCAGTAGAGCAGTCGAGCAGTAGATCAGTAGAGCAATGGAGACCCCCACCCGCGCCCTCCCCCGGCGTACCGGGGGAGGGAGAAAAGGGGCGCTGCGCGAGCAAGCGGAAGGTGCAAAGGCAATGCGTGCCGGTCGCGGGGGAATTTTGGCGAATCGGTTGAATCACGCTTGGCGTGACAGCCGGGATTTGGCCCGAGCGGGCGGGCGCAGAGCGGGTTGGAATCAGTCGATCTTCACCGCGTTGCGGTGAAAACGCGTCACGATGTTGGGATCGGGCAGCAGCGACACGCCGGTCTTGTCTTTGCCGTCGTAGTCGATCAGCGCCAACAGGTAGCGGATGCTTTCCAGGCGGGCGAGCTTCTTGTTGTTGGCCTTGACGATGATCCACGGGCTGTAGCTGGTGTGGGTGCGGCTGAAAACCAGTTCCTTGTGCCTGGAGTAGGCGTCCCAAAGCTCCTGCGCCTTGCCGTCCAGCGGGCTGAGCTTCCACTGCTTCAGCGGGTTGTTCTCCCGCGATTTGAAACGGGCCAGTTGCTGCTGTCGCGAGATGGAAAACCAGAACTTGACCAGGATCACGCCGTCTTCCACGAGCATGTGCTCGAATTCCGGCACCTGCTGCATGAAGCGCTCGTATTCCTGGCGCGAGCAGAATCCGTTGACCGGCTCGACGATGCCGCGGTTGTACCAGCTCCGGTCGAAGAAGACGATCTCGCCCTTGTTGGGCAGTTGCTTCATGTAGCGCTGGAAGTACCACTGGCCGCGCTCTTCTTCCGTCGGCTTGGGCAACGCCACGACCCGCATGGCGCGGGGATTGAGGTGCTCGATGAATCGGCGGATGGTCCCGCCCTTGCCGGCCGCGTCGCGGCCTTCAAAAATGATCGCCAGCCGCTTGCCCTCCTGCCCAATCCACCGCTGCAACTTCACCAGCTCGATTTGCAGCAGCTCCAGCTCGTTCTCGTATTGGATCGCCTCCTTGATCCGCCTGACCTTGATGTTCTTGGAGCGCAGAGCCCGGATGAATTCGCGGCGCGACGCGAGCTTGGCGGTTTCCTCGCCGCTGAGGTGCAGACCGGACTCCTCTGGCGCGGCCTGCGGCTGCGGCGCCGACGGGGCCAGCGCGCCCTGGAGAACCTCCAGGCCCGCCTGCGCCAGCGAATCGCCCGAAACGTCCGAATCGGATGGGGAAGAATCATGGATTGGGGTAGCGAACGGATCGCTCATAATACAACCCTTCCCAGCCGCGCAGCGGGCTCGGCCCCGCCGCGGTCAGCGGGTGAAGTGACATTGGTTACAAATCAAATCGGACGGGCTGGTGGGTTACTTAACGTGGCGTTTGGCAAAAATTAGCCGCAAGAGAAGAGCAAGCGTTCGGCCGACCGCATCGCCGCGATATTGCGGGAAACCGCGACAAATTTGCTCATGCGACAAAATTCCGGGATTAGCGCAACAGCCATTGCGGGACAAACTCCATTTGCGGCCTTAGCAATTCCCAGCCTGCTTCGTTCCCAAGGCATCAACGATTTTCGACGTTTACACAAAGGAATACCGGTGCCTAGCATGCAGGCAACGGCCGCGATTGGGATGCCATTCGAATCACCGTCGCGCTCAAGTATTTCAGGAGGCGAATATGAAAGGGTCGAGAAACACGAAAGGAAATGGCACCGGGGCGACGCGCACGCAAGAGCGAGCCACGGAATTCCAGGCGTTTGGATCCATGGTCGCGATGCCCATCGCGCTTGCCGAGAGCGCGCGCCGCGAAGGGGTGGACAATCTGAACCAGCTGCTTGCGGACACGATGACGCTGCGCGACCTGTACAAGAAGCACCATTGGCAGGTGGCCGGCCCAACCTTCTATCAGCTGCACCTGTTGTTCGATAAGCACTTCGGCGAGCAGGTGGAATTGGTGGATTTGATCGCCGAGCGGATTATGCAACTCGGCGGCGTCAGCATCGCCATGGCGTCGGATGTGGCGGAGATGACCCTCATCCCCTTCCCGCCGAAGGGATGCGAAGAGCCGCCGGTTCAAATCGGCCGCTTGCTGCACGCTCACGAGATCGTGCTCAAAGAGGCGCGCACCATGGCCGCTCAGGCCGACCGCGAAGGTGACGACGCGACCAACGACATCCTGGTCAGCAACGTCATCCGAACCAACGAGGCGCAGGTCTGGTTCGTGAGCAAACATATGGTCGACGTGCAGTCCGCCGGCATGTGAGAGGCGATTCCCGTGAGGGAGCAGCGGTTCCAGGGAGGTGTTGGATGTCGCTGATTTTAGCTCCGGGAAATCCTGCTCCGGATTTCACGCTTCACGTCACTCCCGATCAAAAGCTCACCCTCAGCGAGTTGCGGGGAAGGCCGGTGATCCTTGCCTTTTATCCCGCCGACTGGAGCCCGGTCTGCGGCGACCAGATGTCGCTGTATAACGAAATCCTTCCGGAGTTTGCCAAGCACGGAGCGGAATTGCTGGGAATCTCGGTGGATGGGGTCTGGTGCCATGAAGCATTCGCCAAGGACCGTCACTTGCATTTCCCGCTGCTTGCCGATTTCGAGCCCAAGGGGGAGGTTGCAAAAAAGTACGGCGCGTACCGCACTGGCGACGGGAATTGCGAGCGCGCCCTTTTCGTGATCGACAGGAACGGGACGATCTTTTGGAGTTACCTTTCCCCGGTTGCCGTCAATCCCGGCGCCGACGGCATTCTGCAGGCGTTGGAAGAACTGCCCAAGTAAAGGAGAAGTCATGGCCATCCTGAAAGTGCCGGTCACACCCACCGATCACATGCAGGGCGATAAAAATGCCCTGGTCGTGCTGGTCGAATACGGCGACTACGAATGTCCGCACTGCGGGCACGCCTACCCCATCGTCAAACGCGTGCAAAGACATTTCGGCCAGCGACTGGCCTTCGTCTTTCGGAATTTCCCCTTGAGTGAAATGCACCCCAGTGCCCAGGTCGCGGCGGAAGCCGCCGAATTCGCGGCGGCACACGGGCGGTTCTGGGAAATGCACGATGGCATCTACGACAACCAGCCCGCCCTGGGCGTCCCCCTGCTGCTCGAGCTGGCGGAAGAGCTGAAATTATCCGCGCCGGCTCTGGGCACCGCGCTGAGCGACCACGAATATGCTGCGCGGGTCCGGGACGATTTCCTCGGCGGCGTGCGGAGCGGGGTCAATGGCACCCCGACGTTTTTTATAAACGGTCACCGCCATGACGGGCCGTTTGAGTTCGATGATCTTGTCGCAGCCATCGACGCGCGGCTCGTGCAGGCGAAGGCGACTGCTTAAACGCCGATTCATTTCACCCAATCGACGGACTTGGAACTGCCGATTCTGGTCGCCCCGGCCAGAACCAAATCGCGCGCGAAGCTGTAAGTCGAGATGCCCCCCGCCGCCTTGATCCCCAGGTATGCGCCAACGCATTGGGACATGATGTGAATATCTTGCAGCGAAGCTCCGCGCGGGCCCTTGCCCGTGGAGGTTTTTACAAAACGCGCCCCGGCCTGCTTCGACAAAAGACAGGCCATCACGATCTCTTGCGGCGTGAGCTTTCCGGTTTCAAGGATCACCTTCACCGCCCGGCCGCCGGCCGCCTCCACGACGCCGCGAATGTCTTGGTACACTTCCCTGTACCATCCCCTTTTCAGAGCTAGGACAGCCATCACCATGTCCAACTCATCCGCCTCTTGCGACTCGTGAACCTGCCGGATTTTGACCTCCGTGGGCGCATCGCCGCGCGGAAAATCGATTACCGTAACGACCTTGCAGCGGGTGCTCGCCAACTGCGACCTGGCATACTGCACGTGCGGGCGGTTGACGCAAGCGCCGTAAAATCCGTACTGCTGGGCCTGGGCGCAGAGCTTGGCGATGTCCGATCGCGGCGGCGGTTCTTCGTCATCGGCGCTCAGCCGGGTGTGCTCGATCAGCCCGGCCAGAGTCGCGAGGGAGATGGTCCGCAGATCGTAGCGCTCCGCGGCGCGGTTCCGGTTGTCCGTATGATCCGTTAGACCCAGCGCTTCGATTTTTTGCTGCGCATCGTCGATGGCCTGGCACATGGCCGCGAGTTCCTCGCCGGATCGTGCGTCGAGGTCAAGCGATTTGCCGTCAGTACACATCCGGATGCTCCTGGCAGTCTGTTGGATCGGCCGAAATCAAGCCGCGAAGATGCTCAGCCTTCGCTTCAGCGTAATCGTCCAGCCGACGCAACGCTCACGTTTTATGCCCATAATCCGCGTGGAAAGCGGAGAATTGCCATGGCGTCCGGGGAGGGGTCTATAGCGCGCCCTTGATCTCCACAGTGCCGCTTGTCCCATCGACCAACACCGTCTGCCCATCCGTGATGCGGTTCATGATCCCCCGAACAGACATGACGGCCGGGAGGCCCATCTCCCGCGCTGTCACCGCACCGTGTGACAAGGGTCCGCCGCTTTCAGTAATCACCGCCGATGCGGCATAGAATAGCGGCGTCCAGGCGGGATTGGTGGTCCGCGCAACCAGAACCGCCCGGTTCGGGAATCGACCGAAATCCTCGGGGCCGCGAACCCGGAAACATGGTCCAATCGCCTGGCCGGGGCTGCCGGGCAATCCGCGCAATAGGTTGTCGGACGTCGCGTCGCTGGCTGAACGGATTTGTTGCTGCGTCCACTCGGGCGAGCGCGTGCAGGCCAGAAGATATGACGCTTTGTTCGTCAACGCCTTTTCTCGACAACTCTTGATCACCTCTGGCGTCTGCCCGGCCACGAGAGCCTCGACGTCCGTTTTGTTCAGGAAAAACACATCCCGCGGTTCATCCAATACGCCAAGGCCGCGCAGCAGATGTCCCATCGCCAGCGCGGCCCGGTAGGCCAGAGGGTTGATTCGCGTTGTCTGGTAATGCTCAAGGTCGTCCAGGATGGTGTAGCTTCGCGTCAGCCCGATCAGTTCGCGAAAAAAGAAACGCAATTCCTCTGGAATGGCGGCCATGAACCGCTGCTCGGTTTGGGCGTAACGGAGGCGCTGGGCCCGCATACTCTCCGTGGGATTCTCTGTCGTCGGCGCGCGCAACAGCAGCCGCACTGAATCGAGCACCACCCAAGGTTGGCCGGACCAGGTCGGCCGGCTGTAATCCATGTCTATTTCCCTATGCCCGTGATCCTCCAGGAATCGCCGGAACCGGGCGGCAAACGCCGGATACGCCGTCAAGCGGTCCGCCTCGAAAAACGGACGACCGCCTCGCTCCAGAAGCTCGCTGCTTAGCGCCGGGGTCTGCGCGGCCAGCGCCGCCATGTCATGGATTTCCCGGTTTACGATCGCCGTCTTGGTCTGGCATCCCGTGAGCAGCCCGTCGAGGATCGCCAGCGCCTGGGCCGGTCCGACCAGCATCGCGATCAGCCCATGCAGTAAACGATGAAGTCCGGTTTGCGTCATGGAGATGGCGATGTTCGGTCGGAAATAGTCCGCAGCCGTCTCCAGTACGTCAGAGATAAAACTCCATGCCTCCTCAAGTGTCGCCGGATCGGGGCGGGCCTCCAAGCGTCCAAGCCGGATCAGGTAGCGGTCCAGGTCGCGCGCCCAGTTCAGGGGCAAATCCATGACCCACGCGAACCGCCGGCGCAATGCGGGAATCTCCGCCACAAGTTCCAATGCACTGCGGGCTTTCAGCGGCCGGAACATGGCCACCAGCCGCACGGCATTCTGGTTTCCGAAAATGTAGTGATCGAAAATCTGGAACCAATCGCCCTTCAACGCCGGCAATCCCATGAGTGACAGCGAGTGGCTCAACGACGCGCGAAACGCGACGCTGATGAAGTCCCAACTCAGCGGAGTCATGGGATTCGGGAAGCGCTCGGCCGATTCGTCCCGCGTCCAATCCGGTTGGATCGTCGTCACCGGCCGTGATTGCAGCAGATATAACCGCCCCAGATGCCAGCCCCACTCGATGTCCTGCGGCCAGCCATAATGATCCTCGACCCGCTTCAGTAGGTCGGCCATTTTGACCAACTGCTCATCGGTCAGGCAGGGCAGGTCTGCCAACTCCGCCGGGACCGGACGGCTCTCAACATTGCCGTCGGTCGCTAAAACCTGGTGATCCTTGTGGCCGATGTTCCGCCCCACCACCTCGAGGCTCGGCTTGAGAATCTCAAACTGATCAATCTCTCCTTCACCCGATACCACCGACTCACCGATTCCGTAATTGGCGTTGATGATCATCCGGTCCATTCGGCCGCCGATCGGATCGATGGAGAAGCCAACGCCCGCCACCTCGCATTCGATTTGCCGTTGCACGACGACGGCCATGCGGGCCTCGGATTGCGAAAAGCCCTGATGGTGTCGATAGAGAACGGCGCGGTCTTCCCAAAGCGAGGCAAAGCAAGCACGCACCCGCTCAAGAATCCGCTCGGGGTCGTGCACATTCAGGTACGTATCATGCTGGCCGGCAAACGCGGCTTGTGCCAAATCTTCAAACGTCGAGGAGGATCGTACGGCGAACGCACTTGGCTCCAGCCTCGCGGGTTCTATTCTCCCAAGAGCCGCGCGGATAGACTCCTGAACATCGGCCGGCAACTCTGCGTCGATCAGCCGCCGACGAATGTGTGCGCATTGCTCCCGTAGAACCTCGGGCCGCTGGTAATCGAGCTCGACAATCGCCGCATGGAGCCAGGCCGCCCGTTCCAGGAACTTTCGATAGGCCTCGGCAGTAACGACAAATCCCGGAGGCACCGGAAAGCCCGCACACGTCAGCAGGATGAGATTCGCGCCCTTGCCGCCCACAAGTGACGCTGCCGCCAAGTCGGCTTGATCGAAAAATACCACGTCGGTCATGGGCGCTCCTTTCCCGGCGGTGCGGCACTCTCAGGTTCCAGGTGCCCAGCCAGCTCCTGAATCCCCGCCAGTATCTCCTGGCCCTCAGCCACAAGCCATTGCTGGGTTTGGGGCCTGAACAAGAAGTAGACGAATGTCCGCGCACGCCGCCAGGCACTGCCTACACGTTCCTGGTAAAGCAATGCGTAGTACCCTGTGTACGGTAGTGCAATGGTATAAACGGCCGCCCACATCACCGGCAGCAGCAGCCACGCTACCGCGAGTTGGATCGCATAGAACAGCGGAAAAATGATCAAGCTCGGGTAGACGACGTTCGTCGCCCAATGGTCCTTGTCCGACGACAGCCGCCCGGCCACCTGGCGGACGATCAGGTACGGCAACAGATGATTGATGATCCCGAAGAACGCCAGCGGCGCGCCGATCAGAATCAGCTCCAGTTCCCGCGTCAGAAAGAGAATCGCCCGAAGCGGGTGCATCGGCAGAAAGACTTCGGCTGGATTGATTCCCCGGTGCTTCAACTCGGCACGATACCGCCGCACGCGCTCGGACAGGGCGGCGATATCCGCTGCGTGGTCCGCGAGCAAGGTTCGGTATCCCGCTTGCAGCCGGGCCAGACGGTTGAAGGACTCCATCGTCCGCGACGGGGTGCTTCCCAGCGGCTGGGGCATCTGCGCCTCCGAGGCGACGATATCGTTGGCCCAGTTCACAATCAGCATTTCGCGGCGGTTTTCGTAGCTGATCGTCAATGCTTCGATCCTCCGGCGAAATTCCTGCGTCAATTCCTCCTGGTTGGCTTCGGGGTGTGCGGCGACCCAATGGCCGGCGTCGAACGGTTGGCCAATCCGCACGCAGGCTTCGGAACGGAATTCGCCTTTGGCCGTGTATAGCAATCCCAAAGGCACGATTTGCAGGTTGCCGGGATTGCCGTCCTTATGCACGAAGTCGAGCGCGATTCGCGACGCGCCGACATGAAACGGTCGCATCTTCAAGTCCGAATGGCTGATGCCTTCGGGGAAAACGCAGACGGCGCCACCGCGCGCCAGAATCTCTCGGCAACGCCGCATGCTCTGCACGTTCTGCCGCGGGTCGGCCCCTTGGCCGATATCCTCACGCCGATGAAATGGAATCGTTCCCAGTCCCCAGTTCAGCAGCGCCAACAAGGGGTTCTTGTTCAGGACATTTTTGCCCGTCAAGGTGAGTCGCCGCTTCAGCGCGATCAGGGGAATGAGGGGATCGACCAGCGCATTGGTGTGGTTCGATACCAGCAGCAACGGCCCGGCCGGCAAGTCGCGCGGACCATCGACTTCAATTCGCCGGAAGAACAGCCGCAGTGTAATCGCGACCGTCAGCCGGAATATCCGATAGAACATCGCCCTCTCCTCCGGGTAAGGCCGGCAATCCAGCATCCCGTCGCGCTCGTGCCCATCGAAGAAAAGCCCATCGCCCCCAATGCGTGCAACTCACGGCGATGATCGTTCCGGCAACCAGGTCAATAACATAGTGATACCGCAGAAAAATAGTCGCTCCGTAGATCATCACGACAATGGGCAAGTAGGTCAGACCGCGCAGTCGGTTGGTCTTGAGGTCGAAGAGGCACAGGTAGAGCGACGAACCGCCGTGCAGGCTGGGGAATACGCCGATCAGGCCGCCGGAGTGGGCAACGGCCGTGACAACCAGAGCAAAGAAGAAACCTCCCTGCAGCGGAACGGAGTAGGAGCCGGCAAAGAATCCGCCCGGACCTTGACACGGCAGGAACAGGTAGCCAACATAACTAATGCAATAGGTGAAGACCCAGCCGGTGAGAAATTGGTCGCGCTCCAGCGGTGGTCGGCCCAAGGCGCCAAGCACAAGGGAAAGATTGACGTAGGGGATGAACAAGCCGTAGAAGAATGCGAAGAGTTCGACTCGCGCGGGTGTCTGCCAACGCTGGATAAAGAATGTGGGATTGATTCCGGCGAACATCCACGTGTCGATGCGCGCCAGGGAGGCGTCGGCTCGATAGGGCATCGCCGCCATGCCGAGCCGGCCGGCGGTGTAATAGAGAGTGAAGATCGTCCACATGGCAGCCAGTGGCCGCACGTATGCGACCCATCCGGCCCGGCTCCATCTGACAGCGGCCAACACGAAGAGTCCGTAGCCGGCCAACAGGACAAGGTGGGCCAACAGCAGGGACCGGACTTCCGGTCTGCCGCCGGCGACGACCGACAAGGCGACGGCCAGGGCCAGGATCGCAAAGATCGCCCGGTCCGCCGGATGAAGTTGAAGACTCAGGCGCATTTCAAATGCCACAATGGATGTTCGTGCATATTCCAGAATCCCGCCAGGGATGACAAGACGCTTTCAACAAATCTAACCGGCGTTGGCAAGGTGCGGCAAATGTCAGGCGCAACAAAGAACCCCGATCCTTTGGAGGACCGGGGTTCTTGTTTAACGCTGGCAGTGACCTACTTTCCCGCGGAAGCTTTCCTCATCGGCCCGCCTCGACGAGGCGTTGCGCTTCAGCCGGCCAAGGGCAGCCGCCGCACACGGTGGCGCGCGTCTTCCACGACCACAACGGCCCCTTCCTTCAGCGATTCTGCCGCGTCGCTGAACACGGCTTGGAGCCGCTGAATCAACAGCGGCGCGGTCGTGTTGTTCATGCGGAACAAGACGACGCTGACGACGCGCTCGCCCGACAGCGCCAGGATTTCCCCGAAGTCCAAGTCGAACGTCAGAATGATCCGCTGTTCCCTGGCCGCTTTTTCAAACACTTCCTGGTCGGAGAGATTGCGAAGCCCCAGTTCGCGCAGATGCACCGCATCATGTCCGTTTTGCCGCAGCCATTGGACGATCCGCTGGGACACCCCCATGTCCGCGAGGAACCTCATGTTTAGGCAGTTCTCACTTCCTCTTGCGACAGCCAGGCGGCGTATTCCAGAGCCTGTTGGATGTCCTGGGGTTCAAGGTCCGGGTAATCGGCCAGTAATTCCTGGTGCGAGACTCCATGCGCAATCTGTTTGAGGATCACCGACACGGGAATCCGCATCCCGCGGATGCACGCGCGCCCGCCCATGATGCGAGGGTCAAACGTGATTCGATCAAACTGGCCCATGAAGCGCGCCTTTCCGCCACAGCTCACTGTGCCAAGCCGATATCATCGCCGCGGCGGCATTGATTGCAATAAGCGATTCATTGCAACAACAGAACCCCGATCCGAAAGGGACCGGGGTTCTTGTTTAACGCTGGCAGTGACCTACTTTCCCGCGGAAGCAGTATCATCGGCCCGGCAGGCTTAACGACCGTGTTCGGAATGGGAACGGGTGTGACCCTACCGGTGTAGCCACCAACGAAAATCCCGACAGCCGGTTAAGGCGCATCGGGACTGTGTTTTAAGTGAAGCTGAGGTTCTTCTCTCCGCGACGCGTCGTCGAACGCCTTTTGGGAAGTTGCTCGTTACTAGTTGCCAGTTGCTAGAGACGGTTGCCAGTTTTTTACCAGCAACCAGCAACTAGCAACCAGCAACTTATCGGCAATTGATAAAAGTGATCAAGCAATCGACCGTTAGTACCGGTAACCTAAAGACCTTTCGATCCGTACAGCTCCGGCCTATCAACCGGGTGGTCTACCCGGGGTCTCTCTCCCGATAAATCGGGAATGGAACCCTCGTCTTGGCATAGACTTCACGCTT
>DBZL01000034.1 GCA_002311745.1 Phycisphaerales bacterium UBA1161 | reverse complement strand
CCCTTTCTCCCCTCCCCCAGTACTCTGGGGGAGGGTCAGGGTGGGGGCTTGATCGACGGCAGTCGTTCGGACAGCATTACGATTATGCGCGTCCCGCGCGATCACGATCGGCGACTCTTGAATTTTGCCCGCGAAATGCGAGAGCACCCGACCGATGCGGAAGCGAAGCTTTGGCGCGTCCTTCGCTACAAAGGCTTAGCCGGCTACAGATTTCGCCGGCAGCATCGCATCGGCGGATATATCCTGGATTTCTATTGCGCGTCGCGCCGATTGGCCATTGAACTCGACGGCGGCCAGCACGGGGATAAAGCCCAGACGGAATCCGACCGTAAAAGGACGGGGCGACTCAATGAACTGGGCGTGCGCGTCGTGCGGTTTTGGGATGACGATGTGCTGAAACACACGGATGCGGTGGCCGAGGAGATTCTTCGACATCTGCAGGGGGAAGAACCCCCACCCCAACCCTCCCCCGCCGTAGCGGGGGAGGGAGATAAGGCATGCCCACTGCGACGCGCGGCTAGACCCGCGTGATGGTGATCCGATGATCCTCTGGTTGTATTACTTTCTGCTGCTGATCCTGCTCCTGGCGGGGCTGCTGCTGGTGGCGCTGACGCTTCCGGGCCTGTGGTTCATGGCCACGGCGGCTGGCGGATACGCGATCTTGACGCACGAGCGATTCCTGGGATGGCACACGCTGATCGCGCTGTTGGTCCTGGCCTTGGCGGCGGAGGTGTTGGAGATGGGACTTGTCGCCGGCGCCGCCAAAGCTGCCGGCGGCGGACGGCGCGGGATGATCGGCGGAATCGTGGGCGCTGTCCTCGGCGGGATTTTTCTGTCCTTCATTCCCATTCCCATCGTCGGCACCATCCTGGGGATTTGCCTGGGCAGTTTCCTGGGCGCAGCCGTCGCCGAGCTGGCCGGCGGACGCGAGGCGGGGCACTCCCTGCGCATCGGTTTTGGCGCGGCCAAGGGGCGATTGCTGGGGATTTTCAGCAAGCTGAGCTTTGGCCTGGTGATGCTGATGGTGATTCTCTGGACCGCCCTGCCGGTGTGAAGTTTTCGTTGCATCCGGCGAAGCTAACGGCTATCCTTGTTAGGGAATTGTTTGCCATGAGTGTGCGCTTCATTCTTGGCCGGGCCGGGACGGGAAAAACCCACTGGTGCCTCCAGCGGATTGGCCAGGCCCTGCGCCAATCGCCCCTGGGGCCGCCGATCTACTGGATTTTGCCTCGCCAAGCCACGTTCCAAGCCCAGCGCCAGCTCGCCTGCGACGGCAACGGCTACTTTCGTGCCCGGGTGGTTAGCTTCGAGGATCTCGCCCAGGAGATTCTGGCCGAATGCGGCGGCAGCGCCACGGCGGAAGTGAGTGATCTTGGCCGGCGAATGATCCTGGGCCATCTGCTTCGCAAATTGCAGCCGCAGTTGCGCTACTTTCGCGAGGTGGCGCATCAGCCGGGCGTGGCGGCGGAACTGGATGCCACCTTCGCGGAGCTGCAGCGTTGCGGCGTATCGGCGGCGGAGCTGGATCGCGACGGCGGCGGCCACGGCGGACCCGGCGCCGATCCGTCCCTGGAGTCCAAGCTGCACGATCTGGCGATCGTCGATGCAGCCTACACGCAGTTTCTAGGTCAGGATCGGCTCGATCCCACTCGCCGGCTTGCCGAAGCCCTGGCCGCCATCCAGCGCTGCCCCTCCCTGCGCCAAGCGGAAGTTTACGTCGATTCCTTTTACGAATTCACGCGCTACCAGTGCCAGGTCCTGGCCGCTTTGGCCAAGGTGTGCCGATCGGTTTGCATCACGCTGACTCTCGATCCGCAAAGCCCCAGCATCCACGACGCGCACAAAATCCCCGATGAATTGGACTTGCTGCACAAGACGACCGCGGCGTATCGGCGTCTTTGGTTCACCTTCAGCGAGAACGGCCTGCCCGTGGAAGAGCCGGTGTTGCTTCAGGAGCCCCGGCGATTTGCCCCCGCCAATCTTGCAGCCATTGAGCGCTGGCAAAAGGGCGACGGCCGGCAGCGCGCCGATGGATCGATCCAACTCATCGAGGCTCCCGACCGCCGGGCGGAAGTCGACGCCGCGGCCCGATGGATCGGGCAACTCATTCGCCAGGGGATGCGCTACCGCGACGTCGCCGTGCTCATGCGCAGCGAGCCGGAGTATCGCGATTTGATCGACGCATCCTTTGCCGAGCACGGGATTCCCTTTTTCAGCGACCGCCGGCGCACGGCATCGCATCATCCGCTGCTGCGTCTGATTCGCGCCAGCCTGGCCGTCGCCCGCACGAATTGGGGGCACGAGGCGATCATCTCGACCATCAAAACCGGCCTGGCCGGCCTGGGAGACGATGAGGCCGACGCCCTGGAGAATTACGTGTTGCAGCAGGGCATCCGTCACGGGATGTGGATCGATCCCGCCCCGTGGACGGCCCGGCGGCGGCGCGGCGATGACGCCGACGATCCCGACGGCCAGTCCATCGACGCGCAGCGCATCGAGATTCTGCGCCGTCGCCTGGTCGATCGCCTTGGGCCCTTCGTGCAAGCCGTCACCGCCAAGCCGCAATCGACCAGCGTGAAATCCCTGGCGGCGGCGATCTTCTCCCTGCTGGAGTCGCTGCAAGTGCGGGCAAAAATCGTCGCGTGGATGGACCAGGCCGAGGCATGCCATCGCCTCGAAGAGCGATCCGAGCACGAGCGCGTTTGGGATGAACTGGTGCGTCTGTTCGACGAGATGGTGGACCTGCTGGGCGATGAGCCGATCAGCCTGGAGGACTTCGCCGCCATTTTGGACACGGCGCTGGAGGGTTTCGATCTGGCCCTGACGCCGCCGACCGTGGATCAGGTGCTGGTCGGACCGGTGGATCGGACGCGCACGCCGGACATCAAGGCGTGCGTGGTGTTGGGCCTCAGCGAGGGTCAGTTTCCGCGAGGCTTGCGCCAGGACACGGTCTTCAGCGACGTGGATCGGCGAGCCCTGGGCCGGCGGAATTTCGATCTCGATCCGGACACGCAGCGGCGATTGCTGGATGAAAATTTCTGGTTCTACGTGGCCATGACGCGCGCTTCGCATCGGCTGCTGCTCACGCGCAGCACATCCGGCAAGTCCGCCGAGCCGATCGGCCCCTCGCCCCTGTGGCGGCAAGTCGCCGCCTTGTTTGCCGATCTGCCGACGACACAAGCGCCGGCCTCGGATCAATTGCCTCTGGAGTCGATCGCCACGCCGCGGCAACTGATCAGCGGCTTGATGCGCTGGGTGCGCGACCCGCGCAGCCAGGACGCCGATGCCTGGCGGGCGCTTTATCAATGGCTGGCCGAGCACGAGCCCTGCGGCGATCGCCTAGACCTCATGCGCCATCGCGCCTGGAAAGCGCTGGCTCAGGACAATGAACCGCATCTGGAGCCAGACCGCGGCAGCGCCCTGTTCGCCTCGCCGCTGCACGCGGCCCTAAGCCAATTGGAGAGTTTCCGCGCCTGTCCCTACCAGCACTTTGCCCGCTACGGCCTGGGCCTGGCGCCGCGCCAGCGCCGCCAAGTCACTGCCTTGGAATTATCGCGCCTGTATCACGACGTGCTGGCCCGCCTGATGGAGGATCTGAAGCGCCAAAACCGCTCGTGGTCCGACCTGGACCAGCAAGAGATCGAGCCGATGGTCGCCGAGTTGATGACGGCCGTGGGCCGGCAGGCTCACGGCGAGCTGATGCTCAGCAGCGCGCGCAACCGCTACTTGCTGGATCGGATCGGGCGCACGCTCAAGTGGGTGGCCGCCGCGCAGCAGGCGGCCGGCGGATGCGGAGATTTCAAGGCGGGCTGGTCGAACGTGCACTTCGGGCACGATCCCCGCCGCCCGCCGCCGACGGACGGCCGCCTCCTTCCGCCCCTGGCGATTGACACGCCCGCGGGCAACCAGGTCCTTGTCCGCGGAACGATCGACCGTGTGGACGTGCTTGCCGACGGCTCGGCCTGCGCCGTGGACTACCGGCTTTGGGCCAAGGGCCTGGACGCTTCGGCGGCGTTTCATGGCCTGACCCTTCGGCTGCTGACGTACCTGCTGGCGCTAGAGAAAAACGGCGGCGATCTGGGCACGCGAAAGCTGCGGCCCGCCGCCGCGTTTTGCGTGCAGTTGCTTCGCAGCTTGCGCGACCAAAATCCCGACGACGCCCCCGGACCGGACGATCCGCGGTTTCATCTGCTGAACAAGCCGCGCGGAATTTTCGATCTGCGCGTCGCCGGCATGTTGGATAAGAACCTGAACACCGGACACTCGCAGGTGGTCCAGCTCCACATCAAAAAAGACGGCGGCGTGGGACATGCCGAACATTCCGACGCGGTGCGGGACGAGCAGTTGGCGGCGCTTCTGGCGCACGTTGAAAATCGCCTCGGCGAGTCGGCCGACGGCATCCTCGCCGGCAAGATCGCGATTCGTCCCTATCGCCTGGGCAAATGCACCGCCTGCGCCGCCTGCGAATTCCGCGACGTCTGCCGATTCCAGCCGCGTCCGCGCGCCTATGACGATCTGCCGGCCATGAGTCGAGAGGAAATGTTGCAGCGCGTTTTGGAGAAGGGTGAACACACCTGAAACAATTTCCGCGATTTGCTGGACGGACCAGCAGCGCAAAGGCATTGAGGCCGGCGGCAGCGTTCTGGTCAGCGCGGCGGCAGGGTCGGGCAAGACCACCGTCCTGGCCGAGCGCTGCGCCTATCTGGTCTGCGACGCAGACAAGCCCTGCGGCGTGGATGAGCTGCTGGTGGTGACGTTCACGGAGTCGGCCGCGGCGGAGATGAAATCGCGCATCCAGCAGGCCCTGCGCCGCCGAATCGCGCAAAACCCATCCGACCGTCTGCTGCGACAATCGGCCCTGGTGGAGCACGCCCAGATCAGCACGGTCCACGGGTTTTGCGCGCGCCTCTTGCGGCAACATTTCAACCTGGTGGGACTCGATCCCAACTTCAACATCCTCGACGGCGACGAGGCGGCCCTGCTGCGCCGCGAAGTGGTCGAGGACTTGTTCCATCAGCGCTATAAGCAGGACCGCGGCGGCGATTTTCACCGGCTCATCGACGCCTACGGCGACGGCGATGATGAATCGCTGATGGAGCAAGTGGTCGCCACGCATCAAACCCTGTGCAGCCTGGCCGATCCGCAATCGTGGATTGCGCGCACCCTGACGGAAATCCGCCAGGCCGCGTCGCAGCCGCTTACATCGTCGCAGTTGGGCCAACAACTGATCCAGCAGATCAAGCAGACCCTGAGCGATCTGGCTCGCCAGTGCGACGACGCGGCGGCGGCCATCCGGCCGCACAAGGCCCTGGCCTCCTACGTCAAGCACGCGCAGGAGCTGAAGTCGATCGTTGGGCATTGGCACGGCGTGCTCGACCGCGAGGGATTGGACCTTCTCATCGGCGAAGTGGGCGATTTGCCCTCCCGGCCGCGCCTGCCGGCCGTCCCTGCCGACACCCCGGGCAAAGAGCCGGCCAAGGCCATGCTCGATTCGATCAAGAAGCAGTTGGACGACGCGTTGCCGCGGCTGCTGGCGTTCGATTCGACGCAGTGGCAACAAGGCATGGCCCAGGTGTCGCCGCACGCCAAGGCGTTCTTGTCCCTGGTCAGTGATTTCGAGCAGCACTACAAGCAGGCCAAGGGCAGCCAGCGCGCGGTCGATTTTTCCGACCTGGAGCGATTGACCCTGCGCGTCCTGAGCGACGGCCAGGGATCGCAATTGCTTCCGTCGCGTGTGGCACGCTCGCTGCAAGATCAGTTCCGCTACGTCCTGGTGGATGAGTACCAGGACATCAACGAAATTCAGGATGCGATCCTGACGCTCGTGAGCCGCGAAAGCGCGGGCAGCGGGCGTGAGCCCAACCTGTTTTGCGTGGGGGACGTCAAGCAGAGCATTTTCCGCTTCCGCCTGGCCGAGCCGCGTCGATTTTTGCAGCGATTGCAGCGGTTTTCCTCACCCGCCAAGGATGCCCCCGGACGCGTGATCGATCTGCGCGAGAACTTCCGCAGCCGCGCCCCCCTGCTGGAGGCCATCAACGCAATCTATGAGCGATTGATGACGCGGCAGGCCGCGGAGATCGAGTACGACCAGTCGCACCGCCTGCGTCCTGGCCGCCCGTACCCGCCGGCCGGCAGCGCCCGCTGCTTCGCCGGAGCGCCCATCGAACTGCATCTGCTGCCGGCGGACGTTGACGACCCGGATCAGGACATGGAGCGGGCGGAGTACGAGGCCGTCCTGGTCGCCCAGCGCATCCGCCGCCTGATGGGCCTGGACGGCTCGCCGCCCATGCACGTGATCAAGCCCGATGCCGTGGGCAATCCCGTCGCCGCTCCGCTGGGTTTTGGCGACATCGTGATCCTCCTGCGCGCCATGCAGTACAAGGCCGACGCGTTCGTGGACGTGCTGCGGGCCCACGGCATCCCCGTTCACAGCGAAGGCGGCAGCGGCTTTTTCGATTCGCCCGAGGTGCGGGACGCCCTGTGCCTCCTGCAAATTCTGGACAATCAGCAGCAGGACATTCCCCTGGCGGCGGTGCTGCGCAGCCCATTGTCCGGCCTGCCCCAGCCGGACGATGCCATGGCCGCCATCCGCCTCGCCTACCGCGATGGGGCCGACCCGGCCGAGGACATTCCGTTCCACGAGGCCCTGCGCCGCTACGCGGTGGAAAAAGATGATGAGCTGTCCGCCTGGCTGCGGGATTTTTTGGCGCGGCTGGCCGATTGGCGCGACCAGGCCAACAAGCGCCCCGTCGCCGAGCTTCTGTGGCGTTTGTACCAGGACACCGGCGCCCTGGCGTATTACTCCGGCCTGGACGACGGCCAGCAACGCGTGGCCAACCTGCTCTACCTGCACGAACGCGCCGCCCAATTCGGCACCTTCCTGCGCCAGGGCCTGTACCGCTTCCTGGATTTCATCTCCAACCTGCGCCAAGAGAAGGACCTGGCCCGCCCAGCGCTGGCCGCCGAGCCGCAAAACGTCGTGCGCATCATGAGCATCCACAGGGCCAAGGGCTTGGAATTCCCCGTCGTCTTCCTGGCCGATCTGGGCAAACGCCACAACCTCAAAGATCTGCAAGGCTCCATCCTGGTCGATCGCCAGAGCGGCTTGGGAATGAAAGTGACCGACCAATCGCGCCTGATCCGCTATCCGTCCCTGGCTTCGGCGGTCGTGGAAAACAGCCTGCTGCGCCAAACCCTGGCCGAGGAGATGCGCCTGCTCTACGTCGCCATGACGCGGGCCAAGGAACACCTCATCCTGCTCGGCACCGCCACGGCCGATCAGGTGGATCGCTGGGAAACCCAGTGGCGCGACCGCACCGGCCCCCTGCCCGCGGACGTCGTTCTGGCCGGCTCGCGCTCCCTGGATTGGCTTGGCCCCGTCGCCGCCATGACCGCTTCCCTCAAGCCCCCGCCGCTGCAGGTTTTCCGCCACGACCCAGCCGAGCTGCAATCCTGGAAAAACCCGCGCTCCCAATCGGCGCCGTGGACGGACCAGCAGCAAAAAATGGCCCGCTTGGAAAAGCTCTCTCCCCCTCCGCCGGCCAATGCTCTGGCGCAGGGGATCATCCAGCGTTTTGAGCAGGCCTATCCGTTTGCCGCGTTCACGCAGCAGGCCGCCGCGATGGCCGTCACGGAATTGGCCAAGCACGCCGCCGACGCCGCCCCCGCCGGCCCAACCCCCGCGCAGCGCAAGCTCGATCTGCCGCGGTTTTTCGTCGAATCGGCCTCGCCCAAGCCCACCGACATCGGCACCGCCACGCATCTGGTCCTGCAACACTGGGATTTTGCCGGGGACGCCGCCCCCATCGAGCGGCAAATCCAGCTCCTGGCGGATCGCAAGCTCATTTCCCGCGCCCAGGCCGCGATGGTGGATCGCCAGGCGATCGGCTTTCTTCTCGCCAGCGACGTGGGAAAAATGCTCGGCCGGCGGGGAAGCGAACTGATGCGCGAGGTCCCGTTCGTCGCTTGCAGCGACGAAGCCAGCCCCGGCTGCGTCCCCATGGATCGCGTGATGATCCGCGGCCGGATCGACGTGCTCGCGCCGAGCGGCGACGGCATCACAATCGTGGATTACAAGACGGACAACATTGCCCCCGAGGCGTTGCCGCAGCGAGCCCGCAGTTACGATCAGCAGATGAAGTTCTATCGCCAGGCGATCGAGCAGGTGGCCGGCAAAAAGGTCACCGCCGTCCACCTGGTATTCCTGTCCGCCCGAGCTATCGTCACGGTGTGAAGGCTTTTTGAACATTGCCAGCAGAGAAGGAAACCGCCATGGCAGAATTATTTGAGCGCATTTCCATTAGCAGCATGCCATTGCCCAACCGTTTCGTGCGGTCGGCCACCTGGGAGGGGCTGGCCGCGCCGGATGGATCGGTCACGCCCAAACTCATCGAGATGATGGTCGAACTGGCCCGGGGCGAGGTGGGCCTCATCATCAGCGGCTACAGCTTCGTCAGCCCCGAGGGCCGCTCCAGTCCCGGCCAGCTCGCCATTGACGACGACCGCTTCCTGCCCGGCCTTGCCGCGATGGTAGAGGCCGTCCACGCGGCCGGCGGCAAAATCGCTTCGCAGATCGTCCACGGCGGAAGGTTTGCCAACTTCGCCCTGACCAACTTGCCCCCCATCGGCCCCTCCGCCGCCGACGGCAATCCCGCCTGCCGGGCCATGACCAAGGACGATATCGCAACCATCGTGTCGGCCTTCGCCCAGGCGGCCGTGCGCGCCAAAAAAGCCGGCTTCGACGCCGTCCAACTCCACGCCGCCCACGGCTTTCTGCTCAGCCAGTTTCTCTCCCCCACCCTGAACCAGCGCCGGGATCAATACGGCGGCTCCCTGGAAAACCGCGCCCGCTTCTTGCTCGAGGTCGTCCGCGCCATCCGCCAGGCGACCGGTCCCGCCTATCCGCTTCTGGTCAAACTCAACTCCGAGGATTTCCTCGACGGCGGCCTGACCCGCGAGGAGGCTGTGCAAGTTTCGCTCATGCTGGAGCGGGCCTCCATCGACGGCATCGAGCTTTCCGGCGGAACCGCCGCCTCCCCGCAAAAGTTCCGCCCGACCCGCGCAGGAAAATCCAAGACCCCCGCCGCCGAAGTCTTCTACCGCCAAGCCGCCGAGCTTTACAAGCAGAAGGTTCGATTGCCCCTGATGCTAGTCGGCGGCATCCGCTCCTTCGATACCGCCCAGCGCCTGGTTCAAGACGGCGTCGCCGACTTGATCTCCCTATGCCGTCCCCTGATTTGCGAGCCCGCCCTGATAAAGCGCTGGCACTTGGGCGATCAGCGCAAATCCGAGTGCGACTCCTGCAACAGTTGTTTCACCCCCGCCTCCGACGGCCGCGGCGTCTACTGCGTCACCCAGGAACTTAAGCGCATCAAAGCCGCCAAGCGGGCGAAGGCGACCGGTTGACCCGGAACTGGTGGGACACCCCTTCATGGCATCAAGTTAAGCTCAACTCCGCGCCACTGGCGCACCGACGAATATGATCGTCAACTTGGTGGCGCACGAATCTCCCGTTAGCGGCTTCGGAGCGAGGACGCGCGGCAGTCGTTTGGTTGCTGTAAATTTCGCGGTATCATTCGTGGGTTTGCCATGAACAACGATCGCGGGACACGGTGGCCTTGGTGGTTGAGGGATCTTCTCATCCTTCTTCTGTTTTTTGGCAGCGTGGCGGTGGTCCGTGTGATATTGGGGCGCATTTTTCCAAAATTTACCGCAGATCTCATCTTTATACTGATTCTGGTCGTATGCTCAGTGGCCGTAGTGCTTCATAATTGGAATAAGCGCAGAAAGATTCATCACCGCGCCATCGATTCCACAACCGACCCCGCATTTGAAGCAGAGGCCCGTCGTCAGGGACGCCTGCTTTTACATCATCAACGACTCTACGTCCCCCTCATGCTTGCCATCGTACTATTTGCGACCGCCATCTTGCTCGCCTGCGTGTTGCTTGTGCCACTTAAACACCGCTATTTGTTGATGTGCCTCCTCCTCGGCGATTCGCTCGCACTTATCATAGGTTTCAATCAGTTGCTCGTTTATGCAGCACGGCGCGTTAGGCGATTTCTGGCCGTTCCCTGCCCGTCATGTGGCGGCACGGCGCGGTTCGAGACAGCGCCATTGCCGGATACGCACGTGTATCTCGTCTGTCCGCAATGCCATCAGCGCGCCGACACCGGGTTCGTTGTTCCCTATAACCCCCGCCTTGGCGGCAGGTTTTCGCTATACGATTGGAATGCCGACAAACAAGACGAACCCAAATCCTTCATAACCATCCACCTACGTCGGCCTTTTCAGAAAGGCCAGAGAAAAGAAGAAAAAAAGGCGAAGGGGTAGTGAGCGATAGGGCGCACTAAAGGGCGCACTAGGCGCACTAAAGGAGGGCGCACTAAAGGGGACGGGCGCACTAAAGGGGGGGCGCACTAAAGGGGACGTAGCTCTTTTCTGGCTCCCTCACGCCGCATCGGCGGGCGGGCGCACTAAAGGGGACGTAGCTCTTTTCTGGCTCCCTCGCGCCGCATCGGCGGGCGCCCGCGGGGATGCATTGTCCAGTCCAGATTCAGCCGCTCGGCGGTCCGCAATGTCCACTTGGCGTCGCCGAAGGGGCGGCTGCGGCGGATGCATTGGCGGATCGCTTCCGTCTCGGCTGCCGTCTGCGGCTCATCCACCCACCGCGCCCAGTCCCGCGGGCGATCCACCGGCCAGGCCGCCAGGATCGACTTCAATTCGCTGGCTCCGTGCCGCCGCATCCACTCGCCGCCCCAGCGCCATCCCGCCGCCCGCTTCACCAGCTTCCCACGCAACGGATTGCGCTGCACGTAACGCAAGAGCGTCAGCAAATGCGCGTCCTCCTGCACCGGCAGCGACTTGAAACGCCCCTGATACAACGGACCCATTCCCAGGACTCGCCGATGCGTGATACTGCGCATCGCGTGCGTGTGCGTCAGCCACCGGAAAAACGCCGTGACCTGACCATCGCCGCTTGGGTAGACCACGAAATGCCAGTGGTTGGGCATCAGGCACCAGTCCAGGAGGTCGATGGGGTGACGCCGATGGGCCTCCACAAGGATGCGCTCAAACGCCAGATAGTCGGCCTCCTTCTTGAACAGCCGCAACCGACCGGCCGCGCGGTTCCAAACGTGATACACATACCCCCCGGGGCATTGTCGGGCCACGCGCGGCATGGCGGCATTATCGATCCCAAACCGACCCCTGTCAAGCGTAAATAGCTACGTCCCCTTAAATGCCCCTTAAATGCCCCCTTAAATGCCCCCTTAAATGCCCCCTTAAATGCCCCTTAAATGCCCCCGGCTGGTCCTACTCTTAATCTTAATCCTCTTCCTAATCCTAATCTTAGAGCTTCTAAAAATG
>DBZL01000035.1 GCA_002311745.1 Phycisphaerales bacterium UBA1161 | reverse complement strand
GGTTCCGGACAGTATTGTGCTGCGCACCGCCGCTAAATCGTGCGCCCTGCTGCGCAGGGCGCACAGGTCAGCGTTCAATCACGGTGAATGAGGCTTTGGGGTCTTCGCCTTTGGCCAGGTGCACGCCCGGGGGCAGGTCGAGAATGCGCAGCGACTTGGGGCGCGGGCTCTTGGCATCTTCGTCCTCGATCTCCAGAACGGCGATCGGCCGCGCCTGGCGGGTGTTGATCTGATCGATCTTGTCGGGAGGACCAATCACTTTCACGCTGGGATAGAACAGCGGCTCATAGGTGATCTTGTATTTGTCCAGCAGCGATCCGGAAGCCAGAAGGTAAATGGGCAGGTTGGTGGCGGTGCCCAGGACATCGGCTTCCTTCACCACCAACGTCGCCTGCACCGTGCTCAGGGAGCAGGTCACGTCGCCGCCGGCCATCGGCATCAGCGACACCGCCACCGGCGCGTGCTGCCCGGGTGAATTGAGGATCGGCAGGTTGGCCAGGTCGGCGGTGACGGCCAGATGCCCGTTGCTGGCTTGGGCGAGCATGTCCAGCACGTGGTGGGGGCCCTTGATCTTCACCGTGGCGGGTGTGAAAGAGGCGCTTTGCAGGCTGAGCAGGCCGGGCGGGGCCTCCACGGGCACGTCGCGCTCTTCCAGACGGTCCACGAATATCCGCAGGGATTCAGGCGAGGCCTTTTCCACGGTGAGGCCGGCCGATTTGAATCGCGAATTGTTTTCGATTTTCGGCAGGGTTTGGATTTCGTGCTCGCCCAGGTGCGTGGAATCGTCAATGTCGATGAGCAGGGGCGAGGTGGGGGTCAGCGATGCGCGAACCTGCTCAAGGTTGGAATTGGGTCCGCGCAGGTCGCAGAGGATCATTTTTTCCTGGGGGCTGAGCAAGGTCACGGTACGGTTGGGGTCGGTGCTGCGGACCTCGATGGTGGCCTGGACGTTGGTAGCGGTGACCAGCTGCTCCTGCTCGGCGTAGATCCAAACCAGCAGCGTCAAGGGGACGACCCAGACCAGGGTTTTAAGGAAGGCGACGATGTTCTGGCGGGTGAACCCGCGATGCAATCGCCGAGCCCGTTCGACGGCTTTGCGGGCGTAGTAGTCGACGACGGTGGGCCTTTTTTGCCACGGGGGCTGCGGCGGCGTGCTTGTCGAGGCGGGTTGGTCCATGAGCGGGTTTGGCAAACGGGCTTCCTCCTAGGCCGCGGCCTTGCGCTCGGAAGCGAGTTGGCCGCGGCTGAGCAATTCGTTGAGCAGGCCGCGCAGGGCGTCGGGGGTTAGCTTGCGGATGAGCTTGCCGCTTTCGGCGATGCTGATGTCGCCGGTTTCCTCGGAGACGACGATGACGACGGCGTCGCTTTCCTGGCTCATGCCGACGGCGGCGCGGTGGCGGCTGCCCAGCTCGCGCTCCGTCTCCCCGCTTTCCGTCAGGGGGAACTGCACGCCGGCGAAGGCGATGCGGCCCTGGCTGACCACCACGCCCAGATCGTGCAGCGGCGAGTTGGGCCAGAAGATGGTGTTGAGCAGGTCGGCGGAGAGGTCGGCGTTCACGCGGGTGGCGCTTTCGGCGAAGCTGCTGAGGTTCACCTCGCGTTCGATGGCGATCAGGCCGCCGATCTTGCGGCGGGAGAGGAACGTGGCGGATTCGACCAGTTGCTCGATGTCTTCGTTGATCTGGTGGGACCAACCGCGAAAGAGTCGCGTCTCGCCCAAGCGCATCAGAGCGCGGCGCAGCTCCGGCTGGAAGACCACGGCCAACGCGAAGGAGGCGAACAGGAGCAGTTTTTCATAGAGAAAGACGAGCGGCTCCAAATGCAGCACGTTGCGGGCGAGGCTGACGATCAGGTAGAGGCTGATGAGAATGACGGCGATGCCCTTGAGCATGCGGACGCCGCGCGTGCCCTCCAGGAAGCGGATCACCCAAAACACGACAACGCCGATGAGAACGAGCTGTATGGCCACCTGCCACCAGGGATAGGCCGTGATGGAGCGGAGGAAAGTGCTGAGATTAGCGTGAGGATCGGCGTACATCCGCTTTGTTGACTATATAAACAAACCGGCAAAGGGGCCATCAATCCTTGAGAAAATCGGCATTTTTTGCGACCTGAATCGCGTGGACCATCCGCAAAATTTGGGCGATGGGTCCGACATCATGGACACGTACGACGGCGGCGCCGTTAGTAACGGCCCAGGCGACGGCGGCGGCGGTGCCGAAGAGCCGCTGGTCCGGCGCCGCCTGGCCGGTAACCTCCGAGACAAAACCTTTTCGGCTGGGTCCGACCACCAGGGGATGGCCCAGCGCCGCCAGAGTCGCCGTTTGATTCAAGAGCTGCAGGTTATGGGACAGCGTCTTGCCGAATCCCAGACCGGGGTCCAGGAGGATTCGGCGTGAATCGATGCCGGCGGCGACGGCGGTGTCGCGACGCTGGATGAGAAACTGGGCGACTTCGGCGGTCACGTCGCGGTACGTCGGGCTGATCTGCATGGTGGCGGGGGTGCCCTGCATGTGCATGAGGATGATGGCGGCGTTTCGGCGGGCGACCAGCGGCAGCATCGCCGGGTCATCCCGGCCGGCGGAGATGTCGTTGACGAGATCGGCCCCGGCGTCCAGCGCCGCCTCCGCAACCTCCCCCCGTGTTGTGTCGATAGAGACCAACGTCGAAAGCGCCGCCCGCACGGCTCGGATCACCGGCAGGATGCGGCGGAGTTGCTCCTGAGCCGGCGTCGGCTGGGAGCCCGGGCGCGTGGATTCACCGCCGATGTCGATCCAATCGGCGCCGGCGCGGACCATCGCTTGGGCATGCTCGAGGGCGACTTGGGGGTCTTGGAAGCGCCCCCCATCACTGAAACTGTCGGGGGTGACGTTCAAGACGCCCATCACCAGAGGCCGCCGCGTTTGGGCCGGTTGAGTGAGCCAGGCGTCGAATTCATCGGAGGTCACGATTTTTTCCGCTTCGACCGTTAGGACTCCAAAAAGATAACGTTATAATTCGGTTAAGGAGCGGGGGTTTTGATGTTGGCGAATTTGGTTCACAGGTTGGTCTATTACCTCGCCGTGGCGACGGTTATAACAACTGTCTGGGTCGCGGCTTGGGCGCAGGCGCTGTCTGCACAGGCCCAGAGGCGCTGGTGGCCGGCCCTGCCTCTGCCGGGACACGCCCTGGCCGCGCCGGCCAATGCGGCCGCGGGCCAAGCGCCGGTGGCTTCGGCGGATCGCTAGAAGCGGCCGAACGCCTCACACCGCAACTCATTCCACCATGTTCTTTTCAAAGACGATCAGGTTGTCGGCATGGGTGGAATCCCACCGGATGCCGACAATGTCATATCCCATGGCGATGGCGAAGTGGATGAACTCGCGCTGATGGTTCAGGCACTCGCAGCGGATGTATTCGTAGCCGTGATCCTTGGCCCAAGCCTGCTGGGCTTCCTGGAGCTGGCGGCCGACGCCGTGGCGGCGCACCTCCGCCACCACCGCCCCCAGCCAATGGTAAAACATTCCCGGCTTCAGCTCGAATCCGATCCAAAAGCCGACGGGCTTGCGGTCCATGCGGGCGATGAGGGTGAGGGTGTTGTAGCGCCCGGTGAATCGGCGTTTGAAGAAATCGACCTCACGTTTGGGACGGAAAACGGCGTTGTGGAGCTCCACGGCCAGGGGGAGCATTTTGTCATCGGCGATGTCGATTTCAGCCTGGGCCACGAGAGCAAACCTCCGGCGTTATTGTATCGCGGTTGTCGGCGCATGCCACGGCCAGGCGGCGAGCCAACGGATCAGGAGCTGGCAGAGGAGATTGGCGTAAACGGCAGCGCCCAGATCGTCGGCCAGGATGCCCCAGGCGTGCGGCAGGCGCTCCAATCGGCGAAGGGGGAACGGCTTGGTGATGTCGAACAAACGGAAGGTCAGGAAGACGGCCAGGAGCTTGCCGGCGATTTGCGCCGGGCCATGGGCGGGAAGAAGGATGCAGGTGAGGCAAATGCCCGCCGCCTCATCCAGGACAAAGGCACTGGGGTCGGCATGGGCGAAGAACGCGATGGCCCAGCGGCCCAGGGCCAGACCCAGTGCGGAAAAGAGAATCGTTCCACCGATGGCCAGGGCCGTCTGATCGAGTGGATCGCTTCGCCACAGGAACAGGGGCCAAAGAAGCAGGCAGGTCAACAGGCTGGCGAAGGTGCCGGAGGCCGGAAGATACCCGACGCCGCCCATGGTGACGATCCATCGCCTCACCGCGGGGCCTCCGAGTGCCGGCGGCGCAGCAGCACGATGCCGTCGCGGAGGTAGAGCAGGCCGCTGATGACGGTGACGGCCAGGGTGGCCCAGATGCAAAAGTCTCGGAAGATGCGGAACTGCGTCTCGATGCCGGTCAGGCGCTGGCGGTAATTGACGTAGAGCAAGATGACCAGGATGGTGACGGATTGCAGGCCCATCTTGAGCTTGCCGCTGAATTGAGAGCCGAAGGCCTGGCCGCCGCTTTCGCTGCTGCCGCGCAGGCTGGTGACCAAGAGCTCGCGGGCCAGGATCACCACGACCATCCAGGGCACCACGCCGGTGATCGTCTTGACGTTCTGCGGAGTCTCGGTGGGGTTGGGAAAGGGAATGGTGAAGTTCTTGCCGGCAAAAAAGATGAAGCTGCCCAGGACCAGCACCTTGTCGACGAAGGGATCGACGATGCGGCCAAAGGCGCCTTCGACGTTCCATCGGCGCGCCAGATAGCCGTCGAGGAAATCGGTCAAAAGCGCCAGCAGGTAGACGAAGAACGCGATGTTGAGCAGGACCAGCTCGCGGCCGGGGCCGGGGCCGGTGGGACTTTCGTTCTGGTAATTAGAGAGCAGCACGAAGAAGACGGCGGCCAGCACCAGGCGCAGGAGCGTCAGGGCATTGGGGACGTGACGGAACATGCGGGCAAAATTGTAGATCAAACGGCGGGCATCGCCAATGAACGCGGGCGGCGCGGTGGGCCGCGCCCCAGGGCGACCGCATTCTAAC
>DBZL01000016.1 GCA_002311745.1 Phycisphaerales bacterium UBA1161 | reverse complement strand
ACTCAACACAGCCGCTCCGTGGTTGCCTTTGTCTCTTCTGATGAAATCACAAGAGCGATACCGGATCAACGTCGACGGCGACGCGGTCGGCGCGTTCCAGGCCGCCGGAGCTGCGCACGGAGCTGAGCACTTGCTGAATCGGGTCGGGGGTGGCGGCGGTCAGGACGATTTGATCGCGATAGTAACCGGCGATGCGGCCGATGGGGCAGGGCATGGGGCCGCGGAGGCGAACGGCGGAGCTGTGTTGCGTGATCGCGGCGGTCAATCGCTGTGACAAATCCTGCGACAATGCGTGGAGAGGGTCCTTGTCCTGGTGACGCAGGATGATGCGGGCCAGTCGGGCAAACGGCGGCAGGCCGACCTCGCGGCGGCTTTTCAACTCGATCTCCGCGAAGCGGGCGTAGTCCTGGCTGATGGCGGCGCGGATGGTGGGGTCTTCGGGAATAAACGTCTGCACGACGACGCGGCCGGGCGAGTCGCCGCGGCCGGCTCGGCCGGCCACCTGCGTGATGAGCTGAAACGTCCGCTCGGCAGCGCGGAAATCGGGTAGAGCCAGGGCGGTGTCGGCGCTGATCACCCCGACCAAAGTCACGCCGGGATAGTCCAGGCCCTTGGCGATCATCTGCGTGCCCAGCATCACCTGAAGTTCGCCGCGGGCGAAGCGCGAGAGGACCGATTCGTAATCGCCCGCCCCGCGCATGGAGTCGCTGTCCACGCGGGCAAAACGCAAGTCGGGCAGTTTGCGAGCCAGTTCCTCCTCGACGCGCTGGGTGCCCAGGCCGAATAGGCTGAGCTTCTTGCCGCAGGTGGGGCATTGCAGCGGCAGCGGATTGACGGCCAGGCAGTAATGGCAATGCAACTGGCCGGTGTGCCGCCCTTCGCTGCTGGTGCCGCCTTTGGCGTGGGCCTCGGCCGAGCGGTGGTAGGTCATCGTGGCATCGCAATATTTGCACTGGATGACGTTCGTGCAGGACGGGCAGTAAATGAAGTTGGCGTAGCCGCGGCGGTTGAGCAGGATGATCGCCTGGTGGCCGGAGTCGATTGTGGCGCGGAGCAGATGCTCCAGTCGCCGAGAAATAAGCTGGATTCCGCGGCGCAAGCGCCGCTCCTGGCGCATGTCCACCAGTTCGACGGCCGGCAGTGCCAGGCCGCGGACGCGGCGGGGAAGCGTCAGGTATTGGTAGTTGTCGCCCTTGGCCGAGGCCGGATGGCACAGCCGATAGGTTTCCAGGGACGGCGTGGCGCTGCCCAGAATGATCGGAACGTTTTCGATTTGCGCCCGTTTGATGGCGACGTCGCGGCCGTGGTAGCGCGGGGCTTGGTCCTGCTTGTAGCTGGCATCGTGCTCTTCATCCACGACGATGACGCCCAAATCGGGCATGGGCGCAAAGACCGCCGAACGCGCCCCCACGACCACATCCGCGTGGCCCAGGCTGATCTGCTGCCAGAAGCGGTGGCGCTGCGTGGCACTCAGTCCGCTGTGCAGGACGGCCACGCGGACAAAGCGGGCCATGAATCGCCGCACGGTCTGGGCCGTCAGGGCGATCTCGGGAACCAGGACGAGGGCTCGTTTGCCGCGGGCAACGGCCTGGGCGATGCATTGCAGATAGATTTCTGTTTTGCCGCTGCCCGTCACGCCGTGCAGAAGATTGACGCTGAAACCGCCGTTCTCAATGCGCAGCTTCAGGGCGTCGAAGACCGGTTGCTGATCCTCGTTCAGCACGATGTGTTTTTCATCGGCCGCGCCTTGCGGCATGTCCTGGGTCAATTTCGGCAGATCGACTTCGGAGCGGATGGTGATCAGCCCCAGGGCCATGAGCTTGCGCACGGTGGCGGGCGTGGCGCCGGCCTCGCCAGAAAGGCGCGTCAGCTCGACCCCGGCGTCTTTTTCCAGAAGCAGCAAGCGGGCCAGAATGGCGCGGCGCTTGGGGGCTTTGGTTTTTTCCAGAATTTCTTGAATCTTCTGGCGATCCTGGGCCAGGCGAACGATGTTGCTGTAACCCAGGCCGATGCGCCGCTTCACGGCCGAGGGAATCGCGTTTTCCAGCACGACGCCGAGCGGCGTGGCGTAATAGCGGGCCATCCAACGCGCCAGTTCCATCAGCGGCGGATTGACCAAAACGCGGTCATCCTCGATGGCGGAGACGTTCTTGATTTTCGGATAGTCGCTGGTCGGGTGAATGGAGACGACGTAGCCGTAGGTTTGGCGATTGGCTCGACCAAGCGGGACCTTGACGCGCTGGCCCGGCCGCAGCGACGGGCGCAGGCGCGGCGGAATCGCGTAGTCCAGCGTGCGATCGATCCCCTGCTCCAGGGCGACGGCGGCGAAGGGCCCTTCCGCCGCGGCTGGCGCTTCGGCCGCGACCGCATCTGCTTGTCCGAAGAGCGTCTCGCCCATGAAAAAAGTCTAGTGTGCCCGGATGTGTTAGGCAAATGTTTGGACAGGCATTGACCGGCGGGACTTTCATTTAGTCCTCTGGCGGATAGACTCCGGCGGCGATGGCGGCAACTTGGCCTGTTGACGATGGCGTTTTTGGGCAGTGGGTGGTTGGGATCTGGAAGCCCAGCGGTACCGGGGCGCGCGTGGGGCTGCTCCTGGCGATCATCGCCGACTTGGCGATCTTTGGGCTTGGCTCGCGCTGGCTGGGGATTCCTCCGCTAATCAGCTTTGACGGGAGTCTGCTGCTTGAGCCGTCGCCGACGGCGGCGGTGGCGGCCATCGCGCTGCTTTTGGCGCTGGCGACGGCGGTGGGGACGGTGCTGGCCGGGTCGGTGCGCTTCGAGGCGGGGCTGTTCGCCGCGGCACTGGGAATGATCGTGGTCTCCCTACGCTCGGGAACGGTCCAGACGGTCTTGCAGCAAAGCAATGGAGATGATCACGTGTTCGTGGCGTTGGCGGCGGAGTTGCTGATTCTCGCCGTGGTGCTGGGCGCGTTGTGGGCGATGCTGTGGATTGCCGGCCGAGCCAAGCTGGTGCGGCCGGTGGCGCCAGAAGCAGGCGCCGTGGCGGATGGCCCACCGGCGGCGCACGGCGCGGCAGCCGCTTCCGGTAGTGAACATCCCGCGATGAAATTGGCCGCCACGGCAGCGCAGGCCGTGGTCACCGCCATCATCATGATGTTCCTTTGCCAGTCGCAGGCGAAATACCAGGCGCTGGCATCGCTGGCGATCGCCTCGACGGTGGGAACGATCGTGGCTTACCACAGCTTCCCGACGCGTCCGAGCGTCTGGTTCTGGACCGGCCCCCTGCTGGTGGGGTTTTTTGGATATATCCTGGCGGCATCGGGACAGGACAGTGGGATTGCGGTTGGAAATCCGCAGGGGATGTTCGCAGCGCTGGCGCGGCCGCTGCCGGTGGATTATGCCAGCGTCGGAACGGCCGGGGCGATCTGGGGATATTGGATCGTGCGCAAGAGGCAGCCGGCGTAAAGCGCCCCATCATGAGCCGGCGCATGAGCCGGCGCACCACGCGTGCCACATCTGCCGGTAGGCCGCTTGGATGCCGCGGGCAAAACCGGCGGCATCCGTCAGCGCGGAACGGCGCATCCGCTCCTGCAAGCTCGACCGCAATTGCGCCAAACGCGGCAGGTCGCCGGCAAGCTGGGCCGCGATTTTCACGAACTCGTCTTCATCCTTCGCGGCCAAATCGGCCAGATTCAGATTGCAAAGCTGACTGTATCCGGCGCGGCCCACCGAGCGCTCGCCCACCAGCGTGATCACCGGCACGCCCATCCACAGCGAATCCAGGCTCGTCGTGTGACCGTTGTACGGGTACGTGTCCAGCCCCAGGTCGATGCGGTGGTAGACCTGCAGGTATTCCTGACGCAGTTGATGCTGGACGAACGCGATGCGCTGGGCGTCGATGCCCAGGTCGGCCATGGTTTGCAGGAGCCGCTGCCGCGCCGAGCCCGGTGGAGCCATCACCAGCAAACGGGAATTCGCCACCCGCTTCAGCACGCGGGACCACAGTGCCAGCGTGGGATCGCTGATTTTGCAGAAGTTGTTCAGGCAGCCGAAGGTCATACAGCCGTTGGCCAGGGCCGGCAGTGGTCCGACGCCCATCGCTTGCACCTGCATCGCCGCCGGATCGTAACACCAGAAACTATGGGGCAGGCGGATGATCTTCTCGACGTAATGGGTTTCGCTGAGTCCCGGCGGGTCCAGGTACGGGTCGCTGATGCGCCAGTCCATCGTCGCCAGGCCCGTGCCGCCGGGATAGCCGCCGAAGGTCGCCTGGATCGGCGCGGGCTTGCGGGCAAAGACCAGTAGGCGATTAAAGGCGGTGTGCCCAGCCAGGTCGATCAGGAGGTCGATGCCGTCCTGGCGGATCATCCGCGCCGCGTGCTCGTCGCCAACCTGGGTGATGTCGCGCCAGTGGTCGGCATGGCTGCGGAACTGCTCGGTGAACGCGTCGCCGCGGGCCACGTTGGAATAGCAGAAGATCTCAAAGGGCCCGTGATCGTGCTCGCGCAAGAGCGGCAGGAGGTTTCTGCCGACGACGTGGTTGCGGAAATCGGGCGAGACGTAGCCGATTCTGAGCCGCCGATCGGGTGAGCGGTCGTTGGCGTGGGGCTGGATGGAAGCGGCCAGAGGGGCGGCGTGAAGATGGTTCCACCGCCGCAGTTCCGTCAGGATCGCCGCGGCATCATGCTCCAGAGAATAGTGCAGGGCCCAGACAAGATTGCAGTCGGCATCGGCATAATCGGGGCGAATCGCGACGGCGCGGCGGTAACTGGCCAGGGCTTCAACGAGGCGTCCCATGTCCTTGAGAGCGTTGCCGAGATTGTTGTGCGACTCGGCATGATCGGGACGAAGTGAAATCGCCTTGCGGTATGCGGCGACGGCATCGTCCAGGTTTCCCCCCAGTCGCAACGCGATGCCCATGTTGTAATGGGATTCAGGGAAATCGGGACGCAGGGCAATCGCCTGCCGAAATGCGGCAATGGCTTCTTCGAGGCGGTCCTGGGCGCGAAGGGCTTCGCCGAGATTGTTGTGCGCCTGGACGCAGTCCGGCTGCCGGGCGAGCAACTGGCGATAGACCTCGATCGCCTGGTCGAACTTTTGCTGCGATTGCAGGACGTTGCCGATGCCGTTCCAGGCGTCGGCATAATCGGGCTTGATGGCCGCGGCTTGACGAAAGGATTCGACGGCCTCATCCAACCGGCCCAGAGATTGCAGGGCAATGCCCAGGTTGAAGTGCAGCTCGGCGACTGTCGGGTTGGCCGCTAGAGAGGCGTGGTAAATGGAGATGGCCTCATCGTTGCGGCCGGCGAGGTGCAGGGCCAGACCCAGATTGTTGCCCGCCCCCGCGTGATCGGGCTGCAACGCCAGGGCTTGGCGATAGGCGGTGATCGCTTGGTCCGTCCGGCCCGTCTGAGACAAGATCAGACCCAAATTGAATGCAAAATCAGGGCGGCGTGGATCGGCCGTCGCCGCGCGACCAACCAGATCGACCGCCTCTTGAACACGGCCAAGCTGATACACCACCAAGCCCAGCAGATGCAGGGCGTCGGGATTGTCGGGCTGCTGGGCGAGGATGCGGCGGTAGAGCGATTCGGCCTCCTCCAGGTGCTGCGCCTGAGCGAGTTGCTCGGCGGTCTCGAAGGCCTGCTGAATCTGCGTCGGCGACATCGAGGCAAATGATACTAGTCCGCTCACAAATTTGCGCTCCGCCGCCTAGTAGACACGGTCTTTCATGTAAGAAAATGCAAATGCAACCGCAGAGGCGCAAAGACCACAGAGTGCCGCAGAGAAAACAATTAATAAATTTTTGATTTCACTCTGCGGCTGAAACTATGCAGC
>DBZL01000044.1 GCA_002311745.1 Phycisphaerales bacterium UBA1161 | reverse complement strand
CGGCTGAGAATGCGGTTGCCCTGTCGTAACCCCACATGTACATGCAGGGCTTGATTTGGTGCCTACGCGGGTTGTGGTACTATTTATCGGACCTTTTCACGTTGTCGGGCGACTTTGGCCGATACACAGCGCCGAAGGAGCGCCTATGGCCGTTACCGTCGATCATGCGCCTCTAAAAGCCGAGGAGCTGGGGCTGCGCACCGTCGGGCAGGTTTTATCCCATCTGCAGCGAGCCAACCGCCTGGTGGTGCACGTGCTGATCGACGGCCAGGAGCCCGACCTGCACCAGCTTGGCGCCGTGCGCAAATCGCCCCTGAGCGATCACACCGTCTTCATCGAAACCGCCGAGCCAAAGGAAATGGCCCTGGACATCCTGGGCCAGGTCGAGACGCAGCTCGGCGAAGCCGACCGCCTCAAGGCCGAAGCCGCCGACCTGCTGCAAAAAAACCAAAACGTCAAAGCCATGGAAAAACTCTCCGGCTGCTTCACCACCTGGCACAACGCCCAGCAATCTCTTCTGGGAACCGCCCGGCTTCTGAAAATTGATCTGGAAGAAATCCGCATCGGCCAGCGCCCCTTGACCGACCTTCTGCTGGAAATGACCGAGCAACTCAAGCAGATCAAATCCGCCTTGGAAAACCGGGATTTCGTGACCCTGGGCGACCTGCTGATCTACGAGACCACGCAAACCAGCCGGCAGTGGCAGGACGTGGTGGCCGCCCTGCGCCGCGCCATCGGTTAATCTCTGTACAATCCAGCCATGAATGACATCCAGGTCCAGTGCGAGTTGGGCCAAGAGCAGCTCATGCGCATGGAGTACCTGGCGGCCGAGCGCACCCTGGCGGCCGCCGAGGAAGCCGCCCTGCGTCAGCAGGATTTCGACGCTCTGGCCCGCCTGTACATGCCCCTGCAAGAAGCCCGCCGCCAACGCCGCCAACGCTGCGGCGAAGGGGTCATTCGCCTTGATCTGATCGCCAGGGATTCTTCACAGCAGATTTCTGGACGAGACATCCTTGAGAAATTTCCTCACGGGCAATTGCTCGTGGCCGGATGGGGATCGATCCAGCCGGCGGTGCAAATCCGGCGGTTGCAAACCCGCCGCGGCTTGTACGTGGATGCGTTCCTGGCCGCCGTCTATCCGACACCATCGCATCCGGTTGTGGCGATCGTGCCCCTGGAAGCGCCGCTTCCCCCGCCGCAGCCCATGCCCCTGGAAGAACTCATGCGCCTATTGCCCAGCGGCTCCCTGGTCATGCCCGTAGATCAGATTCCGCCGCCGACGTACAGCAACGTGATGGCCCTGTGGGAGCGCTTGCACGCTCCCTTTTTGGCCGCCGCCGATGCCCAGAGCGATTCGCTGACAAAGATCGAAGCCTATCGCACCACCATCGCCGTAGACTACGCCTGCGAATTGGCGCATCAGAATCTGTCGGACCTGGCCAAGCGCCTGTGCAAGTCGCCCAGCGCCCCCTGAGCCAATCTGTCGATGCAATTCATAGCCGCGGGCGGGAGCCCGCGGAAATGCTCCGCGGACTTCCGTCCGCGGCTAGAAAATAGCAGACCCCCGAACGCTCGCCTCTCACACGTCCAGATTCTTCACTTCCAGGGCGTGCTCCTCGATGAACTGCCGGCGCCGCTCCACGTCCTCGCCCATCAGCACGCTGAAGAGTCGCTCCGCTTCGCCGGCCTCCTCCAGCGTCACGCGCAGCAGCACCCGACGCTGCGGGTCCAGCGTCGTCTCCCACAATTGATCGCTGTTCATTTCCCCCAGCCCTTTGAAGCGCTTGATCTCGATGCCGCTTTTGCCCAGCTCCAGGATGCCCGGGAGGATTTGGGCCACCCCGGCCACGTCGCGGAACTTGTCCTCGCTGAGCAGCGCGTACTTGGTCGGCAATTTCTCGCCGCTGACCGATTCTTCCTGCGTCAGATAATAGTCGTCGATGGACAGGCCGTACTGATCGAGCTGCACGAACAGCTTTTCCATGTCCTTCACTTCGTGCAATTCCTGATTCTTTTGCAGGCGCTGCCATTGGCCGTCGTTTTCGTCCTCGGCGGTTTCCATCAGAAGGTTTTCGTCGCGGAGGAACTGGTCTCGCTCCTGGCTGGAATAGAAGAACTTCTCCTCGCCCTCGACGACCAGTTGATACAGCGGCAGCCGCCCGGCGCTGTCGCGCCTGGCCAGGAATTCGGCGAAGTCGATCCCGCGCCGCTGGATCACCTTCACCAGTTCTTCCACGCGGATCAGCAGATCCACGACGCGGCGCAGCTCTTCGCCCCCCAGGCGGCGTTTTTCCTTGGCCTCGTCGTCGCGCAGAACGAGCTGCGCCCCTTCCAACCCCAGTTCGGTCAGCGCCTTGCGCATGGCGCGCTCGTTGAGGACGTATTCGCTCTTTTTCTTGCGCGTCACCTGGTACAGGGGCGGCTGGGCGACGTACACCCGCCCGCCCTTGATCAGGTCCTGCATGTGCCGAAAGAAAAACGTGAGCAGCAGCGTGCGAATGTGGCTGCCGTCCACGTCCGCGTCCGTCATAATGACGATCTTGCCGTAACGCCGCTTGTCCATGTTGAAATCCTCGTGGAACCCGCACCCCAGGGCGCTGATGATGGTGCGGATCGCCTCGTGGGAGAGCATTTTGACCGCGGTGGCTTTTTCCACGTTGAGGATTTTTCCAAACAGCGGCAGGATCGCCTGGAGATTCGAGTCGCGTCCCTGCTTGGCCGATCCGCCGGCCGAATCCCCCTCCACCAGGAACAGCTCCGTGTCCTCGTTGGATTTGCTGCGACAGTCGGCCAGTTTGCCCGGCAGGCTGTTGCCTTCCAGGCTGTTCTTGCGCCGCGTCAGCTCGCGGGCCTTGCGCGCCGCCTCGCGCGCCTCGGCCGCCAGCATCCCTTTTTCAAAAATCGCCTTGGCCTCCCTCGGATGCTCCTCCAGGTACGCCCCCAGTTTCTCGTTGACGGCCGAGCTGACGAAACCCTCGACTTCGCTGTTGCCCAGCTTGGTCTTGGTCTGCCCTTCGAACTGCGGCTCGGGAACCTTGACGCTGACCACCGCGATCAACCCTTCGCGCACGTCGTCGCCGCTGGGGCGAACGTCCTTCATCAGGCCGGCTGCTTCGGCGTAGCGGTTGATCGTGCCGGTCAGCGCCGTCTTGAACCCGCTGAGGTGCGTGCCCCCTTCGTGCGTGTTGATATTGTTGGCGAACGCCTCGATCGTCTCGTTGTAGCCGTCGTTGTATTGCAGCGCCACTTCCACCACCAGGCGGCTGGCCGCGTCCTCCTTCTTGAAATAAATCACCGGCGTCAACGTCACCTTCGCGTCGTTCATGTACCGGACGTATTCCACCAGCCCCTTTTCGTATTTGAATTCCTCGCGCTTCCCGCTGCGCTGATCCTCCACGATGATCGCCAGCCCCTCGTTCAGGTACGCCAACTCGCGCAGTCGCTTTTGCAGGATTTCGTATTTCAGCTCGATGTCCGGAAAAATTTTGTCATCCGCTCTGAAGGAGACCTTGGTGCCGGTCTTGTGGCTCTTGCCCACGACCTTGAATTCGCTGGCCTTCTTGCCGCGCTCGAATTCCATGCGATGCAGCTTGCCGTCGCGGGCCACCTCCACTTCCAGCCATTCGGACAGCGCGTTGACCACGCTGGCGCCCACCCCGTGCAGACCGCCGGTCACTTTGTACGGACTGGACGCGTCGTGCTCGAACTTTCCCCCCGCCCCCAGCTTGGCGAAGACCACCTCGACGGTGGGAATTCTCTCCGTCGGATGGATGCCGACCGGGATGCCCCGCCCGTCATCCACCACCGTGCAGCTTTCATCCTTGTTGACGGTCACGGTGATCGAATGGCAAAACCCCGCCATCGCCTCGTCGATGGAGTTATCGACGATTTCGTAGACGAGATGGTGCAGCCCGCGGGCGCCGGTGTCCCCGATGTACATCGCCGGGCGGGTGCGCACGTGCTCGATCCCCTCCAGCACCTTGATCATCGCCTCGTTGTATTCGGTGTTGGAAGCGGCCGCGGATTCGGATACTTTTTCAGCCATCCATGAACTCCTCTGGGGCCAAAAGCGACTCCACCCCCACCCTCACGCCGTTGCGTGCGCCAGCCGGTCCCTCCAGCCGCGACGGTGAGATGAGACAACCCCTTCATTATCTCCAAATCGCGCTCGATTACTACGTTTTGACGCCCAAAAAGCTCGCCGCCGCGACGGTGATTTCCGGGCATTTTTTGGCCTTGGCGGTGATTCTTGCGTTCTTGGGGAACCGGCCTGATGCCGTGGCGGCGGCCACCACCCAGCCCCCGACTTCCCAGCCCCAATCGCTCGATGACCGCATCGCCGCCTTGGTCGCGCAACTCAGCTCCGATGAGCCGAACCAGCGCCAATCCGCCTCCGCCGCCCTGCTCGCCCTGGGCCGCTCCGCCCGACCGGCCATCCTCCGCGCCAGCCGCTCCGAGGAACCCATCCTGCGCCAGCAGGCCGCCGCCATCCTCCTGCAACTCCCCTGGGATACCCCGCAGGATTCGGACAAGGTCCGCCAGCTCCTGCACAATTACGGCAATCCCGACACCGCCGCGCGCAGACAAACCGTTCGCACCCTGGCCGAACCCGACGAGCCGGACACAGCCGCCGCCCTTTCCCGCCTGCTCGACGAAGACCCCAGCCCGGACGTGCGCTGGACCATCGCCGCCTGCTTGCGTCGATCGGATCAGCCCGCGGCCCTGAACCGCTTTCGCGCCGTTCCCCCGCGCAACGACGATCCGCCCGCTCTGGCCGTCTGCGGCTACGCCTGGATCGAGGTCAATCCCGACAAGGCCGGCCAGTTCCTGCACCGCTGCGCCGTCTTGGAATTCGCCTCGCCCAATGATGATGACGGCGAATTTGATTTCGTCATCCAGACGCTTTGCGACCTCGCGGTGGCCGACAAGAAATTCAACGCCGCCGCCGACCTGCGCCGCAAACAATACGCCCACGGCAGCCCCGTCGATGAGGCCGCAATCCCCACCGCCCTGCTCGAGCTTTTCGCCCTGCACGCCAATGACGGCCCCCTCCCCGGACTCGAGCAGGACATCAAGTTGGTCGGCTCGGCCATGAGCTGCACCAAAATCCAATACGCCATGTCGCGCCTGGACGCTCGCATCGGCAAAAAGGCCGACTCCGATGCCGCACGGGCCGCCGCCTTTGCCGCCTCCACCACGCGCCTGCAGCGCTACCACGTCGGCGACTTCTTGTTCGATCACGCCTGGGATGACCTGGCCGAGGCCGAATACAAAGCCCTGCTCAAAATGCCCCCCGATGCCAACGACCCCAACTCCATTCTGGAGGCCAACGCCCATCTGCGCTTGGGCTCCCTGGCCGCCAAACGCGGCGACGACCTCGCCGCCGCACAGAACAAGGAGCAGGCCATCCGCTTCCTGGGCGGCGCCGCCAATCTCGTCCGCTCCGATCCCCGCGGCCGCGCCTCCATCGTCACCATGGCCGACATCTGGGCGGATGTCCATTGGCACTATCTCCGCGCCGCCCTGGCCCGTCACGATGAACCCGAGGTCCAACGCCGCCTGGATGAGCTGTCCCGCCTGCGCCCCACCGATCCCGAGATCGTCATTGAGGTCGTGCCTCTGCTGGATCAGCGCAAGGGTCCCGGCGCCGATGCCGTGTTCGACGCCGCTTTCGAGGCCCTCAAAGCCCGCCTCGACGCCGATCCGCAGAACGCTTCGCTCCTGAACGGCCTGGCCTGGCTCTGCGCCCGCTGCGACCGCAAACTGGCCGACGCCCTGAATTGGTCCCAGCAGGCCGTCGCCCAGCAGCCGCAAAACGCGGCATTTCTCGACACCCTGGCCGAGGTGAACTTCCGCCTCGGCCACGCCGACCAGGCCGTGCAACTGGAAACCAAAGCCCTGCAGTTCCTGCCCGGCGACGCCTTCATGACCGGCCAACTCGCCCGTTTCCGCGCCGCGTCATCCCGACCCGCGACGGCGCCGAATTGATCTATAATGCGGCCATGTTCCGCCTCTGGCGTGAAGTCCGTTTCGCCCTCAATCCGCAGCCGGATGACCAGCTTCGCCAACCACCCGCCAACAGTTTCGCCGGCTTCCCCACGCCCACGACGCTCGGCCCCTATCTTCGCCTGCAAGTGGCCGTATCAGGCCAGCCGGATGCCGCCAGCGCCTACCTGATGAACATCAAGGACATCGACCAAACCGTGCGACAAAAAGCGATCCCCCTTGCCGCCAAGCTGACGCGTCAAGGCCAAACCCCCGAAGCGATTCTGCTGAGATTCTTCGACACGCTGCGAGATCAATTGCCGCTCAGTCTGGACCGTTTACGCCTCTGCCTGAATCCCTTCTTGAGCGTCTCTCTATTTGCCCAGGAGCATCCCATGATTCGCCTGAGCCAAAAGTTCGAATTTTGCGCATCGCACCGCCTGCACAATCCCGCGTTGAGCGACGAAGAAAACCGCCGCCTCTTCGGCAAATGCAACAACCCCCACGGCCACAATTACGTCCTTGAAGTCACCCTTACCACCCGGTCCGATGACCGCGTCCTGCCTCTGCCCGAGTTCGAGCGTCTCGTCACCGCGACGGTGATCGAGCCACTGGATCACAAGAATCTCAACCTCGAGGTCCCGCAGTTTCAGCACCTGAACCCCACGGTTGAGAACATCGCCATGGTGATCTACCGAATGCTCCAGCCGGAGTTTCACGCCGCCCAAGCCACCCTGGCCGCCGTAACCGTCTGGGAAACGTCCAAGACGTGGTGCGAATACTCCGAATGAGTTGCTGGTTGCTGGTTGCAAGTTGCCTGAATGCCGACCGAACATCATCGTTGCTGTGAAGCCGACCTGGTCGCGGCAATGATGGCCTTGGCATCGACGGGCCCGTCATATCGACGGCCATTAATAAAAAAGGTGGGCGTTCTATTCACGCCGCTGCGAACTCCGCCTTCAAAATCGGCGCGGATTCGCCGACGGTGTTGTTCTCGGCTTCTGCCGAGTTCAAATTTGTATATCTCCAAGCCCAAAGTGAGAGCGAGATGGCTCAAATCAATTTCCGCAAGTTCTTTTTGGTGCTGGAATAGCGCCGCGTGCATTTCCCAGAACTTCCCCTGCTCGGCGGCGGCTTCCGCGGCCTCGGCCGCCACGCTGGCGTGAGGATGTATCGAGTTCTGCGGAAAGTGCCGAAAGACCAGCCGCAACCGGTCCCCCAGCCTTTGCCGCACCTCCTCCATGATCGGAACCGCGTTCAGACAGTCCGGGCACTCATAATCCCCATATTCCACGATCGTGACCGGAGCGTTCACCGGTCCGACGGCATGATCCTGCTCCGCGACCGGCTCCGCCAAGAGATTCACTTCCTTGATCGATGGGGCGTCCATTGGGCTCTTCCAGTCTCAAATCATATTCACGCGAACTTACAGTCAACCGGCAATAATCGTCTATGGACATTTCGCACCTAGAATACGGTCATGACCGACGTGTCAACCAAATCATCCAATGCCATTGCCTTCCCCCAGCTTGATGCGGGCGACCTCGCATCGCTCAAGCCGCTGGCTCTCTCATGCTCCTACGAGGATGGCCAGGCTGTTTTCCGCGCCGGCGATGCCGATTTGGATTTGTTCGTGGTCGAATCCGGCGCCATCGAGATACTCAACCCTTCCGATGAGAATCGGCACGTCGTGACGCACGGTCCCGGCGAGTTCGCCGGAGACATCGATTTGCTCACCCGCCGGCCCGTGATCGTCACCGCCATCGCGCGGGGTCCAACGCGCTTGATGCGCGTTCCGGGCGCCCGACTGCGCGAACTGCTGAACAAGGTGCCGCATCTCAGTGAAAAATTGCTGATCGCCGCTCAGGAGCGCCGCCGCCTCCTTACCCAGGCCGGTGTCCTGGGACTGAAAGTCGTCGGCCCGGGCAAATGCCGCGATACCATGCTCGTGCGCGAATTCCTGTTCAAGAATTTCGTCCCCTTCACATGGTACGACTCGGCGTCCGAGCAGGGCCAAAAGCTGATGGCAAGCTGCGGTTCGCCGAAAAAGTCGCCCGTCATTGAATTCGGCAGTGGCCGGCTGCTGATCAATCCCGGACTTCAAGAATTGGCGCAAGGCGCCGGTGTCTGGCGCCAATGTCCCACCGACTCGGTGGACCTGGCGATCGTCGGCGCTGGACCGGCGGGAATGACCGCCGCCGTTTACGCCGCCTCCGAAGGCGTTTCCACCATCGTGCTCGACCGCCTCGGGCCCGGCGGCCAAGCCGGCGGTTCCTCCAAGATCGAAAATTTCATCGGCTTTCCCAACGGGCTCTCCGGCGCCGAACTGGCTACGCGCAGCGTTCTCCAAATGCTCAAATTCGGAGCCAAGATGGTCGCCCCCGTGACCGTCCAGCGCATTGAGCCCAGCGCCACACCGGATGATCTTCACGCCTTGCATCTGGACTGCGGAACGGTGCTTCGCGCTCGCACGGTGCTGATCGCGGCGGGCGTGAAATGGCGAAAACTTGATGCCCAAGGCGCGGAGCGCTTTGAATCGGCCGGAATCCACTACGCCTGTACCTCCGTCGAAGCGATTCTCTACGACACGCAGGACGTTGCCGTCGTGGGCGCCGGAAACTCCGCGGGCCAGGCGGCCATGTTCCTGGCCGACTGCTGTCGCGACCGAACCGTTCATCTGCTGGTTCGAAAACGCCTGGGCCCGGGAATGTCCGATTATCTCATCGGCCGCATTCGTGCCGCACCGAACATTTCCCTGCACGAAGGCGTCGAGATCGCCGCGGTCCACGGCCAGCGGCGATTGGAGAGCGTCACCCTGCGCGCGTTCCATCCCGACGGCGCCGCGACAATTATCGAAGAATCAACCCAAACTCTGCCCGTAGGCGCCGTTTTCGTTTTCATCGGCGCTGAGCCCGGCTGTTCCTGGCTGCCCGAAGCGCTCGCGCGGGATGACCTCGGCTACATCTTGACGGGCATTGACGCCCTGCGCTCCGGCCGTTGGCCGCTGAAGGACCGTGAGCCGTGCCCCTTGGAGACGACCATCCCCGGCATTCTCGCCGCCGGCGACATCCGCGCCGGTTCCACCAAGCGCGTCGGCTTCGCCGTAGGCGACGGATCGCTGGCCGTGACGTGCGTTCACAAATTAACCGCCATTCGCAAATAGAACCCGCTCCCGCGGGTTGCTAGTTGCTGGTTGCTAGTTGCTGGTTGCTAGTCGATCGTTCGTTGCGCCCACATCCGTGTGCATCTGTTGGATTCGATCCCTGGCAAGAAATTTTTGTGACGCTATTTCGAAAAAGCTTGTCGCTTTCCGGGAAAGAGCCGCGGGCGGGAAATTTTGCGAATTCTCAATCTCTGGAATTTTTGGCTGCCGGCGTTTTGCCAAAACGCATTCCTATCAATTTCGCATCAGTTCAAAATAACCATACTTTTTCTGAATTGTGCCATTCGATTGTGTTATTATAAGACGCGCGTTGAAAACAGGACCGGGGTGGTAGCTGCCTGCGTCTGTTCCTCGGAACTGATTTTCAACACAAGTCATTCGCATCCGGTCGTATTCATTGTGGTTGGAAACTGCGCCATTACAGATTGGAGGCGGAGCATGTCTGTCAGAGGATGAAACGGGGAGGCATCTAGTTTCTGCAAACTACTTGCGTCCCCGTTATTGAATCTAGGGCGCGTCTTGAAAACAGGACCGGGGTGGTAAGTGCCAGGGGCGGTTCCTCGGGACTGAGCTTCAACGCAAGTCGTTCGCTTCGGATCGTATCCGTTGCCGTTGGAAAGTGCGCCATCTCGCATTGGAGGTGGAGCATGTCTATCGGAGGATGAAACGGGGCGGCATCCGTCGTGAACCGCCGCGCGGGCGCGCCCGCCGGACCCGTTGCGCCTTTGTCGGGTCCGTCAGCGTGCATGGCAAGAAAGGGTGAGAAATATGCGCTTCGCAAGGCGAGTGGCTGCGCGGCCCGGGGGCGCCGTGCATTTCTTCACTCCACTGCTTGCTCGGGGGCAGATCCCAGTCAGACCTAGGGCCAGGGGCGCCAATGGCCAATACACCGCTTCCGGCGCCGCGATCAATGCGGCACTGGATTCGGGCTTGAATGACCCGCGGGGTATTGGCCTGCAATGCGCGCCGCGGCCGGCAACGCCGTCGGCTGTTGGCGCTGACCGTCTTGGAGACGCCGTTTCGCCGTCGGCGGCGATCGGCAAAAGGGGACATGCATCTGGAATAGACCGCGCGCCGCCTGATGCGCGCACAACAAGATGGAGGATCGATATGTAACCATTACCCCGCAGGCCGAGGCCTGCTTTCGTCATTACTTCGATCTTATCGCGCGTCGCCGCGCTTGCGTTTTGGTCGTTAACGCGGGCTGCGTGTCATGCGCGCCATTGGAACTCGCAAGACCAACGGACGACCCACATATTGTGAAAAGGAGAACCTATGTTTCCGACAAAGCGTTTAATCCTCTCGCTGTTCGCAGGCGCCATGGCCTCCATGCCCTTGATCGCTTCGGGGCAAATTTATGTCGCCAACTCCGCCGGCAGCTCGATCGGCGAATACACCATAGCCGGCGCGACGATCAACCCCTCGCTGGTTGGAGGCTTGTCCGATCCGTATGGCATCGCCGTCTCCGGATCGTATATCTTCGAAACGAACATCGACGCCGGCACCGTGGGGGAGTACACCACCTCCGGGGCGACGGTCAACGGCTCATTGATTTCGGGACTGTCCAATCCACGCGGGATTGCCGTCTCCGGATCGAACGTGTTTGTCACTAACAGCAATTCGATCAGCGAATACACCACCTCCGGGACGCTGGTCAACGCGTCGCTGATTGGCGGGTTGAACGTCCCGCTTAGCATCGCCATTTCCGGATCGAACATATTTGTGGGCAGCGGTCTGGGCGAAAAGATTGCTGAATACACCACCTCCGGCGCGACGGTCAACGCGTCGCTGGTTACGGGCCTGAACTGGCCAACCAGCATCTGCGTGGCCGGCAACGATCTCTTCGTCACCAACTTCAACGCCGGCACGGTCGGCGAATACACAACTTCCGGCGCAACCGTCAACGCGTCGCTGATCTCGGGCATAGGCCAGTCCTACGGCATTGCCACCTACGGATCCAATCTGTTTATCACAAGCTGGACCGGCGGCTCGATCAGCGAATACACCACGAGCGGCGCCCTGGAAAACTCCGCGCTGGTTACGGGTTTGCCTTACCCGCGGGGGATCGTCGCCGTCCCCGAACCCGCATCCGCCGCGCTGCTGGGATTGGGCGCCGCCGTTCTCCTGAGTCGCCGAACGGCAAAACGTGACCGCAGGGCGTGAAACCGTCCCGTAATCCGCTCACGTCTGGCTCTGTCTCGATTCTCGTTTTCGGCGTCTGACGAGCGTCAGGTGTCACCCGAGGGTCGAGACAGAGCAGGCGCAGATACCGGGCACAGCCAGTTTTTATCCAGCTACGTCGCATCACATTTCAGGAAGCGAAAAGATGTTCTCTGTTTTGTAAA
>DBZL01000002.1 GCA_002311745.1 Phycisphaerales bacterium UBA1161 | reverse complement strand
CACCATTCGTGGGGAAGCCCAGCTAGGACGTCTTTTTTTCCTCCCACTCTCCCCCTCTCCCACTCTCCCCCTCTTTTCACGATTTCTTGGACGCGAAATCGCGCATGAACGCGGCCAGGGCCTGGCATCCCTCGACGGGCATGGCGTTGTAAATGCTGGCGCGGATGCCGCCGACGGTGCGATAACCCTTGAGGCCCATCATGCCGCCGGCCGCGGCGGTCTTGACGAATTCATCGGTCAACGCCTCGCTGGGCAGGCGATAGGTGACGTTCATGTGGGACCGCTGCTGTTGGTCGGAGACGGTGCCCTTGTAGAAGCCGTTGCTGGAGTCGATGGCGTCGTAGAGCAGCGCGGCCTTGGCGGCGTTGCGCTTTTCCATGGCGGCAAGCCCGCCCTGGGCTTCGAGCCAGCGGAAGATTTCCAGCAGCACGTAGATGCCGAAGGTCGGCGGCGTGTTGATCATCGACTTGTTCTCGGCCTGGTCCTTGAAGCTCCACAGCTTGCTGGGAACTTTCTTCTGCTTGGGATAGAGGTCCTTGCGGACGAGGACCAGGACGACGCCGGCGGGGCCCAGGTTCTTTTGCGCGCCGCCGTAGACCAGAGCGCAATCCTTGACCGGGTGAGGACGGGAGAGAAATTCGCTGCTGGCGTCGACGATCAAATTCGGGTGCTGGGGCCAGGCCACCAGCCGATGCCCGTGCACGGTTTCGTTGGAGCAGACGTGGAAGTAGTCGGCATCGGATGCCAGCTTCCACTGCCCCGGCGGCGGAGCGTGATCGAAGTTGCTGGCCTCGCTGCTGGCGACGGTGTTGATTTTGCCGACTTCCTTGGCGAACGACGCGGCCTTTTTGCTCCATTCGCCGCTGACCAAATAATCCGCGCTTCCGTGGAGGAAGTTGAGGGGAATCACGGTGAAGAGCTGGGTGGCGCCGCCTTGAAGGAAAAGCACGTCGTGGGTATCGCCCAGGCCGAGCAGTTGCTTGCAGCGGGCGATGGCCTCGTCGTTGACGGCTTCGAATTCCTTGCCGCGGTGGCTGACCTCGGCGATGCCGAACCCCTTGCCCTGATAGTTCACCAGCGCCTGGGCGGATTTTTCCAACGCTTCGGTGGGAAGCATGGCCGGGCCGGCGCTGAAGTTGAAGATGCGGTGAGACATAAATTTGGGTTCCTTGATAGAGCTAATGGTTTTACGGCCGCTACGCTCCAGAGGGGGCAGATATTAGAGGAAACGCCAGGCGAAATAAACAGCCAGCCCAGGCGTTGGGGAAAGCGGCGCAGACGGTTCACAGGCGCGGGGCGATGCCGTCGGGGGTGATCAGGAAAATCCGGTCGCTGATCTGGTGCGGCATCTGTCGAAAATCGCTCTGAATTTGCGGCTGAAGCTGGGCGATGGTGCGATCGTCGTTGCGGAAACAGAGCAGGATGTCGCGATTGGGGACGGCGGCGGCGAAGGGGCTGCCCAAATGTCCGCGCAGCTTCTCATGGAGGTTGGGCAGAAGCAGGCGGCTGGCGTCGTAACCGTCCATGGTTTGCAGCAGGATCAGGTAGACGCGGCCGCGGGAATCCTGCGCGGCCTGGCCGCTGAGGCTCTGGCTGCGGGCCAGCAGATTGCCCAGCGCCGTGGCGTGAATCTGATCGATGGACTGGTCCCAGTCGGTCAGGCGCTGTGGGGTGAGGTAGGAGATGGTGCGGTCGCCATCCAGGGCATAGGCGACCGCCAGACCGTCGACCAGGGGCTGGCTGACCGCGGCCACGGAATGACCCTCGGCATCATTCAGCAGCATGGGCATCAAGCGCGATTCGACCTGCTGGAAAGAGCCAAACGTCTGGGGCGCCGCCTCGGCGGCGCGGAGCAGCTCGACGATCCAGCGCTGCACGTGGTGGGGAGTCTGCTCCGGTTGCAGCAGCGCGATGCGGTAGAGGTTTTCCAGCGGGGCGAGCTGGCCGTTGACGTTGATGGAGAAGCGCTGCGGGGCGCGGGAAATTTTCACCAGAGGGAATTTCTTGCTGACCAATTCCAGGACCTGATTGACGAATTGTTCGCGGGAAAGGGTGCTCATGGCAACCACCGTTACGCTTCGCCGCCGCCCAGCTCGCGGGTTTGGAAGCTCCACATGCCGGCGCACAGAGCGAAGGCGGCGTAAGCGGCGGCGTAGAGCGCGGCCACGGCGATGCCGGTGAGGATGGTGCCCAAGCCGATGGCGTGGCTGTCGGTCATGAACGAAGTCGTGGGCACTTTAAGCGTGGAAAGCAGGGTCCATTTCTTCAGATCAAAGGTTTCCAGGTAAGGCAACAAGAGGCTGAGCAGCCAGGCCAGGGCCTTGACGGCGGCGGGTTTGTCGGCCAGGGGACCGGTGGAGATCGGGAACAAAAAGCGCGTCAGGTTTCCCGCGAAATAGATCAGGATGACCGCGGGGAGATTGACGATCAGTGAAAATCGCGTGGAGAGGGCGACGCTGATGGCCACCAAGACGCAGATCTGCAGCCAGGTCAGGAGCAGTTGGGCCAGCAGGCCGGAGATGTGCATGAGGCGATAGTCGCGAATCTGGTTGCTGACGATTTCGTTGAGGGTGTTGGCGTTGAGGAGATAGTCGCCGGGGATTCGGAACCAAGTGGCCAGGACCAGGACCGCCCCCAGAATGACCACGCCGACGGCGGCGGAGAGGATGATCCCCAGGTACTTGCCGACCATGACCTGCCAGCGTTGCACGGGTTTGCTCATGAGGGTGAGCATGGTGCGGTCTTCGATTTCATCGTAGATGGACTTGCTGGCGGCAAAGAGGGAGGCCAACAGGACGGCCAGGAGCACGACGTCCAGGGTGACGGACATGAACATCTTGGTGTCTTCGCCCAGGGCAAAAAAGGGCAGCAGGCCGAAGACGATGATGATCGCCGCGGCCAGGATCATCAGGAAGCCGTAAATGGGCTGGAGCGTGGCTTCCAGGAAGGTATGGCGGAGGATGACCAGGGTGCGGTACATGCCTGGGAGGAGTCTACAGCTTGAGCGAGAGCGAATCTACCAAAGTGCAAAAGCCGGCGGCGCCGCGTGCGGATCAGTGGCGGATGATGAAGTGATCGAATTCACCGGTGGCGGAGATGACGGTCTGCGCGACGTTGCGGATGTAGGGTTGCATTTTGCGGTTGACCTCGTCGAACAGGTCTTGCATTTCCTCGTCGGGGCCTTCCATCAGGAGTTCGACGCGGCCGTCGGGGAGGTTTCGGACGTAGCCGTAGACGTTGTATTGCACGGCCAGGTTTCTGACGGTGTAGCGGAAGCCGACCCCCTGGACGCGTCCGCTGAAATGGCACACGCGCCGGTGCGTCGCGTGGCCCATGGTGGGATGATCCATATACACCAAAAATATATCGTCTGGGAAGACGGGCTCCAAGACTAAAATTGGGCCCCCGGGGGAAGGTCAAAGGTTGAACTGCTGCGACAACTCTTCGTAGGCGATTTTGCTCATGAATTGTTGGAACCCGGCCGCGGTGACGGCAAGGTCTTGGTGCAAATAATGTTCGAGCATGGGTCCCACGCCGCGCGGGTTCCAAGGCAGGTAGGAGCGGCGGAGAGAGCCGGTGGGATCGAAGACGGTGCCGCTGGCGGTATCGGTCAGAAGCTGCTGGAGGGCGGGGCGGTACTTGCCGTTTTCCCCTTCCCACAGGTAGCGGGCGAAGGCCCAGTCCTGGGCATAGAACGCCTCGATGCGGATGCCGGAGAGATTGACCACGTCGCCGGCATGGAGGGTCATCAGCTTTTCCAGGGGGAACGTTTCGCGGGCATCCATGACTTTTCGCAGGGACAGGGCGCGGGTGGGATTCACGGACAGATTCCAGCGCGGGAGGCTGTCGGACCATTCGATGTCCTCGAACATGGTGGCGATGCCCTCTTCGAGGAACGGCGGGAGACGGCCCTTGAAGTGGCGGTTGACGTATTGGTGCCAGCCTTCGTGGGCGGCGACGGAACAGGTGCCGATGTCGCCGATGTAGTACGCCACGTACCAGTCGCGGATGGTGTACCCGCCGCGGCTGATCTTCAGATAGATATTGGCATCCGGCCCGGCGTGGCCGCGGGTGAACTGCTCCCACTGCACGCGATCGGCAAACAAATAGCCCTGCATGGGATGGTCGGTCGCCGGCACGCCGGGGGCCATCGTGCGATAGAGGGAAAACGCGCCCTCCATGAGCTGCCCGACGCGCTGCAACAACTCGGGATGATCCTGGATGGTGGAATAAATCCTGTAGTGCTGCGTGCGGATGAGCGTGACCTCGGGCCCGGCCGAGGCGGCGGGCTCGACGCTGACCGAGGCCAGCATTTGCGGGCCGCTCCAGGAACCCAGGCCGTTGTCGCTGGAGCTGCAACTGGCCAGCGCCAAGACGCAAATCCCAAAAGCCGCAACGCGCTGCAGAACGGATAGAAGTCGATTCTTCATGCGGAACATCAACTCAAGAACACCGTAGCATCGGAACATGGGGACTGTATCTGAAATCGCCGTGGGTTGCGATGGGCCGCCCGCTTGCCACGTCGTGGGCGAATCCCTAGAGTTTTTGGCATGAATCCGACCCAGGCCCCCATGCCGGCCGATGGGCCAAAAACGGTTCTGATCCGCATTCGCCGCCAGGACGGCCCCGACAAACCGTCGCGTTGGGAACAGTTCGCCGTGCCGCAGCGGCCGAACATGAACGTCATCTCGTGCCTTCAATACATCGCGGCCCATCCGACGACGACGGCGGGCCTGGCCACGACGCCGCCGGTCTGGGACAGCGGGTGCCTGGAGGAGGTGTGCGGGGCCTGCACGATGGTGATCAACGGCCGCGTGCGGCAGAGCTGCTCGGCCCTGGTGGACAAGCTGGGCGTCGATGGCGAGCCGATCACCCTGGAACCGATGCGCAAGTTCCCGGTGGTTCGGGACCTGATGGTGGATCGGCATCGCCTGTTTGACGACCTGAAGCGAATCCAGGCGTGGGTGCCGATCGATGGCACACACGACCTGGGCCCGGGTCCGCGGATCTCGCAAAAGCTGCAGGAGCGGCGTTACCCCCTGTCGCGCTGCATCAGTTGCGGCTGCTGCCTGGACGCCTGCCCGCAATACACCTCCGGCAATCGCTTCGTCGGAGCCGCGGTGATCACTCAGGCCCTGCTTTTCAACGATCACCCCACCGGAGCAGCGCTCAAAGAAGAGCGCCTTCGCGTGCTGATGAGAGAAGGCGGGGTGGCCGATTGCAGCAAGGCGGGCAACTGCGTCGAGGTCTGTCCCAAGGAAATCCCGAACCTGGAAAGCATCGCGGCCGTGCAACGGCAGGCGACGGTCCAGGCGATCAAGAACTTTTTTGTTCGATGAAGCAATCGATCAAATTAACCGCCACGGCCGTCGCATCGGTCGTGGCCGGTCTGCTGGTTGCCGCAGTAGCTCTCCACGTCTACCGGGTCCAGCAGCTTCGGGCGGCACGGGCGGCAGTGCAAATCCATCTTCGACTTGTGGAAGAGCAGTTGACGGAAGTCGATTTGCTCAACACCGGGCAAGGGGAGGCTCCGCTGGATCGGGACGTGGCGGTGTCCTGGGCGAGCGGCGAGTTGATCGACGCCGCCGCCCTACCCGGCTATGACCGCGTGGACGCGGGGCCGCGAAGCGTGATCTTTCGCCCGCGCGTGGGCACAGAAGCCCGTCGCCTTGCCGCGGGAGCGGAAAAAGCCGTCGGTTGGGTCCGCCTGAGCGACGAATCGACGCTCAGCGCGCGATTTTCGGACAATCCGTAGGACAATTGATAAAAGATTGACAATTTTAAAATATGCCTTTTATCCGCCTCCGGCGCTACGCTGTGCACCAGACGCACGTCTTTGATATAAATTGAGTTGCGCGCCGTGCGGCTATTTTCTCATTCGGGTCAAAACCAATCCACCTGTGGAATTATGTTGACTTTATTGTTGATGCGGGGTATCAGGTCATAAGGATTGCGGAGAGACCTAGAGGACCGTAGAGGCGTTGCCGGGAATAGAGGAGAGGGTGATGCTTCGTCTATCCATTCTTGGGGTGGCTGCGGGGATATTGTTGGCGTGCAGTGGGATTGCTCAGGCCGCTGGAATTCCAGGATTGGTCAAACAAGATCCGGATGCGTATTCCAGCGGATTCACTTTCTCGTATGCGATCACGGGCGTCAACGCCAATAAATTCAGCGTCACCGACTTCCTCAGCCCCACTTTTTCGTCGTACACCGACTCAAATAGCGTACAGCACAACATAGCCGGCGGCACGGGCAGCACGTTTACGCTCGTCGCCTACGTCGATCATATCACCGGCTTGGCGTTGACGTCGAATCCGTCGAATCGGCTGCTCGTCAAGGGCTATCTTGGTGGTGTGTTGACGGACTTCTTTGATTCCACGCAGCTTTATGCCGTCGGCTACGGCGGTACCTCGGGAAGTGCCAACTATCAATTCGAATTCGTTGAAGGTTCAGGAGGAATCGCGGCACCGGCGGGGGCGATCATCGGTGTTAATCTCTTCGGTCCGGAAAGCCAAAACCCGGGCTTTTCAGTGGCTTTCAACAGCACCGCCAGTATTCCTTACACCCTCGATCAAGCAGACGTGTTTCCGGTTCCCGAGCCGTCTTCGGCATTGTTGCTGGTGACGGGGATCGTGGGCATGGTTGCCCGGCGGCCCCGCCGCTCGCGTTAAATAAATCAGTGGGTCTCGATATTTTGGCCATTGCCAGGCAAGCTGAAATCGAGTTACGGTAACTCCGTAACATGTCAGTATCTTGTGCAGAAGTTAACCGCGATCATGTGATCGCGTCTGAATCAACCTAGGGTAACAATTGCGAGGGAGACGTCATGCGCATCCTCAGTGGTGGAGGTCGTCGAGTTAAGCGTTCTTCGAGCGCTCGGGTAAGCCTTTTTGAGAATCTGGAGTCGCGCCGCCTCTTGTCCCTGCTGGGCATTATGCCCTACGTACCGGCGGTCGCACTGAACGGCGAAGGCACCCTCACCTACAGCGCGTCCAGCAAGGCCTTTGATGCCAGCACCACCCCGGTGCTGTTCATCTTGCCCGACTTTTCGACGCAACCCGTCCAGGACCCGCGCAATTTCGGACTGGACATCAAGGTGAATAACGACGGCACGCTCAACGGCAGCGGAACGGGTCCCGCCGACGTCTCGGTCACCGGCTGGCTCGACATGAACAACGACGGCATCGTGGATGCCGGCGATTACAACGGCGTGCTGCTGACTGGCACGATCACGCAGTTCGGTTACCAGGATAATGGAGACAGCACCGCGACCTACGACTTCCGCTTCACCGTGACCGGCGGACTCCTGGACATTCCAACCCTTTTCCAGGGACAGGATGCCGGGGTCGTCCTGGACAGCGAGAACTCGACCTTCGTCGACGTGAACCCAGGCGACCCCGGATTCAACGTCGATTTCACCGGCACCTCCAAAGGCGTCATCGGCGCCATACCCAAACTCGATAGCATCTCCGGCGTCAAATACAACGACCTCAATGACAGCGGCGTCTACAACTCCGGCGATCCGGGCATCAATGGCGTCTCCATCACCCTCTCCGGCACCGACTACAACGGCAACCCCGTCCTGGAAACCACGACCACCAGCACCATCAACGGCGTCCTCGGCTCCTACACCTTCAGCATGCTCAATCCGGGGACTTACACCCTGACCGAAACTCCGCCCGCCGGCTACGTTGACGGGCAGGATGCCGCAGGCACCGATGGCGGAACCGTCGGGCCTCCCGGCACTAACGCCATTTCCAATATCAACCTCGATCCCAGCGACGTCGGCGGCGACAACGCCACCGGATACAACTTCGCCGACTATCAGACCGGCTCGCTCTCCGGCACCAAATACGTCGACAGCAACGACAACGACGTCGACAACTCCGAACCGGGCCTGGGCGGCGTGACCATCACCCTGACCGGCACCAACGGTGCCGGCAATGCGGTAGACCTGACCACGACCACCGCCTCCGACGGCAGCTATTCCTTCACCGGTCTGGCTCCGGGTACCTATACCCTGACCGAGACCCCGCCGGCCGGCTACGTCGCCGAAAACGGCGACGTGGGCAGCCTGGGCGGCACCGCCGGCACGGCGGTGGTCAGCGGCATCACCGTGACCTCCGGAGAAACGGGCACGGGTTACAACTTTGCCGAGTATCAGACCACCTCTCTGTCGGGCAT
>DBZL01000048.1 GCA_002311745.1 Phycisphaerales bacterium UBA1161 | reverse complement strand
GCAATACCGCGTGCCCACGCAGCGGTTGTACACCATGACGTTGAGCCCCTCGGTGTCGTGCGTCGTCGCGCCGACGGGACAGACCTGCTCGCACGGCGCGTTCTCGCACTGCTGGCAGGTGAGCGGCTGGTACACCACCTCCGGGCTGGGATCATCCGCCTCGCCCTTGAAATAGCGGTCGATGCGAATCCAGTGCATCTGCCGGTTCTTCAGCACCTGGTCCTTGCCCACGATGGGTACGTTGTTTTCCGCCTGGCAGGCGATCACGCAGGCCTGACACCCGATGCAGCAGCTCAAGTCGATCGCCATGCCCCAGGCGTGCGGGTCGTTGAATTTGTTCGGCGGGTCGTACAACTGAAGCGCCAGGCTGCCATCCAGCTTGCGATTGAATAGCTGCCGATCGGCCGCGTATTTGTCCAGCGTCGATTCGAGAATGATCTCGCCGCTTTGGTATTTGTTCTGGCCGACCTGCTCCTGCCGCTGCTTCATCCCCAGCGTGTCGAGCAGGTAATGATCCTGCGTCGTGGCCAGGGCGTAGGTAGCGCCGGTCTTGACGACCTGGGCACTCGATGCCACGAAAGACGCCGCCGTCGTACGCAGCGCATAGGTGTCGAAGCCGACGCCCGTGCCGATGTGCCCTGCCTCCGTCCGCCCGTAACCCAACGGCAGACCGATCACGCCCTGCGGTTGGCCCGGCAGGATGTACGCGGCGATTTCCAGCGACCGGCCGCCGACCGTGATCATGAGCATGTCCCCGTCGACCACGCCCAGCTTGTCCGCGTCTTTCTTGCTCAACAGCGCCGCGTTGTCCCACACCAGCTTGGTCAGCGGATCGGGCATCTCTTGCAGCCACCCGTTGCCTGCAAATCGCCCGTCGTACACGCGCCAGTCCTGCAAGAACCGAATCTCAAACCCCTGGGTCTCCTCGAACGGCTCCAGAGGCGCCGGCGCTTTCACCGCCGCCCGGATTTCCCGCAAGCTGCTCTCGGCCAGCAATCCATCATGCAGAACCTGCCGATACGCCGATTCGGAAAAACCATCCGGCAAAAGCGACTTGAACGTCTCGCGCACCAGGGCATCGCCGCCCGTTTCCTCTTCCCCGGCCAGCAACCCCAGCATCTGATCGCAACTCTTGCCGTCGTACAACGGTTCGATCAACGGCTGGCAAATGCTGATCGTGCCATCCCACGCCCGCGCATCGCCCCACGATTCCAGGTAATGCGCTTGGGGCACGTGCCAGTGGCACAGCTTGCTGGTCTCGTTGTCGTACAGGCTCAGGTGCACGCTGGTGGGCACGGATTTCAGTGCCACGGCGAAATCCAAATCCGCCGGCGCATCGTAGGCGGGATTGCCGCCCAGGACGATCAGCACCTTGATGACGCCGGCTTTGATCTGCCGCGTCAAATCCGCAATCGCCTCGACGGAATTGGACCAATGTCCGCCCGGCTCCTCGTGCAGCGTCAGCGTCGAGCCGATGGCGCCGATGGCGTCGTTCAGCGCCAGGGCGAGCGCATGGCACTGCGGCGCCAGGTGGCTGCCCACCGCGACGACCCCCCGGCCGCGCTTTTGCCCCAACTCCTCCGCAGCGCGATGGACAAACTGATTTTCTTCCGGGCTCAGCGGCTCATCGCCCGCTCCCACGCCCAGCCGCGCCGCCAGCACGCCCAAAATCGCCGCGATCCGGGACGGGCACACCGCCAAGCGCTGGTCCGCCACAGACCCGGTGATGGAAAACGTGCTTTCCGCGACGTACAGGCGGTTCATCCGCCCGTCATCCGCCGAGCAGCGGAGCGATGCCCAATCGTTGGCGTAGCGCACGTGGGCTGGATGCGTCCCCAGCGGATCGGCATCCAGCAGGACTGCCACGAGCGCCTTGTCCAGATGCAGCACCTGCCGCGCCGCGCGTCCCAGCGCCTGGTAGCTGCCGGCGATTTCATTATCGCGGCTTAGCGGCTCGTACTCATACCAGCTCGCTTGGCGCAACCGCTGCAGCACCGCGTGCCGCAGGCGCGCCGTCGTCGGGCTTGACGTGGGCTGGCTCAAGATCGCCAGCCCCCGGCCCTCGGCCAATCCATCCATCGCCCCCTGTAACGCCTTGACAAGCGACTGCCAGTTGCTTTCACGCTGCGGATTGACGGTGCGATCCACCACGGCCTTGCTGCGGTCCGGATCGTACAGTTCCAGCACGCTGGCCTGCGCCAAGGCATCGGAAGCGCCGATTTTGCCCGGCACCGTCTGCGAATAGGGATGCGACGGATTGCCCTCGATCTTGATGGGCCGCCCATCAAAGCTGCTGACGAGCAGCGGCCTGGCCACGCCGCCCAGTTCCATCACGGTGGCGTATTGTTCCGGCACGCCGGGAATCCGGCCCGGTGGATTGCTCGTGTAGGGGGCCAGTTTCTCCTGCGGCCAGCGCCGGCAGCCGCTCAGGGTCAACCCCGCCAGCGCCATCGACGCGCCCATGAGCTGCACGAACCGCCGCCGCGTCATCGCCGGCATCGACGCCATCTCCGCCGGGTCGTACGACGCAAACTCCTTTTCCGCCAGGGCGCGCACCTCCGGCGTCTGGGCCAAATCCTCCAGACTGCGCCAATACTGCCGTTGTGCCGAATGGTGCTTCATCAACCTTCCACTACTAGCAACCAGCAACTAGCAACTAGCAACTCGTTTCTAGCGGTGACACGTCGAGCAACTGGTCATGTACGCCTTGTCGCGGATCGCGTAATCCTTCACGAGTCGCCTCGCCAGTTCCGCGGGGTCTTGTCCCGAGTCCTGCGGCGTCCAATTCATGTCCGTCACGGCCACGTCCCTGGGCCGAAGGTGCGAGCCCGGATCGCGATGACAATCCAGGCACCATCCCATGCTCAGGGGCTTGGCCTGGTACACCTGGTCCATCTGATCCACCCGGCCGTGGCACTCGATGCAACCCACTCCGTGATTCACGTGCGCGCTGTGGTTGAAGTAGACGTAATGCGGCAGATCGTGAATCTTGACCCATTCGACGGGGAAGCCCGTCGCCCAGCTTTGGCGGACCGGCAAGAGCAGCGCGCTTTGCGTGCGGATCGTGCTGTGGCAATTCATGCACGTCTGTGTCGGCGGCAACGCGGCAAACGCCGCCTTCTCCACCGTCGTGTGGCAATACCGGCAGTCAATCCCCAGCCGCCCCGCGTGCAGTGCATGGCTGTAGGGCACCGGCTGCAGAGGCGAATACCCCACCGCCGTCGTGATCGGCGACGCCCCCAAATCCACCACCGTCGGAAGGTAAAACATGCCGCCCATGGCGCCCAAAACGATCACCGGCAACAGATAATTGGCCCACTTGGGGAAGACGAAGGGTTGTTCGTACGATTCGTGCTGCATCGGAGAGGCAATTCCGTTTGCCGACGTAGGCGCCCACGAAGCCGCCGTCGGCGCGGAATCTTAGCGCTACCCAATCTCACCTGCGACCCTGCGCGCGTGCGGCATTTGGTCGCATGTCCAATTTTGCAGAATTCACCTTCCGACGCAAATTCACGACCCACTTATCCAAAAAAGCCGGGACGGCCGAAGGGCCGTCCCGATTTAGCGGTGCGCAGCACCGCGGGTTCGCGCGCCGCGTTATTTACTTCGCATCCAGCCCCGCCAGGCGCGTCCTGGCCTCCACCATTTTCGGGTCCAGCTCCAGCGCCTTCTGATACTCCGCCCGCGCCGCCGCCTTGCGCCCTTGAAGCTGAAACACGCTGGCCAGGTTGTAGTGAATCTCCGCTTCGCTCAGCACCGGCTGCCAGATGCGGACCGCTTCGGGAACGTGCCCTTGCCGCGCCAGCATCAGCCCGTAATTCGTCCGGCAAACCACGCTCTTGGGTTCCTTGGCGATCCCCGTCTCATAAGCCTTCTTGGCATCATCAAAGCGCCCGGCCTGCTCGTAGCAAAACGCCAGGTTGCTGTACGCCGCCGCCGACCCTTGCGTCACCTTGATGTACCGCTGCCAAATCTCAATGGCCGGATCGAACTGCTGCGTCACCGTGTACACGATCCCCAGCCGAAACAGCGTCGGCTGATGTTTCGGATCGAGCTTGAGCGCCTCCTGGTACTCCACGATGGCCACGTCGAACGCCCCCTGCGCTTCGGCCAATTGCCCCGCCGCGAATCGCGTGTTGGCCGTCAGGGGCTTATCGTTCAGCCTCATCTGCGATCCGGCCCCCATCTTTGCCGGATCCTGCGATGGACCCGCCTCGTGGCTGCCGCAACCCCACAATGCCAACACCGCGACCGTCCAAACCATCCGTTTGTTCATGTATAGTTCCTCTCAGACCCCGTTATCGGCAATTGACTGGGCCGGTGTGCAAATCCCAGCGATTCACGCCGCCGCCCCCGCTTGAGCCGCCCCGGCGCTTGACCTATAGTCGCTGCGACGCCCTGAGCTCTTTATCGGACCGCGCGTGCAACCCAAACCCTTCAACGCAAAGCTGCACCTGTTGGCCTTGGCTGCCGCCATCGCGACGTTCCCCCTGATTTACTTGGGCGGCTTGGTCACCAGTCACCACGCGGGCATGTCCGTCCCCGATTGGCCCAATACCTGGGGCTACAACATGTTCACCTTCCCACCCAGCCAATGGGTGGGCGGAATTTTTTACGAGCACACGCACCGCCTTCTGGCCGCCTTCATCGGATTGTTGGCCATCGCCATGGTGATCGTCGCTTGCCGCACCGACCGCCGACGATGGGTCCGCTACAACGCCATCGCCATCCTCCTGGCTGTCCTCGTGCAAGGCACCCTCGGCGGCCTGCGCGTCGTGCTGGATGAGCTTGACCTGGCCATCGTCCACGCCTGCGCCGCGCAGATTTTTTTCTGCTACGTCGCCACGTTCTGCGTGATGACCTCGCGATTCTGGTCGGATCGGGCGGCTCTGGACCGCCGCCAATGCGCCGCTGCGGGCCGCATCTTTCCCCTGGCCGCCGCCACCTTCGCGATCATCGTCGCGCAGCTCGTGATCGCCGCCATCATGCGCCACAAAAACGCCGGCCTGGCCATTCCCGATTTCCCCGCCAGCTTCGGAAAAATCCTTCCGCCTCGGGTCGTCGACGATGCCTTCCGCCAGCAGGCGATCCACCGCTACGGCGTCGATCTGGAGCTCAACCGCGTGACCGCCTTCCAAATTTGGATTCACTTTGCCCATCGCATCGGAGCGCTGCTCGTCAGCATCGCCGTGGTGTGGCTTTCCACTTCGATTTTGCGGCATCTGCGGCCTATCCAGCCGCTGACCCGTCCCGCCGCCGCCCTGCTGGCCCTGTTGCCCATCCAACTCGTCTTGGGCATGATGACCATCTGGCAGCGCAAGCCGGCCGACGTTGCCTCGCTGCACGTGGCGGTGGGATCGCTCATCCTGGTTACCGCCGTCGTGATCGCGCTGCGCTGCTATGGGCTGACCCGTTCCGCGCGGCCTGCCAACTTTAGTCGGCAGGCGCACGGCCCCGGCGCGGTTGAACCCGCCCTCTCATGAACACAGCCACCACCATCCTGCCCGCCGCAACCGCCGCTCCAAAAGCCGCCGCCCGCTCGCGCTTCGCTGACCTCGTTGAACTGATCCGCCCGCGCATGAACTGCCTGGTCCTGGGCACGACCATGGTGGGCTGCTGCCTCGCCGCCGGCCAGCGCGCTGATTGGCTCCGCCTGCCGCCGACGCTCCTGGGCACCGCCCTCTGCGCGGCCGCCGCCAGCATTCTCAATCAGCTTCTGGAACGCCGCTACGACGCCCTGATGCCGCGCACCGCACATCGCCCCCTGCCCACCGGCCGCGTCTCGCCGCGCCTCGCCCTGGTTCTCGGATTGATCGCCGGCCTGTGCGGCGGAGCTTGCCTGTGGCTCCTGGTCAACACGCTCACCGCGATTCTCGGCATCACCACCCTCGCCAGTTACGTCCTGATTTACACGCCCCTGAAGCGCCGCACCACGCTCAACACCATGATCGGCGCCATCCCGGGCGCCATCCCGCCGGTCATGGGTTGGACGGCCATCAACGGCTCGCTCGCTCCCGGCGCCGCCGCACTCTTTGCCATCCTGCTCGTCTGGCAGATTCCGCATTTCATGGCCATCGCCATCCTCTACCGCGAGGATTACCGCAAAGGCGGATTCAAAATGCTCCCCGTGGTCGATCCGACTTTGGCCATGACCAGCCGGCAGATTCTGATCTACACCGTGGCGCTTCTGCCGGTCGGTCTCGCCCCCGCCCTGCTGGGCATCTCCGGCAAGACGTACCTCTTTTGCGCCTTGGCCCTGGGCCTGACCTTTGTGGCTTTCGCGGCCAACTACGCCGCGGCACGCACGCGCCGCGCGGCCCGCTGGCTTTTCCTTGCCTCGATCGCGTATTTGCCTATCCTCCTGACGATTCTCATGCTCAATCGCTCCACCGCACCGTGATGCCCACGCAAGTCACACGCACGCTGTTGCCATTGCTCGTCGCCCTGGCAATTTTCCCGGCCGCCTGCGAACGCTCCCCCACGACTCCCCCGGCGGCAACCACCGCCGCCTCGAGCGGCAACGGCGTGATCCGCGGCCGCGTCGTGCTCCAAGGCATCGCGCCGACCATGCGGATCATCCCCGGCTCGCCGCAGGTCAAAGACGAAACCATCGTGGTCGGCTCCGGCGGCGGTCTGAAAAACGTCATCGTCTATCTGGAAAACGCCCCGCCCGCCTCCCCGCCGACACAAGCCCCCGCCGCGCTCGATCAAATCAACTGCGTCTACGTGCCCCACGTGCTGGCCGTGCAGGCCGGCCAAACCCTGCGTCTCAAGTCCAGCGATCCCGTCCTGCACAACGTGCTGCTGCAATGCTCGCTCAATCCCCCGGCCAATTACGGCTTCCCCACCATCGGCGAGCGCGCCATCACGCTCAAGCTCCCCGAGCCGCCGTTCAACGTCCGCTGCGACGTGCATCCGTGGATGAGCGCCTGGATCGGCGTCTTTGCCCATCGTTGGTTTGCCGTCACCGCCGATGACGGCAGTTTCTCCATCACGCACGTCCCGCCGGGCAATTACACGCTGGCCGCCTGGCACGAAGCCCTGCCGCTGCAACGCCAAAACGTCACCGTGAGCGAAGCTTCCGCCACCGTCGTACGATTCACTTTCCCAGCGCCCTGACGTGCCGGACCCCAGCCAAAACATCATCGACATCGATCACTTGAGCCACTCCTATGGCCGCCGCGCCGCATTGGTCGAACTGTCTTTGCAGGTCCACCGCGGCGAGATTTTCGGCTTTCTGGGCCCCAACGGCAGCGGAAAAACAACCCTCTTCCGCATCCTCAGCACGCTCATCCCCGCCCCGCCGGGCAAAATCAAAATGCTCGGCCTGGACCCAGCCGTCGATCGCGACGCGCTTCGCCGACAGATCGGCGTCGTCTTCCAGTCCCCCAGCCTCGACAAGCAACTCACCGCCGAGGAAAACCTCCGCCATCAGGGCCACCTCTACGGCATGCGCGGCCGCGCACTGAGCTTGCGCATCGACCAGTTGCTGGATCGCGTCGGCCTGAGCGACCGCCGGCGCGAACGCGTGGAGGGTTTCTCCGGCGGCATGCGCCGCCGCGTCGAGCTGGCCAAGGGATTGCTCCATCAGCCGCAATTGCTTCTTTTGGACGAACCCAGCACCGGCCTGGACCCCACCGCCCGCATCGACCTGTGGCACTATCTGCGCGAGATTCAACAAAACGACGGCGTGACCGTGCTGCTGACCACGCACCTGATGGATGAAGCCGACCGCTGCGCTCGCCTGGCGATCCTCGACCACGGCAAACTCGCCGCCTGCGACGCCCCGGCTATCCTCAAGGAACGCATCGGCGGCGACGTGATCACCCTGGCCAGCCCCCGACCCGCCCAAGTCGCCCAGCTCATCCACGACAAGCTCGGAATCACCGCCGAATTGCTCGATGGAATCGTGCGCTTGGAGCGCGCTCGCGGGCACGAGTTCGTCCCGCAACTCATCGAAGCCATGCCTGGATTGATCGATTCGGTGTCCGTCGGCAAGCCGACGCTCGAGGATGTGTTCATCCGCGTGACCGGCCACGTCTTTCGCGATGACTAACCCGTAGCCGCTTCGGCGATGCGCGGTCCTGACATCCCCTCGAACCCCTGCGCCATCTTGCGGTTAATTTTCACGGAGAAATTCTCGACGTTGGTTTCCAACGACAGGCCTTCCCTCATGGAGACCGATCCGCTCAGGCTGTAGAAAACCTGCTTTCCCCTGCGTCGATTGGAAATGATGTTATTGGTGCGTAAGAGCCCCAGGTGATGACTGACCGTCGGTTGGGGCAGCCCCAGTTCCTGGCACAGGCTGCTGACGTTGCGCTCCCCTTGCGCCAGTGCCAGCAAAATGTTCAACCGCGTCCGGTCCGCGAGCAAACGGAACAGGCTGGTCAACTGCTCCAAGTCCCGTTCAGCCGCCGCGCCTTCCAGATTGGACATACCAGACTCCTGCGTTGGCGCTACTACGCATATCTGCACGTCGAACTATAGGCCCGCAAATCTCGATTCGTCAAAAAGAAACGACAATATATCTATCGCACAAAACGCTCTTTTTCAGGCCCTCGTTGCCACGACAAGATGACGGACCGGCAGAACGCTGGATACGGACGGAGGGATCAGGAGAACGGGAGATCGTAGGAAAGAGTTCGAAACCTCGGGAACCGTTGGGCGGCGCACTGAAAAGAAAGTAGAGAGTAGAAAGGAGACCGGGCAGAGCATCCATATGGCCGCCGAAAGCCGTTCGACGACGCATGCTTTTCTGCCTGCTCTACTTTCTACTCTCTCCTGCTCTGCCCTCTATTTCGGCCGCAGGCCGAAATGGAGCGACGGGGAATCGAACCCCGATTTGCTGAATGCGATTCAGCCGTCATCCCGTTAGACCATCGCCCCGCGCCACTTGCGCCATCTCATTTTAATGGCGCAAGGGCGCGGGTCAAGCTGATGGGTCTGCATCCGACTTAGCTGGTCGCTTCACAGCCAGCGTTGAAGTTGGCCACAAACTGCGCGTACGTCAGCGTTGCGTAACCCTGCGCGTTTTCCGCCGCGTCGCCTTGGATGCCCCACGGGTTGCGCACCACATAGTGCGTACCGCTGGAGTCCTTGTACACACTGACCAGCGTGTACGCGTGGCCGCTGACCAGATCCGGGGCCTTGCTGATCGTGCCGAGGGTGACCGGGTCGTTGGCCGACAAATCGGCGGACAGCAGGGCATACAGCGCGCTATCGCTGTACGAACTGGGGGTGATGTTCGTGGAATTGACGCCCAGGTCAGTGTACACGTCGCTCATCCAGCCGCCGTTGCCGATCGACGCGTACGAATTGGCGCCGGTGCGGAAGTAGCAGAACGCCTTTTCAAAGATCGGCGCCCAGATCGTGTTCGCCACGCCTGGGCTGGCAAACATGTACCCGGCTCCGCCGGGACCAACCGGCAGGGTGTCGGACACGCGTACGTAGACCGGCGATCCATTGGAGATGAACTGGACCGCGTAGGTGCCGTCGCCCAGATCCACCGCCATGTTCTCCAAGGCCTGCGGCCGCGTGCCGGCGAAGGCCGCCAGGGAAGACAGGAAGTAGCAGTCGCCGGTGTAACCCTGGTTGACGTCCGCCGCCGTCGGGCCGCTGCCCCACAGGGAAAGGTTCGCGACGGCCGTGGTGCCCGAGTCCGCGGGGTTGGCCAGCGACGCGCCGTACGCCTTGCTGACGTTGCCGGCGAAGGCGGCCACGCTGTGCAGCGTTCCCTTGCCGCTGAAGCTGTCGGTCGAGTCCTTCCACACGCTCACCTTGCTGCCGGCGCTGGTGATCGTGCTGCCGACGCCGTCAATCGAATCGATGGTCGTGGCTGTCGTGACCGAAGCGTCGATGCTGACCGAATCTCCGCTGGCCCGGGCATAGATGAACAGTTCGTCGGCCGGTGCGGTGGCGGTCAAGGTTACGCCGTCGGCGTTGATGGTCAGCGTCGTGCCGCTTTCCAGGATGGAAACGGTATCGTTCTTGGCGTTTTCGGTGATCACCAGCTCGTTGCCGTAGCGCGTGATCATGCTCACGCCGCCGGCGATCCCCGCGGGCATCGCCACGTTGCCGGGGTTGGTAGCCGTCGAATGCTCATACTTGTTGGAAGCCTCCACCTCGTAGTAATACGTGCCGCCGGCTTGCACCGTCGTGTCGGCATAGCTGTTGGCTGTGCCCGAAGTGAGCTTGGTCAACTGCGTATAGATCACGCTATCCGTGCTGCGCAGCACGATGTAGCCCGTCGCTGATGGGTCGTGGTTTGTCCAGGCGAGATTCACCTGGGACCCCGACAGCGCCGCCGTCAGGCCGGTCGGGGCGATCATCGGCGTCAGGACCATGTAGTTGCTCGAGGCGGGCGAGCTGCACGCCCCGGCGGTCGCCTGCACTTCGTAAAAATAGATGGTGCCCGACTGCGCCGTGTTGTCCGTGTAACTCATCGTCTTGATGGAACCGATCTTGCCGACCGACGTGAAGTTCGTTCCGTCGGTGGAGCGCAGCACGTTATAGCCCGTCGTGTTGGCGTCATTGTTGATCCAGGAGAGCTGGACGCTGTTGGGACCCTTGATCGTCGCCCCGAAGCCCGTGGGCACGTTCAGTGGCGTGTTGGCCGCGACCTTGCTCGTCACCGCCGATGTCACCTTTCCCACGAACGCCTGGATTTCGTAATAGTAGGTGTGGCCCGACAGCACGGAGTAGTCCGTGTAGCTGTTGGCGCTGCCCGAGGTCAGCGCGGTCAGCAGCGTGAAAGTCGTGCCGTTGGTCGAGCGCAGCACGTTGTAGCCCGTGGCCCCCTTATCGTTGTCCGTCCAACTGAGTTGAACCTTCCCACCCGTACCAATCGTCGCCGTCAATCCTGATGGCGCAATCACCGGCGTCGTCAACGACACGGCCAGGGACGCCGCCGAGGTGGCGCTCGCGTTGTACGCCTTGACCTGATAGGTGTACGCGGTGCCCGATGACACCACGTCGATGTAGCTGTTGCCGGTGCCGGGCGTCACTTGCGCCACTTGCGCGATTGCACCCCCGCTGGTGCTGCGCAGTATGTAGTACCCCGTCGCGGATGGGTCGTTATCCGTCCAGTGCAGTTGCAAGCAGTTGGGCGTGGTGACCGTGACGGCCAGACCCGAAGGCGGCGCCATCGGCGTGTTGGCGATGACGTTGCTGGAAGCCGCCGACGTGATGTTGCCGGCATACGCCTGGACTTGGTAGAGATACTGGTGGAACGGCAACGCCGTTGTGTCGGTGAAGGCCTTCGTGGTGGCCTTGGTCACCGTGCCGACCTTCGTATAGCTCGAGCCGTCCAGTGACCGCAAAATATAATACCCCGCCGTGTTGGCGTCGTTATTGGTCCACGCCAGCGTCACGCTCGTCGGTCCATTGACCGTCGCCGTCAGGCCCGAGGGCGCGTGTATGGGCGTGTTAGCCACGACCATGTTCGATACTGCCGACGTCACGCTGCCGTCGACCGCCTGAACCTCGTAGTCGTACGTGTGGCCCGAAATCACCGTGGTATCGCAGAAGCTGTTGGTCTTGCCCCCGCTCACCGGTGACAACAGCGTGAACGTCGTGCCGTTGGTCGAACGCAGCACGTTATAGCCCGTGGCGTTCTGGTCGTTGTCCGTCCAACTGACCGACACGCTGGAAAATGCCGCGGCCGAAACCATCAATCCGGATGGCGCTACCGGCGGCGTGGTCAGCGTCGCCGTGTTCGACGCCGCCGACGTGGTCGTGCCGTTGTACGCTTGAACCTGGTAGCGGTATGGAGTGTCGCAGTAGAGCCCCGTATCCGTATAGGTGAGCGTGGCGGCTTTAGTGATCTGTGTTATTTGCGTGAAAGCGCCGCCGCCGATGCTGCGCAGAATGTTATACCCGACGCTCGACGCGTCCTTGTTCACCCAGGTCAGCTTCACGCTGGTCGGGCTCAGGGCCGTGGCGGTCAAGCTGGCCGGCGGCGCCATCGGCGTCGTCGCCGCTACCACGTTGGACGGCGGCGAGGTCGTCGAACCGCTGTACGCCTCGACTTCGTAATCGTACGTGTGCGCCGAGGCCGCCGTGCTGTCCGTGTAGGTGAGGGTCGTCAGCTTAGTGATCGTGCCGATCTTGGCCAGATGCGACGCGTCGGCGCCGCGCATCACGTAATAGCCCGATCCCGTAACGCCGCTGTTGGTCCAGCTAAGCTGTACGCTGGTTGGGCTGGCTATCGTCGCCGCAAGCGTCAGGCTCGACAGCAGTGCACGCGGCTCTAATTCCTCAAGTGTGCACGCCGCACGCAGGCGCTTCTGGACGAGCGCCTTCTGGTTCTCGCCCATGACGGGCGAGATGAAACGGCCAATGCGTTGCCCAAGACTCCCCGACTTCCCCGTGATATTTGACATGTTCTCCCTCTCAACCAGGACATCGGATTGAACGGAGCTTCATGCAAACCAAGCCCTTATGGGCCTATGTCAAAAACCCCGCGATTATCAGCAGCCGACCGGTTATCTGAGCCCTCACTGTAAGATGTACCACCTACGCCGCCTTCCGACGAAGTCGCGCAAAAAAAGCAGGTGAACAGGGGAGCATCCCTGTTCACCTGTTTAGCTGTCGCCGGCTCAGCTCGTCGCTATGCAACCGTCGGCGAAGTTGGCCACAAACTGCGCGTACGTCAGCGTTGCGTAACCCTGCGCGTTTTCCGCCGCGTCGCCCGAGATGCCCCACGGGTTGCGCACCACGTAGTGCGATACGCCGCTGGAATCCTTGTACACACTGACCAGCGTGTATGCGTGGCAGTTGACCAGATCGGGCGACTTGGTGCCGTGCGTGCCCATGGTGACCGGGTCGTTGGCCGACAAATCGGACGACAGCAGGGCGTACAGCACGCTGTCGCTGTCTGCGCTGGGCGTGAAATTCACGGAACTGACGCCCAGGTCAGTGTACACCTCGGCCATCCAGCCGCCGTTACCGATCGACGCGTACGAATTGGCGCCGGTGCGGAAGTAGCAGAACGCCTTTTCAAAGATCGGCGCCCAGATCGTGTTCGCCACGCCCGGTGAGGCAAACATGTACCCGGTCCCGCCGGGACCGACCGGCAGGGTGTCGGACACGCGCACGTAGACCGGCGATCCTTTGGAGATGAACTGGACCGCGTAGGTGCCGTCGCCCAGATCCACCGCCATGTTCTCCAAGGCCAGCGGCCGCGTGCCCGCGAAGGCCGCCAGGGAGGACAGGAAGTAGCAGTCGCCGGTGTAGCCTTGCTTCACATCCGCCGCTGTCGGACCGGCGCCCCACAGGGAAAAGTTCACGACGGTCGTGGTGCCCGAGTCCGTGGGGTTGCCCAGCGCTGCGCCTAACGCCTTGCTGGCGCCGCCGGCGAAGCTGGCAACGCTATGCAGCGTTCCCTTGCCGCTGAAGCTGTCGGTCGAGTCGTCCCACACGCTCACGTTGCTGCCGGCGCTGCTGATCGTGCTGCTGTTGCCGTCGATCGAATCGATCGTGGTGGCTGCCTTGACCGATGCGTCGATGCTCACCGAGTCCCCGCTGGCCCGGCTGTAGATGAACAGCCCGTCGGCCGGTGCCGAGGCCGTCAAGATTGTGCCGTCGGCGTTGATGGTCAGCGTCGTGCCGCTTTCCGTGATGGAAACGGTATCGTTCTTGGCGTTTTCGGTGATCACCAGCTCGTTGCCGTAGCGCGTGATCATGCTCACGCCGCCGCTGATCCCCGCCGGTATCGCCACGACGGCGGGGTTGGAACCCGTCGAATGCTCATATTGGTTGGAAGACTCCACCTCGTAGTAATACGTTCCGCCGGCGGCCGCCGACGTGTCGACATAGCTGTTGGCTGAGGCGCCAGTGACCTGCGTCAACGGCGTATAGATCACGCTATCCGTGCTCCGCAGCACGATATAGCCCGTCGCTGATAGGTCGTTGTCCGTCCAGCCGAGCGTCGCCGTGGGTGTGGATGTGGTTCCCGTCAGCGTCGTCGTCAAGCCGCTGGGGGCGATCATCGGCGTGAGGACCATGTAGTCGCTCGACGGGGGCGAGCTGCACGTTCCGGCGGTCGCCTGCACTTCGTAGAAATACATGGTGCCCGACTTCACTGTGTTGTCCGTGTAACGGAGCGTAATCCAGGAATTGACCTTGCCAACCGAGTTGTAGTTAATTCCGTCGGTGGAGCGCAGCACGTTAAAACCCATTGTGTTGGCGTCATTGTTTGCCCAGGTGAGCAGGACGCTGTTGGGCCCCTTGATCGTAATTTGGAGGCCCGTGGGCGCGCTCAGCGGCGTGTTGGCCGCGACCGTGTTCGACATCGCCGATCGGATCGCCCCCTTGGTCGCCTGGATCTCGTAAGTGTACGTCTGGCCCGACACCACGGAGGTGTCCGTGTAGTTCGAGGCGCTGCCGTTGGTTAGCAACGCCTGCGTGTAGAAAGCCCCGAGGTTGGTCGAGCGCATCAAGATGTAGCCCGTCGCCGCCGTGTCGTTGTCCGTCCAACTGAGTTGAACCTTCCCAGACGAATTAAGCGACGCCGCCAATGCCGACGGCGCATTCAACGGCGTCGTCACCTGCACGGCCGCAGACGGCGCCGAGGTGCCGCTCGCGTTGTACGCCTGGACCTCATAGTTGTACACGGTGGCCGATGACACCACGTCGATGTAGCTGTTGCCGACGCCGCTCGTCACTTTCCCGACTTGCGTGAAAGCCCCGCCCGCCGTGTTGCGCAGGATGTTGTATCCCTGCGCGGCCGGGTCGGTAACGTACCACCTCAGTTGCAGGCAGTTGGGCGTCACCACCGTGATGGACAGACCCGTTGGCGTTGCCAACGGCGTGCTGACGATGACGTTGGTGGAAGCCACCGACGTGCTGTTGCCGGCATACGCCTGGACCTCGTAGAGGTACTGGTGGGACGGCGACGCCGTTGTGTCGGTGAAGCTCGTCGTGGTGGCCTTGGTCACCGTGCCGAGCTTCGTATAGCTCGTGCCGTCCAGTGACCGCAAAATGTAATAGCCCGCCGTATTGGCGTCGTTATTGGTCCAGGAAAGCGTCACGCTCGTCGGTCCATTGACCGTCGCCTTCACGCCCGTGGGGGGGTGTAACGGCGTGTTGGCCACGACCATGTTCGAGACCGCCGACGTCACGCTGCCATTGACCGCCTGAACCTCGTAGTCGTACGTGCGGCCCGAAACCACCGTCGAATCGACGAAGCCACTGGCGTTGCCCTGGGTCAGCGTGATCAAATTCGTGAACGCCGTGCCGTTGGTCGAACGCAGAATGTTATAACCCTTGGCCGTCTGGTCATTGTCCGTCCAAGAGATCCCCACTTGGGAAAACCCCGTTGACGCCACCGTCAACGCCGAGGGCGCCACCAGCGGCGTGGTCACCGCCGCCGTGTTCGACGCCGCCGACGTCATGCTGCTGTTGTACGCCTCAACCTGGTAGCGGTAAGGAGTGTCACAGGGGAGATTCGTATCCGTATAGGTGACCGTGGCGGCTTTAGTGATCTGTGTTATTTGCGTGAATGCGCCGCCGTTGACGCTGCGCAGAATGTTATACCCGACGGTTGACGTGTCATGGTTCACCCAGGTCAGCTTCACGCTGCTCGGGCTCAGGGCCGTGGCGGTCAAGCCGGTCGGCGGCGACATCGGTGTGCTGGCGGTCGCCACATTGGTAGTCGGCGACGTGATCGTGCCGGCGTACGCCTCGACTTTGTAGCTGTACGTGTGCGCCGCCACCGCCGTGGCGTCGGTATACGAATTCGCGGTCCCCGACGTCAGCTTGACCAGCTGCGAATAGTTCGTGCCATCCGACGACCGCAAAATGATATAGCCCGCCGCGTTGGTGTCGTTGTCCGTCCACGCCAGCGCCACGCTCGTCGGTCCCGTCACCGTCGCCGTCAGGGCCGTGGGCGCATGCAGCGGCGTGTTGGCCGCGACCATGCTCGAGGCCGCCGACGTCACGCTGCCGTTGACCGCCTGAATCTTGTAGTCGTACGTGCGGCCCGAAACCACCGACGTATCGTTGTAGCTGGCGGCGTTGGCCGAGGTCAGCTGCGCCAACGTCGTGAATGTCGTGCCGTTGGTCGAACGCAGCACGTTATAGCCCTTGGCCGTCGAGTCGTTGTCCGTCCAAGCGATCTGCACGCTGGAATAGGTCGTCGACGAAATCATCAATCCCGAGGGCGCCACCAACGGCGTGGTCACCGTCGCGGTGTTCGACGCCGCCGACGTCGTTGTGGTGTTGTGCGCCTCAACTTGGTAGCTGTAAGACGTGTCGGCCGCGGCCGTCGTGTCCGTAAAGGTGAGCGTGGCGACTCCAATGACCTGATTTATTTGCGTGAAAGCGCCGCCGCCGATGCTGCGCAGAATGTTATACCCGACGCTCGACGCGTCATGGTTCACCCACGTCAGCTTCACGCTGGTCGGGCTCAGGGCCGTGGCGGCCAGGCTGGCCGGCGGCGCCATCGGCGTCGTCGCCGCCACCACGTTGGAGGGCGACGAGGCCGTCGTACCCGTGTACGCCTCGACTTCGTAATCGTACGTGTGCGCCGCGACTGCCGTGCTGTCCGTGTAGGTCAGGGTCGAAATGTTGGTGATCGTGCCGATCTTGGCCAGATGCGACATGTCGGCGCCGCGCATCACGTAATAGCCCGATCCCGTAACGCCGCTGTTCGTCCAGCTAAGCTGCACGCTGGCTGGTCCGGCAACCGACGCCGCAAGCGTCAGGCTCGACAGCAGTGCACGCGGTTCCAATTCCTCGAGCATGCACGCCGCACACAGGCGGTTCTGGACGCGCGCCTTCTTCTTCTTGCCCATGATGGGCTCTACGAAGCGAAGAAGGCACTGCCCAAGGCTCCCCGACTTCCCAATGTCATTTGACATTTTCTGGTTCTCCTCCGAACCAGGACATCGGATTGAATTCAATCCGATGCAAGTGAAGTGCTTATGGGCCTACGCCAAAAAACCCGCGATTATCAGCAGCCGAGCGGTTATCCGACGCCCCCCCAAAACCCCCTATGTAAGATGTACTACCTACGCCACTTTCGCGGGCAATTCATCGCGTATGACCAACTTTCTGCGAGGGTTTTTCCCATGGCGCGGCCCCAGGGCAACCGCATTCTCAGC
>DBZL01000013.1 GCA_002311745.1 Phycisphaerales bacterium UBA1161 | reverse complement strand
GCAACGGTATCAGGGGGACACTCGTGCTTTTTCGAAGAGGCGACATCCGGCTGTAAGCTGCTGGGGACTGGTCGGGTCGCTGCGCGAGAAAGTGGAGCAGTAGACAGTAGAGCAGGAGATAGCGTCAGAGCGTCAGTCGATTCCCGGCGCGCCGGGACTTCGGGGTACCTCAGCATTACCGGCTCAATCTCGTAGCGTGGGCCGTGAGGCAAGGGGCGCGGAACATGAAACGGGGACGGAACCTGAGGTGGGGACCAGCCGCTCTTTCGCGTGTCTAGCAACCAGCAACTAGCAACCAGCAACTTCTTCACCTACCATTGCCCAACAAGGAGAATCCACATGGAAAACGCCCCGCTGAAGGTTGGTCAGGCAGCTCCCGACTTTGAGCTGATGAATCAGGACAAGAACAAGGTGAAGCTGTCGGATTTCCTCGGCAAAAAGAAGGTCGTGCTGCTGTTCTATCCGATGGACTTCAGCCCGATCTGCACGCAGGAGCACTGCGCCTTCGGGCCGCAGATGAGCAAGATCGTCAAGGACGATCAGACCGTCGTCTTGGGCGTGAGCTGCGACAGCCCGTTCAGTCATGAGGCGTTCAAGAAGCAATACCACATTCCCTACGACCTGCTGGCCGACCCGACGCGGAAGATGGCCAAGGCCTACGGCATGTGGGCGGGCCAGGAGCCGTACAACTGCACCAAGCGCGGCACCGTGGTCGTGGCCAAGGACGGCAAGATCGCCTATTACAAGGAACAGCCGAGTCTCAAAGACGCACGCAGCGTTGAAGACGTGGCTAAGGCGGCATCCGCGTGATCCGCATCGGTCCCGTTCAATTCGAAGAGCCGTTCTGCCAGGCCGGACTAGCCGGATACAGCGACCGCGCCATGCGCGTTGTTGCCCGTCGCCGCGGCTGCCCCTATGCCGTCACCGAGGCCCTCTTGGACGTCATCCTCTGCAACGGCGGGCAGGGGCTGAAAAATTCCATCGACATTAACGACGAGGACCATCCCGTCGCCGGCCAACTCATCGGCAGCGATCCCCAGACCATGACGCGGGGAGCGACGATCCTGGCCGAAGCCGGCTACGACGTGATCGACCTGAACTTCGCCTGCCCCGTCAAGAAGATCAGGAACAAATCCCGCGGCGGGCACATGCTGGCGGACGCCCCCCTGGCAAAATCCATCCTGCAAAGCGTCGTGCAAGCCGTGGGCGATCGTTTGCCCATCACGCTCAGCCTGCGCCGCGGTTTTGACGATTCGGCCGAATCAGAGCAGCGATTTCACGAGATTCTGGATTTCGCCTGGTCGCTCGGCGTCGCCGCCGTGCGCGTCCATGCGCGAACCGTCGAGCAAAAATACTTCGGCCCGTCGCGCTGGCCGTTCCTGACGCAGCTCAAGCGGCGACACTCCGGCCGCACCATCCTGGGCAGCGGCGACGTCTTCACCGCCCAGGATGCCGTGCGCATGCTCCGCGAAACGGGCGTCGATGCCGTCTGGATTGCCCGCGGCGCCATCGGCAATCCGTGGATTTTCGCCCAGGTTGCGCGGTTGCTAAAAGACCCCGACGCGTCGATTTCGCCGCCGACGATCAGTGAGCAACGCGAAGCGCTGGCGGAGCATTTTGAGATCGCCGTGGAGATTCACGGCGAGCAGTTGGCCGCGCGGCGGATGCGCAAGATGGGGATCAAGTATAGCCGCTTCCATCCCGCTTCCGCGGAGGTGAAGCGCGATTTCATTCTTGTGCGCAGCCTGCGCGACTGGAAAAGCGTGCTGGATCGCTGGTACGGCGTGGACGGTCCGGGCGTCATGCCGCAGCCGACCGCCGCCGATGAAGTGAACGATCTGGACCTGGCCGCGGCAGCTTCATAGTCGTCATGTCTTCGCGTTCATTGCCTCGAAATCGTCTGGCCAAGCCGTTGCCGGACCAGTGGCGCAAGTTCCTCGTTGAACACGGCGTGCCGAAGCGCAAATACACCGCCGTCTGCCGCGTGACCCTGGCCGGTGACCGCGTCATCGACGAACTGGTCATCGAAGAAGGCTGGATCATCGCCCTGAGCAAACAGGGTCTTGCCGGCACGTTCGAGCAGCGGATCAATTTCGATCCGCGAACGATCCTGTCGCTGGAACTGCTGCAGGTGGTGTGACCATCATCCGGCGGTGCGGCGGGGGACGTTGCGGCGGGTGGCGTCCGAGCCGTAGGTCTGATCGTGGCCCACCTGTTTGTTGGGGTCGAACGGCGCGGCCGATTTTTTCTGTCCGGCCGGGCTCACCTTGTCCAGCAGGCCGCCCATGACTTGCGAATGCGGCTTGTTCAGCGAATCCTTGAGATGCCGGAAAAAGGCGGATTCCGTTCCCGCCGGCTGGGCCGATGCCGTGGGCGCGACCTTGTTGGCGACCATCGCCGCCGCTGCCGCCGCGGACTCGCCGGCGTCGATCACCGGCACGGATGGGTCCGCCTGCGGTTTGGACGCTTGCGGTTGCGGCTTTTTCCCCGCCTGCGGCGCCACCCGCTTGGGTTTGGCCCCCGTTTTCTTCGCTGCCGGTTTCTTCGCCTGCGCCATGATTCAGTCCTCCGAATTTACATCATAAGCTATCCAGCCGCTGTTGTTTATCCAATTCCAGCAGGGCATCCAGCAGCGGATCGAGCTGGCCCTGCATGATCTGGGTGAGATTGAAGTTTTTTTCCCCGCCGCCGCCCTCGCCGCCCAGGCGGTGGTCCGTGCAGCGATTTTGCGGGAAATTGTAGGTGCGGATGCGTTGGCTGCGGTCGCCGCTGCCCATCATGGTTCTTCGGGCGCTGGTTCTGGCGGCATGCTGCTTGGCCTGCTCCATCTCGTAGAGCGTCGCGCGCAACAAAGCCCAGGCGCGTTCCTTGTTCATGGCCTGGCTCTTGTGTTCGGTCATTTTGAATTGCAGGCCGGTGGGTTTGTACAGGATTCGCCAGCCGGTTTCGACCTTGTTGACGTTTTGCCCGCCGGGCCCGCCGCCGCGGCAGCCGAATTCCTCCACGTCCTTGGGATTGATCTCGATCTTCACGTCCGGCATTTCGGGCAAAACGGCGACGGTGGCGGCGCTGGTATGGATGCGGCCCTGGGCTTCGGTCTCGGGCACGCGCTGCACGCGATGCCCGCCGCCCTCGAAGCGCAGCCGCCGGTACGCCTCCTCGCCGCGGACGTTGACGATCACTTCCTTGAATCCCCCGCGGTCGCTGGCGGAAAAGTCGCTGACCTCGAAGCGGTATCCCTTGGCCTCGCAGTAGCGGCGATACATTTCAAAAAGGTCGCGGGCGAAAAGTGCCGCCTCCTCGCCGCCCGTGCCGGCGCGGATTTCCAGGAAAAACGAATCCACCGGGCTTTCCTCAGCGGCCAGGAATCGGTCCTTGAGCTCCTCGAGCAGCGCTGCGGCGCGGGCCCGCGTGGTGGTCAGTTCGCCCGCCGCAAGCTGGGCCATTTCCGCATCCGCCTTGTTGGCGGCCATTTCCTGCAACTCATCCGCCGACCTCTGGGCCTTGAGATACTCCTCAAACCGCGACACCACCGGCTCCAGTTGTCCCGCCTCGCGCGTGGCGGAAATCAGTTTTTGCGGATGGCTCAGCACCGCGGGATCACTCAGCGACGCCTGAAGGGCGCCGTATTTCTGGAGCATTTCTTGGAGCTTGCGGATCAGCGGCGTGGTCGGGGCGGTTGACATGGCTTGGGGTGCGGTGACGACGGGAACAGGGCGATGCCTTGGGCGAGGTGCGGGGGTCGCTAACTGGTGGTTTCGCCGCCGGCGGTCTCGACCAGTTGGATTGACTCTTCCGGTTTTTGCGGGGCCGCGGGGAATCGGATGGTGGGCAATCGCGCCACCGCCTGCCGCAGCGCCGCCTGCCAGCGCATGGCGATCTTGGTCAGGTCCGTGTCCTCGGCGTTGAACCGCCGCTGGTGCGTGATCGTCAACTGATCCACCTCGTAGGCCAGCAGATCGATGGGTGGGCCGACGGTGACGTTGGACTTCATCGTCGAATCCAGCGACAGCAGGGCGTACTTGGCCGCCTCTTCCAAAGACGTTTTGTCGAAAATGATGCCGCGGTCCAGAATGGGCCGGCCGTATTTGGTTTCGCCGACTTGCAGATAGGGGGATTCTTCGGTGGCCTGGAGCGGGTTGCCCTGGGGATAGATCAGGAACAGGGCCGGCCTCTCGCCGCGGATTTGCCCGCCCAGCAGGAAATGGACGTTGAACTTGTACTCGTCGCGTTCCAGGGAAGGGCGGTCCATGTCGGCGACGCGGCGGACCTGCTCGCCGATGATCCGCGCGGCATCGTACATGCCCGTGGCCGTCGCCAAGCCTTCCCCCTTGTCGAAATCCCGCTGCAGCAGCGTGATGACCGATTGCGTGCACGATAAGCTGCCGCTGGCCAGCAGCACGAAGACCTTCTCCCCCTTCTGCACGAAGGTGTACATCTTTCGGGAGACGTTCACCTGATCGTATCCGGCGTTGGTGCGCGAATCCGAGGCCATCACCAGGCCGAATTTGGTCACAATGCCCAGACAGTAGGTCATACGCCTGTGCATCCTAGCAAACCAAACGAACCTTGCCAAAGCCGCACAAACCGGTCATCGCAAGTCCATGGTGGATCACGCAAAGCGACGCACAAGGATTACTTGGCGCCGGCGATGGTGGAGATGCCCGTCACCCGTTTGGGCGTTTCAGGCACGCGGAAGGTGGTTTGACAATACTGACACTTGACTTGCTTGCCCCGGGCCTCGTCGGGCACCGATAAAACCTTTCGGCAGCGCAGGTTGGGGCAAATCATCTGCATGGGAAGCGCACCTCTAGCCGTTACCTTATCGGTCAATTCCGCGGCGGGCTTGAATCTACCGGTCCAACCGCCGGCGGCTGCGGCCCGGTCGTCGGTTCACTCGCCGCAGCGCCCACCGCCGCACGCAGCGGCGCCGGCAGGTCCGCCACCTTCAGCGCTGGGTGCGCCTTGTACGGCGTGTACAGCGGATCGCCGATGCAGGCGATCAGCCAACTCGTCATCGGCGTGGTCTTCCAGTACACCTCCGCCAGCGTCAACTTGCCCGTCAGCAGCAGGGCGAAGAATTCGTCGGGTTTGGGAAACGCGGTCAGATACGGTTCGGCCACCGGTCCCAACGTGGCGACGACGCCGTCGCTCAGCAGCCCGCGAACCCATCCGCCCGTCGGCGCGTGCAGCGTCACCATCTCGAAGCTGGCCACGTGAAAACCGACCGCCCCGGGATTGAAATCGCATCCCGGCACATACTGCCCCGGGCTGTGCCAGCCGCAATACAACGCCACCCCTTTCACCGAGTGCGGCGGGAAAAGCGCTTCCCGGTCGTCCACACGCAGCTTCAATTCGGTCTTGGTGCGAATCAGCGCTACCATGTTCCGCAGACGTTCATCGAAAAGCCCGTACTCATCCGTCGGAGGCAAACCGCGGGCATCCACCGCCGCGATTCCCTGCAGGCCGGTCTTTTCCACGTCCACGCTGGTGCGCATCATCTTCTCGACCGTCGCCGGATCGGGGCCGTCCAGACGCATCGTCATCAGCACCGGCGGCGTTTGAGCGTGCACGTGACAATTCAGCGGATTGATCTGCCAGTTGGACCGCGGATAGTAATCCCACCACAACAGCGCCAGCTCGCTGTCCGTGGCGGCGGCGGTCCGATCGGTCTGAAAATACGCCGACTGCGCTTCCAGCACGTGCAGCGCGCCAAGCAGTCCAAACGCATCCAACGACATCTGGCGCATTTCGGCCCGCGCCCCCGCGTCCCAGCGCAGCACCCTAAGCTGACCGATCCGCATCGCGTCCATCAGCACCTGCTCGTGCAGCTTCTGCCACTGCGCGCGATCCTCGGGGCTTTTGCCCGGCATGTCGCGCTGCTGTTGGCCGATGCGGCCGTCCAACTCCGCCCGGCCGCCCAGCTTCTCCAGCTTGCTCATCAACCGCCCCATGGCTTGCACCTGGACCGCCAAGTCGCCCAGCGACGGAAGGTTTTTCAAGACCGCCCTGGCCGCCGTTTGCGTTCGGATCTGCATCGTCTGCGCGGAATCCGGGTTGCCCGATTCCGGTCGGAATGACGGATCCATCTCCATCGCCTGCTTCTCGACCTCCGCCACGATCGGGCCCGCCTGCGCCATCAGCTCCGTCCGATTCCGCAGCAGCTCCGCCAGTTCCTTTTGCTCCGCATCCGTGTTGGTCTTGGCCGCGACGCGGAAGGGGACCCCGTAAAACGTCAGCAGGCACGTGACCTGGCCTTTCAGTTGATGCTCGATCAAATACTGCCGCAGCGGCGCCACCACGTTGGTTTCGTAGACCGCAAACGGCATCTCCTCCGCGTTCGGCAGGTCCAGTTGGACCAACTGATCCGGCGGGACGCCGCGCAGCGACGCGTACAGGTCGGCCAGTTTCTTGCTTTCCGGGTCGTTTTTGTTGGTGACCAGCAGAATCTGATCGGCCTGCAGCGCCCACGCCGGGCGGGCTGCGGCGGCCATGACCAAACAAGCGACGACGATGCACGTCGCCCAGCGCCAACAGCGGTGTGGAATCACGAGCATATGGTACGCGCCCCGAAGCGACTTTTCACACACGTGACTGTTAACCGCCATCGCGTCGCGGGATCTGGTTTCTCCGGTTCTTTCGGGATGTCGGCCGCGCCAGAAGAATGGACATCTGCAGGTTACCTCGGGTTTTTCAGACATAGTTAGCAGGGCGAACAGTTACCGAAGGGGCGCAATTCTTAGGTGCGAGTCGCTTCCGACCCTTTAGAATCGTCAAACCAAATGCGCGGTGGAGAACAGCCTTATGCCTCGCCAAAAACGGTTGACTTGCGTCTCAGGCGATTTGAATTCGGCTACCCCTTTGAATTCGCCATATCCCAATCCGCTGAACCTTTGATTCCACGGCATCTCTTTGGTTAAACGGATACCTCAGGGCACAGCCCCACGTACGGCCGCCGGTCATGAATCGCATCGTGCCGCTCCTGTTACACCCCTTATCTCGCTGCATAGGCAAGGAACGTAAAGAGCAGTATAATAGCCTCGGTTTGCGGGTCGACGGGCACCTTCGCGGAAGAACGTGCCATGTTAAAGGCCTTGAGAATTTGCCTACTGCACCCGGTCATCTTAACGGCGCTGGGGTGCAGTCATAACAGTCCGCCGCCTCCAATCATCCCGACCTCCGCTTATCAGTATCCTCATCGGATCGAGCAATCGGGCTTGGTTATCGCCGCCGATCCTTATGTCGAGCACGACCGACTCATGAGCGCCTTCCGCGCCGACCTGCTTGATGTCGGCGTTCTGCCAGTCCTGATCGTCGTTGAAAACCACCGGCCCGTGGGCGGGTGCTTGATCTGCAAAGAAGAATTCGGTTTGGCCCTACCAGGAGGCGCGACGCGCGACGCAATCGCCTCTGGGGCCGCTTTGGCCCCTCAACACGGTTGGGCAGTCGATATGGCGAACATCAGTTCCGCGATGTGTGCCGTGGCGCCACTCGCTCCCGTCGCACTTATTCCGGCCTTGGCGGGCGTGCCTGCCGGGAAGGACATTGCCAACATCAACATCACCAACCAGGCGATCACCAACCGTGCGCTGATCGATCGGACGCTTTTCCCTGGCGAATCCGACTGCGGTTTCGTCTATTTCCGCGTCCGCCAACGTGCGGACATCGGAAATCTCGGGCCGTTGACGGTGCGGGTGAGTGATCTGGTTTCTGGTCGAGAAATCATATTCACGGTCGACCTCAAGTAGTGGGCCGATATGATTCGCTCGACGCCTGGGGATAGGAACCTGTTATGGAAGCACGAATTCCCTTTTCTGGATGGGTCACTCCGCTGCTCCTCGTCGTCGCGGCGGCGGGCGGATGCAAGACGATGAACGAGATCAAGCCACACCCCGCGCTGGCCGGCCCGCCAGGCAACATCCCTCTGAGGGCGGGACTCTATCTGAGCCCGGTACTCTGCAGGTTACAGGTTCCGATGTGGCGCGAGGGTACCCTCATCTCCTTGAACACGCAGTACGCCGTTCTCGGGCCGGCGCTCGCCGCCGACTCGGAAACGGTCGTGCGCCGGGCATTTCAGCACGCCGTCTTGGTGAATTCGCCCGATCCAACCCAGATGAGCCCCGATCTGGATGTTCTGGTCATCCCGGAACCCGAGCAGGTGGGCGTCGGTTTGGAAGGAGCGGTACTACGCATGCGATGGACCGTGAAGAATCGTGCGGGCCGAACGGTCTATCTCAATTCGTTCAGGAGCGCGAAGTACTCTGGGTACAACGATACCTTTTTTGCCTGGGAGCATCGCTCCCAGGCTATCGCTGCCATGGACAGCGCCATGGAAGAACAGTTCAATAAGGCGTTTGCGGGAATGACCACGAGCCCTTGGTATGGACGGCCACCGCCGGCCACAGCACCATGAGGTGCGATCGCTTCCCGGGAACCGTTCATTCCGCGCCGGCGCTAGTTATCGGGTATCAATTTTCGGGCAGTGCCGGGATAATTGTTTAACGTGCCGGAATCGCCCATAAAAGCAGAGCTTCCGAGCGCGGTCCATGCAGCGATCCGATCTCGGCTTCGCCAAAAAACTCAGAAAAATCCGTCGTCGCCACACGAAGACGGCAAACAGTTACTCACACATCCCCTTAGAGCGCCCCACTGGCCGAACTTGAATGCGAACGGGCAGTTTCATATACTTTCCTCCTTCCATTGTTGCACTAAAGCAAGGATTTGCATGCCGACCATCAATCAGTTGATCAAGAAGCCGCGGCGAAGTCTGCCGCGAATCAATAAGGTCAAAGACTTGGACGCCTGCCCCCAGAAGCGGGGGGTGTGTCTACAGGTCAAGACGATGACGCCCAAGAAGCCCAATTCGGCGCTGCGGAAGATCGCGCGGGTGCGGCTGAGCAACGGGCGCGAAGTGACGGCGTACATTCCCGGCGAGGAGCACAACCTGCAGGAGCACAGCATCGTGCTGGTGCGCGGCGGCCGCGTGCGCGATCTCCCGGGGGTGCGCTATCATGTGATCCGCGGCACGCTCGACGCCCTGGGCGTCGACGGCCGCAAACGCAGTCGCAGCAAGTACGGAGCCAAGGCTGGCAAGTAGTCGTTCATGATGGTGCAGTTCCTGGCCGACGCCCAACTGGATACGCAGGGCTACGCCGCGAACCTGAAAAATCTGATTTTCTTCGGCGTCGTTGTTCTCGCCGTGATCGCCGCCATTATCTGGTGGCTGCGTCGTTAGGATCGAAAGCATGGCTTACAAAAAATTCACCGCCTCGGAAGACACTCTCAAGCCTGACCCGCGCTACAACAGCAAGCTGGTCAGCAAGTTCATCAATTGCCTGATGTGGCAGGGCAAGAAGACGGTGGCGCGGCGGGTGGTCTACGGCGCCATGGATCAGATTTCCAAGAAGGTCAAGGACGTGCCGGTGCTGGAACTGTTCGAGACCGCGGTGAACAACGTCAAGCCGTACGTCGAGGTGCGCAGCCGGCGCGTCGGCGGGGCCAACTATCAGGTGCCGATGCAAGTCAACAAGCGCCGCCAGCAGAGCCTGGCCTTCCGGTGGATTTTGCAGGCCTGCCGGGAATCCGGCGGCCGGTCCATGGCCGACCGCCTCGCCGATGAGCTCATGGCCGCCTTCAAGAAAGAGGGCAAGGCCATGAGCACCCGCGAGAACACCCACCGCATGGCCGAAGCCAACAAGGCCTTTGCCCATTTCGCCTGGTAGGGTCATGATTGACATCAAGCTCCTGCGCGAAAACCCGGAGAAATATCGGCGCGCCGCGGAGCTCAAGAAAATTCAGGTCGATGTCGCGGCCGTCCTCGATCTGGACAGCGCCCTTCTTAAACTTCAACAGGAATTCGAGAAGCTCCGCGCCGAGCAAAACGAAGCCTCCAAACAGATCGGCCGCCTCAAAGACCCGGATCAGAAGCAGGCCGCCATCGCCAAAGTCTCGGCGCTGAAGGATCAGGTCAAGCAGGCCGAGCAGCGCTGGAAATCGGCCGAGGCGCAGTTGCGGCCGCTGCTTTTGCAGGTCCCCCAGCCGCCCGATGAGGACGTCCCGCTCGGCAAAGACGACAGCGAAAACGTCGAAATCAAGCGCTGGGGCGAAGTCCGCCCATTCGATTTTGAGCCCAAGGATCACGTGACCCTGGGGGCCAAGCTCGGCCTGATCGACATCGAACGCGGCGTAAAGCTCGCCGGAACGCGCAGCTATTTTCTGCTCGGCCTTGGCACACTATTGCACCAAGCCGTCCTGCGGCTGGCGCAGGACATGATGCTCGAGCGCGGCTTCGTGCCCATGACCGTCCCCGTCCTCGTGCGCGCTGAGCCGATGGAAGGCACCGGCTACTTCCCCATCGGCCGCGAGCAATCCTACGCCATGACCAACGAGGACCCGCCCGTCTACCTCGTGGGCACCGCCGAGGTGTCCCTGACGGCCTATCACATGAACGAGACGCTGGATGTCGCCTCGCTGCCCAGAAGATACGTCGCCACCAGTTCCTGTTTTCGCCGCGAAGCCGGCACCTATGGCAAGGACACCGCCGGCCTCTACCGCATTCACCAGTTCGACAAGGTCGAGCAGGTCATCATTTGCAGGAACGACGTCGAGGAATCGAAGCGCTGGCACCAGGCCATCCTCGCCAATGCCGAGGACGTCGTGCAGCGGCTGAAGTTGCCGTACCGCGTCGTCGTCGTCTGCACTGGCGATCTGGGCCAGGGCCAGGCGGCCAAGTACGACATCGAAACCTGGATGCCCTCCCGCAAAAACTACGGCGAAACGCACTCGGCGTCGCGTTTCTACGATTTTCAAGCCCGCCGCCTGAATCTCCGCTACCGCGACACGGACGGCAAGGTCCGTTACTGCCACACGCTGAACAACACGGTGATCGCCAGTCCGCGCATATTGATCTCCATCCTGGAGAACTACCAGAACGCCGACGGCAGCGTCACGATTCCCGAGGCTCTGCGTCCGTATCTCGGCGGACGCGAAAAGATCGGCTGATTCCCCGACCGCGGGTCTGTCAATATTTTCGGGAGGCCGCATTTCCTCCTCCTCCGGTACTCCGGGGGAGGAACGAGGTGGGGGTTCGAAGAGAGTTGCCGTCGAGTGCTAAGTTGCGATTTCACGCGATATCGGCAAACCCCGACCCAACCTCCCCCGGATTACCCAACTTTTTTCATCTGTGC
>DBZL01000037.1 GCA_002311745.1 Phycisphaerales bacterium UBA1161 | reverse complement strand
CACAGATGAAAAAAGTTGGGTACTCCGGGGGAGGAGCGAGGTGGGGGTTCGAAGCGATTTGCCGTCGAATGCGGAGTTGCGTTTTCACGCTAGATCGGCAAACCCCCACCCAACCCTCCCCCGGAGTACCGTGGGAGGGGAAAGACGGTGGTTGCCGGTTGTGATGCGCTCCAGAAAATATTGGGAGACCCGGGCCATCTTTTTTTGTAATTTTATCTTGCATACTATGTGTCACATAGTACAATGGGGACCGAGGTGGTCCGATGCGCGTGGAACGTGAACTGATGCGCGGCGCTGGTCCGCTGGCGGTCTTGCAGATTCTGGCCGGCGGCGAGCGATACGGGTACGAGCTGGTTCAGCTTCTGGATCGCCGCAGCCGCGGCGTTCTGGCCATGGGCCAGAGCACGCTCTATCCCCTGCTGTACAACCTCCAGGCCAAGGGGCTGATCGCGTCGCGCACGCAGGTTGCCTCCAACGGCCGGCCGCGCCGGTACTACCGATTGACCGACAAAGGCAAGCGCCGCCTGGAGCGCAGCCGACAACAATGGGAAGCCTTGTCCCTGGCCATTGGACAGTTGGGGATCGCCGGCGCCTAAAGCGGCCCCGGCGCAAGGAGACGCGGGTATGTCCGAGGTTTTGGGGTTATTGCGGAAATTCCACCACACGCCCTGGCGCGACCTGCTGCGGGGGCGTCTGAGCGGTCGGCTCGACGTGGAAAGCCGCATCAACACCGCCGATCTTCCCGAGCCCGCCAAGTCGCTGATTCGCCAGATCGTCTACCAGCGAGGCCTGTGGCGCATGGAGCGGATCGAGGTCGCCGATGAACTGCTCGCCCACTTCGCCGACGGCTTGGAATCCGGGGCCACGCTCCAACAGTTGATCGACTCCTTCGGCGATCAGCGCGTCGTCGCCAAGCTGATCCGCCGGGCCAAATCGCGCAACCGACCCTGGGCCTGGCGGGTCGTTGCGGTCGTCGTTCGCCTGCTCGAAGTGGTGATCGTGCTGCACATGCTCCTGGCCGCGTATTTCCTCTCTGGCAAACCGTCGCCGAACGTGGATTACATTGCGATCGTCAACCGTCCGATCCTGCAAATCCCGCCCGAGCAGCGCGCCTGGCCCCTGTATCGCCAGGCGATTTTGGCGACGGCGGATTACCAGCCGCCGGAGGTGGACGATAATCCCATCGAATCTGACCGCGCTCTCAAGCCCGGCGGCAAGAATTGGCCGTGGGTGGTGCACTGGCTGGATCAGCACGCCGCCGCCTTGCAGCTTGTCCGCCAAGCCGCGGCCAAGCCGGCGCTGGGGTTTGTCCTGGGCCCAAATGGCTCGCAGAACGACCCGGCCCTCGGCTGGGAATTTCAACAGTCGTCTGATCCAGCTCGCGTTGAATTGCGACGCCTCCTCCTACCGCATCTGGACCCCATGCGGATTTTGGCCAGCCACCTCGTAGCCGACGCCCAGCGATGCCGCCAGCAAAACGATCGCGCCACGCTGATGGGCGACCTGTCGGCCCTTTTGGGCATGGCCGAGCAACTCCGCGCCCAAGCCGGCCCCAGCGCCGTCGTTGCGGGATTCATGCAAGTGAAAGCGATGGGCGAAATCCAGGCGACTCTGACCGAAAAACCGCAGCTTCTGGAAGATTCCGATCTCCGGGACTTGGCCCACCAATTATCTCGCTGGGGCGATGCCGCCACGATTTACCCCATGGAATTCCAGCGACTGGCGTTTTACGACACCCTCCAGCATGCCTACACGCAAAGCGACGGCCGGTTCACACTCGAGGGAATCGACTACTTGGACGACCAACCATTGTGGGGTTCTTATTTGCGTGCTCACGACGTGCTCTACAACTGGCGCACCGAGTTCGCCGTCGGTCCGGAGCTGTTGGCCATCGTCGCCTCGCGCCAACAGATTGAGCGGGAATTTGAACAGTGGGCCGGCTCCGCCGAGGCCGAATTGCATGAGCCGATGCGCCAGTGCCCCGTCGGCGATTCCGATCGACAACTGGACGCACTGCGCCACTCTTATATGGGGAAATATCGGTATGCCGCGCTTCTCGATTGCGTGGTGCCCGCACGTGCCCAGCGAATGTCGGCGGAACGGCTCCTGGGTCGGCGTGACGGCATGGAGGTCGCTCTGGCCCTGGAGCTGTATCACCGCCAGTACGGCCGCTATCCCGTTTCACTCGATCAGCTTGTGCCGGCGCTCCTGCCCTGCGTGCCCGCCGATCGAATCACCGGCGATCCGGTGCGCTATCGCCTCGTGAATGGACGGCCGATCATCTACAGCGTCGGCGCCGACCGCCGCGACGACGGCAGCAAGCCGCCCATCGTTGACGGCAAGACCGCCAACTGGCGAGCCGCGAAATGGGGTCCCGACATCAAGGTCTATAACGGGGATTGGGTGCTTTATCCGGATCCCGATTCGGATGGTTGAGGGACAATACGGTCACCACCTGACCAGCACGGCCGTTGCGTCATCGGCCAGGTTTTGCGTGCCGGCGAACTGGTAAACCGCCTGGAAAATCCGCTCGATGGCATCCTCGCCCTGGCCCGCGGCCGCCAAGGCGGCCTGCACGCCGGACAATTTGAATTGCCGCCGCTCGCCCGCGGGCGATGGCTCGGCGGCGAATTGCTCGATGATGCCGTCGCTGAGGATCAGCACCCCGCACCCGCCGGCCAAGGACGCCGTCGCCGTCGTGTATTTCGAATCGGGCACGATCGCCAGTGGAAGTCCGTCGCCGGCGGACAAGTGCTCGAAGGTTTGGTCGGCGCGGCTCAGCAGCGCATAGCCGTGGCCGGCGTCGACGTAGGTGACGGTCATTTCCCGCGCATCAAACACCCCGACCCACAGCGTGACGAACTTGCCTTCCGGGCGGCGCGGATGCAGAAAAGCGTTCAGTTCCGTCACCGCCCGGGCCGGATCGCCGTGATCGTTCAAGGCCGCGTGCAGGAATCCCTGCGACGCGGTCATGAGCACGGATGCGGCGATGCCGTGACCGCAGACGTCGCCCAGGCTGACCGCCAATCGCCCATCGGGCAACGTCATGGCGTCGAAAAAATCCCCGCCCAGGTACTGGCCCGGTCGGCTGCGGCCGCTGCACGCAAACGGCCCGCAGCGCACGACCACGCGCGGGAGAATCCATCGCTGGGCGGCCGCGGCCGCGCCCAGCTCCGCCTCGATCAGCGCCGCCCGCCGCTCCATCTCGATGCGCTTGAGGTTGGCCAGGGCCAGTCCCGCCATGTTCGCCAGCGCCCGGCAGAACGAAGACGCATTGGCGTTCAGCGCCCGTCGCGCGCCGCCGCTGGACGACCGCGAATCGAGGTAAAGATACGCGGCCACCGTCGTGCCCAGCATCAGGGGCGCGCAGATCGCCGCGTCGATCTTCATGTCCACGATGCTTTGCGCCATCTGGCCGTCGCTATCGGCCGACAGTTCGACCACCGTGCCCTGGGATGCCGTCGCCAAAAGCGTGCGACTGTAGGCCGCAGCGCCGGCTTCGTGCAGTGCCGGACCCATCCGGCTGGCCAGCACCTCGACGCGCCCCCCGGCATCCAGCGCCCGCAGTATCGTTGCGTTGGGCAGACCCGTGCCCCGGCAAGCCGTGTCCATCAGCACGTTGGCCAGCGCCAGCTCATCGCCCGCCGCGTGAAGCGCCGAAGCGCTTTGCAGAAGCAGGTTCAGCATATCTTCCTGCAGCGGCTTGGCCTGCTCGGAGGTTACGCTGCGAACCAGCATGGTGGCCGTATCGCGATCGTCGACGCTCAGCAGTCCGTGCTGCGGAAGGCCCTGCGTGCTGAAGCTGAAGGTCCAGGGCGCGATGCGGATCAGATCGCCGCTCTTGAGGGGCATTTCACGATGCGGCGTCAGCTTGACGCCGTTGACGAAGGTTCCCCAGCGGCTATTGAGGTCGACGATCCGCCACCGCCCGCCCTGCTCGATCAAGTGTGCATGGTGCCGCGAAACCGATTCGGCGGACGCGGGAAGCTGCAACTCGCACTGTTCGTGTCGGCCGATGACCAGCCCGCCGGGGGTGGGGCTCAGTTCCAGCGGCTCCAGGGGCGGCGCCCCTGGCGCGCCGGGCAGGGGAATCAGCCATGCGCTGTCCGACATGCAAGGGGAAAGCCTACGCCCCGGGTCATGGCCCGGCAAGCACAAGCCAAATCCGCACCCAATCCTCCGAATATCCGCCAGGAAATAGATTGACGGTCCTTGTGCGGACATTAAGCTGTCGCCCCGGGTTGCAAAAGGTGGTGCATGTCGGTTCGATGCCCGCACTGCGGCAATTTGATGGAGCTCAAGGGCCAGCGCCCCGGGCGATTCACTCCGCGCTGTCCGCAATGCGCCCGGAAATTCATCCTGGTGGTCCCTGAAGGGGACCGGCCGCTGCGGGCGATGATGCCCGACGCCGATCTCCAGCCCGCCGCTTCGGCGTCCAACGCCGCCGTTGGCACTGTGGCGCCTTCGGCGCTTCAGACCGCCGCCACCACGCTGATTCAACCGGTCTACGTGACGTTGCGTCCTGCGCCCTGGGCCGACGAGGCGGCAGACTCGCCCGCCGGCGCGATTTGCCGCAGGCTCGGCGGATACGCAATTCTGCAGAAGCTCGGCGAGGGAGGCATGGGATCGGTCTATCTGGCCCGGCAATTGTCCCTGGATCGCAACGTCGCGGTGAAGGTATTGCGGCCGGGGCTTTCGCAGGACCCGGCCTTCATCGCCCGCTTTGCCCGCGAGGCTTACGCCGCGGCCCAGCTTTCGCATCACAACATCGTCCAGATCCACGACATCGGCCAGGACGAAATCGCGCACTTTTTCAGCATGGAATTTGTCGAGGGCCAGAGCCTGGCCGCTCTGCTCAACGAAAGCGGGCGCTTGGAGGCCGAGACGGCCGTCGCCCTGGTGTTGCAGGCCGCGCGCGGGCTGAAGTTCGCTCACGATCGCGCCATGATTCACCGCGACGTCAAGCCGGAGAATTTGCTGCTCAATGAACAGGGCTTGGTGAAGGTGGCGGACCTGGGCCTGGTCATGCAGCGCGGGAGTACGCCGGACTATAGGGCTCCAGAGCAGGCCTGCGATGCGGCCGCGGCCGACGCTCGCGCGGATGTTTATTCCCTGGGCTGCACCCTTTACACCTTGCTGACCGGCCGACCGCCCTTTCTCGGCAACAGTGCTGCCGAGGTCATCACCAAACACGCCCGCGAGCCGATCACGCCCCCGGGCGCCCTGGTCCGCGGCCTGCCCACGTCTCTGTCCGCCATCGTCATGAAGATGATGGCCAAGAAACCGGAGAACCGCTACGCCAACATGGACCAGGTCATCGTCGCCTTGGAGGATTTTCTGGGCGTCGCCGGCGAAGGCAAGCCGTTTACCCCCAACCAGGAGCACGCCCGCGCCCTCGAGTTCACCGTCGAGCAGTTTAACCGTTCCGCCTGGGCCCGCCTGCGCCGGGCGATGATCGCCTCTTATTTCGCCTTATGCGCCGGCGCCACCCTGCTGCTGCTCTTCCTCGCCCGCGGCGGCGACGCCGTTTTCTACTCGAAGTTCGCCGGCGGCATCGTCGGTCTGGCCGTGCTCAGTTTCGCCAGTTACGTCGTCTTGAGCGGAGTCACTCAAAAGACCTATCTGTTTCGCAAGTTGCGCCAATACGTTTTTGGCGCAAGCATCGTCGACTGGTGCAAATCGCTCCTGGCCCTGGCCGTGCTGATCGGCCTGTTGGTGATGTTCGATTTGCACTGGGTATGGCTGGGTTTCCTGATTGCCGCGGCGGTTCTGGCGGCGCTTTTCCATTTCACCATCGACGCCGTGGTGCGCCATGATCGCCGATCGGCGCTGGAGCAGGTCGAACGCCTGCTCAAGGCGCTTCGCCTGCGCGGCCTGGACGAGGAGGCGCTGCGCTGCTTCGTGTGCAAATTTTCCGGCTTGCGCTGGGAGGAGTTTTACGAGACGCTGTTCGGCTACGAGGCCAAGATGCGCGCCCGCCACCGCTGGGCCGTGCGCGGCGGCGGACGCGATGGCAAAAAATGGGGCGCCTGGCGCGATCCGGTCATCGCCTGGGTCGACCGGCGCATGCACCAGCGCCAGGAGCAGCGGCAGCAGCGCTACCTCGTCCAACTCGAGGAACAACACCTGCGAGCCCAGGGCGTGGAGGAATGCGAAGCGCGCACCCAAGCCCTCCAGACCGTCAACGCCGCCGTCGCCCAAGCGCATACGCTTCGTCAGCCGCGTCCGCAGCCCTCGGTCCCAGACACCCCAACCCCCCCAATCGACCCAATCTCCGCGCCGGCCGGACCCGACGCCATCGTAGACGTGTCCGCCGCCGCGTCGCTCGGCGAGGAGCAGCGGCGCAATCGCCAAACCGATTGCCAGCGCAAGGATGGAAGCATCTGGGGCCTGTGCATGTTGGCCGCGGCGCTTCTAATTTTTAGTGGAAATTCTTTGCACCTTCCGACGTTAAAATTGGTACAACCTGAGCACGCGGGGCTAATGGCGGGGAGCGGCGTCGCCGTCTTGGGTTTGGTGTTTGGCCGGCAGTGATTTGGGTTGGGGCCAGGCCCGATGCCGCCGATCGCCAGCGGCCACTAAACGTTTGCGATTACAGGGGGTTGCAGCTAAAATGGGCACCGAAAATACTTCCATTGCTGCTGTAAAAGGGGTCTACATGCTGCAGCCAAAGCAGCGCATCGGGGAGTACGTCCTGGACGAACCCCTGGGTCGCGGTGCCTATGGCGAGGTTTGGAAGGCACACCATCACATGTGGGCCGACCAGATCGCCGCGGTCAAGGTCCCCACTGATCCGGCCTACATCCACAACCTGCGTGAGCAAGGCATTCGCGTCCATCGGCTGGTGCACCCCAACATCGTCCACCCCATCGGGTTCGATCCTCAAGCCGATCCGCCCTATCTGGTCAACGAATACGTTTCCGGCGGCAGCCTGCGCCCCTGGGTCATCAAGCGGCGACTCAGCGTCACGCAGGCGATCAACATTCTCCGCCAGATATTGGCCGCTCTGCAGTATGGACATGAACGCGGCATCATCCATGGCGATCTGAAGCCGGACAACATCCTGCTCGATGCCGCCGCCCTCAACAGCGAATTTTCCGCCCCCGGATGCGTGAAGGTGACGGACTTTGGCGTGGGCGTGGCGGCCATGGCCACCGCTGCGGCCGCCGCCTCCCCCAGCGCCAGTTCCACCGGCGCGATGTGGTACATCGCTCCCGAGCAACGCCTCGGCGCCCCCGCCGATGTCAAGTCCGACATCTTCGCCCTGGGCGTGGTCCTGTTTGAAATGCTCACCGGCGAGCGCCCCAGCGGCGCTGAACTGCCCAGCGAATTGAACCCCGAAGTGACGCCCGCCCTGGATGAACTCTTCCGCAAATCCTACGCGCGTCGCGAGCGGCGTTTTGAAACGGCCCAACAATTCCTCGACGCCTTGCCCGAGGAACCCGGCGCGCAGCATCGAATCCTGCGTCTTGCCGATGCCCCGTCGGAGCCGAAGTCCCCGGCCGCGCCGGCGTCAGCCGCGCCGCCGGCCGCTGCGCCGCGGACCGCCACGGCGGTCGCGGATGCGGACATCATCGAGGTAGCGCCGCCGCCGCCGCCGCCGGCCGCCAGGGTTCGGCCCCCGCCGCCGCCCGCTCCCGAGCCGGTCAGTGCCCCCGTGGCACCCGACGCATCAAAACCCGAGCAGTCCGAGCAGGCAATCGCCGCCCAGGAGACCGGCAGCGCAGAGCTCGACACGGCGACGGTGGACGCCGACGCGATGGCCCCAACCGCGGGCATCGCCGCCGCAATCCAGGAGGACCTCGCGCCGCCCACGATCGGCCCGACCCTCCCGCCCATTCCACGCCAACCCTCACCCGCCCAGGAAAATCTTCTGTACGATGAGTTGGCCCATCGCCAGGTCCGCTCGGCCGATGATCTGCGTTTCGCCCTGAAATCCTATTTTCAGGGCCGACAGATGGATGAAGGCGAATCGGCCAACATCCGCCTGCGATTGATCAAGTGGGCCAGCGTCACCGGCGGCGGACAGTCAGACCTCGACCAGCACATCGTGCTCACCGAGGCCTGGTCGCGCCCGCTGTACTTGGCCCAGCTCCTGACGCGCACGCTGGACCAGCGGCAACAATCCCGATCCACCGCCATGGACCACCCGGCCGCCCAGTTGGCCGTGGCGCATCTGCACTCGGAGGATTACAAGCTCATGGCCCACTTGTCGGGCCAGCGCATCGATCCGTCACTGTTGGAGGCGGCCCCGCCCGGCGCCCTGCGCAACGGGCTGGTCGGCTTGGCGCAGGACGCCGGCCGCCAATTCCAGGGCCGCATCCAACGCCAGGACCTGCTCCTGTTCCGCTCCAACGCCATCGTCGCCCATTACGAGTTTGACGGCCAACCCTATCAGGCGTTTCTGGTCGGCAATAACCTGACCGTCCTGGCCGATAGCGAGCCGTTCACCAAGATCCGTCAGGAACCCACCAAGCGCGCCACCGCCATGCTCGACGGCGAGCAGATCGACCAGGGCATCCGCGAGCTGCACCGCGCGTTGGACAGCGCCCAGTGGCGCGGCAAGGCCGCCACGATTCTGGCCGCCTTCCGCGGCAAGCTGGCCGCCGCCTACATGGCCGAAGCCCGGCAGCTCTTCCGGGAATTCGGCTGGTTGGAGAGCCTGGAGATGTCGTCGCGCGCCGGACAACTGGCCCCCGCCAACGACGCGCCTCTGCTTCACGCGGCGCGCGTCCGCAAATGGGTGACGCGGATGCAATTGCTCCCGGGCATGGTGATCGCCGCGGTCTTTGTCGGGCTATCGGTCTTGTGGGGTCTGGACGTCACGCCCCGGGATTTCAAGACCGTTTCTCTGGAAATCCTGACCCATCCCTTTTTCGCCGCGGGCATGGCGGCCCTCTTGGCCACCCTCTGGTCAAACCGCACGTTGGGCGTGCGCATGACACGCACCGATTTCGCCTTCTATCACGCGATGCTCCTGCCCACGGCGGTGGCCGGCGTGCTGGCCCTGGTCGCGGCCTCGCCTTCGCCACATCCGTTCCTCGACCGGTTCTACGATATTCTGGACGGCGGCGGCCTGCTGGCCGTGATTCTCGCCGACGTGCTTCTGTTCAGATGTTTCCGCCCTCAACTGATCCGCCCCGCGCCCGCCGGCGATTTTGCCGGCGACGAGCTGCTGGTCCTGAGCCAGATCGAGACCCTTGTGCAACAGGATTGGGAGCGCCTGCGTCCCCATTACCTGCGGCTCGGTCCGCTGTACCGATTCACCGGCGTGCGTGCCGCCACCTGGGAGCAGGCCGTTCTCAGCGGCGCCGCCGATGAGGATCTCTCCGTGGAAGCCGGCGCCGAGGCGCCGCCGCCCCCCACCGTGTTTTCCAGCGATCCGCGGGTGCAGCAGATCGCCCAGCAGTTGAGCGACCGCGTCAGCGAGGCCGCCCGCGCCCTGGCCCCGCCGACGCGCATGCTCATCACCCTGGCCAACGAATATTCCAAGTCCGTCAGCAACCGCCAGGTGGCGCTCATGCAGTCCAACGCCGCCAAGATCGAGCAGCAGGGCAAGGAACTGGAAGCCCGCCTGGTGGATTTCGACCGCCTCTGCCACGAGCCGCCGTTGGCCGGCGACGCCCAGCACGCGAGGGAGTCGCAGCAGATCGCCCAGCGCCTCGCCGCACGCAGCGACGAGCCGGACATCCAGTTTCTTCGCTCCATGGCCGAACGCGCCATCGCCTTCCGCGACAAGCAGGGCAACCCCGTCGCCGAGCTGACCGCCATGATCCCCAAGGCCCAGTCCGTCCTCGACCGCCTCAAGCAACAGTAAGACCCCCATTTGCATCCGGCCGAAGCGCGGCATAGGCTCATTTCATGAGCAGTGCTTCGCCGCCGACGGCGCCGCCTGTGCTGCCGCCGGCCGATCCCAAGGAATACAACCGGCTCCACCTGGACTATCGCCGGCCCATGCCGCGGCCCGAGGTCCGCGGCCCCGTAATCGACTTCCATTGCCACCTGCTGGCCGCCCGCCACGCCAAAGTCTGGTTCGAGACCGCCGGCCATTACGGCATCGATCTGTTCTGCTCCATGACCCCGTTGGAAGAAGTGCTGGGTTTACAGCGCGATTGGCCGCACAAGCTGCATTTCATCACCGTGCCCCAGTGGCAAAACCCTTCTCTGGACGACTGGCTCCGCCGCCTGGAGATGTTCTACAACCTGGGCAGCCGGATCATTAAGTTTCACATGGCGCCGCGGACCATCGCCACGCGAAAAATCCGCCTGGATTCGCCGCAGCTTCGCCCGATTATGCGCGAGGCGGCCGACCGCGGCATGATCTTCATGAGCCACATCGGTGATCCCGACTTGTGGTACCACGGCAAATACGCCGACGCTTCCCAGTTTGGCACCCGCGACCAGCATTACGCCATGTGGGAAAACGTCCTCCAGCAGTACCAGGATCGTCCCTGGATCGGGGCGCACCTGGGAGGCAATCCGGAAAACCTCGACCGCTTGCAGGCCCTGCTCGACCGCTTCCCCAATTTGTATCTCGACAACAGCGCCGCCCGCTGGATGGTGCGCGAAATCAGCGCCCGCCGCGACCGCGCAAGAGAATTCCTCATCCGCAACGCCGACCGAATCCTCTTCGGCACGGACCAGGTCAGCGGCGACGACCGGGGATTCGACTTCTTAGCCAGCCGAATCTGGGCCCACCGCATGCTTTGGGAAAGCGATTACGACGGCCCAAGCCCCATGTTCGACCCGGATCTGCCCCAGGATCGGCAGCCGCTTTTGCGCGGGCTGTCCCTGCCTCCAGACGTCCTGCAAAAAATTTATCGCGACAACGCGGTTAAGCTGCTGGCCCGTGCGGGGGTGCGGATGGGGGACGATTGATCATTCCATGTTGGTCCGGACCGCGTACATCTTGCCCTCGCGGAAGATTTCCACGATCTTGATCGGGTTTTTGCCGCCGTCGGTGTCGAGGTGATGGCCGTCGCGGTCGAAAAACATCTCGAAGTCCAGCTTCTTGTCTTCCTGTTTTTGCATGGCGGGGATGAACACGACGTAGGTATGGTTGATCCAGACCTCGACGCGGTCCCAATCGGCGTCGGCCAGGTTAACGATGTCAACCCGCCGGCTCATCAGCTCGTACTGGGCGCGGGCGTCGGCCAATCCGCCGCGCGGCGCCGAGGCCTCATAATTTCGCTTGGCCGCATCCGCCGCCAGCTCCGCCGACGTTTTGCGCAAATTGGGGTCGGGATTAGGCAGCAGCGACGGCCTGCCATCGCTCACGCATCCCGCGGCTCCCAAAATCAACGCCAATGCCAGCACCGCGCCAACCAACAACCGGTGGTTCATGTCAAACCTCTGTTAAGCGCCAGAATTATTATCGGACGATCCCCCGCCGCCGGCTTAGGAAAAACTTGGAGGCTCTGGGGCTGGTTTTACGGCGGCGAAGGTGAAAAAGGGCCGGCCCTGCAGCCGGTACTTCCTCTCGAAATTCGTCCCGACCATTTCCCCTTGGCCGGCCGACCCCGGCGGCTGGTACTGGGCCCGCTCCAGGGGCGACGCCGCCAACACCTGCTCGATCTGATGAAAGTAATCTTCGTGATCCGTGGCGATCTGCAACCGTCCCCGCGGCTGCAGCACGCGGCACATCTCGGCCACGAACGGCTCCTGGATCAGTCGCCGCTTGTGATGCCGCTTTTTGGGCCAGGGATCCGGAAAATAAAGGTGGATCGCCGACACGCTGGCATCGGCGACGAATTCGTGCAGGAAGTAGCTCGCTTCCGCTCGGACCGTGCGGGCATTGAAGCACGCGTTGCGCCGCAGCCGGTCGCTGGCGTACCGCCAAAACCATCGGGCGTATTCGACCCCCAGGAAATTGGTCTCCGTGCGCCCCTTGGCCTGCTCGACCAGAAACGTCCCTTTGCCCATGCCAATTTCGATTTCCACCGGATGATCGTTGCCGAACAGATCCCTCCACACGATCGGCCGCGGCAGCGCCTCCACGTCCAACCCAATCGGCTCGGTCACTAGTTGTCGCGACGATCGCATCGGGACGATTGTAACCGGCGGCGCGACGGGCGCAGCCCGATTTAGCGGCGGTACGCAGCACCGCGGGTTTGAGTTCTCCAATGAACCCGCGGTGTTGCGCACCGCCGCTAAGTCGGCATTTCAATGCTTGAAATGCCGCTGGCCCGTGAAAACCATCGCCGCCTCACGCGCATCGACCAGATCGATGGTTTGGCGGTCTTTGATCGACCCGCCGGGCTGAATGAGGGCCGTCACGCCCGCGTCCAGGAGCAGCCGCGGGGCGTCGGGGAAGGGGAAAAACGCGTCGCTGGCGGCGACGCTCCCCGCCGCCCGGCTGCCGGCCTTTTCGATGGCCACTTTCGCCGCGCTGGCCCGGTCCATCTGGCCGGCCCCGGCGCCCAAAAGCATCTGATCCTTGCACACCACGATGGCATTGCTCTTGACGTGCTTGCACACCACCCAGGCAAATTTCAAATCCGTCAGCTCCCTGTCCGTCGGCTGGCGCCGCGAGACGATCTTCCATGCCGATGCTTCGGCGCCCGCCAGATCGCGCTGCTGCACCAAATATCCGCCGGCGATTTTGTGCATGTGCAGTTCCGCGTCGTCGCGCGGACCCAGCGGCCCGGTCGCCAGCAGGCGCACGTTCTTCCAGCGATCCTTCAGCAGCGCCAGGGCATGGGGCTCGAAACTCGGGGCGACGATCACCTCGAGCAATTGGTCGATCGCCACCATGGCCTGCGCCGCGTGCAGATCTACCTCGTGGTTCAAGGCGACGATGCCGCCGAAGGCGGCCAGCGGATCGCCCTCGAAGGCTCGGCCAAACGCCGTCGCCAAGTCCTGCGCCACAGCGCAGCCGCAGGGCGTCGTGTGCTTCACGATGCACGCCGCCGGCTGCGAAAATTCTTTCACGCACGCCAGGGCCCCGTCGCCATCCAGCAGATTGACGTAGGACAGCTCCTTGCCGTGCAGTTGCTGGGCTTGCGCGATGGACGCTTCGCGGCTTGGGCGATCATCGACGTATAACGCCCCCTTCTGATGGGGATTCTCGCCGTAGCGCAGGGTTTGCTTGCGCGACAAGTGCAGATCGATGTGCTGGGGCAGGTGGTCGGCTGGGGCCGCGCCTCCGTCCAGCACGCCTTGCAGATACCGCGCGATCGCGGCGTCGTACGCGGCCGTGCGGGCGAACGCCCGCTGGGCCTGCTTGAGCCGGTGTTTCCCGCACGAGCTGCCGCCGTGCTCGCCCAGGTCGCCCAAGACCTTCTCGTATTGATCCGGGCTGGTGATCACCAAGACGTAGCGGTGGTTCTTGGCTGCCGAGCGGATCATCGCCGGCCCGCCGATGTCGATGTTTTCGATCGCCTCGTCAAAGCTCACGTCGGGCCTGGCGACCGTTTGTTCAAACGGATAGAGATTGACGCACAGCAGGTCGATGCCCTGGATGCCGTGCGTTTTCATGGCCGCGGCGTGCTCGGGCTTGTCGCGCAGCGCCAGCAAACCGCCGTGGATGTTCGGGTGCAGCGTTTTGACCCGTCCGTCCATCATTTCCGGAAAGCCCGTCACCTGCGACACGTCGATGGCGCTCAGCCCCGCATCGCGCAAAAACGCCGCCGTTCCGCCCGTGCTGATCAGCTCGACGTGGAACTGGCGCTGCAGCGCGGCGGCAAACTCGGCCAAGCCGGTTTTGTCCCACACGCTGATCAAGGCCCGACGCACTGGAACCAGATCGGACATAGGACCTTTATCGTGCGGCCGCGGCGCGTGGCGCGCCGGGCCGAATAACCAGCGCCAGTTCGCCGGTGGCTCCGGGAGTGAGCACCGGCTGGATCGCCAGGATCAGTCCCCGCGCCGTCGCCGCGTAGATGATCGATCCGTTTGGATTCGTGGCAAACGCCGCCAGGTCCTTGCGGCGCGAGGCGAACGCCCGCTGCCCCGTGGACTTGTCCAGCGCCAAAATCGTGTTGGACGTGCTCAGCACGTACGCGTACCGATCATCCTCGGCCAACAGTCGGGTGGCGTCCGGCGCGGTCCATCGGGCGGTGTGGATCGGCTGTTCGCCCAGGCTCTGCGTCTGCTGAGTGTCCAGTTCGATCGGCTCGGATTTGTCGATGGCGGCCAGTCCTCGGCCGGGGACAAATTGGTACACGCTGGTGGCGGTGAGTTCCGGCCCCGTTTGCAGGGCCACGCCGGCGAAGAATCGCCACTTGATCTTGCCCGTATTGCGGTAGAGGCAATAGAGGGATTGGTCGGTGCAGGCGACGTAAACCCCGGATTTATCCGCCTTCAGATCGGCCAGGATTGCGCCGCGCGTGTCGAAGCGCAAGCCGTCGAGCAGCGGCCACAAGGGCGCGCGATCCGAGTCCACCGCGCGCACGCTGCCGTCCTGGCTGCCGAAATAGATCTCCTTCTGATACACGGCCGGGGCGCCGAGCACCGGTCCACCGCTGAGCACTTCCCAGCGCACGGGGTTGAACGACGTGGTGATGTCCACGGCGCCCAGCCGGCTGTTCTGACCCTCCAGCCCCAGGTAGATCATGTTTTCCGCTCCCGCCGGCGGGCCGGTCACGCCCTGGCCCAACGGAATCGATTTTTCCAGGTGACCGTCGGGGCCGTACACCTCCAGGGTGTGAGTGGTGGCAAAGACGACGCGCTCGCCGAGTTGCACCGGACCGCCCTTGACGGGGGTGTCCGGCGACGCGATCTGGTTCAAATACTGGAGTTGGCCGGCCTTGGCGCCCAGCGCGTAATCGATGTTCTGATCACTCATCGCGTGCAACGTGTCGCCGACCAGGTACAGCTTCTGGATTGATTCACCGCCGGTCAGATGGAGTTGGCTGCTCCAATCGACGATGAAGCCGGCCTCCGAGAGGGTGACAAAAGAACGGCTCCGCGGGGTGGAGGTCTGTGGCCGTTTGGCGGCGCAGGCGCACAACAGGGCGCAAAACGTCACGGTGGTCAAGGCAAAAGCGGTCGATTTGCGAAAATGGATCACAGCGGTCTCCAGGGCAATGGGCCGCGTGCCTCAGGGCGGCGGCCCGGTGGGGATAAGATGAAGGATAGTCGATGCACGCCGCGAGGGTCAAACGCCTTACGCCTGCGCCACAGCGCAACCGCCTATGGCGGCGACGGGGCGCGGCGCCGCAGGGCCAAAACGAACTCATCGGTCTTGTTGACATTGGTTTGCGGCGATTTATACTTTCCGCCCTTCTTGGGCTTGGGGTACGCGCTCGCCGGGGTATGCCGACGCGTATCACAGGCAAGCCGCTCGGCGCTGAACTGGCGATCGCGCTGGCATAGCTCAGCGGTAGAGCGCCACCTTGGTAAGGTGGAGGTCCTGGGTTCAATCCCCAGTGCCAGCTTTTGCGTGGAGGTTGGACTCAAGACGGGCCGAACGGGTCACCGATACCCAAAGGCATTTCGCGAGTGAGGCACAAACTGATTGGGAGGTTACCGACATGGCCAAGGGCGTATTCGAGCGCAAAAAGCCCCATGTGAACGTGGGGACGATTGGGCACATTGATCACGGCAAGACGACGCTGACGGCGGCCATCACCAAGGT
>DBZL01000036.1 GCA_002311745.1 Phycisphaerales bacterium UBA1161 | reverse complement strand
CTTCGTGGCATTCGGGACGTAGCTAGTATTTGAAGGGAAATTGTGAAGAACGGGGAGGCGCACCCCTTCTTCGTGCGCCTCGGCGGTTGCATTTATCCGATCCGCTCAATGGTGATCTGGCGTTGCGACGCGCTGATAATCTCAATCCTCACGTCGATCCGCCGGGGCGGAAGCAGATCGGCCACTTTTTCGGCCCATTCGATCACGATAACGCCGTCTTGTTCCAGCAGCTCGGAAAAACCGATCTGCTCAAAATCCCTGCTTCCAGCCACGCGATACGCATCCAGGTGGTGCACGGTGGTCGTCCCGGCCGTGTACACGTTGAGCAGCACGAAGGTCGGGCTGCTCACGGCTCTGGGGTTGCCGCCCAGTCCCGCCACCAGACCGCGGACAAACTGCGTCTTGCCCGCCCCCAGCTCGCCGTACAGGGCCACGCATCGCCGATCCTCCAGCGACCCGGCCAGCTTGGCCGCGATCGATTCGGTCTGAGCGATGTTGCGCGATCGGTATTTCATAATCAGCGGCAGCGAATGACTCGGGTTTGCTTGAGCAGCCGCCGCACGTCCGCCAGGCGAAGCAGTCCCGAGCCGGGGATCAGGGCATTGGCGGCGGCGCAAGCGGCTCCCAGCCGGCAGGACTCGGCGACGTTCTGGCCGCGCGCGATGCCCGCGGCCACTCCCGCCGCGAACGCGTCCCCGCTGCCGATGGCGCTGACCGCCTCGATCCTGGCCGCGGGGATCGTCCAAAAGCTCCGGCCGTCGCGAGCCCGCGCTCCGGCCGCACCCAAGGTGACGATCACCCACTGCGCCCCGCGCTCATGCAGCAGCGTCATCGCCTTCCGCAGTGCCGCTTCATCGTCGATCGGTTTTCCAATCGTCGCGGCCAATTCCGCGCGGTTGCACTTGGCCACCATCGGCCGTGCCGGCAGCGCCCGCATGAGTTCCCGGCCCCGTGCATCCACGATCACCGCCGCGCCCGCCTGGTTGGCCGCCCGGCAGCAGTCAGCGTAGAAATTCGCCGCCAAACCCGGGGCCAGCGAGCCGGAAAGAACCAGCGTCTTTGCCCCGGGTAACAGCGCCATCAACGCCTTGAACAGGGCGGCGATTTCCTGGGATGTGATCGCCCCGGCTTCTTCGACCAACTCCGTCGCCGTCCCGCCGGCTTTGTCGATGAGCGTGATGCACGTGCGCGTTGCGGATGTCACCGCGATGCAGCGATGCCCCAGGCGCGATCGGCGCAGATCCCGCCGCACGATTTTTCCCGACTCTCCGCCCAGCGGCACGCAGGCGATCGTCTTCTCGCCCAGCGCGTGCAGCACCCGCGCCACGTTGATCGACTTGCCGGAGGCATGTTCGAAGACGCGGCTGGCGCGGTTCACCTGGTCGATCGCCAAGCGGTCGAAGATCATGGTTCGCTGCAACGCCGGCGTGGTGCCCAAACAGACGTGCATGGTTGCCTAGAGCTCCAGAAGCATCTCGACGCAGCTTGGCCGAAACCCGCATGATTGGAACAGTCCGCGTGCCGGTTCGTTGGCGGCCGCCGTGTCCAGCCGCACCTGTTTCACCCCCAGCTCGCGGAAGCGCTCGATCGCCCGCATCACCATTTGTCGGGCGATCCCCTCGTGCCGATACGCTTCTTCCACCCACAGGTCGTGCAGAAAAGCGAATTCCTTGATGCGGTAAATGGGGATTTCCTGCTCGACGGTGCCGATGAGAAACCCCGCCAGAGCCGAGCCGCCGTCGGCCACCAGAAACACGCTGCGCGGATCCGTCGCCCGCGCCGTCAGCCAACGGCTGTAGCGCTCGGCCGGTTTTTCCAGAAATCCATACTTGGCCGGATCCCAAGATTCATGCAACGCGCAGGTCTTGGCCACCATCGGCAAAACCCCCGGCACGTCCTGGACGGTTGCGCTGCGAATTTCCATATGGAGAAGTATAAGTGCGAACTGATCGTTATGCAGGTGTCAAACATGAAACGTGAAACGTAAACACGCGTAACGAATTGAGTCGGGCTCGCCTTTGAGGCACAATAGCGGTCCGCCCATGCGCCCCAAACTCTACCTGGAAACCTTCGGTTGCCAGATGAACCAGCTCGACAGCGAGCTGGTTCTGGGCCAGCTTCACGCTCACGGCTATCAGTCCGTCGAGGATCGCGACCAGGCGGACGTGATCCTTTACAACACCTGTTCCGTCCGCGAGCACGCCGAGCAGAAAGTCTTTTCTCGTCTGGGCGAGCTGCGCCAACGCAAGGCCGCCGATCCGGGCCTGGTCATCGGCGTCATCGGCTGCCTGGCCGAGCAGCAGGGCAAGTCGCTTTTCCGCAAATATCCGCACGTCGATATTCTGTGCGGCCCGGGGGAACTGGACCAACTGGTTACGTTGGTCCACAACGCCGCCGTCACCGCCGCCGGCTCCAGGCCGCCGCGACAGCTCGCCCTCATGGGCGCTGCCGCGCGTCGCAGCGCCACTCTGGCGGCCGCGGAGGATCGCCTCGAACTGCTCGACCTCTCGCGCAGCATTTCCCCGGCCGACGAGGTTTCCCAGGCCTACGTGCGCATCACCCGCGGTTGCAATAAGTTCTGCACCTACTGCGTCGTGCCCTACACCCGCGGCCCGGAAGTGCACCGCCCGCCGCAAAACATCATTGACGAAGTGAAGAAGCTGGTGGACGGCGGCGCCCGGGAAGTGACCCTGCTTGGCCAGACGATCAATCACTACGCCTACCGCCACGGCGACGGCCGCGTCACCACCTTCGCCCAATTGCTCTATCAGGTTCACGAGGCGGCGCCCGATCTGTCCCGGCTGCGCTTCGTGACCAGTTTTCCGCGCGATTTCAGCGATGAAGCCCTGGCCGCCATGCGCGATTGCCGACGCATCTGCCGCTACCTGCACGTGCCCGCGCAGCACGGCAGCGATCGCATCCTGAAGCTGATGAACCGCGGCTACGCCGCCGAGCAGTACCGCCAATTCCTCTCCCGCGCCCGTGCCTACATGCCCGACCTGTGCGTCGCCAGCGATTTCATCGTTGGCTTCCCCACCGAAACCGATGCCGATTTTGCCGACACCCTGCAGCTTGTGCAGGATTGCCGTTTCAAAAACTGTTTCATTTTCAAATACTCCCCCCGGCCCGGCACCATCGCCGTCAAGCGCCTGGCCGACGATGTGCCCAACCACGTCAAGCGCTGGCGCAACACGCAGCTCCTGGCCGCCCAGCAGGAAATCTCCACCTACGCCAATCGGCTCATGATCGGTCACACCGTCGAAGTGCTGGTGGAAGGCCAAAGCAAGCTCGTTAGCAAACGAACCATGCCCGGCACCGTTGAACTGGGATGGGAAAAACGGCGGCTCGACCCATCGGCCCCGTCCACGCCGACCACGCAAATGGTGGGGCGGACGCGCGGCGACCAGATTGTCGTCTTCGACGCTCCGTCCAGTCTTAAGGGTCGCATCGTCGAAGTGCAGATCATCGACGCCAAAAACCTGACACTTTTTGGCGATTTGCCGCAAACGAGTCTCATCGGGGATGGCGGACCACTGCCAACACGCGTAGCCTCATAGTCATTCCCCAGTTGCCGCGGGAATCGCTGGCCGCCCCGGTTTAATGAGCCATTCGCGTTATCCATGTTGAATATCAAATAATTCGTTCAGATTTTAAAAAACATGGTTCTATAGCTTTTTATCGAATTGGCCAAAAATGCGGCGATATGTCTATAAATTACGTAGAATCAAAGGCTTACATCGCATAGCCATATCGGAACCCACAAAATCGGTCTACATCGCATCCAGCGTTAACCACAACCGCAGCAATGTCTGGTCTTTATATTTTTTTTCGTCCGGCTATAAATCCCGCACGGTGAGCTGGATTACACTCTCCGTGGGCGTCGTGGCCTCGCGGATTTGTCGGCATTCACCGTAAGGAAAATTTTAGTAAAGGCTAATTCTGGAGCGGTCCGCTTTGGCCGATACTTGGGCTGACGGACCTGGTTAATGCTAAAAGACTTGATTGGTGTGGTGCCGACAGAGAGTTCCAATTGCAGTTTTTTTGGATGGATTCGAATCTCCATCCGGCGCGCTTCGACGGATGCGGCGCGTAATCCTCTCCAGCTTGTGCGTCAATTAGGTCTATTAACTTGTGCCGCCGTCGTCAGTTTTGGCTGCGGAGTTGGACCTTCGCAGCGCAATGAATTTGGGAGTACCTATGCCAGCCACTAAACGCGCGATCATGCGGATACAACTCGACGGGACGGCTAAAGCCGACCTGGACAAGATTTGCGAGAAGCGGGGTATGACCCAGATCGCTCTCATGTCCCGCCTGGTCGGTTGGTTCGTCCGTCAGGACGAAGTGATCCAGACCGCCGTCATGTCCTCCCTGTCCGATAGCTCCATGAATCATCTGGCCAGACAGATGCTCAAGCGCTTCGCCTCAGAGCGCAGCGATGGCCAGGAGCTTTGAGTAATTTAGGTATTTTCGCCTATAATGTGCTAAGTTCTTGTCCTTTAACACGGATCGAACGATGCCAAATCCTTCCAACCAGCCTCGACGCGTGATCATGCGGATTGAACTCTATCCGCAAGCCAAGCACGGGCTGACCAGTCTCTGTGACCGGCTGGGCATGACGCAGGTTGCCGCCACCAGCCGCATCATCGAATGGTTCACCGCGCAGAACGACGTCGTCCAGGCGGCTATTCTGGGCCTTTATCCCAAGGACATCCGGTCCGAAGTGGCCGAGATGATCCTCAAGAAAATGGCCGCAGAAAAGCGAAAAGCCTGAATCTTTCGCCTCAGTCGCAGCAGCCGATGCCGAGGACCGTGACCCCCGTCCCTCCGATGGCTGCATACGTAGCGATATATCTACCAAATTCAACAAGAATCTTCAACTGGAGTGTTTTTTCGCATTCCGGCGGCTTGCTGTAACCCCCCCCCTCACGCATCAGGCTCCTGCCGCGCTGCCCTGCGTTTGGGCCAGCGCCTGCTCAATTTGCTCGATTCCGCGCAGAATGTCCGCCGCCGAGCGTACCGCCGGCTGGGACGGGTCCTCCGGACGCAGGATTCGCGCGGTCAGTTCCGCCAGCATCTGCGCCTCCCGGCTCTGCTTGTCGTAGCGAATCAGCGATTTCAGCTCCGGATTGCTGTGCGGCGAGTTGATTTGCACCGCCAGGTAGAAATAGTCCACCGCTTTGTCCACTTTGTGCAGCCCCCCGCAGATGGCCTGGCTGGTCACCTGCCCGCTGCGCGTCATCTTCAGCAGCATCCGCTGAATCTCGCTGGTGTGCATCAGCTCTTCGAACAGGCTGGTCAGCATCGGGCTTTTGCTCAAATCCTCATCCACCCGCACCGCCGAGCCAAAATCCACGAATCCCACCCCCCGCGGCGTGATCACGAAATTGTCCAGACGCAGATCCAGGTGCATCACCCCCACCTCGTCGTGCAGCACCCGCAGCAGGTCGGCGCTTTGGCGGGCAAACTGCAACTGGCTGATCGGCTCCCCCCCGTTGCGCAGCCAGTTCAGATACAACCGCTGAGCGTACCCGTTCTGGTCCTGCTCCATCTTCAGCAGCTTGGGCACGCGGTGCCGATACTCCGCCGGAAGATCGCGGTTCACGATCTTCAAAATCGCCGCTTCCCGCGTCAAAAAAACCGGGAAAATCTTGTCCGCGAACTTCCGTGCCCGTTTTTCAATCACATCGTCGGGAAGCTCGGGCCATTTGCTCTGCAGTCGCGCCGTCACCTGCTGCAGCGTCGGAACCTCCTTGACCACGACGTACGCCTGCTCGCCTCCCTCGGCGCTGCCGCGCTCCAAGTGCACGTGATAGGTGAAGCGGTCGGTGATCCGCCCCGGCTGCACCAGCAGCAGCTTGCGGGCCACGAAGTACCAAAGCTGCTTGCCGAAGAGCGGGATGGGCAACCCCCAGGGCCGGCGCGACACGCTCTTGACCGGTTGCGTGATTTCGAATCCCTGGTTGGCCAGTTGGATGCTGTGCCGCACCGCCTGGTGCCGATCGGGCGTCACGCACACCACCTGCCCGCCCCAGCGCAGCCGATCGAACATTTCCCGCGACGAATGCGGATCTTCTGACGTGCACAGCAGGCTGTCGACCAGGTCCCCCTTATGCAGCGTCCCCATGGGTCGCGGAATTGCCGCCAGCTCCCGATCCACCGCCGCCACGCGCCGCAATACCGCCGCAACCTCCTCGCCAGCGATGGGGACGGTCCTGCTCATCGTCTCCCGCAACAGATGTTCTTGCCCCAGAATCCTTACACCACTCCCGCCGTGCCCGTTTCGATCGGTTCGCTGACGTAATCGCGCGGATCGGTCACATGGCCGGTCAGGGCGCTGGCCGCCACCGTCAGCGGCGAGGCCAGGTACACCGCCGACTTCGTGCTCCCCATCCGACCGGGGAAATTCCGGTTGGTCGTGCTGATGCACACCTCGCTGTGCTGCAAGCGCCCGAAGGTGTCGCCCGGCCCGCCCAGGCACGCGGCGCATCCGCTGGCGCCCACCTGGCACCCCGCCTCCTGCAGCACGTCCTCGACGCTCTTTTCGTCGGCTTTCTTTGCCACGCCGCGCAGATTCAGCCGCTTCATGTCCGCGTGCACTTCCGTGCTGCCCGGAACCACGTACGTCGGAATCTTCACCCTCCGCCCCTTGAGGATGTTGGCCGCGAAGATCATGTCCGTGATTTTTCCGCCCGTGCAGCTTCCGATGTACGCCTGATCCAATTTTACGTCCCGGCAGTTGTACGCCGTGTCGCGGTTGTCCGGACTGTGCGGCTTGGCCACCAGCGGCTGTAGCGTCCCTAAATCCCACTGCGCTTCGTAACAGTAGCCGGCGCTGGGATCATCGCGCACCACGTCCCACGTCGGCCGCTTGCTGCGGTGCCGCACGTAGGCCAGCGTCTTTTCGTCCACGTCGCACACGCCGTTTTTTCCGCCCGCTTCGATCGTCATGTTCGTCAGCGTCATCCGGTCTTCCAGGCTCAGCGACGCGATGCCATCCCCGGCGAAGTACATGCTGCGATACGTCGCTCCGCCCACGCCGATCTGGCCGATGACCGCAAGGATCAGGTCCTTGGCCGTCAGGTACGCCGGGATCGTCCCGTGAAACGTGAACTTCATCGTCGGCGGCACCTTCAGCCACAGCTTGCCCGTGCCCAGCACGAACGCCGCATCCGTGTTGCCGATCCCCGTCGCGAATTGCCCCAGCGCCCCGGCCGTGCACGTATGGCTGTCCGTGCCCAGCAGCAGCTCGCCCGGCCGCACGTGCCCCTCCTCCGGCAGCACCTTGTGACACACGCCCCTGTAGCTGGTCTTGGTCGGGTCCCGGTACGGATTGGGCATCGTCGGCTCGCTCTTGACGAACTCCGCGTCGTAGAAATAGCGCAGACCCTGCTCCTTCACGAAATCCCGCAGGACCTGAACATTGCGGTGGCACCTCTGATCGGCCGTGAAAATGTAATGGTCCGGGATGACGACCACCTTGTCGCCATCCCACACCTTGGCCTTGGCCCCGAATTCCTGGTGGAAGATGCTGATGGTTGCCGGCCCGCACACGTCGTGCGTCATGAGGATGTCCACATCCACCCAGACGTTTTCCCCTGGCTGGACCTGGCTTTTGCCCGCGTGTCGGGCGAGGATTTTTTCTGTCATGGTCATGCCGGCCATCGTTAACTCCTGCGGCGGTCGCGGTTCACAATCCGAGCCGTATTAAGTATAGCCGATCCAACGCCGCAGGTTCTATCCGAAGTGCTAATGCGTTCGGCTGGCCTCTCGTGCGGCCCGGCTGGCCCGCAACGCCTGGGCCGCCTCGGCAAAACTCGGCCGCAGCCGCAACGCCTCGGAGAAATGCTCGATGGCCTGATCCAGGTGCTCGCGCCCGCCCAGGCGGAAGCACACCGCTCCCATCAGGTAGTGCGCGTCGGCCGAGTCCGGCGACAACTGCAACGCCCGCGCCGCCTGGTCCTGCGCCGGACCCAGATGCCGCTTTTGAACCAGCACCGCCCCCAGCTTGACGTGCCCCGCGGCGGAATCGGGATCGCCCGCAACCTCGTCCGCGGCCACCAGGCTCCCCAGCACCGCCGCCTCGCGATGGCCGCTTTGCGCGATGCACAACAGCAGGTCATAGCGGGCCGGGTCATTGGGCACGTTCAGGATCGCCGCCTCCAGGAAACTGTCCGTCGCCTGCTCGAGTTGTCCGTTGCGGTACAGCGCTTCCCCCAGGGCCAAGCGCGCCGCGGACGAATCCGGATCGTTCCGCACCGCAGCAGCGTAGGGCGCCGGATCACGCAGTTGTTCGTCGCTAGCCGCTTCGCTTTGCCTGAACTGATCCCGGCCGCAGAAAATGATTCCCACCGCCAGCAGTGCCAGCAGAAAATAGAAATACCTGTCCGGCTTGGTCCCACTCCCCGCCCGACTCACGCGATACAGCGCTGCCGCAAACAGCAAAATGATGACCGCTTGCAGCGGCGTTTGCACGCCGGCAAAGTGGTCCCCCCAGAGCACCGCCTGGCTGCCGATTCGCACGATGTCATTCTCGATCGCCCCCGTGCTGAGCAGCTGATCGCTCAGCGCGATCAGCCTCGTCGATCCGATCTGTTCCAGGGGCATCAGCGTCCGTTGCACGTGGATGTGCAGGAAAATCCCCAGGCAAAAATCGGCCACCAGCCCCGCCGCGGCGACGCGCCTCATCCACGTCGGCATCGTGCCAAACGATGCCGCCAGCAGCGTCACGCCCAGCACCATCAGCGGTTGCAGGCAAATGTGCGCCACGCCCCATTGCGTTGCCGCTCCGTGCGCCGCGATCCCGGCGATCGCGCAGAATCCCACGAACGATCCCCAAAAAAGCCGCCGCCCCCGGCCTCCAGCCCCCGGCCGCAGGCTTCGCCACAGCAGCCACAGCACTAGCAATCCACCAACCAGTCCCATCCCGGCCAGCAACGTCGTCTGATAGATCATGAACCAGTAATCGCGCAGCCAACCCAGTGAGCTGGGCTGCCAGAAGTCCAGCTCAAACCGCCGCAGCGGCACGTGCAAAGGATGCGGCGCCAGCGTCGTGAATATATTCCACCCGATCTTGCGCAGATTCCCCAGCGCCGAGAGTTTCCGCGCATCCGCCACGGCCGTGTTCGAGGAGGTCGTGATTTTCCAACCGTACCTCCACACGGCCCAGAGGAACCAACTGGCCAGGATCAGGGCGCCCGCGGCCGCCGAGCCCAGCAGCTCGGTCCATGGGCGCCGCCGGCTGCGCAGGACCACCGCGTAGTGCAGCGCGAAGAAAAGAAGGTACGGCCCCACGGAATAGTGAGCGATGAATCCGCTCGCCAGCGCCGCCAGCGCCGCGATGATTCGCCACGGCTCCTGCTTTTGCCACCCGCGCAGATACAGCCACGTCCCCAGGATCACGTAAAACGCCGCAAACAGCTTGGTCCACATGAACGTCGCGTTCTGCACGATCAACGGCGAGGCGGCGAAGAAAACCGTCAGCAGCCCCAACCGCCGCCCGCGGCGCACCAGCGCGCTGCTGATCAGCGCACAGGGGAAGAACACAAGAAGGTTCAGGAAGACCGCCGCCGGCCCAAACACGTCGTAGCTTTTCCCCACCGCCGCCAGGATGCCGCCGCATAGGAGATTCATCATCGGCGGCCGCGCCGGCAGATCGTACACGCCCAGAAACTTCGTCTCCTTCGGCAGGTGATCCAGGAAAAACACGGACCGCTGGTAGTGTTCGAACCAGTCGCCGAACCAATCGCCGCCGCTGTAGCTTCGCACCAGCGACAGCATCAGCAGGTTCCACAGCAGCAGCAGGCCAAACCCCGCCACGGCGCGCCGCACCTGCTTGTGTTCCCAAAGCCCCCTTAGCCCGCGCCATCTCCACGCCGTCGCCACAGCGCACAGCCCGAAAACCGCCAGATACCAGCGCCCATTCAGGTCCCCCAGGTAGATCCCCGTCGCCGCCAGGTAAATGACCAGCCACGACAAGCCGATGGCCAAGCACAGCTTTTCCAGCGATGGGCGGCGCCATCGCCCCAGCAAGAACAAACCCGGTCCAACGCTGGCGACGCTCAGGATCAGCAGTTCAAAGGCGAATCGAAGGGCGATCATTGTCGGCCGGCCATTATCGTGCTGCGGCTCTCAAATTTCGACCTGCAAGAATCGCTTGTGTCTGTAACCGCAGCCGGTGCTGACCGCGGTGAGGTGTCCCACCCGCGCCCGCGCCGGGAAATGGCTGTGCCCGCAATACACGCGCTTCACGTTGGGATACTTGAGCAAGAGCTGCCCGATTTTTTCGCTGCCCAGGTAGGCCTTGGCAAAATCCCACTGTGCGTTGTGCGACGGCGGCAGGAGCTGGGCGAACGGCAGGCAATGCACCGCCGCGATCACGTTCGGCACCCGCGCCAGCCCCGCCAATTGTTCCTCCAGCCGCCCCAGCAGCGCCGCCAGAAACTTCTCGTCGCTCATGCCCAGTTTCACGTGCACGCCGTCGTTCCACCGGGCATACAGCCGCCTGGCCCGTTCCCCCACGTCCTCGCCCAGAAGGTGCGCGAACTTTTCCAGCCGCTGGGCCACGCCCGGTGAAATCTTGTTCTCATAGAATCGCCGTGGAATCCCCAGTTCTTTTTGGGCAAACGAATAGTCGTACCACCCCACGCTGCCGACCAGGGCCACGTCCCCGATCACCAGCGGCTCATCCGCCAGCCACCGCCAACCCAGCGCCGCCGCCCGCCGCGGAAGCTGGTTCATCAGCACCGCGAGGCTGTCGTTTCCGTTCGTCCACAGCTCGTGATTCCCCGCCACCAGCAGCTTCGGGCCGTCAAAGCGGAATCGGCCGAGGCATTGCTCCCAACAATCCCCATCTGCCACGGCCGTATCGCCGATCACCAGCAGCACGTCGCCCCCGGCGGCGTTCATGCGCTCGATCAGTTCTTCCGCCAGCGGTTGCGACACCGGGTGGTTGTAATGCAGATCGGACGTGATCAGCAATCGCACGCCGTCATTTTAGCCGCGTCGCGTGCGACGCGGCTTGTGGCCCCTTTTTCACGCGGCTATAGTCCTGGAGTATGCCGCTCCAGGAGGATGATGGCTCCCCTCGTCGTCGATAACGTCGTCAAACGCTTTCATCAGGGCGATCGCGTCATTACCGCCTTGGCCGGGATCAGTCTGGCGGTTCAGCAGGGCCAGTTCCTGGCCGTCATGGGCGCCAGCGGCTCGGGCAAGAGCACCCTGCTGCACCTGATGGCCGGCCTGGCACGCCCTAACGCCGGCAGCATCCGCATCAACGGCGCCGATCTGGCCCGCATGTCCGACAAGCAGCTCACCCTGTTTCGCCGCCGAAACATCGGCCTGGTCTTTCAGGCCTTCAACCTGATTCCCACGCTCACGGCCCAGGAAAACGTCTCCCTGCCCCTGATGCTGGACAGCTCCGACGGTGGGGCGGTGGCGGCCAAGGTCGATCAGCTCTTGCACATCCTGGGCCTGTCCGATCGCCGCACCCATCGTCCCGATGCGCTCAGCGGCGGCGAGCAGCAGCGCGTCGCCATCGGCCGCGCCCTGGCCGCCGACCCGGCCATTGTTCTGGCCGATGAGCCCACCGGAAACCTCGACAGCGTCAGCGGCAAGTCTGTCTGTGAACTGCTCCGCGATCTTTGCCTCACCCACGGCAAGACGATCGTCATGGTCACGCACGAGCCGTCCGTCGCCGTCTATGCCCAGGAGGTCGTCGTCATCCGCGACGGCCAATTCGTCCAGCGCTTTGCCACCGATGGCGCCACCGGCCAAGACCTGGCGGCGCGATATCAGGAGTCGTTGAAATGATAAGAGGAGTTGCCAGTTGCTCGTTGCTAGTTGCTAGCAAAGAAGGAATCGCAACCGGCAGCTCGCAGCTAGCAACCAGCAACTAGCAACCAGCAACTTCCCACATGATTTTGTACCGCCTGGCCATCTCCAATTTTCTGGTCCGCAAGGTTCGCACCGCCCTCACCGTCGGCGCCATTGCCTTGTCGGTCAGTCTGGTCGTGGCCGTGACCAGCGGCTACCGATCCATGGAAGCCTCCGCCCTGCGCTTCATGAATCACTACATGGGCACGGCCGACGCCTTCATCTATCCCGCCACCGAGTCGCAGGGCCTGGTCCCCCAGCGCCTGGTCGATCTGCTTAACCAGGACCCCGACGTCCGCGAGGCCTCCGGGCGCCTGACCTCGCGTCGCGCCTTGCCGCGCGCCCCCGGCGCCGTCGGTCCATCCCGCTCCGCCCAGCACGTCCAAGCCGGCGGGCTTCCCGCCGATCAGATCAACGTCGAGCTGATCGGCATCCGCCGCGGCCTGGATTCCAAGACCGAGTCCATGGAAATCAACAGCGGCCGATGGTTCGAGTCCCCCGGCGGAAATTTCGCCGTCATCGACCAGGTCGCCCAGGACAAGCTGGGCATCAACATCGGCGACAACCTCGAGCTGCCCGGCCTGCACAAGCTGAACCTCAAGGTCCTGGGCATCGTGCACAAACCCACGCTTTTTGCCGAACGCTGGCCCACCATCTACCTGCCCATCGAGACGCTGCAGCACTTCACCGATCAGGACAATCCCCCGCTGGTCTCGCGCATCACCCTCTTCCTCAAGGACAGCGCCGACTTCGCCGCGTTTCAAAAACGCTGGACCGACCGCCTGGCCTCCATGGACGCCAACCTGCGACTGCGCATGCGCCGCGACACCGCCAGCGAATTGAGCAGAAATCTCCGCGGCGTGCACGTGGTCAGCTATTTTGGCGGCGTCGCCTCCATGGTGACCGCCATGTTCATCACCTTCTCCGCCCTGAGCATGGGCGTCACCGAGCGCCAGCGCACCCTGGCCATGCTGCGCGCCGTCGGCGCCTTGCGCAGCCAGATTTTCCGCCTGGTTATTCTCGAAGGCCTGATCCTTTCCATCGCCGGCGTTGTCCTGGGAATCCTGGCCGGGATGCTCTGGATGAATCTGCTCTACTGGCGCTTTAGCCAGATGTTTGCCGCCGGCGCGCTGTACAGTACCGGCGGCATGGCCTTCGCCGCCGCCGGGTCCATCCTGACCGCTCTGGCCGCCAGCATCCTGCCCGCCTGGACCGCCTCCGCCGTCAGCCCCCTGGAGGCGATGAGCGTCCAGGGCGCCGCCCCGCCCGCCCGCCGCCCCCCGCTCGCCTGGGCCGTGGGGGGCCTGGTCCTGGCCGGCGCCGATCCGCTTCTGTTCTTCGGACCCCTCCAGAGCATCCTGCACGCCTTCGGTGTCGCCGACCCCGACCAGACCGCACGCAACATCCGCTTCTTCGGCCACTTTGCTTTGGGCCTGGGCGGTGTCATGTTCGGGTTCTTCCTTTTGGCGCCTCTGGTCGTCTGGTTCGCGGAAAAAATCCTTTCCCCTCTGCTGGCCCTGGTCCTGCGCCTGCCCGCCCAACTGCTTCGCCAGCAGCTCAGCGGAGGAATCTGGCGCTCCGCCGGCACCGCCGCCGCCCTGATGGTCGGCCTGGCCACCCTCATCGCCATGCAGGTGCAGGGACACTCCCTCATCGGCGGCTGGCGCCTGCCTGACAAGTTCCCCGACATCTTCATCTACAGCGCCGACTCCATCCCCTGGGCACAGCAGAAGGACCTGGCCGATCTGCCCGTCATCCAGCGCGGTAGCCTCTTGCCCGTGGCCATGGCCACGCCCCTCGGCGACTCCAAAACCTTCCTCCTCGCCGCCGCCATGGTCGGACGAGGCGGCACCGTCATCTTCTTCGGTGTCCCGCCCGAGCGGGCCGTGAAGCTTGTGCAACTGGAATTCCGCGACGACAACGGCCAACCGCTTCCCGCCGATCAGCAAGCCATCGCCGCCGCCCGCGCCGCCGCCGAATTGCAGATAGGCCGACACATCATCGTCACCGATGAATTCCGGCAGGTTAGACACCTCAAGGTCGGCGACACCCTCCAGTTGTTCACCAGCGTCAACGGCTGGCAGACCTACACCATCTGCGGCATCGTCTGGTCCCCCGGCGCCGATCTGGTCATCAGCCTCTTCGACCTCGACCGACTCCTGGATCAACAGACCGCCGCCTGCGTCTTCGGTTCCCTCGACGACGCCAAGAAGGACTTTGGCGTCACCGGCAGCCGCCTCTTCGCCGCCAATCTCCAGGGCGGCATCGACAAACAGAAACTGCTCAAAGACGCCCAAAAGGCCCTGGGCGACCGCGGCCTGCGCGCCGGCGATGTCCGCCAGATCAAGTACGCCGTCGAAAACGCCTTCTATCGCCTGCTTCTGCTCATCAGCACCGTCGCCTTTGCCGCCATGGCCGTCGCCTCCCTGGGCGTCACCAACACCGTCATGGCTTCCGTGCGCTCCCGGCGCTGGCAATTCGGCGTGCTGCGCAGCGTCGGCGTCGTCCGCAGCCAACTGCTCAGACTCGTCCTGGCCGAGGCCCTCATGCTCGGCCTCGTCGGCATCGCCCTGGGAGTGGGCGCTGGTCTGGAAATGGCCGTCGACGCCCGCGCCCTCAGCGGCGTCGTCATGGGCTACAGCCCCGCCCTGGTCATTCCCTGGATGATCCTGATCATCGGATGCGCCGCCGTCTTGGCCGTGGCCCTGGTCGCCAGCCTCGCCCCCGCCGTCGGCGTCGCTCGCGCCCAGCCCTTGGACCTGTTGCAGGCCGGCCGCGCCGCAATGTAGGGTTGGCAGAAGAGACGTAGAGACGTAGAGACAAAGAGACGAAGTGACAGAAAAATCGGCACCCATTTCCTCCTCCACTTCGTCTCTTCGTTTCTCCGTCTCTTCGTCTCTAGCATTGCTCTGCTGTGCGGCTCTCCTTACCGCCTTCTCCTTCACCGCCGTCCACGCCTGGCTCCACAAATCCGCCACCTACGATGAGCCCTGTCACCTCGTTTCCGCCTGGATTCAAACGTACGACGGCGACTTCCGTTGCGATCCGGAGAACATGGTCCTGTGGAAGTATTGCGCCATTGCCGGCTTGTCACGCGACCGCTTGAAGATCGATCACAGCAGCGCCGGCTGGTCCGACATGGTGCAAAAGCTGGAAGTGCACGATCCCTTCGCCACGTACACCCTCTATCAGACCCCGGGCACAAACGCCGACGCCGTCCTGAATGCCGCACGGGCCCGCATGGTCCTGCTGGGGGCATTGTTCGCCGCGGTGATCGCTTGGTGGGCCTGGCGCCTGGCCGGCCCGCTCGCCGCCGTCGTTGCCACCGCCGCCTTTTGTCTCGACCCCAATTTCCTGGCCAACGCTCCCCTGGTCAAAAACGATGTCCCCATCGCCCTGGCCTTGTTTGGTCTGACCGCCGCCCTGTGGCTGATCGGCTGCCGCGCCACCTTCTTCCGCTGCGCCGCCGTCGGCTTGCTCCTGGGAGCCGCTATGACCACCAAGCTCTCCGGCGTCCTGGGCATTCCCATCCTCGCTCTGGCTCTATTAGGCCGCGTCGTCCTTCCCGACCCATGGCCCGTCCTGGCATGGACCGCGCGCACGCGCCTCCACCGCCTCCTCGCCGCCGCCGCCATCGCCCTGTTCGCCCTGGCACTCTCCTACGCCTTCATCTGGGCCTGTTACGATTTTCGTTTCCGCATGGGAAACGCTCCCAACACCGTCTCCGATCTCCAGGATGCCCTGCAAACCATCGCCAAATACCAAGCTATTCGCGATCACCACCCCTCCTGGGATGTCCCCGTCGATCAGATCGAGCAGTGGGCTGCCCAGTGGCGCCCCAACCCCTTGGTCCGCGCCGTACTTTGGACCAACGAGCATCAACTCCTGCCCCACGCTTGGCTCGTTGGCTTCCTCTTCACCTATGGCAGCACCATGTACCGCGGATCATTTCTGTGCGGACAGCTCAGCCTCACCGGGTGGTGGTATTACTTTCCCCTGGCCATGGCCTTCAAAACCCCCCTGGCCACGCTCATCGCTCTGGCGGCGGCGCTGCTCGCCTGGCTCTTGGGCTTGCGACCGCCCAACCCCGTCCCGCGAGCCTCCGCCTCCTCCCTTTGGTGGCTTCGCTGGATCGCCGTCGTCCCCGCGGCGTTTTACATGGCCACGGCGATGTCCTCCGGATTCAGCCTCGGCCTGCGCAACATTCTTCCCGTCTATCCGTTCCTGTTCGTCTTTTTAGGCGTCATTGCCGCGGCCGCGGCCGCACGCTGGCCTAAACCCGCCGCTGCCGCCGTCGCCGCTTTCATCCTCGGCCTGGCCGTCGAAACCTATTGCGCCTACCCCGACTTTCTTCCCTTCTTCAACGTCGCCGCCGGTGGCGCCCGCGGTGGCCTGCGACTCCTCACCGAGTCCAACCTCGACTGGGGCCAGGACCTCCCCGCCCTCCGCGACTGGCAACAGCAGCATCCCGACCGCCGACTGCTCTTGTGCTATTTCGGCTCCGTCGATCCGCGCTATTACAGGATTCGTTACCAGAACCTGCCGGCCAGCCTGGCCCCGGATGACCTGCCCGTCTCGATTCATCCCCCGGCCGTCCTGGCCATCAGCGCCACCGCCTTGCAGGGCCTGAGCATGAATTCCGAGATGCATCGCCGATACCAACTGCTCTTGCACGGCCAACAACCCATCGCCGTCCTGGGCGGATCGATTTATCTGTACGAGGTGAGGTGATATGCAAAGAGACGAAGAGACGAAGAGAGCAAGAGACGAAGTGACAGACGCTCCGCCTTCCTCCACTTCGTCTTTTCGTCTCTCCGTCGCTTCGTCTCTAGCCTTGCTCTGCTGCGCGGCGCTACTCACCGCCTTCGCCCTCACCTCCTGGTTGGCCTGGCGACACAAATGCGCCACCTACGATGAGCCGATGCATTTGGTCGCCGCATGGATCCAAATCCACGATGCCGATTTCCGCTGCAACCCGGAAGATCCACCCCTGTGGAAGTATTACGCCATCGCCGGTTTGTCGCGCGACCGCTTGAAGATCGATCACAGCAGCCCCGGCTGGTCCGCCATGCTGCAAAACGTGGCCAGGCACGATCCCTTCGCTAGGTACACCCTGTATCAAACCCCGGGCACCGACGCCGACGCCGTCCTGAACGCCGCACGGGCCCACATGGTCCTGCTGGGGGCGTTATTCGCCGCGGTGATCGCTTGGTGGGCCTGGCGCCTGGCCGGCCCCCTGGCGGCCGTCGTTGCCACCGCCGCCTTTTGTCTCGATCCCAATTTCCTGGCCAACGCTCCCCTGGTCAAAAACGATGTCCCCATCGCCCTGGCCTTGCTTGGTCTGACCGCCGCCCTGTGGCTGGTCGGCCGCCGCGCCACTCTCTTCCGCTGCGCCGCCGTCGGCTTGCTCCTGGGCGCCGGCCTAACCACCAAGTTCTCCGGACTCCTGGGCATTCCCATCCTCGCTCTGCTGCTGCTGGGCCGCGTCGTCCTGCCCGACCCTTGGTCCGTCCTGGCATGGACCGCGCGCACGCGCCTCCACCGCCTGCTCGCCGCCTGTGCCATCGCCCTGGCCGCCCTGGCACTCTCCTACGCCCTCATCTGGGCCTGTTACGATTTTCGTTTCCGCATGGGCAATGCCCCCAACACCGTCTCCGATTTTCACGATGTCCTGCAAATCACCGCCAGATACCAAGCCATTCGCGACCACCAACCCTCCTGGGATCTCACCGTGTATCAGCTCGAGCAGTGGGCCGCCCAATGGCGTCCCGACCGCTTTGTCCGCTCGGTCCTCTGGATCAACCAGCATCACCTCCTGCCCAACGCATGGCTTGTGGGGCTCCTCTACACCTATGGCAGCACGATGTACCGCGGGACTTTTCTGTGCGGACAACTCAGCCTCAGCGGATGGTGGTATTACTTTCCCCTGGCCATGGCCTTCAAAACCCCGCTGGCCACGCTGATTGGCTTGGCGCTGGCTCTGTGCGTATGGTTGGCCAAGCTCCGCGGCCGCTTCGCCGCCCTGTGGCATCGTCCCTGGACCGTGATCGCCGCGGGCGTGCCTCCGGCGCTGTACCTGTTTATGGCCTTACGCTCCAATGTGAACCTGGGCCTTCGCCACATTCTGCCCGTCTATCCATTCCTGTTCATTTGGATGGGCGTCGTTGCCGCGGCCGCCGCTGCCCGCTGGCCTAAATCCACCGCCGCCGTCATCGCCGCTTTTCTCCTCGGCCTGGCCGTCGAAACCTATTGCGCCTACCCCGACTTTCTTCCCTTCTTCAACGTCGCCGCTGGCGGCGCCCGCGGCGGCCTGGGCCTGCTCAGCGATTCCAACCTCGACTGGGGCCAGGACCTCCCCTCCCTGCGCGACTGGCAAAAACTACATCCCGACCGGCAGTTGGCGCTTTGCTACTTCGGCTCCGTCGATCCGCGCTATTACGGCATCCGTTACCAGAACCTGCCATTCAGCCAGGCCCCGAATGACCTGCCCGTTTTCATTCATCCTCCGGCCGTCCTGGCCATCAGCGCCACCTTCTTGCAGGGTCTGCACATGAATTCCGCGATGCATCGCCGATACCAATTGCTCTTGCACGGCCAACAACTCATCGCCGTCCTGGGCGGGTCGATTTATTTGTATGAGGTGAGGTGATATGCAAAGAGACGAAGAGACGAAGAAACGTAGAGACGAAGTGAAAAATGCGCACACACTTCCGTCTTCCTCCACTTCGTCTCTTCGTCTCTCCGTCTCTTCGTCTCTAGCTTTCCTCGTCTGCATCGCGCTCCTGCTCGCCTTCGCCACCACCTCCTGGCATGCCTGGCTCCACAAATGCGCCACCTACGACGAGCCGCTGCATCTGGTCGGCGCCTGGCTTCAAACGCACGACGCGGACTTTCGCTGCAACCCCGAGGACCCGCCCCTGTGGAAGTATTACCTCGCCCTCGGCACGCGCCGCGGCGATCTGCAACTCGACCGCCAGAGCGGCCAGTGGATCGCCATGTTGCACGTCATCGATGCCCAGCAGTGGTACGTCACCAACGCCCTTTACCAGACTCCCGGCAACGACGCCGACGCCCTCATCCGCTCCGCCCGCGACCGAATGCTGCTCCTGGGCGTGCTGGTGGGGGCCCTGACCGCCTGGTGGGCCTGGCGTTGGCGCGGCCCCGTCGCCGCCGTCGTCGCCGCCGCCGCCTTCTGTTTTGATCCCAATTTCCTGGCCCATGCTCCCCTGATCAAGAATGACGTGATCATCTGCCTGTTGTTCTTGGCGCTGATGGCGGCCGTGTGGCTCAGCGGCGAGCGCGCCACGCTCCTGCGCTGCGCCGCCATCGCCCTGATCGTCGGCGCGGCGCTGGCGACCAAGTTCTCCGGTGTCCTGGCGATTCCCATTTTGGCCCTGGCCCTGCTGGCGCGAGCTCTGCTGCCGGCGGCCTGGCCCGTGCTCGGCTGGACTGCCCGCACCACGGCGCAGCGCCTGGCCGCCTCCGCGGCCATCTTCGCCGCCGCCGTCGTTGTCTCTTACGTCGCGATCTGGGCCTGTTACGGTTTTCGCTTCAATACCGCCGCGGGCCAACCCGCCGACCTCGATGACGTTGCCCAGATCTGCATCGTCGCCCAGGGCCAGCTCGATCATGGCGCTCCGGTGGACGCGACCGAATCGCAAATGCGGCAGTGGGCCGGCGAAACGCCCACCCCCCCGATCGTGCGTTTCACGCTGTGGGCCGCGGCGCACCATCTTCTTCCCCAAGCCTGGTTGCGCGGCTTGCTCTACACCTATGGGACGATGATCTGCCGCCGCGCATTTCTCTGCGGACAGGTCAGGCTCACCGGCTGGTGGTACTACTTCCCACTGGCCATGGCCGTCAAAACTCCCCTGGCGACGCTGATCGCCTTGGCCCTGGCGCTGTGGGCGGGATTGGCGTTTCGCCGCCACGGGGGCCGCACGCCGATGCAATCCTGGCCGATCATCGCCGCCGTGCTTGCGCCGGCGCTGTACATGCTCATGGCGTTGCGCTCGCACCAGAACGTGGGCATTCGCCACGTCCTGGTCGTCTATCCGTTTCTGTTCATCTTCCTCGGCGTCGTTGCCGCCGATGCTTGGCGGCGCTGGGGCAAGCCCGCCTTGTGGATCATCGCGATCCTGGTGCTTGGCCTGAGCGTCGAGACCTACAGCGCTTATCCGGACTTCCTCCCCTTTTTCAACGTGGCCGCCGGCGGCTATCGCGGCGGCGCCAAAATCCTGGGCGATTCCAACATCGACTGGGGACAGGATCTGCCCGCCCTGGCCGACTGGCAGCGCCGCCATCCCGACAAGCAACTCTACCTGTGCTATTTCGGCGCACCCGATCCGCGCTACTACGGCATCCATTACGTGTGCCTGCCCGGCGGCTTCGCTCCGCCCGACCAGCTCCCCATGAGCGGTCGGCCCCGCGTCCTGGCCTTCAGCGTCACCGCCTTGCAGGGCGAATACTATCCCGCCCAGCTCCGCGCCACCTATGAGACTTTCGTCCGCCAAACCCCCATCGCCATCCTCGGCGGGTCGATTTATCTGTACGAGGGGAAGTGAATGCAAAAAGAGACGAAGAGACGAAGAGACGGAGAAACGAAGTGAAAGAAAAGGAAAACATTCCCACTTCCTCCACCTCGTCTCTTCGTCTCTCCGTCTCTACGTCTCTCGCACTGCTCTGCTGTGCGGCACTGCTTACCCTCTTCGCCCTCACCTCCTGGCATGCTTGGCTCCTCAAATGCGCCACCGTCGACGAACCCGGCCACCTGGTATCGGCATGGCTGCAGACCCATGACGGCGATTTCCGCTGCGACCCCGAGAGCATGGCCCTCTGGAAGTATTACCTCGCCCTGGGCACACGTGACCGCGACCTGAAACTCGACCGCAGCGGCGATTCATGGACGGGGATGCTCTCCGGCCCGTCCCTGCAGTGGGCCTTCATCAAGCAGGCGATGTATCTGACGCCCGGCAATGACGCCGATGCCCTGATCCGCGCCGGCCGCGCCCGCATGCTCGTACTGGGCGTGCTCCTGGGCGCTCTTGTCGCCTGGTGGGCCTGGCGTCTGCGCGGCCCGCGGGCCGGCGTCGCCGCCGCCGCCGCGTTTTGCCTCGACCCCAATTTCCTGGCCCATTCTCCCCTCATCAAGAACGACGTGGCGATCACGCTCCTCTTTTTCGCCCTGGCGGCAGCGGTTTGGCTGACCGGCGAGCGGGCCACGCTGGGCCGATCCGTCGCCGTGGCGCTCTTGCTGGGCGCGGCCACCAATACCAAATTTTCCGGATTGTTCGCCATTCCGATCCTGGGCCTGATGCTGTTGGCCCGCGCCCTGTCCGCGCAGCCCTGGCCTCTGCTGAAATGGACGGCCCGCAATCTCGGGCGGCGCCTGGCCGTCGCCGCTGCGATCTTCGCCTTCGCCATCCTCATCAGCTACCCGATCACCTGGGCCTGCTACGGGTTTCGATACCGCGTCGCCCGCGGCCAGGACTTCTCGCTGAACGACACCCTCACCTGGTGCGCTGACGCCCAAACCATTCGCGACCACAAGATCACGTGGGACATTCCCCCCGAGCAGCTTCTGCAGTGGGCCAGCCAGTGGCAGCCGGACCTGATCGTCCGCGCCGCTCAGGCCGCTTTCAACCACCACCTGCTTCCCCAGGCCTTTGTACGCGGATTCATTTACACCTATGCCTCAAGCGCGTACCGCCCGAGTTTCCTATGCGGCCGCCTCGGGTTCTTCGGTTGGTGGTATTACTTTCCCCTGGCCTTCGCCTTCAAGACTCCGCTGGCCACGCTGATCGCCCTGGCATTAGCGACGGCCACGTGGCTTGGGACCTGCCGATCCCGCCTGCGGCGTCTCGGCCGGGCGACGGCCTCGCCGCATTGGTGGCCCTTCTGGGCCGCCGTGATCACTCCGGTCTTCTACATGGCCATGGCCATGTCGTCGCACGTCAACCTGGGTCTGCGCCTCATCTTTCCCGTTTATCCGTTTTTGTTCGTCTTCTTAGGCGTGGCCGCCGCCGACGCCTTCGCCCGCGTCCCCAGGACCGCCGCGTGGATCGTGCCCATCCTCGCATTGGGCCTGGCCGTCGAAACTTTCTTTGCTTACCCCGATTTTCTCCCCTTTTTCAACGTGGCCGCCGGCGGTGCACGCGGTGGCGTGCGCTTGCTGGGCGACTCCAACCTCGACTGGGGCCAGGACCTGCCCGCCCTGCGCGATTGGCAAAAACTACATCCCGACCGGCAGTTGGCGCTTTGCTACTTCGGCACCGCCGATCCGCGCTATTACGGGATTCATTATGTGAACCTGCCTGGCAGCCAGGCGCCCCAGGACCTGCCCCTGTCGGATCATGACCCGGCAATCGTGGCCATCAGCGCCACCACCCTGCAAGGCCTGGAGATGCCCTCCGCGATCCACCGCCGATACCAACTCTTTTTGCGCGGCCGCCAACCCATCGCCATCCTCGGCGGGTCGATTTATCTGTACGAGGGGCGGTGAGTATGGAGTTACAAAGAGACGAAGAGACGAAGAGACGGAGAGACGAAGTGAAAGAAAAAGAAAACATTCCCACTTCCTCCACTTCGTCTCTCGCACTACTCTCCTGTGCGGCTCTCCTTACCGCCTTCGCCCTCACCGCCTGGTTTGCTTGGCTACCCAAATGCGCCACCTACGACGAGCCGATGCACTTGGTGGCCGCCTGGACTCAGACCCACCAGCTCGATTTCCGCTGCGACAGCGACAATCCCCCGCTCTGGAAGTTCTACATCGCCGCCGCCACGCGCCGGCGCGATTTGATACTCGACCAACAGACCGACGCCTGGACGAAGTTGTTGACGTCCATTTCCGCCCAGCGCTCGTACGCTACGCACGCCCTGTTTCAGACGCCCGGCAACGACGCCGACGCCCTGATCCGCGCCGCACGCGCCCGCATGATCGTCCTGGCCGCGCTCCTGGGCGCCCTGATTGCTTGGTGGGCTTGGCGCTTGCGCGGGCCGGTGGCCGCCGTTGTCGCCGCCGCCGCCTTCGCCCTGGACCCCAACTTCCTCGCTCACGGCCCCCTGGTCAAAAACGACGTCCCGATCGCGCTGCTCTTTGTCGCCTTCATGGCAAGCGTTTGGCTGACCGGACAGCGGGCAACCCTGCCGCGATGCGCGCTCCTAGCACTGCTCCTGGGCGCTGCCCTGACCACCAAATTCTCCGCCGTCCTGGCCATCCCCATCCTCGCTGTGGCTCTGCTGGCCCGCGTGCTGATCCCCGCGCCCTGGCCCGTTTTGAGATGGACCGCCGCCCGGCTGTCGTCGCGCTTCGCTGCCGCCGCCGCCATCGCCGTCGCCGCCCTGATCATCTCCTACGGCTTCATCTGGTTGTGCTACGGATTTCGTTTTAATTCCGCCCCCGGACCAGCCGGCTCATCCAGCCTGGACGACATCATCCTCGTCTACGCCCGCACCCAATCCCTCGCCGACCATCATGCCTCTCTGGACACCCCCGCATCCCAGCGCGAGCAGTGGGTCGCCCAGTGGCATCCCGGCCCCATCGTCAAGTCCACGCAATGGGCCGACCGCCACCACGTTCTGCCCCAGGCCTTCCTGCGCGGATTTCTCACCACCTACGCCGGCAGCTTGGCCCGCGGCGCCTTCCTCTGCGGCATGCTTTCCCTCACCGGTTGGTGGTACTATTTCCCGCTGGCCATGGCCTTCAAAACCCCGCTGGCCACCCTCATCGCATCCCTGTTGGCGCTAGCGCTGGGCTTCCGATCCATTAAATCGTTCAATCGCCACAGCGCCTGGGCTCTCTGCGCCGTTCTCATCGCTCCGGCCCTCTACATGATCGTGGCCATGCGTTCGCATCTGGACCTGGGCATCCGCCACGTCCTTCCCGTGTATCCCTTTCTTTTCATTTTCCTGGGCGTCGTCGCCGCGGATGCATGGAAGCGCTTCGGCCAACCGGCCGCGTGGATCATTTCCATTCTGATCCTCGGCCTGGCGTTGGAAACGTACGGGGCGTATCCCAATTACATTCCCTTTTTCAACGTCGCCGCCGGCGGCTATCGCGGCGGCGTCCGCCTCCTGGGCGATTCCAACATCGACTGGGGCCAGGATCTGCCCGACCTGGCCGATTGGCAAGTGCATCACCCCGACCGCCAGCTCTGGCTCTGCTATTTCGGCACCGTCGACCCGCTCTACTACGGCATTCATTACATCAATCTTCCCGGCAGCGATGCTCCGCCCGACCAGTTCGGCCCCAACGGCCTGCCGCCTGTTTTTGCCATCAGCGCCACCGCCTTTGGGGGCCAGCATTTGCGCCCCGAGCAGCGCGCCGTTTACGACCGATTCCGCTCCGCCCAGCCCCTGGCCATCCTGGGTGGTTCGATCTGGTTGTATGATGGGTCGTGAAAGATAGAGACGAAGAGACAAAGAGGCGAAGTGACAGAAAAACCGGAAGCCATTTCCTCCTCCACTTCGTCTCTTCGTCTCTCCGTCTCTTCGTCTCTCGGCTTCGCTTGTTGCACCGTCCTCCTCGCCGCCTTCGCCCTGACCTCCTGGTTTGCCTGGCTCCACAAATCCTCCACCTACGACGAACCGCTGCACTTGGTGGCCGCCTGGATTCAGACGTACCAGCTTGATTTCCGCTGCGACGCCGACAATCCCCCGCTATGGAAGTTCTACGTCGCCGCCGGCACGCGCCGCGACGATCTGAGGCTCGACCGCGGCAGCGAGGCGTGGACGGCCATGCTCAGCGACATGCACGCGGAATGGTCCTACGCGCGGCAAGCGATGTATCAGACCCCC
>DBZL01000052.1 GCA_002311745.1 Phycisphaerales bacterium UBA1161 | reverse complement strand
CTGGTGGGCCAGACGGTGGTGGGCCGCGCCGGCTGGAGCCAGTTGTGCAATTTGAATTTGAAGGAGCTGGCGGCCCGGAGCGAGGAGCAATTCGTGAAGCTGGCCGTGGGCCTGGCCGGGGACTTGCCGCGCTTGGCCCAGCTTCGCGCGACGCTGCGGGACCGGATGGAGAAATCGCCGCTGATGGACGGCGAGCGGTTTGCGCGGAACATCGAGTCGACGTACCGGAACCTGTGGCAGCGATGGGCGATGGATCAGCGCGAAGAAGAACGCGAGGGTTGAGGTCAATCAACCCTCGCGTGATCGTGTCTAAAAGATCGTTGCGATCAGAGGAAAAAATTCTTGATTTTCCTTGCGCCGGCGACGAGGCCGAGGCCGGCGATGCCGACCAAGCCCTGCCAGAAGGTTGTGGGCAGGGGCACGGGCACGTTGTTGCCGATGACGGGGACTTCCTTGAACGTGAAGCTTGTGCCGATGCCCAGCGGGTCGGCGTCGATCAGCAGGTCGCCGTCGGTGCCGATGCCCCAGAGGGCCGTGGCCAAATTGGCTTGACTGCCGCCGCCATAGGCGACCGTCGGAATGCCGTCGACCAATCCGGAGTTCACCGTGGTGAAAATCCCATCGGGCGGAATAAAGGGCGAATTCGACGTGGTCATGAATGAAGCCGCGGAGTTGAGGGTGTTCAGCAGCTGAAAATCGAATCCACTCCAGGTCACACCGGTGAGATTGGTGACCGATTCATCGGTGAAGTCGATGACCGGCTTGGCATTGGCGGAGGTCTGAGTGAAGGTGACCAGCAGACCTTCCCCAAGACTGGCCTGGGTGAATGCCGCGCCTTTTTCAAGGTTGAGCTGTCCGGCGGGCTGGGTGGGGTCGGAGGCAAGTGAGAGGCCCGAAAAGGTCGCGGTCCAGCCGCTACCACCAATGTTCGAGATCACGGTTGCTGCGTTGGAAGCACTGGCGGCGGCGAGCACGGCGAGAAATCCGGCCAGCGCGGATTTTTTCAATGAGATGTACATGCGTCTAACCTCCTTGTATAGCCGATGGCCCAACTGATGCAGCGTCGCTCCAGACGCCCCGAGAACAGTCATTCGGCTACAGCAAAATACGACTCGTACCCACTGCGCGTCAATACCCGAAGCACGGGCACCTGCGCTAATCGGTATTATCTTACCGCGGGCGGTTGCATCCAATTAATAGCCGGTTTCGCGACAGTGGGCGGCAAATCCCGCATGGCGCGCAAAAAAAAGCGAGGGTTGAAGGCTCAACCCTCGCAACATACAGAAGTGAAAGCGGTTCAGGCCATCAGTTTCTTGAGGCTCTTGCCGCAGGAAACGAGGCCAAGACCCATGATTCCGACCAAGCCCTGCCAAACAGCCGGAGGCAGAGGAACCAACGGTCCAGTGACCGGCACTTCCTTGAAGGTGAAGGTGGTACCGATGCCCAGGGGATTGGCGCTGATGAGCAGGTCGCCATCGGAGGCGACGCCCCAGAGGGCCGTGGCCAAATTGGCCTGGCTGCCGCCGCCATAGACGACGGCGGGATTGCCGTCGAGCGTGGTGACGCTCACCGTGGTGAAAATCCCCGCGGGCGGAACAAAGGGCGAATTCTCCGTGGTCTCGAATGAAGCCGAGCCGGTGCCATCGTTCAGGATAACGAATTCAAACCCGCTCCAATTCGTGCCGGTGTTGTTGGTGATCGATTCATTGGTGAAGTCGATGACCGACGTGGCGCTGGCCGAGGTTTGCGTGAACGTGATCAGCAGGCCTTCGCCGGCGTTGGCCGTTGTGAAGACGGCGCCTTTTTCAACGTTCAATTGCCCGACGGGCTGAGTAGGGTCTGAGGCAAGGGACAGGCCCGAAAAGGTCGCGGTCCAACCGCTGCCACCAATGTTTGAGATAACTGTCGCGGCACGAGAGGTGCCGGCGAACAGGCCAACCATTGCGGAAAACCCCGCAACCGCGGCCAACTTGATCAAGCCTTTCATTGTCTTCAACCTCCTTGAAGGTCGAGCGTCCATCACGGAGCGGCCCGCCTTCACCATTTTTCTGAGTTAAGAAACGAACAAATTATCACCCACACTCACTCTCAGAGAACACGACGTAGTCGCTAACCCACATCCTTTCTGCCGCATGTTCTCTTCACGATGGACGCGCGGATGTACGGCCAAAGGGCGTCCGGTAACAGCAATTCATCCGATAACAGACGGGCGAAAGTATACACCGAATTTGCGCCTGCACCAACATGAAATTTTCGCGAAAGAGCAGGGACGTCATAAACCGCGCAACCGTCACAAGCCGCACTGCCGGAAAACTTTTGATGGAGAGCGGCCGGATTTTGCGCAAGTTTTTATTTCTAAAAAACTTATGCAGGTCTATCGATTTCCCAATGTTATCGGAACATTGAGAAAGATCAAAGATTTGCTGGAATTCAGGGTCGGGTGGCGGCGGGAGAAATATCGGGTTCGGTCTTGGGGGCTGTGGCGGCCTTCACCAGTTTTCGCGCCGTGTCCAACTGGGATTGGTATTCATCCAGCAGGCGTGCGCCGGGGGGAAGGACGGCGTCAATGCGGGCCAGGTAATTGGAGGCATCGTCGATGCGGCTGGTGGTGGCGCAGACCCAGGCCTCGCCGATCAGGATGTTGAGGTTCTTGGGCTGAAGCTGATCGCCGGCCATGAACGCGGCCAGTGCGTCGTTGGTCCGATTCTGCTTGAGCAAAATGCGCGCAAGGGTGTCATAGAAATTGGCGGTGTCGGGATTGTTGGGGTTGGCGGCGACGGCGGCGCGGGCCAGGCCTTCAGCTTCCTTGAGCGAGGCGGGATCATCTTTTTTGCGCAGGATGTCGGCCAGATTGTTCTGCGCGATAGGTTGCTTGGAATCGAGCGAAAGCAGATGGCGATAGGCCTTTTCAGCGACGACGTTGTCACCGGCGCCGCCGCAGGCCAGGGCGTAGGTCATCAGAGCGGGGACGGTGACATCGGGCGAATCGACAAAGCCCTGGAGGGCATCTCGGGCAAGTTGGAACCCGTTGGAGTAATTCCAGCGCGCGGCGCAGACCAGGTAGGCGTCGGCCAGCGCTTGCTGGTCCTGCAAGGCATGGGAATCGAGCAGCGGGAGAATCTGCTGGATCGCCGCGACGGTCGAGGGCGCATCGGCGTGTGCGGCGGCGGCGACTTTGAGCCAGATGGAGCGCCACTGAGCCGATTTTTCGGCCAACGGTCGCAGCAGGGCGATGGCGTCGGTTTCGCTGCCGGAGCGAATGAGCGCTTCGGCGTAGGTGGCCAGAAGCTGCTGGTTCTGATCGGGATTGCTCTTGGCATCGGGGATGTAGATGGAGAGGCGATCGACGGCGTCGCGAGGCTGATCGAGGAAAAGATCGGCGGTGGCGATGAGCAGGTCGGGCAAGAGAGGCTGGGTGGCGCCGCGCTGCCGCCACTGGTTGGCGGCGAGGATCACGTCGTTCCAGCGTCCGACGCGGGCATAGGTTTGGGCGCAGAGGCGAGCGGCGTCGGGGGATTCGGAGAATTGGGTCATGGCCGAGCTGGCCATGGCCACGGCGTCATTGAAGCGCTGCTGGGCCAGGAGGCGCTGCACGGTTAGCTCGTAGAGCGGCAGGAAGCGCGGGTATTTGCCGATCAGGCCCTGGAGTTTCTTGAGCGTGGAGGCGGGATCTTCGCTGGAGGAGGCGGCGAGGATGGCGAGGGTGTCGCTGGCTGCGGGGTCCAGGGGGTTGCGCGTGAGGGTGAAGGCCAGGGGCCACATCTGCTCGGCGAGCTGCGGTGGGCCGGCCAGGGCGGCGATGGCGGATTTCAGATTGGCCAAGGCGGCGTTGTCGGGCCAGCGCGCGATGGCGGCGCCCAAGGCGCTGGTGGCGGCGGGGAGTTGCCTCTGGCGGAGAAAGAAGCCGATTTGCTGGATGGCGGCATTGGGGCGGTCGGCGGCGGACTTGACGGCATCGGCGTAAAGTTGCGCCGCGGCGGCGGGGTCGCCGTATTTTTCCTCGAAGTTCGCCAGGATCAGTTCGCGCTGGCCGGGGGCCAGGGTCAAGGAATCGAGGCGAGCGAGGAATTTTTTGGCGGCGTCGGGGTCATGCTGAGAGCCGAAGAAATCGGCCGCAGCCTCGATGGTGGCCGGGTCGAGGGAGGGGGCCTGGCCGAGATTGAAGTACAGGGTGGCCGCGTCGTTCACTTTGCCCAGGAGGCGGTCCACCTTGGCCAGCGTGGCATCGTGGAGAATCTGGTCGTTGGCGACGGGATAGGCCAAGAGCAGCGCCTGGGCTCTGCGGGGGTCGCCTTCGGAGGCGATGAGGATGGAGGCTTGCAGGGCCAGGTCCGGCGGCAGATGGGGCAGGGCGGCGATGCGGTCGAAGGTCTGGCGTGCGTCATCCGTTTGGCCGGCGGCGTCGAGGGCGTGAAGCAACCCAAAAAGGAATTTGGGGGAACTTGGGGCGATGTCGGCGGCCTGTCGCCATTCGGCGACGGCGGCGGAGTCGTTCTGTAGCTTTTCGTAGGCGATGGCCATGAGCACGTGTGGGGCGGCCTCGCCGGGCGAGGTCTTGAGCACGTCGGTGAGAAGCACGACGGCGGCGGGGGCGTCGCGCTGCGGATTGTCGCTGCCGAGCAGCCAGCGGGCGCGGGCGGTCTTCCAGCTCGTGGCCTCGTCACCGGTCAGGTCTTTGAGACGGTTGATGGTGCGATCGATGAACTCGCGATTGGACCAGGCGGAGTCCTCGTCGAAGAGGATGGTGGACTGGACGGCCAGGTCGTTGGGATAGGCATCCCCCAGGGCCTGCCAGGCCTGGGCCGCGGCCGGATCGTTGGAAACTTCGCGGTACTGGCAGATGACGCGATCCCACTGCAGGGCATTGGCGGCGGCCTTGGCTTTGGCGCTGCGGAGCAACTGGAGTCCGTCGGCGGCGCGGCCGGCTTGCAGCGGTTGGGTGGCCTTGGCGTAAGCCAGCCGCGGCGTCAGGCCGAATTGCTGCTCGAGGGTGGCAAACAGGCCGTCTTCCAAACCGAGCTTGCATTGGCGGCTGACCTGCGCCAGTTTCAGCAGCAGGTCCTCGCCGCTTTGCTGCGGGTTCTTCTGGGCATCCTTGATGATGTCGATGGCCTTGTCGCGCTGTCCGGCCTGCACCAGGAGCACGGCGTAAATGGGGAGGGTGGCGGGCTCGCCGGGCAGCTTTTCTTGAACGGTCTGGACATACTGCAGCAGGTTGCTCTCTTCCTGGGGGTCCTGGGTGTTCTGCAGACGGGCGAAGCGCACGACGGCCTGGGCGATGACGGCTTGAAGGTCGTAGGTTCCCCCGCCGCCTGCGCTGGTGCGCAGGCCCTGTTCGGCGGCGATGGCGGCCTCGTCGGCGCCGCCGCGGCCTTGGCTGGTCAACACTTGGGCGATGCGGACGTACGGCTCGGGCCAACTGGGCAGACGCGCCGAAGCCGACCGCCATTGTTGCAGGGCCAAGTCCTCTTCATCCAAGCGCCAATACGCCTCGCCCAGATAATATTGGATGACCGGATTATTCGGGTCCTGACGCAGGGCATCCTGGTATCGCGCCAGTAGACTCTTCAGAGGCACATGGGCTTCGTCGAGGCGGGCCTGCAGGGCGGCGGCCCAGGCGGCGGCGTGCGGATCGTTGGCGCGCAAGACCAGAGCCGAGACCAGGGCGGCGGCTTCGGATTTCTTGTCCAGCGAATACAACGACAGGGCCTTGTAGGCGATCAGGTCGACGTTGATCCGCGGCGAGGCGGCGTCGAGATTGGCCAGGAGCGTCGCCACCTGGCTGAACTTGCGGCTTTCCCACAGACGCTGGGCGAGCAGGCGCGTCACTTCGGGATCGTTGATCTTGCTCTGCGTCCGGACCAGCAGGTCGAGGGAGGCGCGGTACTGGCGCGAGGCATCCAGGAGCGAGACGGTGATGGTGACGAACTGGGCGTCGGGCGGGTCCTGGGCGGCGGCCTTTTGCAGCAGCTCCAGATAGGCGTGCAGGTCGGCCGAGCGTTTGTCGCTGGTGTCGGTGGGGCTCGTGCCGTAGTAGTAGGCCATCGCCTTCACGAGAAGGAAGCGCGGATCGTTGGGGTATTGCTTGGCCAGGGCGTCGGCGCGCTGGTGCAGCTCGGACGGGGGACGATTGAGCTGTTTCATGAGGAGCATGACGCCGCGCTGCATGTCCAGGTCGGCGGGATTGGTCTGGGTGTATTTCAGGGCGGCATCGAGGGCGGCGTCGAAGTGGCGTTCGCGATGGTTGATTCGGGCGACGGCCTTGAGGGCGGTCAGGTCGTTGGGATTTTGCTTGAGCAGGTCTTTGGCGGTGCCCAGGGCCTCGGCGGTGTAGGCGGCGACGGGGGCTTCCAGTTCCAGCAGCAGATGCTGGGCTTCGATGTCGCGCGGGACCAGCGTGCAATAGCGGTTGATGATGGCGATGGCCTGAATGACGTTGCTGTTGTCGGGGGAGGGGACTTTGCTGCGAGCGATGCCGAAGGCCATGAGGGCTTCGGGGTCGTCGCGGTGCTTGATGACGTAGATATTGAGTTTTTCGATGGCCGCGGGGTAATCGCCGGCCTTGTAGGCGGCCATGCCGTCGGCGCGGGCCTGATAGATGATCTTGTTGTAATAGGCCATGCGCAGGCGGTAGCCGCCGGCGACCAGGCCGAGGGCCAGGACCGCACCGACGACCAGGTAAACGACGCGACGCTTGGTTTTGGGGCGTATGCTCATGATCGTGTCACCTTGCGGAAGAGGCGGACAATGGTCTTCCAGATGATCCAGAGATCAAGCGGCCAGGAGCGTTTTTCGACGTATTCGATGTCGTAGCGGATCCATTCCTGGAAGTCCCAGCCGCTTTGGCGCGTGCGGTGGATTTGCCAAAGGCCGGTGATGCCGGGGCGGACGCTGAGGCGCGCCTCGCGCCAGGGGGGGTAGAACTGGTTTTCCACGCGTGGGCTGGGTCGGGGCCCGACCACCGACATCTGGCCCAGAAGCACGTTGAGGAACTGGGGCAGCTCATCCAGGTCGTACTTTCGCAGGACCTTTCCGACGTGGGTGAGGCGCGGGTCGCGGGCGATGTAAAACTGGGGGCCGTCAGCCTGGTTCTGGGCGAGGAGCTGCTGCTTGATGTGTTCGGCATCCTTGCGCATGGAGCGGAACTTGATGCAGGGGAACTCGCGTCCGCCGAGGGTTTCGCGGCGGTGGGTGAAAAAGACGGGCCGGCCATCTTCCAGCCAGATCGCCAGCATGATGAACGGATACAGCGGCAGGGTCAGCAGCAGGGCAACGAAGGCAAAGGCGAAGTCAAAAGCGCGGCGGAGCAGGCGAGCGGCCAGGGTGGTGTCGCGCACGGGGGCGGTGTGGGGGATTTCGTGGGGTTCGATGGCCAGCCACTGGATGTCCTGCATGGGCGGCCGGGCCTGGGGATCATCCCACAAAATGGCGGGGCCGATGACCGTGGTTCCGGCCGGGACCTGACGGCCGGCGCCGACCCACACCGGGCCGATGAAGCGCGCATCGGGATCGATGACGCTCTTGGGGTCTTTCCAGACTTCCGGCTCGAAGAGCTGGGCGCGGGAGATGGTGGAATCGGGCCGATTCCAGCGGTTCATCAAATCGCGCAGGTACAGGGCGATTTCGTGATCGTGGCTGCGGTCGAAGACGCTGCCGTCGATGGAGAGGGTCATGCGTTCGTGGCGTGGAGTGTGGCGTCGCAGGCGTCGCCACCCGGCCGCCGGGTCGGGCGAGCTTTGCCACAGGCGCGCCACCTCGCGGTCGGGAGTGAGGACGGCGCGGGCCAGGCGCAGGTCGGCGGTGGCGTCGTAGAGGCGCTGGAAGCGCAGGAAGCGATTGGAGGGGTCGGTGAGAATGCGTTCGTGGTAGCCGCGTTCGCGGTCGTCGTGCAGGCGCAGGAACAGGACCTGGGGCTTGATCCAGTTGAGGGTGTCGATGACGCTGCTCATGCGGAAGAGCACCAGGGAGCGCGGGTCGATCAGGAGATAAAGTTCGGCATCGGCGAGGATTTCGGAAGGTTCGCCCAGGCGAACGACCTGCACGCCGTGGGCGGCCCAGTAACGGTGATCCAGGGCCAGGGGGTCCAGGCCCCAGATGGTGCGTTGCAGCAGCGCCGTGGGGCGCTGGGCGGATTCGGACGACGAAGCGAGGGTGGATGGCGGGGCGATCATCTGGGGAGCCGGGGTATCCAGTTCAGCATTTTGCCCCGCCGGATGCAAGACGGCGTGCGCCTCATGGGTGCTCGGGATGACTGGATAGTCCGGAGCGAACCGAGGAGGCGACGGCGGTGACGACGGGGCCGATGCGGTCGCCGTTGCCGCTGCCCTGGGCCATGGGGTGGAGGCTCATGCGGCTGATGGAGCGTTCGAAGTCGCGGGCCTGGGCGCGGTTGAAGACGACGCCGGCGAGTTTGGCGCCGATGGCTTGCAGGTGGGCGATGGCGCGTTCGACCAGTTGGCGTTGCTGGCCGCGGGAGACGCAGACGATGACGCCGTCGGCGGCGACGGCCATGGGCGAGGCCTCGATGCTGCCCAGGATGGGGCCGGTGTCGATGATGATCACGTCGAAGTGATTGCGGGCTTCCACGACGAGACGTCGCACGGCGGCGGGGGCGATGGAGCCGGTGTACCCGCCCATGGCATGTCCGACGGGCAGCAGGGACAGATCGGTCACGTCGGTGGCGTGGACGAAGGGCATGATGTCGCGTGAGGCCATGGCTTCGAGGACGCCGTGATCGGCGGTGATGGCCAGGCGCGTGGTCAAGCCGCCGCCGACGAGGTCGCCGTCGATCATGAGGGTTCGGGAGCCGCTGGCGGCGAAGCTCAGGCCCAGGGCCAGCGTCAGGCTGGTCTTGCCGTCGCCGGGGGAGCCGCTGGTGACGGTGAAGGCGCGGCGGTCGAGGTTGTGGCCGGTGATCTGCAAGATGGTGCGGATCTGGTGGACGCAGTGAGCGGCGGTGGCGGCCTGATCGGGATCGGTCAGCAGATCGGGCAGATTGGGCAGGATGCCCAACAGGGGAATGCCGCCCAAATTGGTGTTGGTTTCATCGCTGTAGCGCAAGCGGCGATCGAGCAAACCGAGGAAGATGGTGACGCACGCGGGGAGCAAGCCGCCGCCCAGGAATCCGAGCAAGGCGAACTGGATGCGTTTGTCCTTGGCCGGTTCGATGGCCACCGCCGGGGCGCTGATGATGGCCAGCTGTCCCTGCATCAGCGACTTTTGCGAATTCAACTGATCGAAGTCGCTGGTGATCGCATCCAAATCCTGCTGCTTGGATGCGATCTTGCTCTTGATCTCCTGGATGGCGCTCATTTGCTGGCCGATTTCGTGGCAGAGGGCATCCTGCTTGTCGCGCTGGTCCTTAAGGAGGTTGACGCGGAGACGTTTGGATTCGAGGTCGGCCTGGAGGTTGATGGCGACGGGGGTGAGGCCGTTGAGGTTCCCCAGGCGATAGGCGCGGTTCCAGGCGTCGACGTAGGCCTGGATTTCGGCGTTGAGCACGTCGACGTCGGTCTGGGCGCTTTGCACCCTGGGATGGTTGGGACCGAAGCCGTCGCGTTGCATCTTGTCCAGGACGCGGCGGAGCTCGCCGCGTTGCAGGAGGAGGCTGTGCATCTGCAGGTCGCCGAGGTTGGCGATCTGCACCTCGTTGAGGGTGATCGCGGCGTCTTTGCGGGTGGCCGGCGCGCCGGTGGGCGTCAGTCCGCTGGCCGCGGCGAGGGCGGCCTGGGCCTGGGCGTAATCGCGATCGGCTTCTTCCAGCTCGGCCTCCAGGTGGGCCAATTGCTGCATCTGCGTGTTGGAGAAATCGCGCAGATCATCGGTGCCGTATTTTTTGGACAAATTGGACAGCTCGGCCTGCAGGCCCTGTAGTTCGTTGCCCACGCGGTTGCGCATGGTGTCCAACTGGTTGATCTTGTGGGTGAAGAGGAAGGGGTCCTGCGACTCGTAGAAATCCTGGTAGGCCTCGCACATGACCTGGGCGCCGAGCTGGGCGACTTTCGGATCGGAATCGGAAAAGCTGATGCTGATGACGGAGGTGTTGGGCATGCTCTCGACGTCGAGATTGTTGAAGAAGTCGTCGATGGCGGCATCATCGCGCAGCTTGCCCAGCGCCTGCCACTTGGGGTTCTTCATGGCCATCTCGACCATGTCGCGGCTTTCGATGACGGCGACCTGCGAGTTGAGATACGTGCTGTAGCCGGGGAGCATCGGGTCGATGCTGGCGCGGACGGAGGGGATGGTGGGCGGGACGAAAATCCGACCGTCGCTGGTGTACATCGGTTGCTTGCAGAGGTAGCCGGTGAGCGCCCCGGCGATCGCCAGGACCGCGCCCAGGGAAATGACCAGGGGATAGCGGCCGCGGAGCAGGCGGTGAATTTTCTTGAAGCCCGTGGGCGGAGGGGGCAGCACGGCCAGGGCGCTGCTTTGGCCGCCGTGGACATACTGCGGCGCCACCGGCAAATTCGCGGCCTGAGCCAGTTGCATCTCTTGGGTCATAACGACTTTCCTCCGGGTGCGCGGTTCATGAGCGTCCGGATGACGTTCTGATTGGGGCTGAGCAGATCGATCAGCGCCTGGTCGAGCTGCTGGCCGGTCATGCGCGACCGAGCCATCAGTTGAAACTCGGCCGCACCAAAGTAGCGTCTCTGATAATCTTCGCCTGAGGTGTAGACGCTGTCGATGTCGCGGCAGATGACGCCGTTGAGCTCCGGGTGGCTGACGGTCAGGCCCGGCACCAGGGGGGTGACGAAAAAGTTGTACACCACCGTCGGATCTTCCAGGTGCCCCTCGGAAGCGAAATGGTACTCCATGCCCGGCACTTCCAGGCCGTCGCTCAGGCGCCAGGTTCGCGGGATTTGGCCGATCAGTTTCAGCCCCTGAGCGGGATAGCAGTTGGGCGGATAATGCCCCTGCAAGTCGCGTGCGTCCCGGCAATCGACGATCAGCAGGGAAACCATCAGCGGGTCGCCCTGGCGGACGTAGGTGCGGCTGAGGATTTGGTTGGGGCGCAGCAACTGGGTGGCCGACAGAGGCACGTTGGTTTCCGCGCCGGTCCAATACGCTCCGGAGGGGCCCAGGATGGTCAGGGGGATGGACTCGATGGCGGCCTTGCATCGCGCCAGGTGCGGCTCGGCGTCGGCCCGGGTGATGCGCGTCTGCGCCTCGGCGACCATGCCGAGCAGCATCAGCGCCGACAGCGCCGGCCAGAACCAGATGCCTTTGAAGATTCTTGCGCGATGGGCCATGGTCCGTCTTTCCTCTACTGCGACGCCAACGTGTATTGATTCACCGGGATCATCGCCCACTGCAGCAGGCGGATGATTCCGTAAAGCATCAAGAAAGCCACCAGGAGCATGGCCCAGCCGGCAGTGGCGTGAAAGGCCTGGAAATACTTCGGCTCGTAGGCGTAGACCCAGACGGTGGCCGGCACGCGCACGACGTTGCAGAAAATCGCGGCCAGGGGGCTGGCCAGCAGGATCAGAATCCGCACGAAGTTCCGCAGGGGCAAGGCGAAACCGAACACGAAGCAGACCAGGATCAGGGCAAAGACCATGCGCAAGCCGTTGCAGGCTTCGGCGACGAAGACCGGCTGGCCGTTGATTTTCAGCAGGTTGCCGGTCACCTCCGTGTTGACCACGCCGCACACTTCCAGCACTTTTTCGGAGATGAACGCGGTCCAGTTTTGCAGGGGCGAGGCGATGGCCAAGCGCAGGCGGTTGGGCGCCGGCACCAGGAAGACCAGAACCGCCAGGGCGGGGAAGAACCGGAATATCACGTTCTTGCCCAAAACCGAGAGCATGCATCCCAGCACGACCAGCACGGCGCCGCCGTGCCAGAAACTCTGAATCCCTCGATAAAACCCCAACGATCCGATGATCCAGCCGGCGGCGACCAGGAGGGGACCGACGATGCATCCGGAGGGCCGGCAATGCCGCAGGCGCATGCGCCGCACCCACACCAGATACAGCGCCACCAGGGGGACCAGGAAAATGTGGCCGTTCTCCTCATCCTTGGAGGCGATGAGGTAGATATCCTTCCAGGCGTCGAAGGTGACGGCGACGCCCAGGGCGCCCATGAAGGCGGCGGCGGCCACGTGGGCCAGGCTCAGGCGATCGTCTCTCAAGCGCGGCAGCGTCATGCAACTACTACCTCAATGTCGGCCGTTTCGCCGGCCCTTGTCGCCGGCGGTGACGCATTGGTCGACCACCTTGCGATCCTTGCGCACCACGGCGCCGGGGGCGACCACGCAGCGTACAAGCACGGCGCCGGCTTCGACGGCGGCGCCGGCCAGGACCACCGAATCCAGCACGCGCGCCGAGGGGGCGACGGACGCGGCGGGTTCGATGATGGCGAAGGTCGATTTCCAGTCCTCGGCCAGAGCCTGCTCGGCGCGACGGACGGGGCGGTGCAAGGCCCGCAGCGCCGCCAGGTAATCGGCCAGCGAGCGCACCGGCAGGCCCGTGGGCCGGCGGCAGTGCAAAACCCGCACGTCGTGGTGGTTCGCAATTGCCGGCAGCGCCTGTTCTTTCATATCGACGAACCCGACGCTGGGGATGAGGCGCAAGGTCCGACAAGTCACGAGCATCAACCCGCTGGCGGTGCCGTCGCGGTGGTCCACGACGCTGAGGGCGCCGCCGGTTTTCCGCAGGGCCAGCAGCAGCGCCGTCAGCGGCTCCAGGAGCACCTGGGCGGCATTGCCGACCAGGATCAGGTCATCGTCACTGTAATCCAATGTCACATCCGCCAGGAGGCCGCCGGTGCCGCGGTAGTCGGAGGTGTCGCGCTCCACGCGGCAGCGGGCTGGGCCGGCGGCTTGGCCGCTGGAGGGCTCAATAGACTGGCGATCCACCAGCAGGCGGATGGGCAAATAGTCCATGGCCAGGAGTTGGGCGACCTGGGCGGCCTGGTCCAGCCAGCGCGTCAGGATCGTGCCGCCGCCGCCAACGGGCAAATCCAGAATATTGCGGCCCAGGGCGGTGAGCGGACCGGACCGCACCGATCCGCCCAGCAGGATGAGCCCGCGCAAACGGCCGTCGGCCAGAGATGCCGCGGCGGACTGAATCGGCCGAGGCGATGCAGCGGGGACCAACGGCGGATCGGCCGGCAAGGCCTCTGTCGCCGGGGCAACGCCCGTGCTGGGCGCGACCAGCGCCTCGACCGCACTGTCCACCTCCGTGGGCGAGCGGACCAGGCGATGGGTGATGCCGCGTCCGGCGGCGCGCAGGAGCATCATGGCGGCGTAGGGCGGGCCCAGGACGAGATATCGCTTGAACAGGCGCTTGGGCTCCTGGCCCAGACGGTGCAGCCATTCCAGGCCGTGCTTGCGCATCCACGGCGGCGCGCGGCGCACGTCGCCGCAGAGAAAACTGAAACTCACGCCCACACCCAGCCACCAGGCGCGGGGAAGAGCGCGGCGCAGGCGGTCGATCAGCCGCTCCTGCTTGGGCGAACCCAGGCCGACGTAGACGATGTCCGGCTGGGCGGATTGGAGGGCCTGGGTGATCCGCTCGAGCTGAGCGGCATCTTTCTCAAACCCCAGCGGCGGGCAGAGGGTTCCGGCAATCTTCAGTTGCGGACAGCGGTCGCGCAAGATGGCGGCGGCGGCGTCGGCGGTGCCGGGCTCGCCCCCCAGCAGAAAAACGGATCGGCCCGTGGCGGCGGCGGCGGCGCTGAGGCTGGAGATCAAATCCGATCCCGCCACGCGCTGGGGCAGAGGCGTGCCCTGCAATCGGCTGGCCCAGACCAGGGGCATGCCGTCGGCGACGACCAGGTCCGCCTCCTGCACGACGGCGGCAAAGCTCAGATCGCGGCGGCAACGGCGCAGATGATCGACGTTGGGGGTGACGACCATGCCGCCGCGACCGGCGGATAGCTGGTCCAAAATGTGCTCGATGCAACGCGGCTCGCTGACGGCGTGCAAGGCAACGCCATCCAGAACAATCCGCGGAAGCGGCGGGCGAGGCGGCGGCGAGGCCGAGGACGGGGCGACCACGGCGGCGGCAGCGGCCGCACCGGGGGTCCATCGAATTTCGTCTTGGCGAACGTACATCCTGCCCCTGCCTTTGTTCCAGGCGGCCCCGATCAGTCCCTATCCTTCGCGCAACAACGAAGAGCCTCGGGCACCCCTGCGACGAGCGGGACCTCACCCAACTTCAATCCATCTTTTCTCCCGGAACCGGCGAAAGACCAGCGCAAATTGCGGTCAGCGACAATATGTCCATTCCCTGCAGGGAAAGCAACCCAAAACCCTATCGCCAAGAGTCGCACCCGAAGCGCAGCGTGCCGGGAAACGTCCCTCCTGGATCGCGGTAAATTTCGGCTGCCGTGTCTTTTATCGTCACGGCGGCGGGGGGTCATGACGCGGCGGGGGCGGCCGGAAGTGGGCGGCTTGGCGGGCGTCGATCAGGGCCGTGGCCCGGGCCTTGCCCCGCAACAGGCAAGACCATTGGTAGCGGCGCAGGAAGCGGCGAAACGACCGATCTCCATACCTCGGCTGACGCCGGGCGGCGCTTTTGCAATACCCCCAGAGGTTGGCGATGGACCCGATCACCAGCGGCGGATGTCCCAGCCGGTAGATGGCGCTGGCCAGCATGTACAGGGGGCCGGTTCCCATAAAGTATTGCCCCGTGCCGTGACGCACGCGGCCGGTCCACCAGTTTTTGTGGCTGGCGCCCATGGGACGAAGGTGCTGGAAATTTAACTCCGGATCATCCCAGGAGACGGCGATCCACCCGAGCATGCGGCAGCGGTGGCCGTCGATCCCATCCCACATCAATTCGCGGACGAAGCCGCCGATCTGCAGGAAACAAGCGGTGCGATAGAACTTGGCCATGCCGACGGAGTTTTCATCGCCGCATTTTTCGCTGATGCGGCGGCCGGTTGGGGGATCGAGGAAATACGGTTTGCCGCTGGCGGTGCCGATGCGCGGATTCTGCTCCATGCGCTGCATCAGGGATTCGAAGTAGCGCGGGGGAAGCTGCACGTCCAGATCGAGCTTGCAGAGGAAATCGAAGTCGTTTGGGTTGATGGTGTCGTAGCCGTGGTAGAAGGCGTCGATGACGCCGGCGCCAAGCTGGCGAAACCCGCGGTCCCCGCGGTGCAGGACGCGGATGTAGGGGAAACGCGCCGCGTGTTGGTCGAGGATGCCGCCAGTGCCGTCGCTGCTGCCGTCGTCGACGATGACCCACAGCGCCGGGGCAATGGATTGGGCGGTGACGCTCTGGAGGGTGGCCAGCGCGAATTTTTCCTCGTCGCGGCAAGGGGTGATCAGGCAATAGCGGCGGCTGTTCATACGCGGGCCTTGGCCAGCGCCAGGGATGGGCCGCGGACGATCCCCTCCAAGCGGTGTTCCAGGCGGTCGAGGTTCATGGCCAAGGAGAATTCCTCAACGACCTTGTGGCAGCCGGACTCGCCCAGGCGGCGGCGGGTGCGTTCCTCGGCGGCCAGCCTGGCCAGGATGTCGGCCAGGGCGGCCGGGTCGTCGCCGCTCAGCAGCATGCCGCTGACGTTATCCTCGATCAGCTCACGGATGGCGGGCAAATCGCCGCTGACCACGGGCAAGGCGCAGGCCATGGCTTCGATCAGGGCGACGGGGATTCCGTCGCGGTCGCCGCGCTCGTCTTTGCGGCAGGGCAGGGCGAAAATATCGGCATCGGCCAGGATGGCGGGGATGCGGCCGTTGTCCACTTCACCCAGCCATTGGACTCGATCGCAGTGGGAGACCTTGGCCAGGACGTGGAGCTTCTGGGCCTCGGGGCCGTCGCCGGCGACGATCAATTCGGCGTCGATGCCGCGGCGTAGCAGTTGTCCGATGGCGCGGATCAACGTGTCCAGGCCCTTTTTCTCGACCAGCCGGCAGACGGTGACGATGCGGCGGACCGGGAAGTTTTTCCAGGCGCGGGTGGGGTGAAAGACTTGGGTATCGACGCCGCAGCGGATCACTTCGTACTTGCCGCGGGTGTCGCTCTGGATGGATTCATACCAATCGCGGTGCCAGCGGCTGATGCAGGCGACCAGGGCGCTGCGCTCCAGTTTGCGTTTGAGCAGACAGCGGCGTTGGAATAGATCGTTGGCGTGGCCGGTGAAGCTGAACGAGCCGCCTAACTGTGCGGCGGCGTACATGCCGATGGTCGTGGGGGAGTGGGCAAAGTGGCAATGCAGATGAGCGATGCCCAGGCGACGCAGTTGCCGCGCCAGGGCGATGGCGACCACGGCTTGCAGGGGCAGCTTCAATCGCGTTAACAGGGGCATCGGTTCGCCGGGATCGACGGCATCGCGCAGAGCGGTGGCCAACGTGGCCAGCGACCGCCAAGGGTGGGCCAGCAGGTCGGCAAGGGCGCGGATCAGATTCATCGGCAGGACCCGGCCGTAGAGGAGGATGCGTTGCTGATGCAGATCGGCATCATCATCGCCGCGGGGGGGCGGGGGCGTGTTGAGGCTGACGGTCCAGACATCCCAGCCGCGCTGCCGCAGGCCGCGGACTTCGCGGTAAACGAAGGTTTCGCTTGCCAGGGGGAAGACGGCCGAGACGTAGGCGAGGCGAGGCTGTGAAGAGGTTAGGGGGTCGGGATGGGTCATCGATGCGTTCATGATGAGCTTTTTGGGTCAATGATGCGAGCGGGGACGCCGACGGCCGTGGCTCCGGGCGGGACGTCGCAGAGCACGACGGACATGGCGCCTATTTTGGCGCCGCGTCCGATGCGCACGCCACCGAGAACCTGGGCGAAGGCGCCGAATTCGACGTTGTCTTCGACGACAGGGACCGGGCCATCCTCGAAGCGGTTGCCGATGGTCACGCCTTGGCGCAGGGTGCAGTTGGCGCCCAGGACGGCGTCGCGGTGAAGAAAGATCGTGCCGAAGTGATAGATGCGCAAGCCCGGCCCGATGCGGCAGCTTTTGGGCAGGCTGATGCCGGTGAGGGTCTCGACGATGCGAAAGGCCAGCCAGTAGAGCTTGGTGCGCACGGTGCGCCCGGGGCCTGGTTTGGCGGCGTCGATGCGCCGGCCCCAGCGGTAGACGCAAATCGCCCAGGCCGATTGTTCGCGCAACAGGGGCCGCTTGGGATACCGCGCCCAATCGGCGGCCAAGTCGGCGTCTTTGCTCACGCTTTGACCTCCTTGCTGATGACGGTTTTGGACAAAACCGGCGGCTTGTACTCGATGAGTTGCGTTTTTTGGCCGCGGTTGCGGTTGCCGAGCCAGCGCCATTGTCCATAGATGGCGGCGAATTTTGAGACCATGGTGAAGAAAGCCCAGGCCAGACTCAAGTCCATGGGCCGGCCTTTGCGCAGGGAGGCGGCGGTCAGGCGCAGAAGCTGGGCGAACCACAGGAGGATGACCGCGATGGCCATTGCCAGGGCCATCGCCGGCCGCGGGGCGTCCAGCAGCGGGGCGATGACCGCGCCGACGATGGCGGCGGGCAGGATCATCGCGGGCACGGCCAGGCCCCAGAGGCGGGCGCTGCGCACCTGCGCGGCGAAGAGGCGGTCGGTTTTGCCGAATCGCTGGTAGACGTCGACGGCGCCGTAGCCGCCGCGCACCTGCCGCCACCACCACTGGCCAAAGCGGCGGATGGCCGAGTCGTGGCGGGTCATCTCCGCGTCGATGCGCCAGATGCGCCAGCCGGCGTTGCGCAGGCGCAGGCAAAGCTCCGGTTCCTCGCCGGCCATGACGGAGGGATCGAACGATCCGACCTGGAGCACGGCGGCGGTCTTCATCATCGCATCCCCGCCGCAGCTTTTAGCCGCGCCGATCGGCGTGTTCCATTCGATGTCGATGACGCGGTTGTAAAGCGAGCGCGCGGCGTGCAGTTCGCGGCGGCGGCCGCAGACCACCGCCAGATCGTCGCGCGATTGCAGGTACGCCCGGGCGGTCGTGAGCCACCCATTCTGCACTTCGCAGTCGCCATCCACGAATTGAACCAGGGACACGCGGGGCGCGATCTGGAGCAGGCGATCCAGGCCGGCGTTGCGGGCGCGGGCGGCGGTGAAGCCCTGGCGGGTGTCGAGATAGACCACCGAAGCCCCGCGGGCGGCGGCCAAGCGCGGGCTGCCGTCGCTGCTTCCGGAATCGACGTAAACCACGGCGGCCACCTTGCCCATCACCGAGGCCAGGCAGCGATTGAGCCGCTCGCCTTCGTTTCGGCCGATGGCGACGACGCCGACGTCGCTCATAACCGTCCGCTGCCGCGGCACGGAAATCACGGGGATCGGCCACATCAACTCGTGGAAAAACTCCGCGTAGCGCTGGGCGAGCAGATCCCACGTGAAGCGTTGGGCGAGCTGGCGGCGGGCGGCGATTTGCTCGGCGCTGCGCGACGCCAAGCCTTGCTCCAGGCCGGAAACGATCTGCGCCGGGTCGGTCGCATCGATCAGGATGGCGCAATCTTCCAGCGTCCAGCGGGTGACTTGCCAGTCGTGGGCGACGATGGGCAAGCCGGTGGCCAGCGCTTCGAGGTAGACGTTGGCCGACGGCTCGTCGACGCTGGCGTGCAGCAGGACGTCGGCGCAGCGGTACAGGGCCGGCATTTTGCCTCGCGGCACCTTGAATCGCCGGTACCGTCCGGCCAGCAGGCGGCCGGCTTCGCGGTCGACGCGGCGGCGCAGCGGTCCATCGCCGGCGATGGCCAGGAACAGACCGGGAATTTGCCCCACGGCGTCGATGGCTTGAAGGACGCGCTTGGAAGAGGCCAGGGCGCTGACCATCAGGGCCACGGGGCGGTCGGCCGGCAGGCCGAAGGCCGCGCGATCGGCCCTCCCCGGGCGGAACAGATTCACGTCCACGCCGTTGGGGATCATGGCGCTGGGGAATCGCCCGCGGTGCCGGGCAAAATAGAGCGGATTGGTGCACACCAGGCCGTCGCAGTTGAAGAAGGCGTATTCGGCGTTGTGGGCTTGGAGCATCCAGTCGCCGTTTTGGGTGACGAAGACGTGCTTGGGCCGCCGGTGGCCAAATTTTCGGCGCAGAATCCAGTTGGTGAAGGGATACGAGCAGGCCAGCGACAGGTCGAACTCGCGCGGACGGTATTGGTGCGCCAGCGTGCGCGCGAAGGAGAGCTCCTCCCAGGCATACGGCGTGCGCAGGGGCGGGAACTTGGGCCAATGCTCGAAGGCTTCGCGGCGCGTGCAAGGGATGCGCACATAGCGGTAGGGCTGATCGGGCCGGGGCCGGCCGGAGCCGAAAACGGTCAGATCGTGGCCCATGGCGGCCAGCCGGCGAGCCAACTCTTCGAAGGCGGTTTCAGCGCCGCGGTTGACGCGATGAATTCCAGGCAGGGCCACAGCGATGCGGAGCGGTTTCATGATCGACCGTCATCCCTTCCCGGCGACGGGCCAGCGCAACAGGAGGGCCAGCAGGTCGCGTTGGGCGGCGCCCTGGGGCGTATTTTTGCGCCCGCGGATCAGCAGTTTGAAGTAGCGCAAAGTGGAGGCGGCGATGTCAAGGAAGCGGATGAGCAGCTCGGCGGGCAAGCCGAAGCAGCGGCGCTGGAGCAAATAGCGGGCTTGCCAGACCAGGGCGGTGCGCCGGCTGGCCGGAAGCATCGCCGCATCGCTGGAGGCAGCCGCCCGGTGCACGACGGCCGCGCCGCTGTCGTAGCGCACCCACCAGCCGTGTTTGCGGACGCGGTGGCAGAACTCGGCATCTTCGCCGTAGAAGAAGAAGCGATCGTCCAGGAGGCCGATGCGCTCCAGGACCTGTCGGCGGATGAGCATGAAGGCGCCGCCAACCCAATCCACGTTGCGGACCTCGGTGCGGCGGTCCCAGCCGGGATCGTCCAGATTCGCCCAGGCGAAGGCGCGCGGGAAGAGCCAGGGCAGCCCGAAGCTGCACGCCGCCAGGCGCAGGGGCGTGGGCATTTTGCGGGCGGTGTTCTGCACCGTCTGATCCGCGTTAAGCAACAGGCAGCTCATGAGGCCCACCGAGGCGTCGCCCTGCATCTTCTGTACGCAATACGGCAGCGCACCGGGTAGCAAGATGGTATCGCTGTTGAGCAGAAGTACGAAACTGGCATCCGGATGTAGGGTTTGCAACGACTGTAGGGCCAGATTGTTCCCGCCGGCGAATCCGCGATTGACCGGGGAACGGATCAGGGTGATCCACGCCCAACCGTTGCGGGCGATGGCCTGGGCCAAGAGGGCGGGTGAATCGTCTGGCGAACCGTTGTCGACCAGGGCCAGGCGCGTGCCGGGGACCTGATCGATTTGGGCGGCCACCGAACTCAGGCAGTCGATGGTGAGCTGCGGCGTGCGAAAGTTGATGACGACGATCAGCAGACTCATGCCGTCTCCGGGCCCTGACCTCAGGCGCCGGCGTGTGCGCGGCCGGGAGGAAGCGCGGGTGCTTGCAAAGGCGCCGCGCCCTGCGGCCGAGCCGGCGCAGGCAGCGGCCGACGCAAGCTGAGGGCCAGTCCGCAAATTCCCCCGGCGCCCAGGATGAAAATCGGATTGATCATAGCGTTCATGAGATTGTCGCACATGTACAAGGCGCACAACATGGCGATGGCCGCCGCCGGCGCCGCCCCGGGATGCAGCCAGTATCGCACCGGAATCTTCCACACCAGCAAAAGCAGGGGCAACGTCAGGCACGCGGTCAGGGAGATCAATCCCACCAGGCCGTGATGCCCGACGGCGATGATCCACAGGGCATCGGGCACGCCCTGGGCGTTGCCCTCCTCGTCGTACTGACGGAAGCGGTTCCAGCCGCCCCAGCCGAAGTCCGGGCGCTGCATGGCGCGATCCAGGAGCAGGCGTTCGCTTTGCAGGCGGACGCGCAGGGAGGCGGCGCGGTCGGGATCGGCGCGGGCGATGCTCTTGATCAGGTCCTGACCGGTCCAGAGGTTGTTGCCGCGGACGATCATGTACGTCGTCGGCGCCAGCGCCAGCGCGATCACCCAGACGGGCCAGCGCGTCCATTGGGTCAGCAACACCACGGCAAGGCCGCCGAGCAGCAGCACCACCGAGCCCGTCGAGTGGCACCAGACGGAGGTGGCCAGAAGCACCACGAAAACCAGCCCCATGGGCAGCTCCCACAGGCGCCGGATCGTCTTGGAGAGGTAAAGCCAAAACGCCGTGAGCGTGGCGGCGGCCATCCACAGGCCCACCGCCAGGCCGTGTTGCATGAACACCATCGGGCGAAATCCCCCGTAGCGCTTGGTCTGGGCAAACTCGAATTGGTGATATCCGTAGACGATGCGGTGAAGCTGCGGGCTGAAGCGGATTTCGTACCAGCACAGCGGCACGTAGACAAGGCCGCCGATCAGGATTCCCATCGCCAGCTCGCGCAGGCCCACCAGGTCGTTGAAATACATCCGGCCGATCAGGTACGGCAATCCCCAGAAGGTGGTTTGGTAGGCGACGGCCGAGATGCCGTCGTACCAGCCCAGGCCGTTGGACACGGACGAGAACAGCGGGCAGATGCACCAGATGAGCATCGGCAGGTCCCAGATCTTGGGGCGGAAGGCAAAGAGCGTGGCGCTGTCGAAGATCATCGCGGAGATCAGCACCCCGAAGCAGGCCGCGGACATCTTGTTGTAGTCGGTGAAGCCCTGAATTTTCAGGTGCGACATGGGCAGAAAGAGCCAGGCGATGAGGAAGCCGTAAATGACGGCGCGTCGCGGCGGCAGAAAGGCGAACAGCCCCAGGACCAGCGGAATCCACCCGAAAAGGGCGATGGGAACCAGGATGTTTCCGCGCATGTCCATGCTCAGGCGACTCCCAAGCGTCCCGGGGGAGCGGCGCTGTTGGCGACGGCGGCTTCCAGGGCTCGCTGCATCAAGGCGGCGGCATCCTGCCAGCTATATCGGCAGGCGGTAGCATAGGCGGCATCGGACATCTGCCGCCACTGATCGTCCGATAATCTTAGCACGTGCACCAGGCGGCGCGCCAGTTCGCCGTGGTCTTCCACGTCCACCAGGAACCCGTTGCGGCCTTGCTCAATGATATCCAACGGACCGCCCACCTTGGTGGAAACCACCGGGCAGCGGCAGGCCATCGCCTCCAGCGGCGGCAGGTGAAACCCCTCGCTGCGGCTGCCGCACAGCCAGACGTCGCATTGGGCGTACAACTCGCGGATTTTTTCCTGCGGCGGATTGAGCGTAAAGGCGCAGCCCGGTCCCAGGGGCTCCTGGGGCGCTTCGACGCCGAAGCTGACCAGTTGCAAATCGCCCAGTTCCCGACGCGCCGCGGCGACGGCCTTCAGCGCCACGTCGCAGCCTTTGAAGCGAGCGGGATTGTAGAGCATGCCGACGGTCGGCCGGGGTTGGCGCGACCGCGGCGGGGCGTCAAACAGGGACCGGTCCACGCTGTTGGGCACCAGCGACACGTTGGGGTCGGCGAACTTGTCGCGCGCCAAATCCGCCAGCCAGCGCGAAATGACGATCTTGTGCAGGGGCAAGCGCCAGGCCGCATCCACCGCTTTCTCGTCGCCGCCCCAGATTTCGTAATGTTGGATGAAAAATGCCTTGGCGCCCTTGGCGGGCGAAAGACGCCACACCCAGGGCGCCGTCTCCCACCAGGTGGCGATGACCACGTCGCCGTCGCTCACGTCCTGCTCGCCGATGGCGCGATAACGGGAGATGACGCGGTGGGGCACGGCGGCTTGGGCGAAAAAGAATTCGCCGGAGGGCGGGGTGCGCGGCCAATGGCCGCGGTGCACCAGGGCGGACAGCGTTCGCCGCAAGCCCGGCGGACGCGGCGGCGTCGAAACCACCCGGACCTCGTGTCCCAGCGCGATCAACTGCCGCGCCTGGGCGGCGATGACCCGCGTCCCCCCCGACATGCTCGCGTAGGCCATCAGAAAAGTGATCTTCATGAGCTGCGCCGCTGTGGGGCCGTGGCCGGGGATTTTTTGACGGCCAGAGCGGCCAGGCTTTTCCAGGCGGAAAGACGCCACGGGTGGGCCAGGCAGGCCCGCCATCCCAACCCGATGGCCTGCGCCTTGTATCCGTCTTGGTGCTGGCGCCACGCAGCGCCCAGGAGCATCTGCTGGGTCTGCTGCGCGGCGATAAGCGAGGTGGCCGGCCCGCCGTGTACGGGCGGGCGTGGGGGCTGGCCGCGCTGCAGGTCGTCGTCGCCCCGCTCCAAGCGCTGCTTCTGGAAGGCGCGGGCGGCATCCTCGAAAAATTCGCGTTCATGGCCCGCCTGCGTGTGCGTCACCGATTGATCGTGCAAGCGCCAGCGGTAAGCGATCGCCGGGTCGAACCAGACGCGGAACCGCTCGCCCAGCCGCAATTGAAAGTCGATGTCGTAGGAGGTGAGAAAATAGGGGCGGAAGGGGGTGGTGGCCAGCATCGCCTCGCGGCGAACGGCGAAGGTGCAGAGGCTGGTGCGCGTGACGCCGCGGCGCAGCTCGGCGGTGATTTCGCCGGCAACGGCGTCGCGGTGCAGCCAGGCAATGCTGGCGCCCCGGCTGGTGAGCGTCTCCAGGCCGCCGGCGACGGCGTCGAACTCGCTTTGCCGGGCCAGCAAGTCGGCGCAGCGCTGCAGGTGATCCGGGGGAAAAAGATCGTCGGCGTCGCAGATGCAGATGACGCGGCCGTGGCTGGCGTCCAGGCCGCAGTTGAGCGCATCCGCCCCGCCGCGCGACCAGTGATTGGAGAGCACGCGCACGCGGGGGTCCTCGCTCTCGCCGGACAGGCGGCGGCATTCGTCGGCATCGCCGGCGTCGTCGATGACGATCAGCTCCAGGTCGTCCAAGCTCTGGCCCAGCACGCTGGCGACGGCGTCGGCAAGATACGCGCGCTGGGCCGAGACCGGCATCAAAATCGAAAACTCGGGCGTAGCGGACATGCAAAATCTTTCTTTACACCGGACCGCACTGAAAATCCCATCGCGAGCGGGCGAGGATGGGCCCCTCAAGGGGCAAAAGCGTTTGGGCGTTGCCGAAGAAATCGCCGAAGACGACGTCGATGGCCGTGGCGTGCTCGATGTAATCGGCCACGCGCTCGGCGCTGAAGATCTCCAGATCGACGATGTAGCGCCCGGCGGCCAGCGGCAGGGCGTCGACGTGGCACAAGATCGTCTGCTGGCCCGGCGCCAGCGTGAGCAGGCCGGTCTCGCAGCGCGAGCTGAGCCCCAGCACGCGATAACCCTGGTCGGAGTTGAACATGATGCTGACGGCGGCGTTTCGGATCGGCTCGGTGACGTGGAGATCGAGCTGGAAAGTGACGGCAGCGCCGGAGGCGACGTGGGCGGCGCCGCCGGCCGGCCGGCAACTGAATCCGGCGATGGCCGGCGCCAAGGTCACAAACCGCGGGCGGCTCAGCAGGTTGTCCTGGGCAGTCTCCAGGGCGCTGTTGAGATATTCGGCGACGACCTCGGCGGCGGGACCGACCGACACCAGCTTGCCGTCGCGCAAATAGGCGGCGCGGTCGCACAACTGGCGGACGGCGCCCATGTTGTGGCTGACCAGCAGGACGGTGCGCCCGTCGCCTTGGGCCACCTGCTGGATTCGGCCCAGGCATTTTTTCTGAAACTCCGTGTCGCCGACGGCCAGGACTTCATCCACGATCAAAATCTCCGGCTCCAGGTGCGCCGCCACGGCGAAGGCCAGGCGCACGTACATGCCGCTGGAGTAGTGCTTGACCGGCGTGTCGAGGAATTTTTCCGTTTCGGCGAAGGCGACGATCTCGTCGAATTTGCGGTCGATCTCCTCCTTGTGCATGCCGAGGATGGCGCCGTTGAGGTAGATGTTTTCGCGGCCGGTGAGCTCGGGATGAAACCCGGTGCCGACTTCCAGGAGCGAGGCGACGCGGCCTTTCATGCGGGCGCGGCCCTCGGTGGGCTCGACGATGCGGCTGAGGATTTTGAGCAGGGTGGATTTGCCGGCGCCGTTGCGGCCGATGATGCCGATCACCTCGCCGCGCTGCACCTCGAAGGACACGTCCCGCAGGGCCCAGAATTTTCCTTCCGCGGGGCCATAGCCGTGGAGGCCGGCGATGCGGCGAAACGGGGCCGTGATCGCGGCCATCAGGACGTCGCGCAGCATGTGATATCTTTGGGCGCGCAGGACCAACTGATAGCACTTGCCGATGCCGTCGATGGTGATTGCCGCGGGCATGATCTCACGCGATGTCGGCAAAGCGCCGCTCGGTCCTCTTGAAGTAGTACAACCCCACCAAGAGCAGCACCGCGATTTCCAGCACGGAGATGCTCAGCGATTTCCATTTCCAGTGCTGGCCCAAAAGGCACGAGCGGAACGCCTCGATCAGGCCGTACAGCGGATTGGCCTGCACCAGCGCCTGCTCCCAGGCCTTCTTGACCGTCAGCGGGTAGTACACGGGGCTGAGGAACATCCAGCACTGCATCATGAACGGCAGGATGAAGCGGAAGTCGCGGTACGTGACGGTCAGGGACGAGAGCACGAAGGCGATTCCCATCGTCGCCAGGGTCGTCAGCAAGAGCAGCAGCGGCACGAAAACGACGGTCCACGGCGGCGCCACGTGGGCAAAGGCCATCAGGATGAAAAACACGCCGAACGATATGGCCGTATCCACCAGGGCCGTGCCGATCACGGATGCCGGAACGAACAGGCGCGGGAAATAAACCTTGGTCAGCAGGTTCTGCTGATTCATGAGGGACGTTCCGCCGGTGCTGATGCCGACGGAAAAAAGCATCCAAGGCAAGAGTCCGGCGTAGACGAAGAGGTTATAGGGCACGTGTCGCGCGATCAGTTCCTCGGACATGCGGCCGGAAAACCCGGCCAGACCGCCGAAGACCGCCGTGGCGATGACCATGGTCACCAACGGTTGCAGGATCGCCCAGGCGAATCCCAGCAAGGTCTGCTTGTAGCGCACCTTGACGTCGCGCCAGATCAGGAAATAGAGCAGCTCGCGGTAGTGGAACAGTTCCTTGAAGTCGATGGGGACCCAGCCGCGGCGCGGACGGATTTCAAATTCGGGGATTGTTCCCTCGGCCGGGGCCGGCGGCTGAGCGGGCCGCTTGGCCGCAGTGATGGCAACGTCAGTCGGCATAGGCGTCGATCATGATCTTAGCGGACGCAGGGCCTAGGGTTTGCACCAGATTGGTATAACATCGTCTATTTGAGCGCCGGCCTCAAGCCTGTCTTGGCGGCGGCGCAGACGCTACAGGGAAGATGAAACCGCTTTAACCCATTCGCCCATGCCGATCGATCCTGTCCCGCTGCACTGGTCGCTGGTGATCGCGACGTATCAGCGCCAGCAGATCCTGCAGCGTTGCCTGCGCCTGGCGGCGGGGCATACGCGCCCGCCGCGGCAGATCATCATCGTCGATGCCAGCCCCGATTGGCAGCGATCGCGCGACGCGGTTTTGTCCACGCTGGCGGCGGAGCATGCGGAGATCGCGTGGATCTACGTGCCCGCCGAGCGGCGCTCCGCGGCGGCCCAGCGCAACCAGGGGATTCGCCTGGCCGATGCGGAGATTATCTTCTTGATCGACGACGATTCGCTGATGTATCCGGATTGCGCGGCGCAAATCATGCGCGTGTACGAAGCGGATGCGGGCGGCGCGGTGGCGGGAGTGAGCCCGGTTCACGTGCCGCTGCCGCCGGATCGGCCCCAGGCGGCGGCCGGCGACGCCGCCGAGCGCGGCACCACCAAGCGGCACGGCCGGCTGATGCGATTCGTTCGGCGATTGCTGGCCGCCGATGACATCTTCGTTCCCTACGACGAGGATTTTCCGCGTCACGCGCTTCCGCCGGCGCTTGCGCAACTGCCGGTGACGTTGCGCCCGCTCATGGTTGGATCGGGAATGACGCTCCGCCGGGAGGTGTGCCTGCGCGAGCCGTTTGAGGAAATCCTGGGATATTACGCGTATGGGGAGGATTCGGATGCCGGCTACCGGGCGTCGCGCGGCGGGGCGCTGGTGACGGCGCTATCCGCCAGGGTGTGCCACATCGGCGCGGGCGGGGGAAGGCTGGATCGATTCGTCGTCGCCGCGCTCGGGGCGCTCAATCCCCTGGTGCTGCATCGCCTCTACAGCACCGATCTGAATCGCTCGCGCCGGCGCCTGCGCCGGATGATGGCGCGGCGCATGCTCATCTTACTAGGCAAGGATCTCTCGCAGGGACGATTTGCCCTGCCCAATGTCCGCGGGATGCTTTACGCCTGGCGGCGGATGGATGAGGTCTTCGCTCGCTCGCCGGAGGAATTGCGGGTTTGGTATCCGCAAGTGCAAAAGGACCTGGTCGATCAGTCCTGAGAAGAGTCATCGGGCGTCGGCATGGGCCAATGGGGTTTGGGCGTCCCGGGGGCGCAAAGCCATTGGTAGATTTCGATGACGCGGCGGGCCTTGGCTTGCCAGGTGAAATGCCGCCGCACCCGCTCCTGCGCCGCGGCGCCGAGCGAACCCAGCGGCTGGGGGTCTTGCGCCAGAGTGCCAAGCACCTGGCGAAAATGAGAGATGATCTGCTGGGGCGGGCCGATGGGCACGAGATAGCCGCAGCTTGGCGTGACCAGTTCCGCCGGTCCGCCGTAATTCACGACGATGGGCGTGACGCCCATGGCCATGGCTTCGAGCACCACCGCGCCGCCGAATTCGCGCACGCTGGGGAAGGCCAGCACATCTGCCTGGGCGAGGTATCGCCGCAGCTGCTCGTGCTCGGTCCAGCCGATGAGTTGCACGGCGGCGGCGATGTTTTCGCGGTCGATGACCCGGCGAAGCTGGGGCAATTGCGGGCCGTCGCCGATGATCTGCAGCGTCATGGCGCCGGATTGAAGGATCGGCGCGGCGGCCTCCAGCAGCATGTCCGCGCCTTTGTACGGCACCAGCCGGCCGATGAAGATGACGCGGATCGGTTTTTGGGCGATGCGGTCGCGCTGCAGGGGGAATCGCTGCGGATCGATCGCGTTTTCCGGGAGGTAGAAACATTTGCCGTGGAAGCAGCGGGGCATCTGGTTCCAGGTGTCGCGCGAGCCGATGAGGATGGCCGAGGCGTCGCGGCGCGTGGGCCAGTAACCCGGCAGCAGGCGGTAGGCGTCGCGGACGTAGGAGAGCCATTCGCGTTCTTGGCGGCGCGCGGGGTCGAACCCCGGCGGCCAGGGCACGCCGCCGTTGAGCGGACCCAGCACAAACGGCACGCCCGCCGCCCGGCAGCGCGAGGCGAGCCAGCTTGGCGCGGTCGGGCTGAGCGGCGTGAGCCGGTGCACCACGTCGAATCTCTTTTGGCAAATCTCGCGGCCAAAGCGCCGCCACAGCAGATGCTCGAAATAGGGATACGCCGCGGCCCCGAGGGCGGTGGAGGTCGTCCAGCCGGTTTGCCTGCCGCCGCGAAGCCAGGTGGCCAAGCGGTAGATCGGCCGGGCCACGGCTTCGGAGTCGATGGCCGTGAAATCGCGCCCTTCGGTCAAGCCCGCGGCCAGCAGGGCCGTGCGGTTGCGGACCTGCGTGACCAGATGGGCGTCGCTCAGGTCGGCGATGGCGCGGCCGTGGGACCAGCCCACCAGCGGGACGCTGGTCCACTGGGGGTTGCACGCCTCGGCGATGAGCAACACGCGGATGCGATCAGTCGGCATGGATCATCCTCGGGTGCAGGGACTGCAACCGCCGCACCAGCACGCGGGCGCTTTGATCGCTTTGGAAGGATGCTTCGATTTTCTTTCGCGCCGCCTCGGCCAGGCGAGTGGCCAGGGCGCCGTCGCGGGCGAGGCGCGTCAGGGCGGCGGCAAGCTGCTGCGGATGCCGCGGCTCGACCAACAGCCCATCCACCTGGTCGTCGACCAATTCCGGCACGCCGCCGGCGCCGGTTGCCACCACCGGCGTCGACATGGACATGGCTTCCATGAGCGCCACGCCCAGCGGCTCGTGCAGGCTGGCCAGGGCAAACACGTGCGAGGCTTGCAGCTCATCGCGCACGGTTTGCTCCGGGACGGCGCCCAGCAGCGTTACCGCCGCATCCAGCTTCAACTGGCGGATCAGGTTTTCCAGTACGGGCTGATACCGGCCCAGGGAATCATCCGCGCCGGCGATGCGCAGGATGGCGTCGATTCCCTCCTGCCGCAGCAGGGCCACGGCGCGGATCAGATCGTCGTGGCCTTTGCAGGGATTGAGCCGTCCGCAGCAAAAAATACGGAACGGCCCGCGTCCATCCCAGGGCTGATAGGGTCCGGCTCGACGGAACCCGGAGGCGTCGACGCCCATGGGTGCGAGGTCAATCACCGGCGGCAGGGCGCCGGCGAGACCGGTGCGCAGTTGCTCGAGGAGTTTTTGGGTGATGACGATGCCGAAGGCGGCGTGGGACCACTTGGCTCGCTGGTTGGGTCCGTAATCCTCCAGAGGTCCGTGCAGCGCCAGGCTGTAAGAGATGCGGCCGATCAGGTGGGCAAACAAAGCGATGTTGGCCGAATCGGCGGCGGAGTGTACGTGCACGTGTGCCCAATTTCGCCGGCGGGCCAGGGCGGCCAATTCAGCGCCGACGAACACCAGCGCCAAGAGCCGGATTTTGTTTCCCGCGCCGCGCACGTCCGCGCGCATGGCCGCGCCAGCGCATCGCCACCAAGCCGCCGGGCCGGCGCGGATCAGTTCCCACAAGGCCGAGGCCAACAGGCCCAGTTCCGGCGGGGAAAGATACGTGGTTCTTTGCATCGCCTGGGCGGACCAGTCGTGGGTCACGAGCTGCCTTGGCGGGCGGCGCGTGGAAACCAGATCGCAGAGCACGCCCAACTGGGCCAGGGATTGCAGCTCGCGCCAGAAAAAGACGTGGGTCTGTCCGGGAAACTCCGGGACCAGATAGCCCAGGCGCTGCATGGGTTCCACCTTACTTGGCGCGCGGGGCGGCATCAATCGCGGGGCCTTCAAGGAGCAGTTCAAAGGGGGCTTGGCTTTTGATCCAGGCGATGGGTCGAGCGGCTTGGCGGGCGTAGGCGACGATGTCGGCGGTGCCCCCGCGGCCGCGGGCCGGCTGGCCGTCCCACACGGCCACCAGCACGTCGCAATGATCGACGATGAACATACCCGTCCGCTCGTAGGCGGCCTGGCGATCGTCCAGGGCGGCGACCGTCGGCGAAGTGGCGGCGGGCGGGCCTTTGCCCTGCGGCGGTTTGCTCTGCGGGAGAGTCGGAGGAAAAACGATGGCGTCGGCACGGTTCAGCAGCGATTGGAATCGGGCCAATTGGCCGGGGGTGAAATCGCGCCGATAGTCGCTCACTTCCAGGGGCAGAACCGCGCGCACGCGGCCGTGATGTTCATCCAGGACGGCCTCGGCCACCAGGCAGTCGGCCCCCGCGGCCAGCGCCGACAACAGGAGGATGTTGGGCTTACCCGCGGCCAGGCGGCCGATAGTCTGCGCGATGGTCGATCGGATGGCCTCCTCATCGGACAGCGTACGGTGCCCCGTGACGCCGATGACCAATTGCCCGCCGGGAGAAGGCTGCTCGAGCTTGAAAAATTCCTTTCCGGAAAGGCTCAGACCCAGCAGGGGCAGATGCCGCTGGGCCTGCTCGGAGGCGACCTTGATGTTGCCCTTGGATTGGGCGGACTGTTTGAAGGCGGATTGATAGCGCAAACGCGCCGCGGCCAGTTCGCCCAAAAGGAGCTCGGCCTCGGCCAGGGTGACCTGGTCCCAGTAGGAGGCGGCCAGCATTTGCGGATCGCCGGCCTTGGCCAGGGCGGCCACGCGATTGAGCAGAAGCTGGCGGACCTCGCCGGCCAGACGGCGCGAATCGGCCGCTCGGCCCAGCCACAGCGCCGTGGCCGCGGCATTGATGCCCAGGTAGACGTTGGAATTCTTGGAGCCTTCCCACCCGGCCAGGTACGCGCGGTGGCTCTTGAGCAGCATGTCCGTATCCTGGCCGCGGTCCAGGTAAACCTGCTTGTAGACGCCGGCGACGATACCGGCCGTTTCATCATCGTCGCGCGAGCGGGCCACGAGCGGCGCGGCATGTTGCACGGCCTTGTCCAGATCGCCGCGGCGCTTCCAAGCCAGGACGATCAGTTGCTGCAATCGCAGGTCATCCGGGAACTGGGCCAGGGCCTGCTCCAGGACGGCAAACGCCTGATCGCAATCGCCGCGGTCCAGCAGCAGGTTGGCGAAGACGGCCGCGACCGTGGCCGCGACCATGAACGGCGGTTGCTCGCCGCCGGTTTGGCGGGGCGCCAGCCACGCGGCCGGATCGAAATCCTCCGCGTCGATTGAACGCAACAGCGCCGGAAGTCGGGGATCACCGCCGGCCAGAAGGGGGCCGCCGTCGCTGGTCAGTCCCGTGAGCTTTGGACCAAAGCGGAAATGGCAGAAGAACCAGTCGATCCAGCGTTCGGCGAAGAGGGCCGCGAGGTCGGCATCCTGGCTCTGGGCGGCGCGCAGGATGTGCCGCACGTCGTTGCCCAGCCGCCGCAGGCCGTTGGCCCAATACTGCGTCGCCGAGGGGGCCAGGTCGAACTGAAACAGCGTTTCCAGATTGGAAAAAGCGCTGGCGCTGGGCGTCAGTCCGATCATCTGCACCGCGGCCGAGGACAACACCTCCAGAATGCGCGCCGCGTAGAAGATGGTGGCCTCGGTGGCCTGGAGGTCGCGCACGGCTTGGAGCCGGGCCAGGTCGCTGGCCAGGCTGTACCCGCCGCTGCTGTATTGCGCGACGGGGCTCGCGAGGCGCTGGGCGATTGATCCCTGGGGAGTTTGCACCGCCATTATGTTACCGACCTCGATGGCTCAAGCACGAGCCACCCTATGCAATTATTGGCGGTGGGGGAATAAATCGGCATGGCTCTGAGTCTTGAGGTATCGTCTTAATTCAGCGATGTCCGGCTCTGTCTCAATCCTCGAGT
>DBZL01000042.1 GCA_002311745.1 Phycisphaerales bacterium UBA1161 | reverse complement strand
GCGCCGGCAGACGGCGTGATGTACGACGGCAATCCGGTCGACTGAGCTTCGCGGAGATTGAACGTGAGCTGCGGCGCCTCGTAATGGCCGTCGATAGCAGAGTTCATTTCACCCGCAAAGCTGGCGCGGACGGTCGAGTTCTCCGGGGTGATCACCAGGCGGAACTTTTCCCCTCCGTTGCTGTTGAGATACCCGATGAGGGTGTTCTCGGCTGACGGGCTGTAATCGATCAGCGGCAGTTGCACCGCCGTGTCCGCCGGGGTGTTGGCGTTCCAATTCACCTGGCCCAGAAGGACCGGTGTGCCCAGTTGCGTGCCCAAGCCTTCGGGCTCCTTGGTGGTGTCGTAGTACAGCGGGTTGGGTGTCCCCGCTACGCCGAGTGCGGGATCAATGTTGGTCGTCGTATCCGGCACGAGGTAGACATCCAGCGGGCCGCTGGTTCCCGATGGCGCCGGGCCGGACTGCGCGACCGTCAGCGTGATGCTGTTGATCGCCTGGACCGTGTGAGCGGGAATGAACGTGTCGACGCCGGTGGGGTTGGGAACGGTGGGATCATTGAACTCCAGCACGCCGTACGATGGGTAGCTGGTCGCGCTGCCCGCGACGTTGAAATACGCATACGGGTTGCTCGTGGCCGAGGTTGGGATGTACGGGCCACTGGTTTCCACGCTGGAGTTGTCGCTCCTGTACTGCGTGAGGGTTTGGGTGTTCGACGGCGTGTTGGCGATGTCCACGATGGTCACGATGGCGCTGGAGGGGGTGCCGAGAAGGCCCAGCGTCGTGGAGGGACTGCTGGTGGTGCTGGGACTGCTCAGTGTCAGTCGCAGCGCCTTGTTCCCGCCCATGTTGGGAACGTCGGCGATGGGGATGTTGAACGTCGCGCTGGTCTGGTTCGGGGCGAAGCTCAGGACACCGCTGGTCGCGACGTAATGAGTGCCGGCCAGCGCGGTGCCGTCGCTCGTGGCATAGTTGACGTTTTCGCTGTCGGAGAGATTGGTTCCGCTGCGAAGCACGGTGATGGCCACGGTGCCGGCCGTCTCGTTGACGGCATAGTTGGCGGCGGAGAAAGCCACCGTCTCCGTGGTCTTGACCTGAGTTTCAGTGGTGGTCAGCGATAGCAGCGGCGGGTCCGCCACGCCCGCTATCGGCTCATCCTGCCAATCGGCGGCAAACGCCGTCGTTTCGGGGGTGATGGCAATTCGGAACGGCGTGCCGCTGTTCAGATCGGCCAGGATCGTGGACGCAAACGACCCGGCTCCGGAGCCGAGGCTCGCCGGCGTGTACGTGTCGTACCCGACCACCGAGTTGCTGAAGCTGAACGTTCCCAGCAGCGTTGCCGAGGACGTCCCGCCCTGGCCGTTGAGGCCGTTCACGTCCGCCGCCTGGAAGGTCAGCGAGCTGGTCGGGGTGGTCGTTTCACTGTTGGGAATGAAGTAAATATCGAAGTTACCCGCGTGCCCGCCGTAATTGCCCGTGGTCGCCGTGTTGTACAACTGCAGCGACAGGTTGGAGAGGCTGTTGACCGTCCAGCCCGCCGCGGGGTACACGGTCGGCGTCGCCGTGGGTGAGAATTCCATCACTTCGTAAGCGAGGTAGCCGAACGAGCCGCTGCCGTTGCTGGTGGACCCGTTGACGACGGCGTACTGCGGATTCGTCGCGTACACGCCGCCCGTTTCAACGTCGTCCACTTCGGATGGATTGCCGGTGACGTTGTTGGTCAGCGGCGCCTTGTCGACGATCGTGACCGCCGCCGTGGTTTGGCTTCCCAGCTGTGCCGTGGCGGTGGCGGCGGTGGGACTGCTGAGCGTCACGTTGAACGCCTTGTTGCCGCCCTGGCTGCTCGCGTTGGTGATCGGCACGGAGAACGTCGCCACGGTCTGACCGGCGGCGAAGTTAAGCGTCCCGCTGCTGGCCGTGTAATTGGTCCCCGAAAGGGCGGTGCCGTTGCTCGTGGCGTAGTGGACGGTGCCGCTGTCGTCGGAGTAGCCGGTGCGAAGAACGGAAACTTCCTCCAGACCGGCCGTTTCGTTGACCGTATAAGTTGCAGAGCTCAGGCTGTACTGCTCGGTTGGGGCCGCGTCGCCGGTCAGACTAAATACTGGGGACTCATTCGTATAGATGTTGGACCAGTCGGCGGCCATCGTTGACGTCTCCGCCGTGACCGCAATTCGGAAGTCCCCCACCGTGTTGTTCAGGTCAGTGAGAATCGTGTTCCACGCTCCCGACGCCGAATTGACCCCGGAGAACGTGTACGTCGCGTATCCCACCGTGCTCGCCTGGCTGGATGTGAACGTGAACGAGCCCAGCAGGATGGGATTGCCCTGGTGCAGTCCGTCGGCGTTGACCCCGAACGTCAGGCTGCTCGTGGGCGTGGTCGCATCGCTGTCTTGGATGAGCCAGACGTCGAAGTTGCCTGCAACGCCGGCGTAGTTTCCGCTGCTGGCTGTGTTGTACAGCTGCAGCGTAGCGCCCGTAATGTCCGACAATTTGTAACCGGGGACGCTGGTCGCAAATGTCATCAATCCGTAGTTCGAGTAGGCGAACGTTCCGGTGCGACCGGAAACCGGGGATTGGTTCGCCACAATATACGCATTATTGTTGATATTCCCGCTCTTAAGCGTTGGACCGGTGGTTTGGATGTCGTTGGTGTATGTCAAACCGGCGGTGAAATTGACTGAGCTAAGCAGGACGCGCGGTTCGATCGCCTCGATCACGGCGCGATCCATTCGATTTCTCTGTTTCTGTGTGGTGCGACGTCCTTTTCGTGTGACGGTGCTAAACATGAGCCTTCTCCTTCCTAGAAATTTGATCCCCGCCTGGATGCCCGATGCTCGAACCCGACTGTCAAGAAACCGCTTTCCAAGTTCGAACACCGCCCAGGCAAATTTTCGTAACGAAAATCCCTTTCTGTAACAGGTGCACTGGTTGCCCAGTGAGGTTTGTCTCTCCCTTCCCGAATGGTGGGCGGACTCTAGACCGACAAGATCGCTCCAATATTTTTCGCCGGTGAATTCTTCTGTTTGTTTCCGTTAAGCGGATTTTCGCGAGATGCGTCGGGCTCATCGTGAATCGCGCACGCTTGCCCGCTGCGGGAAATGTTGCTTTGCCGAGGCCGTGCACTTCACCTGATCACCTGTCGCGTCTGGGCGGCGCCCATCCGCGTCGTCAACAGAATCTTCACCTTCGCCATGCGCCGTCTGAATTTTGGGGAGACATTCGGCGGGTAACGTCGCCTCCGTCCGGCGGTTTCTATGGCTCATTTCACAGGCGGGAAACACCCATGATCGAACAGCTTCGGCGATTCCTCGGCTCGCGGCTTGGAAGGGCCGTGGCCATCTGCTTCACCTTGTTGGCGCTAGGCTGGGCGGCCGCGACGACGGTTTCTTACTTCCACAGCGACACCCCCAGCAGCGCCTTTTCCAGGATGTTCATCTGCACCGAAACCCAAAAGCCCTTTTCGCACAAGCTGGAGGTGGGTGAAACCGTCCCGGTTTACTCGCCCTACAGCGGCAAAAACACGGGCGTGCCCGCCGAGGCTTGCTATTGGACGGCCGACGGCGGCGCCAAGAGCGAACCGACTTGGGTTTTGCTCAATGAGCTGGCAGGGAAGGAGGGTCCGACCTTCTGCCCCGACTGCGGCCGGCTGGTGGTGGGGCATAACCCCGCTCCGCGGCCCGGCGCCAAGCCGCCGCCGACCCCGAGCGAGTATTTCGCCGCCCTGGGATCCAACCCCCCGCGATGAACGCCGGGCGCTGGGGCTGATTCAGAGCCGTCGCTACGCGGTTGACGCTTGGGAAGTGCTCTTCAATGGGAGATCCATCATGCTCGTAGTCCCTCGGGTGAGGTCCACCCGCTCCGCGAACGGATTCACGCTGGTCGAGCTCTTGGTCGTCGTTGGGATCATCGCCGTATTGATTTCAATACTGCTGCCCTCTTTGGCCGGCGCCCGTCGCGCGGCCAACACGTTGAATTGTGAGTCCAATCTCCGGCAGGTCGGCATCGCCATGCTCATGTATGCCCAGCAGAACAACGGCGCCATCCCCGGCAACGGCTGGACATCGTCCGCCTTCCTCTACAACATCAAAGGCAACAAAAATTACAACTGTCCCAACGTATGCCAGGTCTGGGATTGGCAGGCTCCCCTTGCCAAGCTGATGGGCCTGCAATTCGACGAGGGCTACACTCTTGCCTCTCGCCAGTCGCGATTCCTGGCTCTTTGCCAATATGGTCCGTTTCAGTGCGCGGAAAACGACATTCTGGCGCCGCCGTACGCCTCTTCGCCTATTCAGGTCGTCGCCCCGTTGATTTCCTATAACACGGCTTTGATCTTTCAGATGGCCTACGGCTCCGGCGACGTCACCAGGTTTCAGAAATACATCAACACCGGCACCTATCGACCCAACCTCAACAAGATCGGCACCTCGGCGGCCAAAATTTTCATGTGCGACGGCGGACGGTGGAACGACGGCAGCGTGGTCGGACCTCCGGACTACAATCTGAGCTGGGACGGCTCCGGCCAAACCGGAACCGTGTCTCCCGGCGGCGCCTATTCGGATTACGGCCCCTGGAGCGCCTACACCCGCGCTTTTGCCTTTACACCGAATTTGACGGCCCTGTATTCCATGCGCCACGGCGCGCGCACCCAGACCAAATTCCTTTCCGAACTCAAATTCGACGCCCTCTACTTCGACGGGCACGTTGAAACCCTGACCGCCCAGGAAGGAATGAACCCGTCCCTCTGGATGCCCAAGGGCACCATTCTTCCCCAGACGGAAATGTGCGATACTGCCAAGGAGTTTTACCTGCCCCCCGGCGCGACCCAGTTGAACATCGCGCAGTAAGCAACGCGTTTTGCACGAGGGTCCGGCAAAAGAGTGAGCATCCCATGAGCCATGCCAAGGCCTTGAAGTTCAGTTTGATGGGTGTTTTCGTTTGGATGTTGGCGTCGGCGCCGCCGGCCGCCGCGTGGATCGACACGGGCCATCGCATCATTTCGCTCATTGCCTGGGCCGATCTGACGCCCGCCGCCCGGGCGAAGATTGCGGAAACTCTCCAGCAACATCCGCGCTATAAGGAAGATTTGCTGGCCGACCTGCCCGCCGACGCGGCCGAGGCCGACACGGATCGTTATGCCTTCGGCATGGCTTCGACTTGGCCGGACGTCGTGCGCAACCAGGCGAATCCCATGCACGCGGCTTACAACCACCCGGCCTGGCATTACATCGACATTCCGTATTGCATTGGCGGGCAGACGGCGCAGCCTCCGCCGCAAACGGGTCCCGGTCCGCACAATGTCGTCGAGGCTTTGGCCAAGAGCACGGCGGATTTGAAGAACCCGGCCCTCGCCGCCAGGGACAAGGCGATCGCGTTGTGCTGGGTGCTGCATCTGTGCGGCGACATTCATCAGCCCCTGCACGCCTGTTCCCTGTTTTCGCCGCAATTTCCGGACGGCGATCAAGGCGGCAACGCCTTTTACGTGCTTCGCGAGCCGCCGTATCCCGATTCGCGCATGAAGCTTCACCTGCTTTGGGACGAACTGCCCGGGCAATACAAGAGCGAGGAAATCTGCGCCGATCTCGCCGCCGCCTTGCGGGCCGATCCCCGCTACGGCCGCAGCGCTTTGAAGGACGCCCTGGCGATCACGGACTTCGCCGCCTGGGCCAACGAAAGTCATGAACTGGCGATCCATTACGCGTACCGCGACGGCACGCTGGTGGGCGCGGCCGCCTCGGAATCATCGGGCGCCGACCAGGAGCCTCCCGGATTGCCTCGCGGTTATCTGAAACAGGCCGAGGAGATTGCCATGCGCCGCGTCGCGCTCGCCGGCTATCGCACCGCCGATCTGCTCACTTCGATCTTTGATGCGAAATAGCTCCGCGCCTCCGCATCATGCTTCAGAGCATTCCCAATTCCATCCCGCCCCGGACCCACCACAGCCGCTCGGGAGACTGGCCATCCCTGATGGGCGATCTCTTCAACGAACTTCGGACCCGCGCGTCTATGGCGTGCCGGCGCATGCAGTCCTCGAGCGGCGAAGTGGTGGCAGCAAGTTCCACATGACCACGCCCGCGACGGCAATCAAGAGGCCCAGGATCATGCTGATGCTCCAGCCGTAGGTTTGTCCGCCGAGACGCACATGCCACACCGCAGGCTCGACGCGCAGCAGTTCCAGCACGAATCGCGCGATGCCTTCCAGGATCATCATGAGGGCAAAGACGCGGCCATCCGCGTGCGGCAGGGCGAAATAAGCGATCAGCAGGGCGGCCAGCAGAAATGCCGTGAACGAGCTGTACAACTCCGCCGGATGTACGCCCAAGGCGCGCGAGGCGGCGGCCAGACGCTGCAAGCGGGAGTTGTTTTGCATCTCCGGTGAATGCGGCGAGATCAGCCTGTACGATCCGTCGCCGGCCACGCGCAAAAGCTCCGGCGGCACGGTGATCTGCCCCTTGGCGAACTGATCCACGTACGCCTCGCTGTCATACGGGAACCGTACCGCCCAGGGCAGATCGCACCGCTCGCCGTAGCAGCAGCCGTTCAGGAAACAGCCGATGCGCCCCACGGCCAATCCAACCATCAGCACGGGCGCGACCACGTCCATGCCCGTCAGGATCGGCACCTTTTTTTTCCAGGCATAGAAGATGCAGCAGGGCGTGGCCAGCAGGAATCCGCCGTAGAAGGTCAATCCGCCCGCGCGCATGTCCGCGGCGTTGCCCAGATTTCGCCAGAAGGACAGCTCGTGACGCGTGTATTCGTGGAAATTTTCCAGCACGTGGCACAGCCGCGCGCCGATGACGCCGCTGACCAGCGCGATGATGGCCGCGTTGACGATGACGTCGGGATGGATGCCGCGTCCCTTGCCCAGCCACTGGCCGGTTTTCACGCAGGCCAGGAAAGCGACCACCAGCATCAGCCCGTAGCCGTAGACCGGAATCTCATGGCCCAGCAGCGAAAAGCGGAAAATTTCCTGAAGCATGCCGGCCCCGCTTTACGCCAGTCCTACTGGACGCGGGTGGGCTGGTCGATGGTTTCGATCGCCCGGTTGCGCTGGTCGACCAGGACGATGCGAGCGGTGTGTTTTTCCACCTCGTCCGGCTTGGCCAGCACGAAGCTCATGATGATGACTTTATTGCCGACCTGGGTGAGCCGGGCGGCGGCGCCGTTGATGCCGATGATCCCGCTGCCGCTTTCTCCCGGGATGACGTAGGTTTCGAACCGGTTGCCGTTTTCGCAATCGGCGACGACGACCGCCTCGTTGGGCAGCAGCCCGCTGGCCGCCATCAGATCGCGGTCGACGGTGATGCTGCCGTGGTAATCGGCGTCCGTCATGGTGACGCTTGCGCGGTGAATCTTGGTCTTGAGCAGTTGGGTCAACATTGCGTTCAATTGTAGGGGCGCGGCGTCAAGGATAACAGGGCCGGCCGTCAGGACGGCGTGGCCAGAAGCGGTTGCAGGGCGTCATGCAATCGGCGAGCGGCCTCAGCGGCGCGTGTTGCCACATCCCGGTCCGCCCATTGCCCCGGATATCGGTAAATGACGGCGGACATACTCAGGAATTGCAGTTCCCGTTCGTCCCATTTCCAACTGGATTCGACTTCTTGCAACAGGCGGTGCAGTTGCACGAGATCGTGCGTTTTGGGTGGAACCACCCGGCGGGCAATCAACGCGGCCTTTATTAGTTTCTCCACGCACTGTTGGCTGAGAAAACAGATCAGATCCCAATTGGGCGCATCGCCGCGATCGATTTCGGACAAGGCGGATTGAAGATCCTGGCTGGCCTTAGCCAGCCACTCGCGCACGACCTCGGTCATACAGGACCTTTCCCTTGTCCATCGCTTCACGCGCCAGGGGATCGTACTGCTGATATTGCCGTACCACCTCGTCGGGTCTTCGAACGATCAAATCGACGGCAAAGTTTGGCCGAATCGCCGACCAGATATCCATGGCGCGGTCCACCATCCGCCCCTGATAATCCATCACAATAAGCAAGTCGACGTCCGAATGTTCATGTGCGGAACCGCCGGCGTGCGAGCCGAAGAGAATGATCTTCTCCGGATTGAATCGCTTGGCGATCTCGTCGGCCAACGCCTGAATTTCGGATGAATGGACCATGACGCCATTATACCCGCGCGATGGATCAGGGGGTAAGGATCACATTGTCGATCAGCCGCACTTTCCCCACGCGGGCGGCGACGGCCAGAACCGTGGGGGCGGAAATCAGCTCGACGTTCTTGAGCGTGATCGCGTCCACCGCGGCGACGTAATCGATCAGCAGCGGCACGCGCCCTTGCGTGCCGGCATTCAGCAGAATGTTCTGCACCGTGGCGATCAGGCGGTTGGTCTGGCGCACGCCTTTGTCGAACTCGTCGCGCGCGGCAAACAGGCCGCGGCTGATCGATAGCGCCCGCTGACGCTCGGCATCCGACAGATATTGATTGCGGCTGCTCATCGCCATCCCGTCCGGCTCGCGCACGGTGGGGCAGGTGACAATCTCAATCGGCCAATTCAGGGCCGCCGCCATCGCCGACAGCACGCGAAGCTGCTGGTAATCCTTTTGCCCAAAACAGGCGACGTTGGGCTGGACGATGTTGAACAGCTTGGCGACGACCTGGCACACGCCCTTGAAATGATTCGGTCGGATGCGGCCTTCCAGCATGCCGGTCAGGGGCGGGATGTCCAGATGCACCTGCTCGGCCGCCGCATCGGCCAGCGCACCTTTGGGATACATCTCTTCCACGCTGGGGTTGAAGACCAGATCGACCCCGGCCGCGTTGCACTTGGCCAGGTCCTCTTCCAGGGGACGCGGATACTTGAAAAAATCCTCCTTGGGCCCGAACTGGGTTGGATTGACGAAGATGCTGACGATCACGTGCGGCGCGCGCTTACGGGCGATGTCGATCAGGGACAAATGCCCGGCGTGCAGGGCCCCCATCGTCGGCACCAGGGCCGCGCGGTCCAGCTTCCCGCGATGCTCGCGGCATTCGGCGATGGTGGTGCACACGGTCATGCCTGCGGCAATGTACACGCTGCGGCGGCGGGGGTGAAGCCGTCGCGCGGCCGGGGCGCGAAATCCCCGCTGTTTTTATATAATCCGCCCGCCGCCCCGGCAGCGGCAGCGCCATGAGCGATCCCACCGTCAGTATCATCACGCCTTCGTTCAATCACGGCCCGTACATCGAGGCGACCATCCGTAGCGTTCTGGAGCAGGATTATCCGCGACTCCAATACATGGTCGTTGACGGCGGCTCGACGGACCAGACCCTGCAGATTCTGAAAAAATATGAGTCGAGCCAAGCAGCGGACGAACGATTCCGCTGGATATCCGGGCCGGATCACGGGCAGGCCGACGCCATCAACAAGGGGTTTTCCCTGAACCCGGGCGAGATTCTCGGCTGGTTGAATTCGGACGACACGTACGCACCCGGCGCCATCTCCGCCGTCGCCCGATTCTTCGCCGAGCATCCGGAAGCGGACCTGGTTTACGGCGACGCCGATTTCATCGATGCCTCGGGCTCTCTGATTGCGCGCTGCGCCCACGTTGAGCCGTTTGATCGCCGGCGGCTGCTGCATTACTCCGATTTTCTAGCCCAGCCGGCCGTGTTTTTCCGCCGCAAGCTGTTCGAAGCGGTCGGCGGTTTGGACACTTCGCTGAACTGGACGATGGATTACGACCTGTGGCTCAAGGCGGCGGCTTGCGCGACGTTTGCCTATCTGCCGCGGGTGCTGGCCAACTATCGCTGGCTGGAATCGAGCAAAACCGGCACCGGCGGCGCCGACCGCTTGCGGGAAGTTGAAACGGTCGTGAAGCGATATGGAGCGGGGGGATTGCCCGCGTATTTCCGGCTGGAAACGGTGCGGCTGCATCTGCTGGAAGCGTGGGCCGATGCGCGTCGCGGCCGGCTGTTGCATGCCGGCTCTCAGGCCGCTTCGGCCGCCGTTGCCGTCCTGGCCTCCCCGCGGGCCATCCGCAGTTTATTCCATGCGCGCACCTGGAAGATCATCTGGACCGGTCAAGTTCTGCGCAGCCGCGCCAACAACGCCCCGCCTGCGGCGGGAGAAAGGAAAGGTCATGGGTTTGTTTCATGAGTTCAAGGAAATCACCATGGGCCTGGTGCAGGAGTTCAAGGAATTCGCCATGAAGGGGAGCGTGGTGGACCTGGCCGTCGGCGTGGTCATCGGCGGGGCGTTTGGCAACGTCGTCAACTCGTTGGTGAAGGACGTCATGATGCCGCCGCTGGGTTTGCTCATGGGCGGCCGCGATTTTTCCAACAAGGTTATCACGCTGCATAAGGTATACGACGCCGGCAAGGTCATTGAGCAGACCGATTTGCGCTACGGCGTGTTCCTTAACAACGTGATCAATTTTCTGATTGTGGCCGCGTCGATTTTCATCGTGATCAAGTTGATGAACATAGCCCGACGCCGCCTCGAGCATCCGGCCCCGGCCGCCGCCCCAACGATCAAGGAATGTCCGATGTGCACTTCGGCGATTCCCATCAAGGCCCGCAAGTGCCCCCAGTGCACCGCCGACCTGCCGGCCGTGGCATAGTGCATCGGGCCTGCTCGGCGCGCCGGCCAGCGTCATTCGGCTTTCCGGGACCGAATCCTTGTCGCCCCGGGTCGTTTGCCAGCCCGCAGATCCCCCGCTATATTCAAATTCATCTTGCGGAGACGCAGTTGTTTGCCTTGACGTCCTCACCGACTGCCTCGACATCCAGACGGCCGAAGATCATCTTGCGCGCCAAGACAGGCTGGCAGCCCGTCGACATCCGCGAACTATGGGAGTTCCGCGAACTCCTGTTGATTTTGGCGCTGCGAGACATCAAGGTTCGATATAAACAGACCGTCCTGGGCGTCGCCTGGGCCATCATCCAGCCTTTCTTTACAATGGTCGTCTTTACGATCCTGTTTGCAGGTCTTGGAAGGCTCCCTACCGACGGCGTTCGGCCCGAAGTGTTCTACTATTGCGGCATGCTTCCCTGGCAGCTCTTTGCAACATCGATGGCCAGCGCCGGCATCAGCCTTCTGAATAGTCAGAACCTGATCACCAAGACGTACTTTCCCCGGCTCTTTATTCCGATGGCCTCCGTGGTCACGGGATTGATCGACTTCGCCATAGCATTTACCGTGCTCCTGGCACTGATGCTCTGGTTTCGGGTGGCGTTCCATCCGCAAATCGTGTTTCTGCCGGTGTTCGTAGCCCTGGGCTTTTTCGCGGCGATGGCGGTTGGGCTTTGGCTGTCGGCGCTGAGCGTGGAATACCGCGATGTCCGTTACGTCATTCCCTTCTTGACGCAGTTTTGGATGTTCGCCACGCCAATCATTTATCCGTCAAGCATAGTGAAGTCGGAATGGAAGAAAATGCTGCTGGGGCTCAACCCGATGAGCGGCGTAGTGGAAGGGTTTCGCTGGTGCATGATCGGCACGCCCATGTCGAGTCGGGAGGTTGTCGTGTCTGCCGTCACAATCTTCTTGACGCTTATCGGAGGCGCGTTTTACTTCCGCCGAATGGAAAAGACTTTTGCCGACCTTGTATAGCTGCGCCGGTGCTGATTCCTCATGAGCGACATTACCATCAAAGTCCAGGGTTTGGGAAAACAGTACCGGATCGGCAAACGCCAGCGGTACAACACGCTGCGGGACCGGATCGCGGCGCTGGCGACCGCACCCTTTCGCCGCCTTCACACCGCCGCTGCGGAGCGGGACGGCCAGCTTTTCTGGGCGCTCAAAGACGTCTCCTTTGAAGTCAATCAGGGCGAGGTGCTCGGCATTATCGGTCGCAATGGCGCCGGCAAGAGCACCCTGCTGAAGATCCTTTCCCGCATCACCGATCCCACGGAAGGCGTGGTGGAAATTGATGGCCGTGTCGGCAGCCTGTTGGAGGTCGGCACCGGCTTTCATCCCGAGCTGACCGGCCGGGAAAACATCTACCTCAACGGCGCCATTCTCGGCATGCACCGAGGCGAAATCCAGCGGAAATTCGATGAAATTGTCGCGTTTTCGGAAGTGGAGAAATTCCTGGACACACCGGTGAAACATTTTTCCAGCGGCATGTACATGCGGCTGGCATTCGCGGTCGCGGCGCATCTGGAGCCGGAGATCCTTGTCGTCGACGAAGTGCTGGCGGTGGGGGACGCGGCGTTTCAGAAGAAGTGCATGGGGAAGATGGGCGACGTCGCCAGCCATGGGCGGACCGTGTTGTTCGTCAGCCACAACATGAATGCCATCGAGAAGCTGTGCGGTCATGTGCTGATGCTTAGCCGCGGCCGCATTCAGAGAATGGGAACCGATATCCGTGGGATCATCCGCGAATTTCTCGGCGGCGACGCCGAAGCTCAGGATACGGGCCGCTGGGACAATCCCGGCGACCTCTATGTCAATCCCTGGTTCAAGCCCAACCACATGTCATTCCGTGACGAAGCCGGGAATTTTGTCTTGATGCCGGCCGCCAACGACAAGCCTTTCCATCTCAGAATTGAGGGAGAGGTCCAAACACTGGATCCGGATTTGGAGGTTGGGATCGCGGTGTTCGCCGAGGATGGCGAGTTGCTATTTCGGTCGTTTCAAAATGACGAAGTCCAGGAACGCTGGCCCAGGTTGCGAAAGGGTCGCAATGTCTTGCAGGTAAAGATGCCCGCTCGATTGCTGAACGAAGGAACGTATCGCGTGGAACTCATGGTGGCGCGTCGGAACGACAAGTGGATTTTCTGCCCGGGCCGTGAAGGCCCTCCGGTTTACCTGACCATCTTGGGCCGCTTGAGCGATTCGCCGCTTTGGATTGGCGCCAGGCCGGGACTGCTGGCGCCGGTCCTCAACTGGCAAGAGATAGCCTGAAGACGTGCTGCCAGTCCAATGGCACGACGGGTTGCGGCTGCGGCATTGCCGCCGGCGGCTCGCGATTGAACAAGCCCTATGTCGATTGGCTCTCTGATTCTCAGGCTACGCCAGACGTACGCCCATGGCCTGCGCGTGGCTTATTTCCGCGACGTGGTGCGCCCACGCATCCTGAAGACGGCGCCGATCCGGACCACCGACGATTCTCAGTGCGAACTGCACGTCATGACCTCGTCGGACGATTGGCTGAACCTGATCTGGACCCTTAAGAGCTTTTACGTTGCGTCCAAGCGGCGCTACCGGCTTTGCATTCACGAAGATGGAAGCGTGCCGCCAGACGGGATCGAGCAACTCCAGCGCCACTTCCCCGCCGCGCGCCTGGTGCGTCGCGCCAATGCCGATGCACGTGTGTTGGCGGAGCTATCGGCCTATCCCCGCTGCCAGCATTTCCGCAAGACCAACTTGCTGTCGCCAAAGGTTTTCGACTTTACCAGTTACTTGGAAGCCGATCGAATGCTCTGCCTTGACAGCGATCTGCTGTTTTTCAAGGAGCCGCTCGACTTGCTGCAACGGATCGAGGACCCGAACTTCAAGAAAAATGTTTTCAATGCCGACTTTGGCTCCGCTTACACCGTTACTGCGGAAACGGCAATGAAATACCTGGGCCTGACGCTTCGGGAGCGGATTAACTCGGGCCTTGGCCTGGTTCATAGGGGCTCGATGCGCTGGGATTGGATTGAGGAGTTTCTTGGAATTCCCGGGATCCTTCAGGGCCATTTCTGGCGGGTCGAACAGACGCTGATAGCGTTGAGTTCGTGTCGGTTTGGCGTGGAACTTCTGCCTGAACCCTACGCGCTGTTTTTCAAAGGCGCGGTAGGAGACAGGCCGTTTCGCCATTACGTCGGGCGAATTCGACATCTCATGTACCGTGAGGGCATGCCGAAACTGCTTCGGCTCCAAATGATCAAATGAACCTGGCCTTGATGGGGGCAGAATCCGATTCGCGGCGTTCACATGCGGTCGATTTGTTCCAGCAAGGTCTTGGTGATGCCTTCCCAGCTCCAGCCGTCCGCGACTTTGCGGTTATTCTTACCGATTGGGCCGAGATCCAAGGTCGAAGCCTTCTCGATCGCCTTCCGCAGGCTGTCAGGGTCACCCATCTTGTACAGCAGGTTGTCCGTGCCTGCGAGAAAGTCGGGCATAACGCCAAAATCGGGCGCGATGACGAGTTTTCCGAAGGTCATCGCCACGCTCGGCACGCCCGAGGCCAGGCTATTCATGCGGGGGACGACGACGACGTCCGCCGCATCAAAGAGTTTATGCACTTCTTCGTCGGGAACATAGCGGTCGACCGGGATGATATTCGACGAACGAAGCCATCGCTTCCAGATCCAACGGCGCCATTGCCGCCGCATCGGAGATTGGGGCTCGTTATATCGTGCCGCCATGAGAATCCTCATTCGAGGCACGCGCGCCGAGGAAACGGCGGTTTTAAGTAGCATCGCCTCGTCCCACAAGCGAATGGCGCCAAAGGCAAGCACGACGAAGTCGCTCGCCTCGATCCCGAATTCCTTTCGTGCCGCCTCCCGGTCTCGGTGATCGGGCAGCAGCCGATCATAGTTGAACGGAGTCGTGACGACGTGATTCCGGTTGGCAGTACTCGGGTATTCACGAATCACCAATTCTCGCGAAGTTGGGCAGAAGTGGTGAATCATCCGCATACGGCCATAGACAGCCTCGTATAGCCGGTGAAACCTTTCGTCCCCTTGAAATCGGTGCGGGTAGAGGTTGTATACGGTGCAAATCAGCTTGGTCGTTTGCGACCATCGATCTAGCGTCGCCGCCAAGTGATCAATCTGCGCTTCCGTGGGCCTATTCCAATCCGTCAGCTCCTCGGGCCATTGCAGGTGAACGACGTCGAATCGGCTCGACATCAACTCGAGGTTCCACTTGCCGACTACAATGTCGCAGCCGAGACTGCGATACCCTTCGACCATGTGGACGACGTTGTCATGTTCGTCAGAGGGGATCAAGATGCGATGCATTTTCGTCCTTTGTCGCTTGGGTTGAAACGTTCCCGGAGGATCCCATCCTCGCATCACGCCATGACGATGTGATCCCGTCGGCCTTTCACATTTTTCATGGCGTTGCGCGTGTCCACGATCAGCTTGGAATGATCGGCGATCTTCTGCCAATCGAACGCCGCGTGGTGCGTCGCGATCACCACGCATTCGTACGAGGCCAGCGATGTCGGCGTCAATTCGACGCTGCGCATCTGAAGGTCGTAATGACGCATTTTGTGTGTCTGGGGCACGTGCGGGTCGCTGTAGTCGACATGCGCGCCCAGCTCTTCGAGCTTTTCAATCAGTTCAAAGCTGGGGCTTTCACGCACGTCGTCCACGTCCGGTTTGTAGGCCAAGCCCAAAACCAGCATCCGAGTGCCCCGAACCGCCTTGCCCAGCTTGTTTAACGCCATGATCGTCCGTTCCACCACAAACTCCGGCATGGCGCGATTGACCTCCCCTGCCAATTCGATGAAACGCGTTGGATAGCCGACTTCGCGGGCTTTCCAAGTAAGGTAGTACGGATCGATCGGAATGCAGTGCCCCCCGAGGCCCGGGCCGGGATAGAACGGCTGGAATCCAAACGGCTTGGTCGATGCCGCGGCGATCACCTCCCACACGTCAATGCCCATCGCCGTGAGAACGACTTTCATTTCGTTCACCAAGGCGATGTTGACCGAACGGTAGATGTTTTCCAGCAGCTTGGCGGCCTCCGCGACTTCGGCGCTGGAAACGGGCACCACTTGCTGAATGGCGCAACGATACAGATCCAATGCGATCTTTCCGCTGTTGGGGTCGATGCCGCCTACCAGCTTGGGAATCGTCTGCGTGGCGAAATCCTTGCGACCCGGATCTTCGCGCTCGGGTGAGAAAGCCAGGAAGAAATCCGTCCCGCATTTCAGGCCGCCCTTCTCGAACACGGGCAGCATCAGTTCACGCGTCGTGCCCGGATAAGTGGATGATTCCAGAACGATCAACTGGCCCGGCCGCAGCGTTTGGCTGATCTCTTGGGTGGTCTGCTCGATGTAACTCATGTCCGGCTCGAGGTGCCTGCCCAGCGGCGTGGGAACGCACACGATGATCGCGTCGGCCTCACCGAGCCGGCGAGCATCGGCGGTCGCGGCAAACCGCGAGGAGTTGCACATCGCTTTGACAAAATCCTCGCCCAGGTGCTTCAGATAGTTCTTGCCGGCATGGAGCAGGTCGATTTTCGCTTGATCGACGTCAAACCCGAGTGTGCGAAACCCCGCCTGATGGAAAGCTCTCAGCAGTGGAAGCCCCACGTAGCCAAGGCCAATCACGCACACAACCGCCGATCGATCAGCAATACGAGATCCCCAAGTCGACAAATGATCTGCCACTGCTTCAAACTCCTCGCGGGATGTGACCCGGCTGGAACCGCGCGAGTCCTCCAATCAGCCGCATGAAGAAAAACGAATGTCGCTCTGAGTTTAAGGGGTACAACGGAGCGTTGCAACCCCAGGGCATGAGTCGCAAACGCAATCTCTTGACCGCCAGACAGCGGGGCTATATTTTTGCGGCAAGGGCAGTGCGTGTTGCCGGCGCGTGGACATCGGTCTGTCCGTTGGGAATGGGAGTTATTCAATGACCGAGCAGGCCACATCCCCACCGCCCCTCGTTTCAATAGCCATCCCTTGTCACAACGCGGAGCGTTGGCTGCAGGAGTGTCTTGACAGCGCCCTGGGTCAGACCTATCGCCATAAAGAAGTCCTGGTCGTGGACGACGGATCGACCGACAACAGCGTGCGCGTCCTGGAAAAATACGCCGGGCGCATTCGATACGAAACCGGCCCCAATCGCGGCGCCAACGCCGCGCGAAACCGCCTTTTGGAAATGTCCCAAGGCTCCTGGATTCAATATCTCGACGCCGACGATTACCTTCTGCCGGAGAAACTCAGCAAGCAGATCGCCTTCGCGATGTCGCATCCCGACGTGGACATCGTCTACTCCCCCTGCGTGCTCCTCCTGGATACAGGTGAAACGCGGCCGAATCCCGTCGAGGACACGGATCCCGTCCTCAGCTTTATTCGCTGGAACTTCACCACGCACGGCCTGCTCTTTCGTCGAACCGCACTGACCAAGGTCGGCGGATGGAAAGAAGGACAGCCCTGTTGCCAGGAGAACGAACTGCTCCTTCGCCTCTTTCGAGCCGAGGTCAGATTTGGCTTGGTCGACGCGTATGACGCGGTCTATCGCTTCCATAATGCGGACTCGGTATCCCGGCGATTTCCCGAGCGCGTCATCAGGCAGCGCGCTCGTCTGATAGACGAGTTCGAGGCGATGTTGAGCCAGCGAAATCAATTGTCCGATGCCCGTCGAAAAGCCGTCGCACGCGCTCGGTTTGAAATGGCCAGGTCGATGTATCCCGCTGATAAGTCTCTTGCCCGTGAGCTGATGGCAAAGGTGTTGGTCTTCGACCCGGATATCCGTATTGATTCTCGCGCTTGCCCGCGTTTCTACCGTCTTGCACTGAAGCTGTTCGGGTTTGACGCAGCCGAGGGCATTGCGTCAGTCACCAGGCGTTTGCGTAGCCGTCGTCGGCAGACTCCGTCCTCCCAATAACTCGAATTCAATGCTGAAAAGAATCCTGAATCGTTTCCTCGGCGCACTTCCTTTCAGCGTGGTTCGGCACCTTTCGGGCGAAAAGCTGGCCGCGCCCTTTTATCATGCGGTCACCGACGAACCGTTGCCGCACATCAGGCACCTTTTTCGCGCCAGATCTCTCCAAGCCTTTGAAAAAGACCTGGACTTCTTCCTCAAGGAGTTCCATCCCATCTCGTTGGAAGATCTGCTGAATCACGTTCGCCGTGGCACACCGCTTCCGCCCAACCCGCTTTTCCTCTCAGTGGACGACGGTCTTCGTGAAAATCTTCGGACCGTTGCCCCGCTCTGCATCCGCAAGGGCATTCCAGCCACTTTCTTCGTCAATCCCGATTTTCTCGACAATCGCGCGATGGGTTACCGTTACAAAGCCAGTGTGCTGATCGATGTGGCTTCAAGATTAGACGGCCCGACCGCCGCCGATGTCGCCTCCCGGATCGGCGACGCCATCGGTGTGCCAGGTCTTCGACCGTCGGATATTCCCACCGCGCTGTTGGCCGTCACCTACCCTCAATCCGCCGTCTACGATCGTGTGGCCAAGATTTTGCAAGTGGATTTCGACGACTACCTGAGGGCGCGAACGCCGTACTTGAGTCACGCCGAATTGCGCGAACTTGTGCAATCCGGCTTCGCCGTTGGCGCGCACAGTCTTGACCATCCCCGCTTCGCGGAGATTCCCTTTGACGAGCAGTTGCGTCAGACGCGCCTGAGCATTCAAGCGATCCAAAACGATTATCCATCGCCTTGTCGCAGCTTCGCGTTTCCGTTTGGATCCGATGGCGTCAGCGAGGCGTTTTTCGACACCGTTCTTGGCGACGGGACCGCGGACTTGTTGTTTTGCGTCGGCCGCATCGCCAAGCCAGGCCCACGCACGATCCCGCGATTCTGGATGGAAGCCGTCCCAGGCACAGATGCACGCGAGATGTTCAGGAACTCCTATCGCCAGCAGGTGAAGTCCAGACTCCTGTCGCTGGCGCGCCGATAACAATCGCCGGGATTCCTCAGCAAGCCGAATCGCCGTCGCTCCGTGGCCCCATAGTTAGCGGCGGTGCGCAGCACCGCGGGTTCACCCAGCGTCGCAGCAACGAACGCTCAAAGTGCTGACGCACAACCTGACGCTGATCGCCCGCGTGCCGCGGAAGCTTTTCGACAGAGCACTTCCGACCCCTTTGAATTTCTTATCCACCCTCCCATGTCGGCATGCCTCCACCCCGAGAATGAGCCGGTCGTCCCTGAGCCGGTCCGTACCGTTCCCATTTCAACCCGGATCTCAGCGGACTGTGCCGTTGGATGTTTTTTCACGGAATTGGTTCGCGTCTCGCGCAAACGACAGGGCGGTGTCGTAGGTAATCTCACCCCGTTGGTACAGATCGAGCAGGGCCGTATCCATGGTTTGCATTTGGAATTTCTTGCCCGTTTGAATTTCATTGATGATCAGATGGGCCTCTCCATCGCGGATGAACTTGCGAATGGCTGGAGTGGCGACACAGATTTCGCAGGCGAGGATTTGGCCCTTGCCGTCGGCGCGAGGCAACAGGTTTTGCGCAACGATGGCCTGCAACGAATTCGATACCTGATAGGCGATGTTGTTCTGTTGTTCGGCGGGAAAAGTGCCGTAGATGCGCTGAATGGTCTGGACGGCATCCGGCGTGTGAAGCGTGGCGAGGACCAGGTGACCCGTCTCGGCGGCTGTCAGCGCCGTGGCGATGGTTTCCTGATCGCGCATCTCGCCGATGGCGATCACGTCGGGATCCTGCCGCAAAACGTGGATGAGCGCCTTGCTGAACGACGGCGTGTCGGTGTGGACCTCCTGCTGGATAACGATGCTGCTGCGATTCTCGTGTACGAATTCGACGGGGTCTTCGATCGTGACGATCTTGGCGCGCCTCTCGCGGTTGATGAGGTCCACCATGTAATTGAGCGTGGTGGTTTTGCCCACGCCGGTGGGTCCGGTAATGAGAATGAGGCCGGTGGGTCGGCGGGTGAGTTCGTCGATGACGGCCGGCAGGCGCAGGGCTTCGCGCGGGCGAATTTCGGTTTCCGAGACGCGGATGGCCATCTCCGGACATCCGCCATGAAAATAGATGCTCGCTCGAAACCGGCCGACCTCTGGCCAGTGCCTGGAAAAGCAGAGTTGCCATTCCTCTTCAAGAATCCGCTTGTGTTTGTCGGTCAACAGCTGGTCGATCAACGAGCGCAACATTTCCTCGGTCAGCGGTTCGTGGCGCGCCAGACGGATATCTCCATGGACGCGAAACGCGGGGGCGACCCCGCGAACAAGATGAATGTCGCTTGCACCGAGCTCGCGTCCAGCTTTGAGGATTTGATCCAGGTTTACCTTCATGAAATGATCTCAGGAAGAGCCAAATAGCCTTCGGAACAGACTTCGCACGACGTGACGATGTCTTTTCAGATCTTCCAGCGCCCGTCGCGCCAATACATGCTTTGGCATTAATTGCAGGCAATGGTTGAAGCTTTTTTCGGCGCTTCCGTTGAGACCCAGGGCCAATTCGCACTTGCCCTGGCAATACCAGCAATAGGCATGATCCGGCGCTGCTTCCACCGCGGTGCGAATTCGCTGAATGGCCCTGGTGGCACGGCTGTAATGCAGATAGATCGCGCCGATATCCAACAAAACCAGCCAATCATTGTCCAGTTGTGCAGCCTTATCGAAGCAGTAGGTATCGGTGTCCTGCTTTCGGGCCAGCATCAATTCCCCGCGCGCCACCCAGGGATAGCTGAACAATCCCTGCTGGCCGATGGCGGCGTCGCAGCTCGCCTGGGCGTTCTTGAGGTCTCCGATGCGGCAAAGCGACTGGCTGCGCGCCGCCAGGAGATCGGCGTTGTTCTTAAACAGTTCCAACGCCTTGCGACTCCACAGTTCGGCTTCGGGATATTCCGCCAGCGCGATGAGCATCTGCACTTGCCCGACCCAGCCGCCGACCAGGGATTTATCGAGTTCCAAGGCACGCGAGTAATAGCGCAGGGCCGATTCATGCATGCCGTTGCGGCGTTCCTCCACGGCCGCCTTGATCCAGTAATGTTCGTCATGGTCCGCAGAGCGTAGGTGTTGCTCTTGTGCGGAGGCGGATTGCGCGTTTTCCTGCCGGCCGCCGAATTCCAGTCGATCAAATCTTCTCATGGCCGGCTCCGATCAGCGAATCACATGGAATCGAGACAAGGGCGAACTTCGCAAATAGGCGCGACCGACGATATTTTCCAGCGCGACGTTTCCGGTGGTTTGCCAGAGATTGGGATCGCTCAGGTTGGGCCATCCCGGCGCGCCGCTGGGGAGGATGAGGCAGTGAAAGGGCGGCACGGTCCAGGTGAACCGGCCGGACATGGGCCGGGGATTCAGCGGCAACCAGGGCGACGGCGTGCCGTTGACGATCAATTGGCCGGACTCGCATTGCACCGTGTCGCCGGAAATGGCGAGGATTCGATCGATATTCTCGCCGAGATAGACATTGGTCAATCGACGGTGACCATCCGGGAAATAGGTCGTGGAATAGGTGATCGAATAGAGAACAACATCGCCGCGTCTTGGAGACGGCCACCGATTGACCAAGATCACATCGCCCGGCTCAAACGCAGCCATGTGGGCCTGCACATGGTGGGGCTGGACGAATTCGCCGAGCAACAAACTGCACGGCCAGTAGACGACGATCCCAAGCACCAGCGCGACGAGGATCGAGCCGCCGATGCGCTGGCGAACGCTGGCAAGGGGGGAATTCTGGGTGACGATATCGAGCGCGGCGGATGCATGGACGCTGAATGCCATGCCCAGCCAGACGCTGCCCCATCCCGATCCATACATCGGGATCCACAACAAGAGACACGCGATGAACCCCCAGAGAAAAAGGTGCCCTCTCACGCGTTGCCGGAGAAGGAAATGTGACCAGCCGGGAACGACCAGGCGCGCCAGAACCGAAGGCCGAGGCAACGAAGGGGTTGCGGAATGGATCCGTGCCGCAACGGCTTCCACGTGGAGGGCGTCGCGCATCCGAAAATAGTCTTTGCGAATCGGAAACAGGCGGCGCGCGAGCTTGGCCGTCGAGCTGGCGCGCGGGGGATGCACGTCCATGACGGCGGTCGCCAGGCCCAGCGACGTCGCGCATCGACCGCACACCTCGCTGCCGGGCATATTCTGGAAACCACAGTTCGTGCACTGCATGATGCGTCACCCGGAGGTTGCCTGGCGTTGCCGATCATCGCCGCTGTTTGACATTGACGTTCCGCTCGACGGTTTCGGCGGTTTCGTAAAACTCCGCGGTTTTCTCTCGGTGTTCTTCGCGGCCGAGGATCCGGACGACGAGGTCGGCGTACTCCATGCAAACAGGACCCTTGATCCCCTTGGTCGTTACCGTCACTTTCCCGGCGGGACTGATTTCAATTTCGAGTTCTTCCTGTGCCATGTCGTTCCTCGTTACAGGTTCATGGGTTTTCTATTATAGATTACGAACGCGGATTTTGACGGTGCGGTCCGCGGTGACTTCCTCGTCCACGATGGACATATTGTGTTGCTGAAGCTCGGTAACGATTTTGTGATAGGCGTATTGCTGGGTGACTCGGCCGATGAGTTCCTCGCCGATTTTTTTCAATTCGGCCTTGGACAGCCCCTCGCCTTCAACACAAAGCTTCAGCGCTCCGCGGGCATCGCGGGCGAAAATGGCTCGAACGCCTTCGCGTTCCACGACGATCTGGCCGCCGACGGGTCCGGCTTCCTGCAAGACCTCGCTTTCTTCAATGTCAATCTCGGCGCGGTTGCGGGTCTTGGCGGCGGCGGCGGCAAGGGCTGCGACGTTTGGCGCCGCGGCGATGCTGTACCCCAGGCTGGCGCAGGCGGCGGTCACGGCGGCCGTGATGACCGGCCAGCCGGCGATGATGAGCGGAGTCACGATGACGCAGGAACTCATGGTTGCCTCCAATCGGGTTGATCTTGCAAAATATCATTCGCTCATCTGAGGGCCTTGCTTCCGTTTTGTTCGTCGTGCCTGTCCCTCATGTGTCCAGGGCGCCTGTCCACGTTTTTACAATTCAATCTTCCGCCTCGCGGCGGGCGCGGCGGCGACGACGTCTCCCGACGCGGGACGCGCCCGGCCTTGTGCCCAGGTTCTCAGGCGATCCAGGCTTTCACTCATGGTTTTGGATAGCGGCACGGTTTCGGCCAGGCTGGTCATGAGCATCGCCGTGTCCAGGTCCGTATCGGCGCTGAAGGCATCGAAAAGCCCCGACACGATGGCCTGCTCGATCTCCGCGCCGCTGAATCCATCGCTGCGCCGGGCGAGGGTGTCCAGATCGAATTTATCCGGTTGGCGTCTTCGTTTTTGCAGATGAATGGAAAACACCGCCCGGCGCTCGGCTTCGTTGGGAAGATCCACGAAGAATATTTCGTCGAGCCTGCCTTTGCGGAGCAATTCCGGCGGCAATTGGCTGATGTCGTTGGCCGTGGCGATCACAAAGATCGGCGCCGTCTTGTCCGATAGCCAGGTCAGGAACGTGCCGAATACGCGCGCGGCGGTGCCGCCGTCGCTTCCGCCGGAACCCGCCGATCCGGCAAACGCCTTGTCGATTTCATCGACCCAGAGGATCGCGGGGGCAACGCTCTCCGCGGTCTGAATCGCTCGTCGGATATTGTCTTCGCTGGAACCGACCAGGCTGCCGAACATGCGCCCGACGTCGAATCGCAGCAGAGGCAGCTTCCAGAGGCTGGCGACGGCCTTGGCGCAGAGGCTTTTGCCGCAGCCCTGCACGCCCAGGAGCAGCAGGCCGCGCGGCGAGGGCAGCCCGAATTCCGCGGCGCGCTCCGTGAAGGCGGTGCTTCGCTTGATCAGCCACTGCTTCAGATTATCCATCCCCGCCACGTGCGAAAATTGCTCCTCGCTGGCGAAAAATTCCAGCAATCCGCTCTTGCGGATGATCTGCTGTTTCTCGCTGAAGACGATGCTGATGTCATCGGCATCAAGGGTCCCGTCGAGCACGAGCGTCTTTGCAAATACGTTCTCCGCTTCCTTCAGCGTCAGACCCAGCGCCGCATGAGTAAGGCGTTCTCGACCCGCGGCATCGAGGTTGATTTTGATCTGCGGCTTGTCTTTCAGGTCTTCGATGATCCGGTCGAGCAGCTTGTTGAAATCCTTGGCGCTGGGCGGGCGGAATTCGATCAGCGTCACGTCCTTTTCCAGTTCGGGCGCGATGCGCATCACCGGGGCAACAATGACGATCGTCTTGTACGTGTCGCGCAGATGATACGCGACATCTTTCAACCGGCGAATGACGGCCAGGTTGGCGCGGTTTTCCTCGGTGAAAGGATGAAAATCCTTGAACAGGAAGATCGCCGGCTCAACATGCTGCAAAACCGCGTCCAAGGCCGCCAGCGGATCGGTGGTGCTTCCGGTTCCCGATTTGGAACGCTGGGCTTCCGCGCCGTAACGCACGATGCCCTGGGTGTACGTCCAGATGTAAAATTTCTTGCTGCGTGCCGTGGCGATATCGGCCAGCACTTTTTCCACGCGCTCTTCCTCCCAGCTCAGCACATAAATGATGGGATATCGCGCGCGGATCAGCACTTCCAGTTCGTCTTCCGGCTGAAGACATTGCGACAGGGGCTTGACGTTTTCCGAAGGCTCGGCGGCATGCGAGGCAGCCGGAGGCTGTGGCGTGGTCGGAGTCGTCGAGCTAGCGGGTCGCGCCTGCATTGCTATTATCTCCCAAGCAAGTCATGCCCTCTGGTGTTTCACATCCCCCGGCCTGCGAGCTTTCCATGCTCCTCACCTGACCCATGAACTGCTTGAGCCAGGGTGAGTGCGGGTTCAGGTCCACCAGTATATCCAACACTTGGCGCGACGTGCCGAAAATGTAGACCCGGCCGTCCGGCTGGATGGTGATCTCCGTCATGGTGGTTTCATTCTCGATGGACGCGTCGCGGTCTTTCATTGGATCACCCGAAGCCCCATTTGGCCTGCAAGGCAGTGGGCTTGTTTGGCTTCGCCGGGCGTCAACGGATGGGCGATTTCGGCAAAGCGACGTGAGCGCCAACTCGGCAAATAGCTGTCGCGAAGACTGAACGGCACCCACGGAAGATTCTCACGCAGCCAATTCACGATGGGCCGGTAGCAACATTCCGCATGCCCGGGCAGCAGGAGATGACGAATGATCAGCCTGGATTGCCCCGCTGCGATCTTCAGATTGCGGGTGACGATGCGCGTGTAACTCTCAATTCCCGCCAGGCGGCGCCCGCACGCATCATTGCCGAATTTGAAATCAGCAACGTAGACATCCACCGCATCCTTCAGCAAATCGAAGACCTCCGGCGTGCCTTGAAAATCAGATTTCCATACGACCGGCGGCAACTGCGGACATCGAGACATGACCTCGAGAATCGCTGGTAAATGAATGGTCGGTTCACCGCCGACCCATTGGATATTTCGCGCGCCTCGTTGCTGGCCCCACTGAACAGCCCGGTTGAAGAACTCGCTGGTCAGCGCCATTCCGCGCGACGGATCAAAGGCGTCGATGCCGGCAATACAGAAGCCGCAACGCAAGTCACATCCCGACAGGTAAAACAGGTGCGAGGGAACCAGCTCAAGCTCCTCGCCGTACTCAATTCGGTGCCTGTACACATTGGCGACGGTTCCAGCCTTGCAGAAACCGAGATGGCCGGCCGAGCGATCCACACCGCAGCGATGCTCGCAAAGCATGCACTTCGTATAGCACGCCAAAGCGAGTTCCATTCGTCCGCGGCTCACCCCATCTGATGTCATGAATCGCGCAACCTTGGAGCGAACAATTCCGGCAACGCTCCCGAATCGGTCGAATCCAGCTTCACAATATGAAGACGGATTCGATTCTGGGAATTTCACGCTTATGGCGGAGCTCGCCTGGGACGTGGATGAGGGCGACATCGACGAGGCGATGAAAAAATGGGCGATGAAAAATGGACACGCAACTTTTCTCCTTTTTCCTTGGTCGGCCGTGCGGCCGCAGGGCTGATTCCGGTGCCCGTCGCTGTGCCGCCGACTGGGGTTGGTTCGCCGGCGCCGTCCCACGCCTCGGGCGTTGTGCCGGCCGCTCATCCAGCGACGGCGACAGCAGCTTATCCGCCCTGGCCAAACTCGACCAGGGCCCCGCGGCCGCGGGAAGTGATGCTTAAGGTTCTGCCGCGCGCTCTGGCGCTGACCGCCGCCGGGCTGCTGGAGGTATTCGACAGAGCACTCCGGCCGCCCCATTGCTTGAAGAAGAACGGCACCTTCGCGGCCGTGCATTGATTTCTGATTTCCAGTGTCCATTTTTCGTCCATCGGCCTGGCGCGTGGACCGGATTCCCCGCCGGCAATAACCCAGTCGATGCCAGCGAGGTTCAGATTGGCCAGAGGGCCAAGAAGCGGCTCCAGCGACAACAATTTGATCGCCGCTCCGCTTTGACGCAGATCGTCGATCCGCCATGTGTACGATTGCGATTCGACGGAAACGCCCATCCAGATATTCTTTGCCCATCAGAACGGCAATCCCGACGCGGGTAGCCGAACGGCCCCGCCGACGGCGGGGGGCCGGAATTCACGGAAACGGCCGGATTCCCAGCAAATCCATTGCAGCGATGCGTCCTCCAGCGGCACGTTGAATTCGAACAGCACGGCAGCGGGGCGGGCGTCCCGTGTCATCTCCACAATCGTGATCCTCATCGACGGCAGCGAGATGGTCTGGCCCGGCGTTAGAGGATGTTCGCGGCTGTAGCCAAGGCGCGAAACGGGCATGGAGAAGAACCCGGAATCGGGACGCACCAGCAGTGAATGGTCATCCGTTCGCAGGATGAGCACCGCCGTCGAGGCCGGAGCGAGAATTTGCGCGCTCCGCGGCAACGGTTCATGATCGACGGCGCGGGTGGTGAGCAAATGAAGGATTTCCATCGGCAAGGGATGATTGACGAAGATAAGGTCGCGGCCGCGTTCTGGTTCGGACGGAAGCGCGTGGCAACTAGCCAGGAATTCGCTGCGGCCGAACGGGTAGCGCGCGATTAACGCCAGGCCGATCGGCGCCAGAACGAGATGGATGCAGACCATCAGACCGATCAATACTGCCCGGCTGGCGCGCCAAGCGAGCGGCCGTCGCCAAAACCGCGGATGGAGCGCGGCGGCGAAGAACTGCCCGAGAAGGCCCATCGCGCCCAGCCCGATGAAGACCAGGTGCCGGTTCATCGGGGTGGCCGAGCACATGGGAATCGTGGCCAGCAGCATCCCGAGTCCCCAAAATCTGGCGACGCGGCTGCGGCGAAGCAGGGGAAGGAGAACGAGGCCAACGATCGCCGCAACCATGACTCCGCCCCAGCACATGGCGGCGACGCCGCGCCCAGACAATACCAGATTGATTTCGGCGGGGATTCCAGTCCATTGGCCAAGCATGTACAGGGGAGCTCTTTCCAGAACCATTTGAGCGAAGCGGAGGGGATGGGCGCCGGGATCGGTGTACAATTCCTCGATTCCATTCACGCCGTAACCCTGCGCGCTCCACGCGACGCGCCAGGCGATGATGACGAGCAGATGGGGCCACAACCTCAAAAGTCCTCGCCGCCATCGACCTGGATCGAGCGTCAGGGCATAGGCGAGGAGATAGGCGGCCGCTCCGATGCCCGTTTCCGCGGACAGCAGGCTCAGTGCCAGCAGGATGGGCGATAGGATGCCCAAGGCGCGGCGTCGGTTGCGTCGCCATTGGTCGTGCGCGTAGATCGCCAGAATTCCAAACAGCCCGGCGAGGACCGCGTTGCGGTTGGCGAGAAAGGCGACGGGGATGGCGCGGGAATGGCCGATCGCGTAGAGCAGGCCGGCCAATGCGGCGGCCAGCGTCGCCCGCATGATCCGCCGGTAAAGCAGGCAGGCGCTCACGACCCACAGAGCAAACCAGAAGATGCTCTGAGCGTGCATGAGACTCGGCCTGCCGGGCCATAGGCGGTAATCGAGCATGTGCGTCAGGACCGTGATCGGCCTCCAGAAGGCGACTTTGCAGTGGGGATCGATCCACCAAGGGAGCAGGCCGATCTCGATCATGCGCCGATTGCGATGGGGATCGCCGTCAACGAAGCAGAAGGCATCGATTGGTTTGCGGCCTACCTCGGAATAGACGGGCGAGCCGGAAATGATCCATCGCTGGTAGTAATCATCCAAGCACCAGCCGACGCGGAGGGAGCCGAGCGTCAGGAGGACTCCAGTGGCAGCGACGAAGAGCGCAAAATAGCGATGCCGCATTCTTACAGAGCCTAAGCTCCTCGCCGATTGCCGTACAGAGCGAGTTGCCACGCGGGAGATCGCTTTTTACCCGCGTCGTGGGAAGTGTTGCTCAAGGTTCTGCCGCACAATCTGATGCTGGCCTCCGCCGTGCTGCCGTAGCTGTTCGACGGAGCAACTCCCGCCCCTTTGAATTTTCCAAAGCGACTAGCTGGAGAAGGGAAATGGGTGCCCGTCCCTGGTTTGTCAGGCGATTTGTCGAGCCTGCCTCCAAAACTCCAGTTCCCTGTCCAGAAGGCGCTCGATGTAAACCGCGTCTCGCGGGACAGGTATCAGTAATTCAGGGTTGCCAGGCCAATAACACCAAAAATCGAGCGAATCCAGGCCAGTTACGGCCAAGATATGCTGTGTCTGCCCGTAATAATAATCTGGGACCGAGTCATCTTGCGAGGCCATCTGATAAACCCGATTACCGCATTTGATTTCGACTACAGCGTCGCCGTTGACGGTAAGACCGTCGACGCTGGCGCGGAGCCAATCGTATCTCGTACTCTGAAGGCAAGCAGGCCACACCTGCCTGCCAGTCTTGGCCATGTAGCGCCTCCGAGCTTCCGGCTCGAGTTGGGTGCCGCGCGCCATAGCTTCGTTCTCGCCGCGGTCTATTGCCGGTCCGCGCTTCTCGTGCAGTAATTGTGCCGCATCCTTGAAGGGGTTCTCTCCCATGATGGTCGAGGCGTCGGATGCTCCGATTCCGTTGTGGCGCCACTCGTGCCATGCCGGTGTTCCCTGCTCAAGCCCAACGATGATATAGTTAGTGCTCATTTATTTTCGTCTTGGCTACCTACAGGAACACCAAACGAATGGCGCTCTGTCGGCAGAACGAAGAAAACGGGACAAACGAAGAAAACGGACGAAGAAAACGGGACAGGTCCAATAGGACGATTACATTTGCGAAACAAGTCCCGATCCGACAGTGTTCTCCGCGATCTCTCTTTGAGCCTGAGCCTCCCCTCGACGCGCTCGTGGCCTGAGCTTGTCGAAGGCAGAGCCGAAGGCCGCGCCCTCGGCGGTGAATCATCCGGCCCGACGGACCGCTACTTAACGCCAAATTTCGCCGGATCGGCCGCTACGGCCTTGGCGTATTTGGCCGGGTCCTTCTCGAAGTCTTTGTGGCAGTCAGGACAACACAGGTGATACACCTTGCCATCGTAGACTTCGACGATATTTGAATCACCCACCTTGTCGCCGCTGACGGGGCAGACGGTGTTGCGCAAATCAACTGCCGCCGACGGCTGCGTCGCCGGCTGGGTGGCGGGTGGGGACGGCGGCGCCATGTTCATCCCCGCCATATCATCAGCCACGGCGAACCCGGCGAACCCGGCCAGCCCGGCCAGACCCAGCCCCACGGCCACGGACAGAAGAACCAACGTTCTGCGGCGCATACACTGCTCCATTTCATTTCGTCCAAGAACTACGACACCAGCTTATCCGCGCTGGTCAAAACTGCACCACTGATCGACTGACACAAATTGGCCTCCGTGCTTGTTTCCGTCCATTGTTCTACTGTTCTACTGTTCCACTGCTCTCGCGCAGCGCGTGAAGGTTTTTCAGATTGTTCTCGTAACCCAAATCCAATCAACAGCTTACGCTAACGTCGGCCGATTTGTCGCGCTCGCCATAGCGCGCAATCTATTGCCTTCAATACATTTATGCCAATAAAAAGGGGGTCAGGACCCCTTTTGTGAACGTAACCAGAATAAATACAATAGGTTATGCGTTTTTAGGCCCCTTGTCGCCATTTGCCCTGGATCGCAATTCATTGCCACAAATATGGTTACGCGGCAGCAGCCTCGCCCAATCCTAGTCCGTTTCCGGACATGGGGGGAAAGGAATCCTTTTTTCAATCCACATAAAAATGGCACACAACTGCCCATCTGGGCCAAGGTTGCGAGCTTTTTCTTCAGGGACAGCAAAAGTGCACACTGCGCACAAGTCCTGTTCCTGCCGTGCGATGTGACATGGGCGACACCGCGCAATACACGCATTAGGCGGGCAGAGCTTTGTGATATTCCATGTCCGCGTCCACCATTTCGCGAACCAGCTCCTGGAACGAAATCTTGCTGGACCATTTCAGGACACGGCGGGCCTTGGCGGCGTCGCCTTGAAGCTGGCTGATCTCCGTGGGGCGGAATACCTGCTCGTCCAATGTCACGTGGTTGCGGTAGTCCAGGCCCACGTGGCTGAAGGCGATCTCGGCAAATTCTCGCACGCTGTGCGTCTGGCCCGTGGCGATCACGAACTCGTCCGGCTTCTCCTGCTGCATGATCAGGTGCATCGCCCGCACGTATTCCTTGGCGTGGCCCCAGTCGCGCCGCGCGTCGAGGTTGCCTAGTTTCAGTTGCTTGGCCTGACCCAGCTTGATCTTGGCCGCGTGCGAAGTGATCTTGCGGGTGACGAATTCGAAGCCGCGGCGCGGGCTTTCGTGATTAAACAGGATGCCGCTGCATCCGTAGAGGTGGTAGGCTTCGCGGTAGTTTTGCGTCAGGTGAAAGCCGGCGACCTTGGAGATGCCGTAGGCCGAGCGCGGGTGAAACGGCGTGCCTTCGTTTTGCGGGCTGACGCCGCATTCCCCGAACATCTCGCTCGTTCCGGCGAAATAAAAACGGGCCTGCGGCGCCGCGTCGCGCACCGCCGACAGCATGTAATGCGTGCCGTTGATGTTCGTGTTCAGCGTCGCGAATTCATCCTCAAACGTATCGCTCACGAAGCTCTGGGCGGCCAGGTGGTACACCTCGTCCGGTCGGATCGTCGTCATCATCCGGTAGATGCTGGGATAGCTTTCCAGCGAAGCGGCATGGATATGCAGCTGGCCCAGGGCTCGCTTCAGCCGCCACAGGCGATGCGCCGGGTCTTCGATGGCGACGCGGCGGACGATGCCGTGCACTTCGTAGCCCAACTCCAGCAGGTATTCGGCCAGATATGACCCGTCCTGCCCGGTGATGCCGCTGATCAACGCCTTGCGTTTCATTAAAGTTGACTCCCTAGGCCAGGTCATCCTCGCCGAACAGGTTGGTTTCGGTGACCAGGAACGCCAATTTTCGCTTGGCCGAATCGACGGTGTGGCCGGAGAAATGGAATTTCAATTCCACCGGCTCATCGTGATCGAGGGTGATGTCCTCGCCGATGGCCTGGACGGTGCCGCCGCGCAGACGGTATTCCCGCAGCACGTCTTGATTGATCTGGACGGTGACGCGCATGTCCATCGGCGCCCGGCCGATGTGCCGCAGCCTTTGGCCCGAGGCCTTTGGATGCACGATGATTCGCGAGTGGGGATGCATCCAGTTGTCTGAAAAGAAGCCGCTGACTTTCGGCCGGGTCAGCGTGGACTTAAGGGCGCGCAGGCCGCGGGCGAGGGTGCCGCCGGCCAGGGGGAGCTTCGCCGCCTGGCCGATGGCGCCGCCGAGCATCTGCGTGGTCCATTGCCTGGATCCACGGAGCTTGTATTCAAAGACTTTGTGATGCACCCAGGCCATGGGGACGTACGCATGGGGAATCCACTTAAAGAAGCGGGGCCAACCCTGCGGGCTTTCGGTGACCAGGTGATGCCACAAGCCCAGAAAATAGTTGTAGTCGACGAATCCGGCGTTTTTGAGGCTGACGGCGAAGATTTCCCGGTAAAAGCGGCGACGGATGGCCAGAGTTTTGGCATCCGCATGCAGGCGCGAGCAGGCCAGCACGTCGTGGATGTGCTGGATGCGTCCGCCGGCGCGGTCGATCCTCAGCCAGTAATCAAAGTCCAGGGCGCAGTGCAGCGCCGGGTCGAGCCCTCCAACCAATCGAACGACCCGCGCGCGCCAGAACGCCGCCGGCTGGCAGATGCAGCAGTCGCGGACGAGCCTGCGGAAGTTGTACTCATCGGTGCGGTACATGCCGATGTCGTTGCCGTCGGCGTCGATGTAGTTGGCGCGTCCGTAGACCAGGTCACAGTCGAAGTGATCGCGGAAATGCGCCACCGCCCGCTCCACGGCGCCGGGCAGGTACAGGTCGTCGGAATTCAAGAAAGCCAGGATGTCGCCCTTGGCCAGGGCCATGCCTTTGTTGATGGCGTCGCTTTGGCCCTTGTCCTTTTGGGACTTCCAGAAGAAACGGTCGCCGTAAGACTTGAGGATGTTCACCGAATCGTCGGAGGAGCCGCCGTCGATCACGATGTACTGGATGTGCGGATAGGCCTGAGCTAGGACGCTGTCGATGGTTGCCTTGAGGAATCGGCCCTGGTTGAAGGAGGGGGTGACGATGCTGACCAGCGGCGGCTGCGTGACGCGGATGGAGCTGCGCCGGCCCGCGCCGGCGGTGTGCCGGCAGGCTTCCATGAAGCCGGCGGCGGCCGCCTCCCAGGTGTAGTGTGGTAGCCGCGTTTTGCCGCGCTGGATCAGTTCCTGTCGCGTTGTGCAGTCGCACAGGATGCGTTGCATCAACTGGGCGATGGCCTCCACGTCAGTGGGGTCGCAACTGAGGGCCGCGTCGCCGCCGACTTCCGGCAGGCTGGTAGTGTTGGCGCAGATCACGGGCGTGCCGGCGGCAAAAGCCTCCAGCAGGGGAATGCCGAATCCCTCGTGCAGCGAGAAAAACGTCAGCGCCTTGGCCCGGGCCATCAGCGCCTGCATCACCGGCTCGCGCACGTAGCCCAGGTGGGTCACCGGCAAGCCCGCAAACTCGTCCCGCAACGGGTCCCACCCTTGCGGATGGCCGGTGAAAATCATCCGCATCGTGCGCCCGCTGCGCTGGAGAAATCGATCCAGCGCCTGCAGAACCCGCCGGTGATTTTTATGCGGCCAGAGGTTGGCCGGGTACAGGAAAAAGTCCTCTTTGGGGATCAGCGCCTCTTCCTCCGGGCGCAGGGCGCCGGGCAGTTCGTGCCCCAGCGTCAAGGCAGGAGCGGAAAGAAAAACGTCGCGGCAAAGAGCCCACGGGTGCTCGAGGATCGTGCCGCGCACGTACTGGGTGAACGCCACCAGCGCCGCGGCGCGCATCAGCGCCCGGTTGAACGCCAACCGGCGCAAGCGCAGCACCTCCGGGGTGTAGAACTCGGGATACACGTCGTGCTGCAAGTCGGGAATCAGCACGATCTGCTTCTCCCACGGCGCGTTTAAGGGCGCTTCCATGGGATACGAGCGGAACAGCACGTCGATGGCCCCCGTGGCCGCGGCCTCGTCGATGCGCTGGTAAAAACGGAACCCCGGGATGGTCTCAATCGTCACGTTTGCCGGAGCCTGGCCGATCACCGATCGGCTGAAGATCGTGCAGAAGACGACGAACTGATCCTGTGGATTCTGCGCAAAGGCCGCGCGCAGCATTCCCTGCAAGTATTGGGCGATGCCCCCGCTGGCGCCGAACGTCACGGCCCTCAGATCAATGCCGATTTTCATCGCTCTTGCCCCTACACGGGACGTCCATCATCGTCGACGGCTTCATGTTCGCGGCAGGCGTCGTCGCCCCGGATTTCACCGGATTCCCTTCCGCATCCGCTCCCCATCGCGCCAACAGCGCCGACGTGCTGGCCCAGAATTGGCACACGTTGTCGCGGTACGATTCCGGGAACACCTCGGGGTGTTGCTTGACGAGCCGATAAAACTCATCCAGAAGATAACACATCGAGCCGGGCGTCATAGGGAAGTCGGTGTATTTTTCCGCGATTTTCCGGATCGCTTCGATGCGGTCGAAGGAGCCGGCCAGGGTCTTGGTCTGGGGATGCTCGCGCGCCGCCGCCAGGGTCTGCTCGATGGCCACCGGCGGCGCGATCGCCGACAGCCGCATCCACAACTCGCTGTCCATCGCGTATTGCAGGGAGGTGTCGAGGTAGCCGGCGGTCTCCAAGTGCTTGCGGTTGATGAAGGTGGCCGGCTGCGGAATGTAATTCAGCCCATAGGTCAGCGCCTCGCGGTTGAACAGCAGCCGCGGCGCCGAAACATAATGCCGCTTACGCTGGCCCGATTCATCCACCCAAACGCAGCGTCCGTACCAGAACGACGCCTGTGGCGCCTGGCGGTACGCCCCAGCCGCGGAAGCCAGGGCGCCCGGCAGGAGCAGGTCGTCCGAATTCAGCCACGCCACGATCGGCCCGGTGGCCCGCCGGAATCCCTTGTTGATCGCGTCGCTTTGTCCCTTGTCCTTTTCGCTGACCCACCACGCCAGCCGTTTTTCGTGGGCGCGGATCACGTCGAGCGACTCGTCCGTCGAACCGCCGTCCACCACCATATATTCGAAATTGGGATAATCCTGATCCAGCACCGAGCGCATGCACGCGTCAAGATATCGCCCCTGATTGAACGAGGGCGTCACCACGCTGATCCTGGGCTGCGAGTCGTTGGCCATCATTTGGGCGCTTCCTGGGTCGGATTGTCCCCGCACGCCGCGGACATCGGCGGCAAGGGCTCGAGCTGGTGAATCCGTGCCGTCAATGCGTGAATCTGCTCCAGCCGCTGGGCACGATCCGCTTCAATCTCGCCAATCGTCGCCTGCTGCTTTTTGACCTTGGCGGCGAGCGTCTCGATTATCTCCAGCCGCTTGGCGCGGTCGGCGTCAATCTCCTTGTTGGTGGCCTGCAACTGGAGGACCTGGGCCGTGAGCGTCTCGTTGCCTTCCAGACGCTTGGCGCGATCCAGGTCAATCTCGGCGATCCGGGCTTGCAGGTGGTGGACCTGCGCCATCAGCGCCTTATTGTCTTCCAGGCGCTTGGCGCGATCCAGGTCAATCTCGGCGATCCGGGCTTGCAGGTGGTGGACCTGCGCCATCAGCGCCTTATTGTCTTCCAGACGCTTGGCGCGATCCAGGTCAATCTCGGTGATCCGGGCTTGCAGGTGGCGGACCTGCGCCGTCAGCGCCTTGTTGTCTTCCAGACGCTTGGCCCGATCGATCTCAATTTCGCTGATGCGGGCTTGCTGCTGGCGCACCTGGGCTGTAAGCGCCAGATTGTCTTCCAAACGCTTGGCGCGATCCGATTCAGTCTGGCTGATTTTGGCTTGCTGTTCCCGAAGCTGGGTCACCAGGGCCAGATTGTCCTGCAAACGCTTAGCCCGATCGACCTCGATTTCAGCCAGGTCGCCTTGCATCTTTTGAACCTGCCGATGCGTATCCAGCCAGCCAAGCGCCAGTCGTCCCTGAGGCGAACCGAGCAGCGCCTGCGCCACTTGGTCATCTGTCCGAACGGTCAGCGCCGAACGGCCGGCGAAAAGGAACATGTCGTACATCGCGAACATCGCCGGTTCCTTGGCCATGTGAACCAGGCCCGCGCGCCGGAAAAGCTCGGCCGCCGATTGCTCGCTGAACAGGTAAAGGTGCTCCCCCGGGAGCAGCATGGCGCGGAAGGGGTGCTCGTCGGCGGTCAGTTGGTCATAGGAGCATCCCGCGGGGAGGCTGGGCGTTTGGACCACCAGCAGGCCATTGGCTCTGAGCAATTCAGCACAACGTCGCAGCGTGCCCAGCGGATCGGGCAGATGCTCCAGCACGTCCATCATGACGATCAGGTCCAGCGTACCCGGTTCGATCTGCTGCTGCTCGATCGGGCCCAGAAGCATCGGCACGCCGAATGTCCGCTTGGCAAAGTCAACGATGGCGGGACTCAGTTCCAGACCGGTGGCGTCGAAGCCGACCGCGCGAAGCATCGCCACAAAGGCCCCGTGGGCGCAGCCCACTTCCAGCACCTTTCCCGGCGGCAGCTTGTATCGCAAAAATGCCCGCAGCCAATGCTGGCAGCGCTCGGTCAAGTCCACCCGCGCACGAGTTTCGATGTTGGCGAAGCCCAGGTCCTGTTCCTGGTGTTTGTACCAGTATTGCCGGCCGTAGAAATCCTGTTCATCGTCGCCGACGGACGGATCGCTTTGCCCCGCCGGTTGCGTGGAGACAAGTGTGTGGCACTCGTCGCACAACTTGTAGTCGGGCGAGAAATCCAGGAGCTTGTCGTTTCCGCACCAGCAATGCCGTATTTGGCTCATTTTCGCTCTTGGCCTCTTCGTTCCGGTCCGACCGCGCCGCCGGCGCTTGGGCCTTGCACCGGCCCGCGTAGCCCGCGGAATCCGTCGTGCAACAGGCGCGTCGGCGAGTGATTTTGGCGAAACTTCACCTCGGGTTGGCCGGAATCACTTGTCCATGGGTTCGTTTTCCGACGACTGTATAAAGATAGACCGTTTGGCCCTTGTATTGTTGTGTGTGGATAATGATTTCTGTGTCCTCAAACCCGAGCACGCCAATGGCTCGAACTACCCATTGGGGCCTCAGATTCCACCAGGTATCCTTGGGCTCCAAGGTTTTGGCGTCGGGGAGAAAGCCGAGATAGGGCCTGCTGGTTTCGGAGTCACCTGCCAAGTCGGCGACAATGACCGTATCCCGGACGAATCGAAGGCCGTTCTGGAGCGCAAGAAAGGGGTCTCTGAGATGCAATAAAACTGAGCCATAAACCGCGATATCAACGGCACCGATCAGATCAGGCATGTCGTACACGCTGCCGTAAACAACTTTCGCTTTTGAATTGAAAGCTTTGTGGGAGAGCCAATAAGCGTTGTTCAGACGGTCGATGATGGTTTTTCGGTCGGCCTCGACGTTGAGGCGCTGTTCCCATTTGACGTACGGAACCATGTCCCAGTCGCCAGTCTTGTCCAGATCGTATGAGACGACCGATGCGCCGTGCTGCTCCATATAAAAGGTGAGTGCGCCGGCACCGCAGCCGACGTCCAATACGCGCTTTCCATCAAAGCTGACGTGGCCGAGATATTCTGTGATGTTGGGAAGGAGGTTCCAATCGCCTTCTATTCTTCCGATGCCGGGCAGGTCCATCGTGTGATAGAAATAACAGTCCTCCATACGGGTAATGTCGCGCGGTGTGGCGAAATCTCGCATTCCAGGCCATCCTCACGCGGTGATAATAACGTGCGTGAACCGCCGCGACAAACGACGATCACGCGGATGAGGGATCGATCGACGTGGCAAGTGAAAGCTGCGGATAGATCGTGGCGAGGCGGTCGAAGCCGGCCATGATTTCCTGGGCCGATGTCGGGATGCCGGCGATCAGCTCCATGGGTTACCAGTTCAGATCCTTTTCGACTCCCGATACGATCAGCAGGCCGCCGTACCGCACCTTGAACAGGCGCTTGAGGCGGTCGGTGAAATGATTTCGCCAATCGCCGGCGACGCCGCGCCGCTCGTGGGAGGTGAGGTCCTCCTGCCCGCGCGGGCGGCCAGTCAGATTCTCGAAGCGATTGGCCACCACCGCCGCGCGGAGCTTTTCCCGCGGCACGTCCAACCCGCACTGCTCGATCAGCACCCGCTGTAGAATATCCTCGTCGTGCTCCAGGAGATCCGCATAGCGAATCACTTGCTCCCCCGATTCCACCCACGACTCCTGGATGCGCGCCGCCAACGGCAGCCACTGGTCCATCAGGCGCAGCATCCCTTCTTCTTGATCCACTGAATTCAGCACCTGGCGCCATTGCGCCATATCGTCCCTCAACAGCTTGTGGGTGTGCTTGAAGCTGAAGTAGGCCGAGACCAGCGTGTCGCGCAGGTCGCGGATGACGACGAAATACCGGCCGTTCTTGGGCAGAATTCGCAGAAACTCGTCGCGCGCCATGTAGACCGTCGGATAAATTTTGCCCGCGTGGGTCCCAGCAAAAACGTGGAGGTTTCCCAGTTGGGGCGGAACGATGCGCTCCGGGGCGCAGGCGGCCAGGATTTTGTAAATCCACTGCGAGCCGGCCTTCCAATGCGTGACGTGAAAGATGGGGGGCGCATCGGTGGCGGCGTCAGGCTCGCGCGGCGCTTTGGCAGGTGGAGCCGCGTGCTGCGGCGTAAACAGCGACACTTCGCAGTGGCCCGGAAGATTGGCGATCCCGTGATGCAGCAGTTGCACCGGCCAGGGGTTGCGCCGAAAAATCACCGCGAGTCGATTGACGTCCGGCAAATGGCACAGGCGGATGTTGGTTCCATGCAATTCGATGTGAGGCATCTGGGCGCGGCGGTCGTAATCCTGAGCGCTCATCGTGGCCAATCCCACCTCGAAGGTGTACTCGCCTATGGCGACGTCCAGCATGATCTCCTGGCGGAAGCGCACGCGCGTGCCGGCTTTGATCAGCCGCGGCACGTAGCTGCCGTACTCGAGCGTGCTTTTGCCGTGGACCGTCGCCCCCTTGTCGTTGGTGATCACCACGCCGCCGATGGGAACCTCGATGTCGCGCAGCAGCTCGAATTCCGTGTAAAAGACGGCCGTCTCGGACTGTTGGAACACCTGCGCCGGCTCGCCCGCCGCGTTGCACAGCCATAGGCCCGTGCATTTGGCCCAGCCGTTGTCAATGACCGTGGCGTGCGAAATGTCCAGCGCCTTGCTCGCATCGGGCCAGAGGTGCTGGCGGGCCGCTTGCTGATCGTCCGGATGGGGCGATGCGGCGGCCAGCGGGGCGTCGCCGGACGGCGGCACGACGGCCGCGGCGCGGTCCTCCTGTTCGATCAGGTAATAGCGCTTCACTACCTCGACGGCGCTGCCTTCCATCAGGACGTCGCCGTAGTGAAGCAGCAGTCCCCGGCGGCAAAACTGCTCGACCTCGGTCATCGCGTGCGACACCAGCACGATCGCCGTCCCCGACTCGCGCAACGCGTCCAGGCGGCGATAGCATTTCTGGCGGAAAAAGACGTCCCCGACCGCCAAGACCTCGTCGATCAGCAGCAGGTCGGGATTGACGCTGGTCGCCACGGCAAAGGCCAGCCGCATGTACATACCGGTGGAATACGTCTTGACGGGCCGGCGGATGAAATCGCCGATGTCGGCAAAGGCGACGATCTGCTCGTATCGCTTTTCAATGTCGGCTCGCCCAATGCCCAGGATCGCGCCGTTGAGCAGGACGTTTTCGCGGCCGGAATATTCCGGGTTGAACCCGCTGCCCAGCTCCAGCATGGCGGCGACGCGGCCCTTGACGCGCACCGTTCCCCGCGTCGGCTGCAACACGCCGCTGATGATCTGCAAAAGCGTGCTCTTGCCCGAGCCGTTGCGCCCGATCACGCCCAGGGTCTGGCCGCGGCGCAGCTCCAGCGACACCTCCCGCAGCGCCCAGAACTCCTGGCCGTAGTTTCGGCCCCAGCGGCCCAGCACGAGCTGCTTGAGCCGATCCCTCGGGCGATCGTACAAGTAATACGCCTTGCCGATGCCCTGGAGGGAAAGGACCACGTCGTCCGCGGCCGCGGCGCCGCTGGCGGCCGGCTGGATGGCGGCGGAATCTGCGGCGATCCTGGCCGGCGCCACGGTCATGCACGAACCTCCTGGCCGATCAACGGACGCTTACAGCACATCCGCGAATCCTCGCTTGACCCGTACGAAAAAGGCGTATCCGATCACGGCCAGCAGAGCCGACGCCCCGGTCCATGCCAGCCAAGGGCCCGTCCCGATGACGTGCTCCTGATTCAGCAGGGCCTGGCGGAATCCGGCCACCACGAGGGTCAGCGGATTGGCCGTCAGGATCGGGCGGATCGGCTGTGGGACGGCGCTGATGGGGTAAAAAATCGGCGTCAGGAAACTGAGCATTTGCACCAGGGGCACCACACCGTGCGACAGGTCACGCATGAACGGGCCCAAAGCCGCCAGCAGCCACGCCAGACCCAGGCAAAACAAAATCAGCGGCACGTACGCCACCGGCAGCAACAGCAACTGCGGCGACAGCAGCCATCCCTGCAGGGTCACCAGACCGATCAGTAAAATGACGACGCTGACCAGAGAATGAAACAGCGCCGATCCCAGCGTGATGATGGGCAACACTTCCAGCGGGAAAACCACCTTCCTCACGTAACTGGGCACGCCCAGGATCAGCCCGGGTGCGCGCGTGGCCATCTCTGCGAAAAAGCTGAACGGTATCAGCCCGGCGAAAAGACAGATCGCGAAATACGTGCGGCCTTTGGGACCCTCCGGCTGCCCCTCCCATCTGGCCCGGAAGATGATGGAAAAGACGAACGTGTAAATCACCAGCATCAGCAACGGAGTGATAAACGACCAGATGATCCCCAGATAGGTTCCGCGATAGCGCGCGGAGATTTCGCGGCGGGTCAACTGCAGGATCAGCTCTCGGCCGCCCCAGAGACTGCGAACTACGTGTGCCGGATTCAGCGAACCGGCCGGCGTGGGAACTTCACTGGCCACGTCACCGTTCATCCGAACCATCGTACAGCAAGCTCAAAGCAACTCCAAGATTCAGCCGGCGATGCCGCCGAGCCGATCATCGCGCCAGCCGATACCACAGTCGGGTTCCGGCATATTGCAGGCGCAGCGGCAAAAACTGGCTGAGCCAGCGGACGGGCTCCTCAAACCGCCGCAGGGCAGGCGTACGGATCGGCTGGCCGTTGTCCATGCGATAAAAATCGAACATCCCGGCGCGGTAGGCGCGCAGGTGAGCCAGAGGGCTTGCGCGTCGACCATCGGCCAGGGTGCGGCGCAACAGCATCAGTTGACCATCCGCGCGGGCGGCACAGAGCAATGGCCATCGCCAATCGGCCGGCGGATGACGCAGCATCTCCTGGGCGGCCGGCCAGCGAGCCAGGGCCGCCGGGGCAAGGAACATCATCTCGGCATAGAGCCCGCCTTCCAGCTTCCATAGTTGATCGCCGGTGCCGCGCAGGCGCGCCACGCCCCGGTATCGGCCCCGGCGCCAGGTCGCGGCTTCGCCAAGATGCACGGCGCGATCGGCGCCGCAGTCGAATGAAAACGCCAGCGAGTCCAGCGCACTGGGCAAAAGACGATGGCCCCCGCAAACCTGCCCAACCAGATCCAGTTTTTCCGCGCGGGCGAAATCGAGCATGGCTTGCAGGTCGCTGCCGGAGACGGGGGATTGGCAGATCGCCAGATTCTCGTAGCCGCAGGCGGCGATGCTGGCCAGCGCTGGCGCCAGCGCGCCGCCCCCGCGGACGGGGCGCAGGAGAATCCCGATGCGCGGGCGGGGCTTGGAAAGCGGCCGCGGGTCGTAGCCGAACTTGAATCGCCGCGGGGCCTGGGCAAAGACCTCCAGCATTCGCCGCGCGGCCGCCTCCCAGGTGTATTTTGCCGCGGACGCCAGGCCGGCTTCGATCATTCGCCGGCGCAGCGCCTGGTCGCACGAGATTTGCTCAAGCCGCCGGCAAAGCTGCTCCAGATCACCCGGCGGGAAATACAACGCGCAATCGCCGGCGACCTCGCGCAGCGGCCCGATGTCCGAACAGACCACCGGGCATCCGCAGGCCATCGCTTCCACGGCCGGCATGCCGAATCCCTCGAACATGGTCGGCAGCACTACCGCCAGAGCGTGGCGGTAAAGAAATCGCATCTCGTCCGGTTCCAGGGTGCTGAAGAAAAAGCAGCGATCACCCAGATGCCGGCGGGCGATCTCCCGGGGCAGCGGGAATCCGCCCGGCACCGGATCGCCGGCAAAAATCACCGATGGATCGCCGCCCTGTCCGGCCAGTTTTTGCATGGCATCTAGGAGCAGGGCGTGATTCTTGTGCGGGTAATAGTTGGCGGGATAGAAGAAGAACGGCCGCGGCGGCGGGGGCCGGCGCCAAACGCCGTCGTCGTCGCCGACGAGCCCGGCTTGCGGCGCGTTGTGAATCACCTCGACTTTGCGCGGGTCGATCCCGAACTTTTCCACGAAACAGTCTTTGCAGAAGTTCGAGACGGCGACGAGGATCGTGGCCGAGAGGCAGATTTCCGGATACGCCTCGCGGCGCGCGATCAGCTCGGTTGGCGAAAAGTACTGCGGGCTATACTGCTCCTGGATGTCATGAAGCACGGCGACGGTGGGGCGGTCGTAGAGGCGCGGGCGCAAGTTGTTCAGGGGGGCGAAATACAAATCGAACTGATCGCGGTACGGATAGACGTGCTCTTCATCGATGGCGCTGACGATGCGGACGCGGCCCTCGCCGCAGGCATCGCCCAGGATTTGCCGCACCAGCCCGATGCCGCGGGGCTGGGAGAAAACGATGTATCGGTGCTCCCGATCCAATCGGAGCAACTGCGGCAGCAATCCGGCAAACACGTAGCGTCCGCCGCCGGTGGTCAGGGGCAGGGGCAGGGCGTTTACACCGATCCGCATGATGCACAAGCTAGCCGCTGTGCCGACCAGGATGCAACGGGCCGACCTTGAGCGGCCGATGGCCAAGTTGGCCCCACCGCCGGTAGAATGATCGGCACAGGGGGGATCGGCTGGGCCAGTGAATGACCGGTAGCGCCTCCAGCACAACCTCCGCCCTGTTCCGGCCGGCGCCGGGTTTGGCGCTGGCCCAGACGGCGGAGCAGCGCCAGCAGAACGCCTCAAACCGAGGCAAGCGCATCGGCATCCTGATCGTGGCCTACAACGCCGCCACCACGCTTGCCTCGGTTTTGAAGCGCATTCCCCAGGAGGTTTGGAACAACGTTGAAGAGGTGGCGGTGTTTGACGACGCCAGCGCGGATGAGACCCACCTCCTGGGCGTGGGGTACAAGACGCTGTCCGGGATCGACAAGCTGACGGTCTTGCGCAACGAGAGGAACCTGGGTTACGGCGGCAACCAGAAACTCGGCTACCGATATTTCATCGACAAGGGGTTCGACATCGTCGTGCTGCTTCACGGCGACGGTCAATATGCCCCGGAGGTTTTGGCGGAGATGTACGCGCCGATTGCCGCCGGCGAGGCCGATGCCGTCTTCGGCTCGCGCATGATGAAGCAGTACGGCGGGGCGCGAAAAGGGGGCATGCCGCTGTACAAATTCGTCGGCAATAAAATCCTCAGCTTCATCGAAAACCGCGCCCTGGGCATGAAGCTGAGCGAGTTTCACAGCGGCTACCGCGCCTACAGCCTGGGCGCCCTGCGCCGCGTCGATCTGTCGAAGATGACCGATGATTTTCATTTTGACACGCAGATCATCATCAAGCTGCATCACCAGGGATTTCGCATCCACGAGGTGCCGATCCCGACCTACTACGGCGGCGAGATTTGCTACGTCAACGGGATGAAATACGCCGGCAACGTGCTCAGGACGCTGCTGCGCTACAAGCGCACGGTGCGGGCGATCGACTGCTATCCGGAGTTCGCGGAGTACGCGCCGCACTATCCGCTGAAAAAAAGCCGCTATTCCAGCCACGATTATTTTCTGCGCCTCGCCGGCAGGGATCAGGACGTGCTGGACGTGGGATGCGGGGAGGGTTTCTTCGCCGCCAAGCTCGCCGAGTACGGCAACCGAGTCACGGGGGTGGACATCCTGGCCCGGCCCAAGTGCGCGGGCGCCTTCGTGCAGTACCTCCAGTCCGACCTGGACGGCGGGCTCGACGCGGCGTTGCCGCAGCTTCGGGGAAAAAAGTTTGACCGCGTTCTCCTTCAGGACGTGCTGGAGCACCTGCGTTTTGGCGATCGGCTCTTGCGCCAATGCCGCGAGCTGCTGAAGGAAAGCGGGCTGGTGCTGATCTCGGTGCCCAACGTGGCCAACATCACCGTGCGCCTCTCGCTGCTGTTTGGCCGGTTTCAGTACGCGCAGCGGGGAATTCTGGACAAGACGCATCTGCGCTTTTACACCCGCCGCACGGCGCGCAAATTCATCCGGGATAACGGCTACGAAATCACGCTGGAGCGGATGACGGTGATGCCGCTCGAGTTGGCGCTGGGCTTGTCGGCGGGCAACCCGTTGATGAAAGCGATCAACCTCGTTTTGGCGATTTTCACGGTGGTGATGCCGTCGCTGTTCGGCTATCAGGCCATTTTTGCGGCGCGCCCCAGGCGGGTGCGGCCGGGCGCGGCGTGAACCGATCGCGCCGCCCAGCGCGCCTGACCAGCCGGTTGGCGTGCGAGCGATCGGAGCGGCTTGATCGCGTTTTTGTGCACGGTTAGCATCCGTCCGTGGCCCTTTGGTTTTCCTCCAACACCCCAGGCGCTCTGCCGCAAACCCGGACATCTTCCACGGACCAGACCGCCAAGTGGTGGATCGGACTCTACCTGGCGCTTGCCCTGGCTGTGCCTCTGGCCTACGTGCTGGTGACCCATCACGTTTGGGAAGACTTTCTGATCACTTTCCGCCACAGCAAGAATTTGGTGGAAGGCAGGGGGCTGGTGTACAACCCCGGGCGGCGGGTGCAGGGGTTCACGTCGGTCATCAACGTCATGCTTCCGGCGGTTTTTTATGCCCTCAGCGAGGGAAGCGACCAAGCTGCCCTGAATTTGTACCGTGCGGTCTGTTTGGGTGCGTTCGTCGCGGGCGGCTGGCTTCTGTTGCGAATGATTCTGCGCGACCGCGGCGTGGATCGCTGGTCGCCGTTGCTATTCATTCTGCTGTACGTCACGGAGTGCAAGACCGTCGCCTTCACCATGAATGGGCAGGAATCGGCGTTCATGGTGGCATTTTTGTCGTTGGGTCTGGCGGCCGATTACTGGGGGGTGGGGCGGTGGTGGCCGTGGGCGGCGGTGAGCTGGACCGGCCTGCTCTACA
>DBZL01000038.1 GCA_002311745.1 Phycisphaerales bacterium UBA1161 | reverse complement strand
GCTCAGCTTCGAAATGGAGCCGGGCGGTCCTCCGGCCAACGCGGCGAGAACGATAAAAGACCAGCGTTTATCGCGGCCGCGGCGGCAGAATCAGGCTCTTCACCTTCAAGATGTTGGGCCGGGCCCGCAGACGGTTGAGCAGACTCTCCGGCGGCTGGCTGTCGGTCTTGATCACCATGAAGGCGGTGGCTTTGCCGTCCGGGCCCAATTCGCGGCTGATCACCATGTCCGCGATGTTCACGTTGGCATCGCCGAAGCTGCTGCCGACGACGCCGATCACGCCCGGTTGGTCTTGGTTGACCACCAGGACCATGTTGCCCTCGGGGATCATGTCCATGCTGTAGCCGTCGATGCGCAAAACGCGCGGCAGGCCGTCGGCGTAGACCGTGCCCAGCACGCGATGGCTCTGGCCGTCCGGCCCATCGGCGCGCACGCCCACCACGTCGCCGACCAGCCCCGCCGGGGGATTGGGCTCGTGAACCGTCACCATCTCGATCCCCCGGCTGCGGGCCACGTGCTCCACGTTGATGACGTTGATGTCCGTGTCCAGGTGCGGCTTGAGCAGTTCCACCGCGGCCAGACGCAACAGCGTATTCATCAGCTTGGGCACCCGCGTGCCGCTGGCGCGCAGGGTGATCGTCTTGTATCCGCTGTCGCACAGGGGCGCCAACAGCGCCCCGATCCGCCGGGCCAATTCCGCAAACGGCCGTTCATCGGCCGGCAAATCCAACCGCAACCCGCCCGCGTTCACCGCCCCGCGGATTTCCCCGTTTCTCAGGTACGCCACGATCGCCTTGCACGCGTCCACCGACACCGCCGTCTGCGCTTCATCCGTGCTGGCGCCCAGGTGCGGCGTCAACACCACGTTCTCCAGCCCAAACAGCGGATGATCCTTGACCGGCGGCTCGGTGGCGTACACGTCAATCGCCGCCCCGGCTATTTTCTTCTCCTTGATCGCATCAGCCAGGGCGATTTCATCCACCACTTCGCCGCGGGCGTCGTTGACCACGAGCAAGTTCGGCCGGCACTTGTTCATCAGCCGCTCGCGATTGAGCAGATGCCGCGTGCCCTCCCCGCCGGGAACGTGGAACGTGATCACGTCCACCTGGCCCAGAAATTCGTCGAAGTCGCGGATGAGTTTCACCTTCCCCTCCAGGGCCGTGGGCGAAGTGAAAAACGGATCGTACGCCAGCACGTTCATCTCCATCGCCAGCGCCCGCGCCGCGATGGTGCGGCCGATGCGCCCCAGCCCCACCACCCCCAGCGTCTTGCCGGCCAATTGCGTCCCCTGGTATTGGCTGCGCTTCTTCCATTCCAGTTGCCCCGAACGCAGCGACGCGTGCGCCTGGGGAATCTTTCGCGCCAGCGACAGCATCAGCGCCAGGGCGTGCTCGGCGGTGGAGAGCGTGCTGGCCTCGGCGGTGTTCAAAACCAGGATGCCCTTGGCGGTGGCGGCCTCCAAGTCGATGTTGTCGACTCCCACGCCGGCGCGCGCGATCGCTTTCAGATTGCCCGGGTTCTGAAGCACCTTCGCCGTGACCTTCGCCCCCGAGCGCACGATCAGGGCATCGTACGCGCCGACGGCCGCGGCCAATTCATCTTCTTTGAGCCCGATCTTGGCGTCGAAGTCCGCCTGGTTCTGCTTCAAAAATTCGAGTCCCTCTTCCGCCAGTTTGTCCGCTACCAGAATCCGCATGAAGCTCCTCCTAAAAATGAGGGTGCCAATCGTAAGGACCGGCTCAAATCACTTCAAGCCACGCCCCGCCTATCATTGGTTGATGGCTGCCGGACGCAATCCAGCCTGGATGGTTCTTTTTGTGTTGCTGGCTCTGGGCGCGCTGGGACTGGTCCTGCACCAGGGCGGCGGCCACCCACTGGTCCCCTGGCGCAGCGACGTGGCCTCCGCCCGGCAGGTGGCCATGCAATCCGGCAAGCCGCTGTTCTTGAACTTTAACGCAAGTTGGTGCGGGCCGTGCCAGTGGATGCAATCCAACACCTGGACGGACCGATCCGTCGCCCAGGCGCTGGATGGATTCGTCCCCGTCGCCATCGACATCGATGCTCAGCCGGGCCTTGCGGCCCAGTATCACGTCTCGGTGATCCCCACCATGATGGTAATCGATCCCCACACGGGGGCGGTCGTCAAACAAACCGAAGGCGCGCTATCCCCCGAGGACTTCGTGCACTGGCTGGGGCAAATCCCCCTCCATCACGCATTGGCATCGTCCGGCCCATCAGGCCCCTCGGGCGGAAGCTGAAGCTCCAGCTTCTTGAGCTTGTCCATCAGCTCCGGCTTTCCCAGCCGATCGGCGCAGAATTGGGCGATCGTTTGCAGCCCGTTGCCGTACCAGCGCAGCAGCGCCGGGTTGGCGCGGATTTCCGGCGGGACCTGGCTCCAGATCAATCCCTGCTCGAAAATCGATTTTTCGTGAAGCTGACAGAGGCAGGCGAGCGGATCTTCATCGCCGGCGGCCGCCGCGGTCGCGGCGTCGAACAGCTTTTGCCGCAGGCCTTGCGGCGTCGGCAGCTCTTCCTTGGGCAAGGCCCGGATCTGCCGGACCACCGGCAGTCTTGCGGATGGTGCAACTGCCTTGGATCGTCTGCGGAAGCTGAAGAAGCCCATGGGATCGGCTTTCATCCCCACTGCAATTCCAATTGTGCCCCGGCCCCGCGCTGGGGCCGCGCCCATAGCCACGACGTCGCCCGGTCCTGCTCGGCCAAAATCAGCCGCGGCGCGATCCGCCGGTCGCTGCTGAACAGCTTGCGTAGCAACCTCGGGCAATTGCACTGGCGGCTGCGGTGCAGCAGCACGATGTGCCGGGGCAATTCTTCACCATCCTTTTGACAGCGATCCAGAATCTGCCGTACCGCGTCCAGCGCCTGCTGGTTGGACAGGTGCCCGCTTCCGCCCATGATCCGCCGCTTGAGCGACCAGGGCCGCGAGCTGTTGATCTGCATCCGCGGATCGTAATTGCTTTCGATGGCCAGCACGTTCAGCCCGCGGAAATGTCGTACCAACTCGCCAGAGCACCGTCCCAAATCGCTGGCATAGCCGATCCGCCCGCCTCTTGCATCGAAGACAAACCCGAACGAGCCCAGCTCATCGTGCGGCAACGCAAAGCTCCGGGCGCGCACGCCCGGCACGGCAAGAAACGCCTGCCCGTTGAACGGCCGCACCCGTGGCGCCAAATCGCGATTGTTCGCGCGGGCCAAAAGCGCGTCAACATGATCCTCGTGACAATGCAAATAAATTTTTCGCCGCAGGATTTCGCTCAACCACGTCATATTGAAATGGTCGTAATCCAGATGGGTCAGGCAGATGGCCGCGACGTCGTCCAGGCCCACCCCCAGGGGCTGCATGCGCTGCGCCGTCGTGCGCGGCCCAATGCCGCAGTCGATCAGCAGCGCCGAGCCGCCGGCGCCGTTGCGCAAAATGCCGCAATTTCCCCCCGATCCGCTGGCGAGAATGGATAGGGACAAAGACATCCGTGCCTAAGTGATGGGCGGCTACGCCACCGCGCTATCGTATCCTCGAATCTCGACTTGCACTCCGGCGCGAATCGCTTGCTCGGCCTGCTGGAGCAGTCTCCGCGTGGTTTCTTGCGACACGTATTGCTCGCCGCAATTAGCGCACACGTCGGCCGGCACCAGCTTGAAGATCAGCGTCGCCGAACCACGCTCCAACGTTACCGTCACGCGGGCCGGCGCCGTTTCACCGTGTTTGCAGATCATGCACTTCATGATTTTCTGCGGCGGATCGCCTCTCAGATCGCCGCCAGGATCGCCTTGGACCCGACGTGCAGGTAGTCCAGGAGTTCCTGCGGCTCGCGGCCGCTCTTGGGGATCTGCTTCACGTACAACGCCTTGAGCGTCAGCTTCGCCCCGGCCGCGGCGATCTGGGCGGCCAATTCCGATTCCAATCCGCCAGCGTAATTGTCCTCCACGCTCACGATCCGCCCGCCACTGCGGGCGGCAATGTCCAGGATTCCGTTGTCCTTCAACGGCAGGCCGTAGGCGTCGATGACCGTCGCCTTCTTGCCGCTCTTGGCCAGCTCATCGGCCGCCTTCAAACACTCAAGCACCATGTAGCCGGCGGCGACCAAAACCACGTCCTTGCCCTCGCGAAGAACCTTGTATCCCCCCACCTCGAAAGTCTCCTCCGGCTTGTACAGCAGCTTGGTGTCGGCGCGCAGGGCCCGCTGGTAGCACGCTCCGTCAATGTTGGCCATCAGCTCGGTGATCTTGTAGCAGCTCACGGCGTCGGAGGTGAAGAAATAGCGCACGGCCGGCTGGCCGTTGGCGCCGGCGACGTGACAGAACGCGCGGAAAAACGCCACGTCCGGCAAGGACATCTGGCTGGGCCCGTCCGCCGCCAGCGTCACTCCCGCGTGCGTGCCGGTGATCTTCAGATTCGCCCCGCTGATGATCGCCATCTCCACCTGGTCGTAGGCGCGCAGGAAGAACTTGGCGAAGGTCGAGCAGAACGGGATTTTCCCCGCCGCGCTGGCCCCAGCCGCCACGGAGACCATGTTCTGCTCGGCGATCTTGCACTCCAGGTACTGGGCGGGGAATTTGCTGGCGAACCACTGGGCGTGGGTGGAATTTTTCACGTCCGCATCCAGGGCGATGACGCGTTTGTCCGCCTCGCCCAGGGCCACCAGGGCCGCGCCGTACGCCTTGCGCGACGCGATCGGCTTGCCGGCGGAAAGGTCCTTGTCCAGCCCCACCGCCGCCAGGCCATCGGCGAACGGTTTGATCTTGATCGGCTTGTTTTCGCGCGGCGCGGCTTTGGCCGTGATCGGGGGGTGCCGCAGTTCGCCGCTGAATTTAAAATCCGCCACGCCCAGATCCTTGGCGGTCTGATCGAGCTGGCCCAGGACCTCGTTGAGCTTGTCCTTCTTGACCGACACGCCGTGCTTGCCCATGCCCTGCTCGGCCGCCGCGCCCCACCCCTTGACCGTGCGGGCCACGATGGCCAGCGGACGCTGGCCGTTCTGCACCACGTGCAACTCGCCCAGGGCGTCGGCGATCTGCCGCGGATTGTGCCCGTCGATCACGCGCACGATGAACCCATAGGCGTGCAGCTTGTCGGCGATGCCCTGGTAGCTCTGCTGCGGTGAGACGTAATCGCTTTGCGCCAGTTCATTGCAATTGAAGATCGGCACGACGTTGGTCAGGGCGCGATCGACCAAAAAGTCGGCCGCTTCCCAGATCTGTCCCTCGCGGGCCTCACCGTCGCCCATCAGGCAATAGATGTTGCGGTCGACCTTGTCCATCTTGGCCGCCGCGGCCAGACCGGCGGCGACCGACAGGCCCTGGCCCAGGCTGCCCGTGGCGGCGTCGAAAAATGGAAAACCGATCTTCGGATTGGGATGCCCGTCGATCGAGCTGTCGATGGCGCGCAGGGTCAGGGCATCGGCCGTGGTCATGGGCCGGGCGGCTTCGCGACCCTTGCCCAGCGGGATGATCATTCCGCCCAGGTCGGCGTACGCCGCGTAGATGATCGGCACGGCGTGTCCCTCGGACAGCACCAGCCGATCGGAAGCCGGGTTCCACGGGTCTTTGGGGTCCCAGCGCATGTGGTGGTACATCAGCACCGTCACCAGGTGGGCCAGGGACATGGCCGAGGACGCATGGCCGCTGCCGGCCGCCGTGGTCATTTCCACGCTGAGCTTGCTGATTTCAACGGCTTTACTGTTCACCGCAGCTTCAAAACTCATGGCTGATTCTCCAAATACAAAAAGGCCGGATTACGTCGGCCCGGGAGAATACAGTGAGTTGCGCGGCGATACAATATCGGCATGGCTCGTTGGCAGTTTTCCCGACGGCGATACCTGGCGATGCAGGTCTTGATGTGGGTGATGCTGTGCGCGGCCGTGGGACTGGCGGCCCTGGTGGACTGGGGCCTGCGCCGCGCTCAATCCGTGCCCATGAGCGACGCCATCCTCGATGGGCCGATCAGTTTTCGCATGCCGGCCAACTGGCAGCTCTCCTCCGCCACCGACCCGGGAGGAATTTCCATCCACCAGGCGGTCGAGCCCGGCGGCACCGGCCGAAGGCTCACCTTCATTCGCCAGCGCGTCGATCGCCTCATGCCGCCGCTGGAATACCTGGTGCGCACCGATCAGTTTCCGCAGAACGCCGATGATGCCGATTACGCCCCGATCACCCTGGGCGGCTTCCCCGGCCTGTGCGCGCGCTGGACCGCCGTGCGCCTGTCCGCCGACGCTCCGGCCCAGCCGATAACCACCGTCTGCTGCTGCGCCGTGTTGCCTTCGCGCCAGGCCTTCACCCTTCGCATGGAAACCCCCGGCGTGATGGACAAATCCGACTGGAAGCTGATCCGCCAGGTGCTGCAGCACGTCACCCTCGCGAACTTGCAGCCCACCTCGGCGACGACCGTGGATTTCTCCGAAGGCATTCGCATTGCCGTGCCGGATGATTTCGTTCTGTTTCCCGAGCCCGACCCGCTGCGCCATCAGGGCACGATGGTGCATCAGACCTCGCGTGGCGGCTGGCTGTTGGCGCAATTCGTGCCCGTGGTGTTCAATTCCGACTTGCCATCGGGCTGGCTCCTGTCCGCCCTGGCCGCACGCGAACAGCTCGACTGGCGCGACCCCGCGCAGACGGAAAAATGGCTGAATGCCGACTTGATCCGCGAACGGGACGACCGCTGGCGCATCGATCCGCGCGATTCGGCCAATCCCGCGATTCTGATTCATCGCCGCGCCTATCTCATCGCCTCCAAGACCAGCCAAGGGTTGCTGATCGTGCTGACGGCGCAGTACCCCAGCGGCGAGACGGACCTCGACCAAGCGTTTGACGCCTTGCACGACAAGATTCAACTGGATGGTTCGGTGGATTTGAAGGCGCTGTTGTCGGCCGGCGCGGCGGGGGCAGAGGCGGCGCCGGTCCAGGAGCCGGGCGAGCAATGGTGGCTCTGGTCGCGCAGCGGCGTCGCCGAAGGCTGGACCCACGCCTACGTCGACCCCTCCGGCCAAACGCCCGTGCGCGACACCCTGCGCCGCGATTGGCAGGGCAACGTCACCCGCGTCTCTCAGCGCTGGGGCCTGGGCGCCGGCCCGGCCAGCTCCTGGGGCCAGACCGCTCGCTACGACTCGCAGACCGAAGAAGAACCCACCTTCGTCGCCGGGACGCGCTTTGCCGATCCGATCACCACCTCGCTGCGTATGCGCAGCGGCCAAGAGTATCCCGCCAGCATGCCCCCAACGCCCGCGTTCGTTTCCAGCGCGCATTTTCCCGGGTTGCTGGCGACGATCCGGCAGTTGCCGACGGCCCTGTGGACCGACCGTTTCCCGGGCAACGAGGCCGAGGCGTTCGCGGCGCCGATCCTGCTGCTGATCCGTCGCGGTCCCGATGCCGGGCCTCTGCGCTGCGTCGAAGTGCAGATCGACGGCACCGGGCAGATCAGCCGCTGGTTTTTCCGCCCCGATGGCGCGCTGGACCACGCCGATTTGCCCGGCCAACTGACCCTGCGGCCCAGCACGGCGGCGGCCATTGAATCCGCGTTGCGGACCGATCCTCGCTTGACGCTCCGCGGCCGCTAGTCCACGATGCCCCAACGAGGACTGCCCGATGAGCCCACGCGCCTTGGTGTTGTCGATTTGCCTGATCCTGGCCGCCGCGCCCGCCGCCGGCGACGCGCCCACCACACGGCCCCCATACCCCACCGACCTCTTGGGCCCCAAATTCTCCAGCAAAGCCTACGGCCTGGAGTTTCGCCCCCCCGCCGATTGCACCGAAATCCACAAGCCCACGCCCGACTCCGTCGTCGAGTTCGTCCGCGACGATTACAACTGGCATCTGAAGGTCTGGCGCCTGCGTCTGGAGCGCTCGCTGCCCCTGACCATCCACGACGATCAATTCGGCCAGAGGCAGGATGGCGTGCTGGAAAACACCGTCGACCGCCTCCAATCCAACCTCAGCGGTGCCAAAATCCTTCGCAACGAGGTGATCACCGTCGGCCGGGCCCGCGTCGGCATGATCGCCGTGCGCTACGACGCCCCCACCCACCAGCGGCGACTGGCCCAGGAGGCCATCGTCGAAGTCCCCGATGCCGATCAGCGCCTCTACTACTTCCTCGAGTTCACCGGCCCCGCCAAGCCCGCCTCCGAACCGGAGGACATTGTCAACCCCGCCGAAAAATTGGCCGGCGACACCTTCGCCCAGGTCGTCGATTCGCTCACGCTGCTGGATCGCACCGACATCGCCAACGATCAGATCCAACGCCTCTACCAGAGCCGCGCCCTGTTCGCCGCCTGGTCCGGCGACCACGCCGAGCCCCTGCGCGCAGCCCTCATCCCCCAGCAATGGCAACGCATCATTCGCGATGGCCAAGACATCGGTTATTCCTGCGCCGTCGAAGACGCCGATGACAAAAACAAGCCGACCGACAACTCGCAGATTCACATCGCCGTGCGCTCGCGCCTGATCGTCTCCCCCACCGCGCACTGGGATACCCTCACCAAGATGGCCTGCTCCCTGGACCGCAAGCACGAGGGGTGGTCCACCGCCGCCAAATGCGCCGGACCCAAGGGCGATCTTCTGGACAGCTTCGAGCAGATGGCCACCAGCGACGAGCAAACCCAGCCCGTGGTCATCCAGCCCCAGATCGGAAGAGAAGGCCACTTGGGCGGCGACAATACCGAGCATGGACTGTCCGGTCAGGGCAATGTCGACATCCGCATCGTCCGCACCCTCGAGGTCAACACCACCCACCGCACCGTCCAACTCAATCCCTTCAAAATCGAGGTCCCCGCGTTCTACATTCCCCAGGCCATCAGTTACCTGCTGCCCAGCCTCTTGCCCCTGGATCACCCCAAAACGTACATGTTCGCCGTCTTCGTTCCCGATACCCAGGGCGCTACCCCCCACGGCACCGGCGGCCAAGTGATGGCCCGCTACGTGGACGTCCTGCCCATTCAGCAGGTCAGCTTCAACGGCCAAACGTTCCAGGCCGTTCAGATCGTCGACAAAATCACCCTCGAAGGCCCGCCCACCCTCTATTACTACACCCCCGATGGCAAACTCATCGGCAGCACCAGCACCTACACGCAGGATGATAAGCCAACCACCCTCATGGTCCTGCCCACCGACGCCGCCACGCTCCAGCGCCTATGGAAAAATCCCGATTTGAGCCTGCCATAGATTAAGCGGCGGTGCGCGACACCGTGGGCTCCCATTCCGACAGGAAATATTTCCGCCATCCAGCCCCCCGCGACCGATAACTTCTATAGACAGCCGCTCATGCTGCGCGCCTTAGGAAGAAACCTCCTGCTGCTGGCGTTGATCCTGGCCGGATCGCTGGTGCTGTACCTCCATCACCGTCGCGCCAGCACTGACTTCCGGATCGAACAGTTGCAGCAAGAGAAGCAACAGCTCGAGCAGATCGTTGGGCGCCTGCAGGCCGAGCGGCGCGTGGCCCGCATCCTGGTGACGGACCAGAAAACCGTCGGGGGCCAGCTCCAGAGCACGCTCCTGTTCGTGGAATATCGCCGCGACGGCTCGGCCCTGCCCCCGCGCCAGTTCACCATCGCCGGCAACGAGGCCCACTTCGACGCGCAGATCATCAAGTTCAAGGACCCGTACGTTCAGGCCGGCGATCCCCTCCGCGGACAGAGCATCATCCTCTTCGTCCGCGTCTACGGCGCCAACCAATCCCCCGCCGAAGGCGCGCTCATCGACACCCCCGGCACCATCCCCGACATCTACCGCGGCGCCGATCCGCAAGTCTCACAGTTCGAGCAGGATTTGTGGAACCGCTTCTGGAAGCTCTACAACGACAAGGACGCCCGCGACGCCATCGGCATCCGCGCCATGCAGGGCGAAGGACTCTACGGCCCCTTCGACCGCGATCACGTCTACACCATCACCGTTCGTCCCGACGGCGCCACCATGAACGTCGATCCCATCGACCCCCTCTACCGCGAAGCGCTGAAGCATGAGAGCGGCATGGCGCCGCGATGACAGCGCAGAAAAAGCCCCGGAACGCGCGTCCGGGGCTTCGTTTTTTCCGTCGCCATCTATCCTACCGCGACAGAAAGTTGATGAAGTTGTCGCGCAGCATGAGGCGCACGTCGCGCTGGATGTCGGCCTCCGTGACCCACCGGCCGGCCCGGAGCAGATCGGCGTATTTGTCGGTCAGGACCTTGGCCAGAATGCGTCGGCTGTGGTCCCACTTGTACACCAGTTGATCCAGCACGCGCGCATCGGAGTGCTGCGGGATGAAGCTGGTGCCCAGCAGTTCCAACCGCATCCGCTCGATCTCCTCGATCAGGCTCGGGTTGTTCAGGAACCACCAGCAGCCGAAGATCATGAGGTTGCCGAATTTTCTGGCCGCGATGCACATCTCGTGTTGGTTTTCGCGGGCCAGCATGGTGACGAAGAACTTGTTGGACGGAAACTGATAACACAGGTTGACGACCGATGCGATGTCCGACTTGCCGACCATGTCGCCGCCGTCGCCCAGAGCGGGGTTCACCCGCTGCTGGGATCCGATCATCATGGCAAACGGCAGCCCGCGTTCGGCGCAGACCGGGAGGATGGCCTCTTCCAGGATGGTCTGTCCGGCACGGGCGACGGCATCCCCGCCGGCTGCCGGGTAACGGAACTCCGGACCCAAGCTGACCGCCAGGTAAATCGCCTTTTGGCGGTCGATCCAATCGCGCAGGAATCGGCGGACCTGCTGGATGGTCGAGGCGGAAATCTCCTCGGTGACGGGATACTTCCATTCGTTCAGTCGTTTGGCCGCCGTCGGCCACGCTCGCAATAGCGGATCGATCCGCAGCACCGGTTGGAAACGCGGATCGCTGCCGACGTTGGGATTGGCCAGCCAGCGCTGACGCTCGTTGTCGTCAAAGACGGGATTGGTCATCGTGATGGACGACACGTTGGCCAGTTCCATCACGCGGTCGATGTATTTGCCGGGATCCTGCTTGGCGAAGAAGCCGCGATAGGCATCCAGCGATTTCTCGTTGGGGTCCAGCCCAAGGCGGTGCAGGACGGTGAGCACCCCGCGGCAGGCTTCGCTGATGGGCGTGCGCTCGACGAAGAGGTGTTTCCAGATGTGATCCGCCTGCTGTTGCTTGCTCAGCTTCCAAAACTGCTCGTAGGGGAGCTGGGAAGCGGGCACGACGCGATAGACTTCGGCAACCAGGTAGTGATAGGTGACCAGCTCGTCGATGCCCCAAAGCAAAAGCCCGGCCGGATCGGTGCGGCCGGTGACGTTGGGGTCGGGCGTGCCAAAGGTCGGCGGATACAAATGCGTGTGCATGTCCACGATCGGCTGCGCCGCCAGGGCACGTTCCACGGTCGCCGCCAGCCGATCGGCGGAAAGTGATTCGGTGTTCATTTCGGTTGGAAAGGATAAACTCGACTTAAGCACAAAGGAAGCGGAGGGGTCTGCAAGACCTTACCTCCGCTTCCTTTTAGGCGATCTGCAAAAAACCTTTACGGCAGACCAGAATTGTAGATCTGGCCGATCAGGTTGCCTGTCGGGTTGCTGAGCACTCCGTCCTTAACCTCATCAGTCTTGTCGCCGGCGTCGCTCAGGTCCCTATCGAAGATGCCGTATTCATCACACAGGCCCCAATATTCGTACTTCAAGGAGCCACCCCTCTTGCCGTAGAACAGCATCATGGTCTCACGGATGGCATTGCTGGTATCCGGGGTGCCGACCTGAATGGGCGGCTGGGTGGGCATTCCAGAGGTGAAGAAGCCGTCCAGCGGCGTGAGACCGGGATTCTTGCCTGCGTTGGTCGCGTCCAATGCCTCAGCGTAGGTGAAAAGACCCTTGACGCCGGACTCTGCGGGCAGGGGGTCTGTACCGTTTCCGCCGTGAGTCACGTTGGTCCCGTTTCTGTACACCCGCATCAGAATCTGCGGGGCCGCCGTCGAACTGGTGTTGTCAAAGCCCCTGGCGCTGTAGTGACAAGTGAACGCCCAGAAGTCCCACATGCCGTTGGTTGGGGCTTCGGGGTCGCTCATGTTGGCGCCGTCCTGTATTTCGTAGGTGCTACTCTCGGTCACTTGCATGCGCACTTTGTTCCCATAACCGCGGATGCGGATCAGATACTTGTTATTGGGGTCTTCCCAAGTGAACAGGGGAACACCGTTTGCCGATTGGGTCATTCCAGCGAGAAGGCTGGGGGGGGCGCCGATCCAAAAAAACACGGTGAATTGTTGGTCGGCTTTGCCGCCTTGCGCGTTGGTGATCAAGCGGCCCAACTGACCCTGGCCCGGGCCGAACCCGAGGCACAACCAGTAGAAGTTCGGGTTAGATGACACGTTCCTGGTGTCGGCTCCGTTGAGGCTACCGGTGAGGGCCGGGTTCCCAAATCGACCTTCGCCGCTCCAGATCTGGGCGAGGGTGGCGTCACCGGAGTACGCTTGGGGGATGTGCACCGGATTGTATCCGCTGCCGCTTTTGCCGCCGTACACGCCGACAATGCCGTCCAACCTGCTGGGGGTCATGCGCTGGTCATCGCAGACCACCGCCTGGTTCTTGACCACCGCGTTGCCCTGGTCGTTCAGCATGTTCCAGTATCCGATGAGGTACTGTTGGGTACGCATCCCGCTGCTGAACTCACTCCAACGCGCCAGGCGGGCTTGCCGCTGGGCCTTGGCAAGGGATGGTAAGAGAATGGAGATCAGAACCGCGATGATTCCGATCACCACCAACAATTCGACGAGCGTAAAGCCCTTGGTCCGTTTCATGAAAACCTCCCTACGTGTGTCCTCGTTTTGAGAAACCTCATTCAGTCATCGACGATGCGCCGGAATGATTCGGGTCAACGATCGTCCGGCTCGCCCTCGACAAGGCCGACGGATCGCAATGACTTGCGTCGCCATCCTCGCGGCATCTCTTAGCGCCGCCTAATAGCCGTTCGGCCACATGTTAACAAGTATTACGGCCGGGCATCAAATAGCAATTGTCTCTCGATTTTTGCAGTCACCGGGGGTCCGAGTTTCATGGCCGCCGACGCGCAAATATCGCCGCTTCCCCATGCGAAACGTTAAACGAACGACGCAGTCGCCTCGTCGGGCCTATGGATGCAAAATCTGCTGCCGCGGCATGGATCGCGCCGCCTCATTCGGGGATCAAGCACCTCTGCATGAGCGACGTAAGTTTATGTAACGCCTGCATTTGTTTTATCTGTTTCGCTCGTTCCGCCAGGGTCGTTATTCTGGTTGGAGGGCGCCGAAACCGCCGCCAAACGGGCCGGAGCGGGAGTTGTGTGCTGATTGACCGTTCCGTCATCGGTGGAATCCCGACTCATGGTTGCCAACCGCTTGAAGAGCTTGCGTAAATCAATGACCCCCCCCACGCCGAACCAGACCATCGTCACCACCGCGATGATCAGCGGAACCACCACGCCCATGGCGAACCAGTAGGTCACCCAAGTCTCCTGGGACCAATGGCGGAACGCCAGGTTCCACACGGTGCCCACCAACACGATGGCCATCGACAGCATGCACCAGAAGAAAAGCCCGCCGGTGACCAGCTTATCCGCGAGCGTGAAGTTCTGGTTGATGCCCATGAGCCTGGCCAGCACGGGCTGCCGGCGCCGCGATTCAGATCCGGCGATTTTGTCGTCGGCGATGGCGTACCGTCCGCGGCGCAGCAGCTTGTCCATGTCATGAGCGTCCCGGCAGGTCAGCAACGACACCACGACGTACACCAGCACGGCCGCCGCGGCCGCGATAAACTTCATCTGCATGCCGTTGAACGGAAAGTGCCTGCCGTAGTGCAACAGAACGATCGGGGCCAGGATCCCCGTCACCGCCAGCGTCGAGCCGACCACGATGGCCGACCACGCCGCCGGGGTCGTGCCCTTGCTCCAGTACAGGCCCCCGATGATGGCCGCCCCCGCGCCGGAAACGAAGATGGCTTCGGTCACGGCCCACCACATGGAGATGTACTGCGTCTGGGTGAAGAAGCTGCTGAAAAACAGCGCGAACACCGCCACGCCAGTGACCGACCAGCGCAACACGCGCACGTGCTGCTTGGGCGTCAGCGGCTTTCCGCGGATCGGAAGCACCACGTCCTGAATGAAAATGCCGCCCCAGGTCAGGATGTGGGCCGAGTCGCCGTCGGTCATGCCCAGGATCATGATCGTCAGAAACAGCCCCTTGATCCCGACCGGCAGCATATAGCTCAGCGAGATGGGGATTTTCATTTGGTCGTACGTCTGGGAATCGTGGATCGCGCCCAGCGCCGCGGCGCCGGGGAAGTTGGGCCCCTTCAGGTAGGTCAGCGCCCCCAGCGCCACCACCACCAGCATCACGTTGCGCGCCAGCATGCGCCAGTTGCCCAGCACGCCGCCCATCAGCGCCTCGTGCGGATTGCGCGCCGCGGCGCTGTAGCTGTTGTCCTTCTGCACCGACATCGTCTGGTAGATGTACATTGACCAGTAGATGATCGGATAAAAGAAATTGAAGTCCTTGATGTGCGACTGGTCGAAAGGGTCGACCATCGAGTAGCCGCGCGGCTGCGACAGCATCATGTGCCGGATCCCCGACCATCCCACCACGTAGAAGATGGCAAAAATCATCAGCACGTACACCAGGTGCGAGAGGATTCCGTCGATGCAGTTGGTGACGATCAGCGTGATCGTCCCGCCCATCAGCATCATCCACAAACACGAGCTCAAATAGATGACCATGACGATCGACGTGGTCGGAACCTGCCACGGGCCGATCGGCGTGTGCATTGGAAGCCCCAAGAAGTGTACGAAAAAGTTGGATGCCACGGCCGGGAAAATGCCGTAATTCAAGATGCCGGCGATGAACCCCAGGACGCCGGTGAGCTTCCGGAAATTGCGCGAGTAGCGCATCTCAAAGAACTGCCCGACCGTCATGGCCCGCGTCTGACGGTATCGGTAGATCACAAACCCAAACAGCGACGCGATCATCAGCGCCGGCAGGCCGAAGGAATCCCACCACGACATGACGAAGCCGGAGACGACCAGCAATTGGAATTTTGAGATCGTGTTGGCCACGCCGGAGGAGGCTTCCCCCTTGGCGTTACAAATCAGGTATCTGCCCGCCGCCCGCCCCCCGGCCATGAAATCCGCCACACTCTTGTTGTACCGCTTGGTGTAGAGGGCGCAGGCATACACCATCAGAACCGAGCCGACGGTCAAGCCCCAGTCGATCCAATGCATTAGCAACTCCCGTTCCCACCGGCTCCAACCCCCGCGGCGCGATTATCCATTTCCGCCATCGCATTGCCGCAGACTTAACAAAAAAGTATAATCATTCCCACTAATTGTACCACCCTTTGCTCAAGCCCATTGTCGCCCCCACGGTTACCTTTTCGCGTGACCAAGTGAATCTGATAGATTGGGGTCGAGCAAAGATGAGGGGCTTGCAACAGCCAGCGGAGGAAGCATGTCCAATTTAATCTGTAACGTGGGTCCACAGGGTCTTGCCGCATCGGACTCAGCCGACAGGTCGTCGCCCAGGCGATCTGCTTTGCTTCGGCCCGTTTGGGAAGGGCTTGAAGCGCGATGTCTGCTGTCGGCGATTCCACTGCCGGTCATCCCCGGCCAGACGTTCAATGTCACCAACTACGGCGCCGTCGGCGACGGCGTCACCGATGACACCGTCGCTCTGCAGGCGGCCATCAACGCGGCCGGCAGCGCCGGCGGCGGCACCGTCATCCTGCCCGCGGGAAAAACCTTCCTCAGCAATTTCCTCACCGTCTCCAAGAACAACACCAACATCGAAATCGACGGCACGCTCCTGGCCCAGCCCTACGGCGTCTATTCCAACGCCTCCAAGAGTCTCATCACCTATAACAAGGTGAAAAACGTCGAGCTCAGCGGCACCGGAACCATCGACGGCCAGGGCGGCGTCGGCGCCAACGACAGCGGCGGGTGGTGGGGCAACTCGCTCCTCCCCACGCCCACCAAGCCCGTCTCCACGCGGCCACGCCTCGTGCGCTTCACCGCCTGCGATACCGTCTTAATCAAGGACCTCACCCTGCGCAACTCCCCGTCCATCAACATCATTTTCGGTGCCAGCGGAACGATCGGAACGAACAACGTTACCGTCAACGGCGTGAAAATCTACGCCCCCTCGTCGGATGCGTCGCAGGTTCCCGCCGGCCAGATCCCCTCCCACAACACCGACGGCATCGACCCGGCCGGGAAAAATTACCTCATTGAAAACTGCATCATCTCCAACGGCGACGACAACGTCGCCGTCACCGCCCAAAACGTGGCCTGCGCCAACATCACCGTCAGGGATTGCACCTTCGGCTATGGCCACGGCATTTCCGTCGGCGGCACCACCACCTACGGACTGACCGGCATGCTCGTCTACAACGTCACCTTCAACGGCACCGACAACGGCCTGCGACTCAAGGCCCAGCGCGGCAACGGCGGGGTCGTCTCCAACATTACCTATTCCCATATCAAGATGACCGACGTGAACTATCCGATTTTGATCGACAGCTATTACAACGGATCGAACAATTTCCCCACCAATCCGGCGTCCGATTCGCCCCAGCCCGTGAACGCCACCTCCGACACCCCGTTCTGGAAGAACATCGTTTATTCCAACATCACCGCCACCGGCGCCGGCTACGGCGTGACCATCTATGGCCTGCCCGAGGCCCCCGTGCAGAACGTCACCTTCATCAACGTGAACATCAGTGCTGCAAACGCCGCGAACGTCAACCACGTGCGCAACCTCGTCATGACCGGCAATACCACGTTCGCGCCGAGTTCCATTCAGTCCTACGACGCCACGATCTGGCAGCGAACTTCCAGCGATCCGCTGTTCATCGACACGCGCCCGCATTCCGTCGCCAGTGCGGTTCTGAAAAAAACTTGAGGATTAACGCCCCAATCGCGATTCGCAGGCCTCTTGGCTCAACATGATCTCTCGACGGCTGTTCGGCGCAACGGCGATTCTTTGGCTCACGCTCCTGGGCCAAGGCGGTTGCACCCAAACCCGCTCCTCGTGGAACGTGCTCTCCCTGGGCGCTAAAGGCGACGGCGCCACCAAGGACACCGCGGCGTTTCAGCTAGCGCTGGATCGCTGCGCCGCTGGCGGCGGCGGAATCGTCTGGGTGCCGGCGGGAAATTACCTGATCGGCAGCATCGTGATCGGGCCGAACACGACGCTGCGGCTCCAGAAGGATGCGGTGCTGCAAGGCAGTTCGGACGCCGCTGATTATCCCGTCATCGACGTGCGCTTTGAGGGACGGTGGGTGCAAGGCCACCGCGCCCTCGTTCATGCGGTCAAGGCCGATCACATCGCCCTGATCGGCCCGGGAAAAATCGCCGGAGCCGTGCCACTGGGCGGGCTGCGCAACCCGCGCGGGCCCTGCCTCGTGGAGATCGTCGATTGCCGCGATGTGCTCTTGGATGGTTTTTCCACCACCTACGACCGCATGTGGTCCATTCATCCAACCTATTGCCAGGATGTCGTGGCCCGCAACCTGACCATCCGCAGCAACCGCGGCAACGGCGACGGCATCGACGTCGATTCCTGCCAGAACGTGCGCATCGAGCAATGCGACATCGACACCGGCGACGATGCCATCGCCATCAAATCCGGCCGCGGCATGGAAGCCGTCCGCATCGGCAAGCCGTCGCAGGATATTTGGATCACGCGCTGCAAGCTGGGCAGCAAGATCTTTGCGGCGATCGGCATCGGCACGGAAATGTCCGGCGGCGTCCGCAACGTCACCATCGAACATTGCGCCGTGACTCACGGCACCGATGCGCTGTACCTCAAGAGCCGCACGGAACGCGGCGGGTTCATCGAAAACATCCGCGCCGACGACATCGACGCCGCCGCAAAGACCTTTCTGCGGATCGATCTGCTGGCCCACGGCATCAAGGACTCACAGCCGGTCCTGGGCGATGCCGGAATCCCGCGCATCGCCGACATAGCCGTTTCCAACGCCCGCGTCGATTGCGGCACGCTCATTGAAGCCAGCCATATCTCTGCCGCCAAACCCCTTGAACATTTCAGCTTCGTTGACGTCACCGGCACCTGCAAGAAGGGCATGTTCTTGGCCAACATGACCGATGCCACGCTGCGCGACATCCATGTCTCGGGCTTGGCAGGTCCGCTGTTGTCCATCCACAACGTTACCGGCACCGGTTTGGAAGGCGCCGTCTTCTTCACCCCAACGACCGCGCCCAGCACGCGACCGGCAACGCGGCAACGATAAACTCTCCCCCCCCTCTCCCGCCCCGGTGCGCCCCTCATCCGTCAGGAACCACGCTCTCGGCCCAGCCGCAGCGCGGTTTCAAGACGGGCCTAGGACGTACGTCCCATACTCTCATCACCCGCCCGTTGATGCGCGTTAGGTCCGGCACAGCCCCTTTTGTCAGCAAAGTCACTTTATACGTTCGCCGATAGCCAGAGTGAGGCGGCTCACAAGCTGGAAGTTAAAAGGGCTTTCATTTTGAAGCGCGTGCAAATCCATCGTGGGAGATTGCAGCGAGCCATAGACTCGCCGCGTCATTTCTTAGCCGAATGTTGCCCCGCTTACTTGCGCCGTTTTTTCCCGGTGCGGCCTGTTCATTTTGAGACGCTCGAACAACGGTTGCTGCTGTCCGGCAATCCGCCGGCCGTTTACGACATTGCGCTGATCGACCGCTCGTTGCCGGATGCGTCGACGCTGATCGGTGCGGCGCTGGGCAACACGCGCGTCATCACCTACGACGGCTTGCACCAATCCTCCGAACAGGTGCTGGACCTGCTCAATCAAACCGTGCAACGCGACGGATGGAAGATCCATTCGCTGTCCATCTTCTCGCACGGCTCGCCGGGCCGCTTCCTGTTGGGCGACCAGTGGGTGAACGTGGACGACGTCGATCAAACGTCCGCCGGATGGGAAACGCTGCGCTCGGCCATGACATCCGATGCGACCGTGCAGATCTACGGCTGCGATACCGCCGACGGCATCAGCGGACGAAAACTCCTGGACAGGATTTCCCAATACACCGGCGCGGCCGTCTTCGGTTCCACCAACATCACCGGCCGCGGCGGCGACTGGAAGCTCGAAGCCGTCTCCGATGGCTCGCTGTTCACATCCGTCAAAGCACCCCTTAACGCCTCAGCCCTGGCCGACTACCAAGGGCAGCTCGACCTCGGCATCTTCACCAACAACGCGGACGTCGGCGGCCCGACTTTGGCCGGCAGCTCCAGCTACAACTCGGGCACCAACACCTACTCGCTCACCGGCTCCGGCGTGATCGCCAGCACCTATATCCAGTGCCAGTATTGCTATACCACCATCACCGGCGACGGCACCCTCACCGCCCGCGTAGCGTCCCTCACGCTCAATCCCACCGGAACCCCCAGTAGCGCGGCCAAGGCGGGAATCCTGTTCGCTGACTCCCCCCTCGCCGGCGGCTCCGCCATGGTAGCCACCTACGTGTCCGGAAAGTCAAGCCAAGGCCTGAGACTCAAATACCGCTTGACCGATGGCGCTGCAGATAACACCTCCACCTCGGTCGCCGTCGCCGCTCCGTATTGGCTCCGCCTGGTTCGCCTCGGAGACACTTTTGCCGGCTACTACTCCGCCGATGGCATCAGCTGGACTCAATTAACGTCGCAGACCGTGACCCTAAACGCGCCGGTGTCCGTCGGCCTGTTCATTGAATCCCATAGCAACAGCCAACTCGACCTAGCGAACTTCGACCACGTGACGTGGAGCCCCTACGCTCCGCCAACCGTCGCCACCGCCGCTTCCGCAACGCCCAGCACCGTTTCCGCTACCACATCAGCCTTGAGTGTCCTGGGCAGCTCAAGCGGCGGAGAAAGTGTTCTGTCCTATACGTGGGCCGCCACCTCCGAGCCCAGTGGCGCCAATCCTATCTTCTCCGATAACGGCGACAACACCGCCAAAAACTGCACCGTCACCTTCAACAAGGCCGGCAGCTACACCCTCACCGCCACCATCAGCGACGGCACCAACTACACCACCAGCAGCGTCAGCGTCACGGTGAATCAGACCCTGACCTCCGTCGCCGTGACGCCCGCAAGCCCCACCATCCAGGCCGGCACCACCCAGCAATTGGTCGCCACCGCCTGCGACCAGTTCGGCGCCGCCATGGCCTCTCAGCCCACTTTCACCTGGTCCCTGGACAGCGGAGGCGGCGGCGTCGACTCCAGCGGCCTGTACACCGCGCCCACTTCTCCCACCGTCGCCACGGTCACCGCCACCACCGGTTCCCTCTCCGGCTCGGATCAAGTGACCGTCACCCCGGCATCCGCTTCTCAACTGGTCTATGCTCAGCAGCCCACCAACACCACCGCGGGATCGACCATCAGCCCTGCCGTTACCGTGGATGTGGAAGACCAGTACGGCAACCTGGTCACCACCGATACCTCCAGCGTCACCCTCTCGGTCCACAGTGGCTCCGGTTCCTTGAATGGCACGCTCACCGAGGCCGCTTCCGGCGGCATCGCCACCTTCAGCAATCTGTCCATCAACACCGCCGACAACTACACACTCACCGCTGCCGACGGATCGCTCACCAGCGCCACAAGCAACAGCTTCACCATCAGCCCCGCCGCCGCCACCCAATTGATCTATGTCCAGCAACCCACCAATGCCATCGCAGGGGTGGCGATCAGCCCGGCCATCGTTCTGGATCTCGAAGACCAATACGGCAACATCGCGACCAACGACAACTCCAATGTGACCCTGTCCGTGCATAGCGGACCGGGATCATTGAGCAGCACCGCCACCGTCGCCGCCAGCAGTGGTGTGGTGACGTTCAGCAATGCCATCCTCGACACCGTTGGCAGCTACACGCTCACCGCCAGCGACGGCAGTGTGACTTCCACCGCTTCCAACAGCATCACCATCAGCCCCGCGGCCGCCGCCAAGGTGGTGTGCGCTCAGCAACCCACGAGCACCACCGCGGGATCGACCATCAGC
>DBZL01000056.1 GCA_002311745.1 Phycisphaerales bacterium UBA1161 | reverse complement strand
TAGTGACCATCCGGAGCCTGCGGATTGAGTTCCAGGGCGCGGCGCAGCAACTGCAGGGCCGGCTCCTTTTGGCCAAGTTGATAGGAGACGACCGCCAGCAGTTGGATGACATCGGCGTCATTCGGGCGCGACGCCAGGATTTGCCGGCAGGCCGCCTCGGCCTCTTGTAGCTTGCCGGCCTGATGGTGGCTGACCGCGGTCTCAAACAGTTGATCAACGGGTGTTTCGGGCATTGAAAGAGCCATACTAGGAGGATTGGCACCATCGGAGCCACATCTGGCGGTAGGCCGACTCGACGTTGCGTGCGAATCGCTTGGCATCGGTCAGAGGCGATTGTTGCATGCGCTGACGCATGGAGGCGCGCAGTTCCGCCAGCCTGGGCAGATCATTGGCCAGTGTGGTGGCGATGCGCACGAACTGCTCCTGCGTGTTGGCCACCAGAGTCTGTAGGCCGAGGTTGGACAACTGGCTGAACCCCGCGCGCCCGACGGCCGTGGCGCCCACGAGGGTGATCACCGGCACACCCATCCACATGGCATCCAGGCTGGTGGTATGCCCATTATACGGAAGCGTGTCCAAACCCAAGTCGATGCGGTGATAGGTTTGGAGATAAAGATCGCGGCTCTGGTAACCCACGAACTCGACGCGTTGAGGGGCAACGCCGTGCTCGGCGAGCACGTTGGCGACGTGGTGGCGCGGCGGCCCCGGCGGGACCATCAGCAGAAGCTGCGATGCCGGCATCGCAGCCAGGACTTTGGCCCATAGCTGCAACGTGGGGTCGTTGACTTTGCAGAAGTTGCTCAGGCATCCGAAAGTGATGGCGCCGGTCATCAGCGCGGGCAAGGCGGACACCTCCGGGTCGGGCGCCGCGTGCATCACCTCCGGGTCGTAGCACCAGAAGCTGTCGGGCAGGCGCAGCAGGCGTTCGACGTAATGGCTTTCCGTCATGCCGGGGGGGTCGAGGTAGGGGTCGGTGAGGTGATAATCCATGGTGGACAGGCCCGTGCCGCCCGGATAACCGCCGAAGGTGACCTGGATGGGCGCGGGTTTGCGGGCAAACAGGGGCAGGCGGTTGTTGGCGGTGTGGCCGGCCAAGTCCACCAGGAGGTCGATCTTGTCGTCGCGGATCATTTGCGCGGCGCGCGGGTCGTCGACGGCGGCGATGCAGCGCCAGCCGTCGCAATATTTGCGGAAGTATTCGGTGAACGGGTCACTGCCACTCAGGTTGGCATAGCAAAAGACTTCGAGGCTCTGGTGGTCGTGCTCGCGGAAAAGGGGCAGGAGGTTGAGGCCGACGATGTGGCCGCAAAAATCGGGCGAGACGTAGCCGATGCGCAGGCGTCGCTGGGGGCTGGGGTCGTTGGCGTGGGGTTGGATGCAAGCGCGCAGGGGCTGGGCGTGCTGCTGGTCCCAGCCTCGCATCTGTTGCAGGATCGCCGCGGCATCGTAGCGCGGGCAATAGTGCAACAGCAGAAGCAGGTTGCTGTGCGCCTCGGCGTAGGTGGGCCAGAGGGTGACGGCGCGCTGGTAAGATTCGACGGCCTCCTCGAGCCGGCCGACGTTTTTGAGGGCGTTGCCGAGATTGTTGTGCGCCTCGGCAAAATCCGGTCGGATTTTGACGGCGCGGCGCAGGGCGCCGATGGCCGCGGTCAGCCGCCCCTGAGCGCGAAAAGTCAGAGCCAGGTTGTAGAACACCTCGGCATAATGGGGCCGGACCGCCAGCGCGCGGCGATACGCGGCGATGGCCTCATCGAAGCATCCCTTGGTGTGCAAAGCGCTGCCCAGATCGTTCCATGCCTCGGCATAATCCGGGCGTAAGACGACGGCCCGGCGAAGGGCGGTGATGGCTTGGTCACAGCGGCCCAGGGCGTGCAGCGCGCCGCCCAGGTATTGCAGGGCCTCGGGCCACTGCGGGCGCAGGGCGATGGCTCGCCGGAAAGCCTCGCCCGCCGCTTCCCATTGCCGGCGCTCGCGCAGCAACATCGCGAGGTTGAAATGCGCTTCGGGCAAATCCGGCTGAATCTCCAGCGCCCCCTGATAGGCCTCGATGGCCGGTTGGCTTTGCCCCAGCCCTGCGTGAATCAGACCCAGGTGGTACAGGTAATCGGCGCGCTGCGGCCGCAGGGCGATGGCGCGGTGAATCAGGTCCATCGCTTCTGAACCACGGCCGGCCTGAAACACCGCGACCGCCAGCAGATTCAGGGCATCAGAGTCGTTCGGCTGCTGCGCCAGCACCTGCCGATACAATCGCTCCGCTTCCGCCAGGCGGCCCGCCTGGTGATGCTGCTTGGCCAATTCCAGGTCGGGTTGGCTCATGTGCGTTCTCCCTGGGTGCCCAGCGTTCGGAGCGGATCCAGCAGCCAGCGGAAATCGCTCTTTTCGGCGTCTTTGGCGCCGAAAAACACCCGGCTTCCCCAAACCTTTTTATAGGAATTTCAGTTCAAGTGGAATAGACCGTCACAGGGTCGCGTCGATGGCATCCCGGAAGTCCTTTTCGGGTTTGAGGCCGACAAACTTCTGGGCGATCTGCCCGCCTTTGAATAAAAGAACGGTGGGGATGGCGCTGATGGCGTATTTGCTGGCGGTGAGGTGATTGGCGTCCGTGTCCAGTTTGCCCACCTTGACGCGATGGGCGTAGTCCGTGGCCAGCTTTTCGATGGTCGGCGCCAATCGGCGGCACGGCTGGCACCATTCCGCCCAAAAATCCACCAGTACGGGAACGCTGGAATTCAGGACTTCCTGGTCAAAGTTTGCGTCGGTCAACTGCGTCACGTTTTCGCTGGCCATAGGTATGATTTCCTCAAATTTTGGTCCGGGGGATGATAGAAGTGCCGCGCAGGGGTGTCAACGAGGGGGATGGAGGCAGGCTCAACCGCGGCTGCACGCGGCAGGAAGCTCAGGGGACGGCCATCCCCCGGGCTTTTGCACATGTCGCGAAATTTTCGCGCCGCGGCGGGGCGTGTGCGGGTATATTGATTGGGATGTCCGGCCCAAGCCCCCAAGGCGTTCGGAGTCCGGCAGTGGCGGGAATGTTTTATCCCGCGCAGGCGGAGCGCTGCCGCGCTGCCGCCACCCAACTGCTCCAAGAGGCGCGCTCGGTCACGGCGGCAAAGCCGCTGAAGTTTTCATCCGGCGCGACCGGTGTGCTGGTGCCGCACGCGGGATGGATTTGCAGCGGCGCGATTGCGGCCCAGGGCATCGCCGCCGCGGCCGCGCGGCAGCCCAAGCCGGATGTCGTGGTCATTTTCGGTGCCATCCACACGCCCATCCCTATTGATCGCAGCGTGCTCGACTCGTACGCGCGCTGGGCCGTTCCAGGCGGCGAATCGCGCGTGAGCGCCCTGCTGCGCGATGAGCTGGCGGCCACGGGCCGGAGGTTTGCCGTTGACGACCGGTTTCACGATCACGAGCATGCCGTGGAGGTGGAGCTGCCGCTGATTCAGGCGGCTTGGCCGTCGGCATCGATTCTGCCCATCGAAACGCCGCCGGATGGGCAGGCCGCTGAAACCGGGCAGGTCGTGGCGGCGAAGCTGGCCCAGGCGGGGGTTTCGGCGGTCTATCTGGCCAGCAGCGATCTGACCCATTACGGTCCGAACTACGGGTTCACACCGGCGGGCCTGGGCGAATCGGCCATCGATTGGGCGATGGGCAATGATCGCCGGCTGCTGGAACTTATGACGCAAATGGATCCGCAGCGGATCGTGCCCGAGGCGGTGAGGCATTACAACGCGTGCGGGGCGGGGGCGATTGCGGCGATGATGGCGGCCTGCCAGGCCGGCGGCGCCCGCCAGGCGGTGGTGCTGCACCATACCAACAGTTATCAGACTCTTGCCGCTGTCGCGCCGCAGGCTCCGGATAACGCCGTTGGGTATGCAGCGGTTATGGTGGGTTAGCGGCGACGGATGGACCGCGAGCCAGGGCGAGGCTCGGCGTCGATTTTCTGCAACGCCGCCGCCTGCGAATGTTGTGCCCGCACGACATGCGGAACAATTGGTGCGACCGGAATGGTCCGCCCGACCAACGTCGCGTCTCGCAGCGCGCGATTTTTTATCCGGTCATTGACGGATCGCGCCGGTCCCACGGAGGTGGAACACCCTTTGCCTATGGATGCTCTCCACAGGAGGAGGAGAAGATGTGTATGAGCGAGCAGGAGTTCCAAAACAAGCTGGCTGAGTTGATGGGTGAAATCAGCACGTTGCCTTCAAGCGAGCGGCAGAAACTGGAAAAACTTGCGGATGAAACCCGCGCACGTCACGAGCGCCTGCGGCAAACCGTCAGCAGCCTCCAGGAAAGCCTGGACTATCTTCGCCTGAGCATCAAGTATTTGGTTTTCGATCTTGAGGCCACCCGCCGCGAAAACGGGTATCTGAGAAAGATGCTCGAAGAGACCACCGGCGGACAAGACTAGCGGCGGCCCCGTGCCGCTGAAGCGACTCCACATACCCTAGGGAATCCGCGTCATCGATTCCAAATATGCCGGCTGCGCGCCCTGCAACGCCCCCCCATAGCAAGAGAAGGAAGAAATACCATGTTCAAATGGATGTTCGTTTCCGCGTGGCTCCTGTGCAGCGCTTCCGCGGGGATCGCCCAGATCATCTTTGAACCGGTCCAATACCAATACGGCACGGCGGTCAAGTTCTATTACGGGGGTAGCGACCCGGCGACTCTTCGCCGCGGATTTTGCCACGGCCGAACCGACCTGAGCGCCCAGTTGCCGCGGGTTTATACCGATCAGCTTCCCGATCTCAACGCGGCCCTCTACGGCTGGACCACGGCCGATGCGCGAAACGAAGCCTATGCAAGCGTCGCGCGCTATTTCCGCAAGGCCGATCTTCTGCTCTGCGGCGTGGTTCAGCCCGACGGCACGATTGTCGTACCCGCGGCGGCGCAACTGGCTGTGGCGCCGAAGCTTGACCCTGGCGCGGCTCCGGCCACGGCGACGATCCTGATCATCCCCGGGGGCCGGCCCGTTCCGCCTCCGGCGTCCAATAACGTGATCCTGATACGACAATAAGCCTCTGGACGCCTCCGGGCCGTCGCTTCATTTTTCCTCCGATGCTGTAAGCGCCGATACTCGCACGGGCGGCTGCGCGATCTGCCGCGCGTTGCCAAGCGGATCGATTGTTGCTGAAATTCTCCTCGGCGGAAGCATCATGATGCGGTTCGGATTCAAGATAGGGATGGTGCCGGCGATGCTGGCGATCTTGAGCGTTGCTGCGCCGGCTCAGACAATGCCGGATTCGCCGGTTCCATCGCCGGCCGATCAGATGCTCAGCGAGATGCTCAAACCCACGACGCGTCCGGTTGAGGCCCCGGCCGTGGCGGGGCCACAGTTTGAAGCATTGCGCCCGCAGGGATACGTGGAAACGCCGGCAACGAATATGCTGCGGGAAGGCACGGGCATCGTGGACCGCACCGGCTACCTGCGCAAACTCCCGGACAGCCCCTATTCCCAGTTCGTATTTGACAATGACCCGTCCGTGCCGTTTTTGCCGCCGATGTTCGTGTTACCCAGTCTGCGTCTGATGCAGATCGAGGATGCCGTCGCCGTCACGACGACGGATTTGCGATTCACCGTTTCGGGCACGGTGACGGAATACAAGGGCAATAATTACATTCTGCTGGAGACGGGTCCGCAGGATGTCGGCCGGCAGTTGACCGGCGATGTGCCGCCTCCGTCCAGCCGTCCATCATCGGCCCAGCAACTGCTTGACGAGATGCTGGCCGCCGAATCGGCCCGCCGCAAGCCCGAGGCATCGCCCAGCAACCCCGCGGCCGCGGAGGACCGCACCAGCGGTCCCGGCGCGGTTTCCCCCAGCGCGCCGCCTTTGTTGGTGCTGCGCGAAGGCTCGGAAGTGGTCGACCGCGTCGGCCGCCTGACGCACAGCGCCGACGGCAAAACGGCCGAGTTCGCGTTCGACTCCGACGGATCGGCGCTGCGCGATCCACCGCTGATCATCCTGCCGAACCTGAAGCTGACGACGATGGAAAACGCCGTGTCGGCCGACAATCCCGACGTGCGCTTTCGCGTGACCGGCATGATCACCGAATACCGCGGCCGCAACGGCGTCCTGCTGGAAAAGGTCGTCGTCGTGCCGCAGTCGGTCCAGCAGTTTTGACGATTTTGAATGGCCCGCAGCGCGCCGCGGAACTGGCATGTACTTCACCTCGCCCGAATGGCTGATCGGATTGCTCGGATGGGCCGCCGTGGCGCTTTGGGTGTTGTGGGGGCGGCGGCCTCAGACATGGGTTCCCTTCTTGGTCCTCTGGAAGGCGCCGGCGCCGCAGCGGCAGCCTCGCCGCCGCCGGGAGCCGCCGCCCGTGGCGCTTTTGGCCATGCTGGGCGCCATCCTTCTGACCCTCTTCGCCGCCGCCGGGCCGGTCATCCCAAGCTGGCGCGGTTACGGTCAAACCATCACCGTCATCGTCGATCGCGGATTGAGCATGTCGGGGCAGACCCCGCGCGGCCAGGTCCGCTTCGCGCAGGCGGCCGAAGCGCTCTATGCGGTGATCCGGGAAAACATCCCCGGGGTCAAGCTCGTTTGGGAACTGGTCCCCGGCGGCGACGCGGGCGTCGGAGCCGATGGCTTGGCGCGCGTGCGCGCGACCTCGGGTACGGGGCTGGTCGATGCGGACGCTCTGCAGATCGCTGTTCGCCAGACCCTGGTGTTATCCCCGGATTTGGTTTTGGTTCTGACCGACCAATCCCTGGGGATTGCCGATTCGCGCCTCACGCAAATTTTCCCGGACGATCCGCTGCTGAACGTCGGAATCGACGGCCTGTCCGTGCGCCAGGACCCGCATCCGCAGGCGATGGTGCGCCTCATGAACCATTCGCCGCTGAACCGGGCGACGCTGCTGGTTCGCACCGGGGACAAAGAACTGTCCGACGACATTGGGCTTCCGCCGGACGGGCAGGCGCGGAACTATTTCGTCGATCTTCCGGCGGCGGGGGATGTGGTGGAGGTGCAGGTCCGCGCCCAGGACTGCGGCGCGCTCAACCACCAGGCGTGGGCGGTTCACCGCGCGGCCTGGCCGCGGCTGGAGGCTCGCGGAGCCTTGCCGCCGCAGCTTGCACGCATCATTGAGGTCTACCGCCGGCGGCGCCCGCCGCAGGCGGGGTCCAATCGGGTGAGCGTGACCGCGTCGATGCAGGCGGTTGCCCCCGGCGATTTGGCGGTCATCGTTGCGGACGATTCCGCGCACGGCCAGCCGCTGTCGCTTCAGCCGCTGGTGGTGGCCAAGGGGCCGCTGTCCACGGCGGATGTGGATTGGCCGCAGGTGCTGGGCGGCGCCCGGGCCCATCCGCCGCCGGTGGGGGATTGGCTGCCGATCGTCAGCGCCGGGGGTGCCACGGTGCTGGCCGTGCGGACGCAACCGGCCCGCCAGGTGTGGGTTGGTTTTGAATCCGCCGACTTTGGGCAATCGGTGGATTTCGTGCTGTTCTGGAGCCGCGTATTCGATTGGCTCGGCCAGGCCGGGCCGGACTATGAATCCGGCACCGTCGGCGCGCTGGGCGGCGGCTGGGAATTGTCGCGCCCGGCGGGTGTTGCGGCGCCGGCCGGCGAAGCGGGATTGATCCCAGGCCTGTACCGACGAGGCGACGGAGCGATGCAAGCTCTCAACGCCGCGCCGATGCCGGCGACCTTGGCCGCGCCGGGGGCGTGGCGGCAGAAGATGAAAAGCGAGAGCGTGGTGCAGGCCCGGCGATCGCTCAGCGCCGCCTTGCTTCTAGCGGCGCTGGCATTGGCGTGCGTTGCCGCGGCAACGTGGTTGCCCGCCGCTCGCTCGATGTGGCCGGCGCCACGGCGGCAATCTTGACACTGTTTTGCTCACGCCGTACTGTCTGCTCGTGGTGCGTCGGCGGGGTCAGATCCGCCTGTTTTGAGCATGGGTAATGGCATGGCCGACATGACATCCCCGGTTTCCGTAACCTCGCAACAGGACATCCGAATTGTTGAATTCACCAACAACAAGATCCTGGATGAGGCCAATATCGCGGAGATCGGCCAGACCCTCATGGCCCTGGTCGAGGAGAACAATCCACCGCGATTGTTGCTCGATTTCGCCAACGTCGATCATCTGTCGTCGGCGGCGCTGGGCATGCTGATCAACCTCAACAACAAGATCAAGCAGAAGGATGGCCAGCTGCGCCTGACCAACATCAAGCAGCAGATCTACGAGGTTTTCGTGATCACCAAGCTGGACAGGCTGTTCCGCATCAAGCCGGATCGGGCTGAGGCTTTGAGCAGTTTTGAACACTGAGCGTCAAGCGACCACTATGGGCATGGCGCGGTCCAATCCTCGGGGCCGGGGCGAACGCCGTAGAACGCCGGCCCCGAACCCCACGGGGCAGGTCAAGCACAAACTCCGGTTTGCCATCGGTTCTGACTTTGCCACGTCCTGCCGCATCCAGAAGCAAATCATGGATGAAGTCATTCGTCAGGGGTTCACCGGTCCATCCATTTTTGCGGTTCGGCTGGCGCTGGAAGAGGCGCTGGCCAATGCGATCAAGCACGGCAATCGGCTGGACAGGGGCAAAAAGGTGCGCGTCGAGGCGGAAGTGACGCCGCGGCAAATCCGCATCGTCATTGAAGACGAGGGAGGCGGGTTTGAGCGCTCGTCGGTTCCCGATCCGACGACCCGGGCCAACCTGGAAAAAACCGGTGGCCGCGGAATCCTTTTGATTGAAACGTACATGGACAAGGTGCGGTGGAGCCGCGGCGGCCGCCGCCTGGAGATGATCCGCCGCAACGCGGATGGGCCGCCGCTTCGCGGCTAGACCCGCTCGTTTCCTCCGGGCACGGTTTCTTTCGGGGCATCCCGGCGGCTACAATCAGGCGGCCGCTAGGCCGCGCATTGCCATGATCATTCCCCTTCGCACTGACTGTCCCCTGCGCCGCGTGCCGTGGATGAACTGGGGTTTGATCGCCGCCAACGTGGCGGTCTTCCTGGCCACGACGTCGTTTTCCAACGGCGTGCACGGTCCGCTGGTGATGTTTCACGGCATGCCCGCCAAGCAGGCCCTGGCACTGGACCCCCAGGACCCGGCGATCTGGCAATTCTTCACCTACCAGTTCCTGCACGAAAACTGGCTGCACATCCTGGGCAACATGCTCTTTCTGTACATTTTCGGGAACAACATCAACGACCGGATGGGCCAGTGGGGCTACCTGGGGTTTTATCTGGCCGGGGGGGTGATCGCCGGCCTCGGACACGCCCTGTTCGCGCAGTCGCCCGTGATCGGCGCCAGCGGCGCCGTCGCCGCCGTCACCGGCGCGTACCTGGTCCTGCTGCCGCGCTCCAACATCACCGTCTTTTATTTCTTTTTCATCTTCGGCGCCGTGGAGATTCCCAGCCTTTGGTTCGTCGCCTTCACGTTTGTGATGGATTTGATCGGTCAGTTGCACCCCGAATGGATCGGCGGCCGCGAGGCGGTGGCGCATCTGGCGCACATCACCGGCACGTTGTACGGAGCGGGAGTGTGCCTGGTCCTGCTGGCCGCGGGACTGATGCCGCGCGACCAGCTCGACGTCTTGGCGATGCTGAGCCGCTGGAACCGTCGGCGGCAGTACCGCTCGATGGTCAGCCGGGGATACGACCCCTTCGGCCATTCGCCTCCGCCCGCCCACGAGAAAGAGGAAGTGGACCCGCGCAGCGTCCGCCTCCTGGAGATGCGCGCCGAGATCAGCGAGGCCATCGCCCACCACAACCTGCCGCACGCCGCGTTTATATTCCTGGAACTCAAGAAGCTCGACCCGAGCCAGGTGCTCTCCCGCCAGGCGCAACTCGACGTTGCCAACCAACTGGCCAGCCAGCAGCTTTACCCCCAGGCCGCCGAGGCCTATGAACAGTTCCTGTCGCACTATCCCAACTTCGAGCAGATCGAACAGGTCGAGCTGATGCTGGGCGTCATCTACGCCCGCTATTTGGGCCAATACGATCGGGCCCGGCAGTTGCTGTTGCGGGCCCTGGCCCGGTTGCATACCGAGCGGCAGATTCAATGGGCCCGCGCGGAATTGGCGCGGATCGAATCGCTGATTTCCGCCCCCGGCGGACCCAACCCGTAACGTTGCGATGCGCCCGCCTGGCATGGATTCGGATTTGCAGGTCCGCCGGCGCCAGCCGGAGTGGATGGACGATCCGCAGGCCGATCCGGCGGTTCTGAAGCAAAGCTTGCGCTTCATTCGCCGGGTCAACTGGCTGCTGGGATACACCCGCTCGACGCTGCATCACTTGCGGCTATTCAGCCGGCGATGGCGTCCGGGCCAAAGAATCGAGATCGTCGACCTGGCCACCGGATCGGCCGACATTCCCCGCGCGATTCTTCGCTGGGCCGATCGGCGCGGATTTGATCTGCGGATCGTCGGCGTCGAGCGTCACCCCGCGGCGGCGGCCCAGGCGCGCGCCGTTGATCCCCGCCTGCAGATCGTTCAAGCCGACGCCCTGGCCGCGCCTTTTGCCGACGGCGCGTTCGATTACGCGATGACCAACATGTTCCTTCATCACTTGGACGAACCGCAGGTCGTGGCGCTGCTGCGGACGATGGACCGCGTGGCCCGCCGCGGCGTCATCGCCGCGGATTTGCTGCGTCATCGCCGGGCCCTGGCGTGGATCAAGCTCTTGACCGTCCTGGCCAACCCGATGGTCCGCCACGATGCGCCGATCAGCGTCGCCCAGGCGTTCACCCAGGCCGAGATCTTGGCCCTGCGCGATCGCGCGGGGCTGAGCTATGCGCGCTACTATCGCCATTTCGGGCACCGATTCGTGCTGGCGGGGGAAAAAAGCTGAAGCGGTTTGCAGATGAGCGTACCAATAATGCCCTGATAGCCGCGGGCGGCAGCCCGCGGA
>DBZL01000011.1:14536-25612 GCA_002311745.1 Phycisphaerales bacterium UBA1161 | reverse complement strand
GTACTGGGGGAGGGGAGAAAGGGCTTATCTAACCGCCGTACTGGGGGAGGGGAGAAAGGGCTAATCCAACCGGCGTACCGGGGGAGGGGAGAAACCGCTAATCCAACTGGCCTACCTGGGGGAGGGGAGAATGCGCTCGCCCGTGATCTCATGCACCACGGGCGGCGGGCTGCGGACGTTCTCTGCCGCCGGCGCCCAGCACGTACCGCGCCATGCGCAGCCGCCGGCCCAACGCGTATTCCACGTGGGCTGCAAAGAGGCGGTTGAGCGGATCGGTCTGATGGCGGCTCAGCCGCGGCAAACGCTCCGGTGATGCGGCGATGGTTGGCGACTGAATCTGCTGAACCAGGCGCAACAGCCGCGCATCCAGAGCCAGACGATCCGGGAATGATCCCTCGCAATTGCGGCAGACCACGGCGCCTCGCGACGGGGCGAAATAAACATCGCCTTTCTCCCCGCAATTCGAGCCGCACGATGCACAGGACTGCAACTGGGGCAAAAAGCCCGCGTCCCGCAGCAGGTCCAACTCAAAGGCGAGAAAGATCTCCTCGCGCTGCTCCGTGGGCAGGGCACCCAGCAGTCTTTGGAAACGATCAAACGCGTCGGCGTGCGGGTCGCGCTGCTCAAACAGCAGCGAAATCCATTCGGCCGCGTACAGGGCCAGGTACAGCCCGCGCAGGCTCTTGCGCAGGTCCAGATGCCCCTCGCACAGTTTCCACTCGGCCAGCGTGGCCAGTTCCTGGGCGGGATCGCTGGTGAACACGGCGGCGCCTTCATCCAGCAGATCGATGCCGCCGTCGAATCGCCCGGACCCGGCCTTGGTGCGGCGATGCGCGCCCTTGGCCAGCACGCGCACGATCCCATGCTGACGCGAAAAGAGCGTCAGAATCTGCGAGGTTTCGCTGTACTCCAGTTTTCGCAGACAGATGCATTGGTCGGCCGCCAGCGCCATGCGGACATTATAGGATCGCCGTCCCTCCGGGTCGCCGTTTACTGGAGCTGGTTGAGGCGGAAAAGTTGCAGTTCATTGCCCAGGTTCTCGCCCGTCGTCGGGGCGGCCTTTCGCGCCAGCACGACGCGCCGGTACAGGGCGAAAAACGCCTTGGCCGAATCCGGCGGCACGTAGTAATACTTGCCGCGGAACTCCTTCATCACGTGATACGTCCCCTCCGCCGGCGGCTTGTCGCTGACCAGAAGCTGCCCCTGCGGCACCGGCTCGTGAGTCTCCACCGGCCGCACCGGCGTCGTCAACACCACCGTGTAGACCGAATTGCTCGGCTGCTGCCCGATGGCGAGCTGCCCGCCGGCGGACTTTTCCTCCTGCGTCGCCGGCACCGTCGTCGGCATCGTCGCCGGCTGCTCGTGCGGTCCTGTCGGCGCGGCCTTGGCCGACGATCCGTACAGATACTCCTCGTACGCTTCGTACAACTTGTCGTCGCACACCGGCTCGCCGGTCAGCGTGAGCTGCGTCGACTCATCCTGTTCACCCGTGATCGACGGGAAGGTTTTGGTCACGTGCACCGGCGTGACGGACCCCGCCGCCGCGCCAAACTGGTTGCGATCCGCTTCCTTGCTGTATCCGCCGATTCCCTTGGTCAGGCTGGTCATCGTGCCGGTCATCGTGTGGTAGTCCACCTGAATGACCGGCAGCATCAGCTTGGTACGGATCAGGTTGTCCATCACCTCGTCCTGATACATGTCCAAAAGCGCCTGTCGGATTTCGAGCTGATCGCGCTTGAGAATGTCCGCCCGACATCCCCCGATCAGCACCGCCGCCAACAACAGCCAGGTTGCTCGTTTCATGTTTACAGCCCCTTCCGCCGCGACAAATTAGCCCAAGCCCGTCCACGCGCCAAAAACCGCCGCAATTGCCGACAGGCGCGGGGGCAATTGCTCGGCCGCTGCAACTGGCATATCCTTGCGAATTCGCCGCCAAGGATTGCCAGCGGCGACGGCCGAGCGCGTAGCTCAGTAGGTAGAGCAACGGACTTTTAATCCGTAGGTCCTGGGTTCGAGTCCCAGCGCGCTCATTGAAAATCATGCGGCAGCGGCCGCGCGGGCTCCGTGGCAGGGACGGCGGCGGCGGAAATCCGCGAGCCGGGCCGTTTATCGGCACGGTTATCCGCGTGGTTCGCCGCGAAGGAACAGGGAGGTCGGCCCAAATCGGATGGTGAGCAGCGGAATGGCCGCGATGTACTTGAGACGGCGCAATCGCACACTCCACCCGAGCGTTCGATAGAAGAGCCGCCATCCCCAGCCGATTCTGCCCCTCTCCAGGCACGCGATCGACAACGGCCGCAGGTGCACGCTGAGAATCCGCAGTCGCTGCCATTTTCGATCCTCGCCGCCGGGATATCGCCCCGTGGATTCCTGGTCGATCACAAAGTCACCACCCCGGCAGCAGGCCTCGAGATCGGACACCGCACTTTGGCCCTGCTGCCAATAGCCGAACAATGCCGGTGTCCGCACCAGCACAAAACCCGGGGCAACACCCAGCTTCATCCACAGATCCAAGTCCTCCATGTAAATCCGGCGGTCGGCGAACCCGCCGACCGATCGCAGCACATCCGCACGGATGGCGACGGCACACGTGCCACCAATCCACAGCAGTTCGCCGTTGGCGATGGTGTAGTAGTCGGCGAACCTGTCGCAGCCCAGGGCCGCCGGCCTACCTCGCAGCAGCGGCAATGCGTCATTGAATTCCACAGAAGTCCCGGCGACAAATGCAGGCTGGTTGTGGTCCGCGATCACTCGCGCAAAAGTCCGGAGCGTCCAGGGGAACCAGATATCGTCGCTGTCAAGAAAGGTAATGTATTCGGCCTGTGCCTGGCGGATGCCCAGGTTCCTTGCCGGCCCCGGGCCGCGATTGTCCTGTCTGAAATACCGGACCCGATCACCGTACCGCGCCGCCATTTCAGCCGTCGCGTCAGTGGAACCGTCGTCGGCCACGATCACTTCATAGTCGGTGAACTCCTGCGCGAAAACCGAATCCAACGCGCGGATGAGAAAGTCCGCTCGATTGTAAGTTGGAATAATCACGGAGAACAACGGCATGCGATTCTCCCTCGGGCGGGGTGCGTGATGAAAACGGGCACGTAGCTCAATGGCATCAATTTGAGCGGCAACTCCGCGCTGCCATTGTATCCACTGCGTATCTAGTTGCGTTCTCCGATCTGGTGGGCGGGTACGCCGGCGACCTTGGCATTGGACGGCACGTCCCGGACGACCACCGCCCCGGCGCCGATGATCGCGCCGTCGTTGATGGTGACGCCCTTGAGTACGATCACGCCCGCCCCCATCCACACGTCGCGGCCGATCTTCACGGGAGCGGTATTCATCGGCTGCGTCGAGACGAACTGGCCGCGGGCGTGCTGATGATCGGCGTCGGTGATGTAACAGAACGGGCCGATGAAGCAGTGCTCGCCCAACTCGATCCGATCGTGGGCGTCGAGCATGGTGTAGCGATTGATGTAGGTGTGAGTGCCGATCACGATGCGCGGCTCGCGCCGCCGCGGTCCGCTCGTCAGCAGAGTCACCCCATGGTCCAGGGATACGTCGTCATTCAGCCAGATGTCCCAGGGATTGCGCGGAACAAGGATCTTCTGGATCCAGCAACGGCGCCCGACGTGGGCGCCCAGCAGGCGCAGGCGCAGGCGGCGCAGGCGGATCATCACGGCCGACGGATAGCGGATCAGGCGGTTGAGCAAGTAGTCGGGCGTGTCGTCGTGGCTGGGCATCAGGCGGCTCCTTTGCCGGTGGTCGGCCGTTGCAGCAGCGCCTTCACCGGGAAGCCCAACACGTAGCGAAAGCGCGCCTGCGTCAGATTCCACAGGCACGTTTTGCGATAGGTTTCCCAGGCTTGGCGACGCATACCGGCGTTGAGGAGGCTGAGGCTGACGGCGCGGGCATGGCGGCCGAGGATTCTCCATCGCTCCGCCCGCCGCGGCGCTCCTCCCGGATATCGGCCGTTGCGCTCCTGGTCGATGAGCCAACAGACGCCGTGGTAGCACTTTTCCGCGTCGAAGGTGATGTTGCCGGGATGGTCAAAATACGCGAAGGTGACCGGGAAGCGCACCTGCACGAACCCCGGCGCCACGCCCAGTTTCATGGTCAGATCGGCGTCCTCGCCGTTGATGATGGTATCGGCGAACCCGCCGGCCGCGGTCAGGGCGTCGCGCCGAATCACAAAGGAAGACACCCCGTACCATCGCCACTGATCTCCCGAGGCATAATAGTCGGGGAACGCCTCGGTCAGCAAAGCATCCGCCTTGACATCGGGCAACTTCGCCTCGTCGACAAACCTCAGGGGGCGGCCGACGATGAACGCCGGGCGATTGTGCTCATCGATCACACGCCGGTAGGTCGCCAGCGTCCACGGGAACCAAACGTCATCGCTGTCCAAAAAGGCGACGTAGTCGCCGGTGGCATGCGTCAGCCCCAGATTCCTTGCCGCTCCCGGACCGCGATTGGGCTGCCGCAGCGTCTGCACCCGATCCGCCAGTTCCGCAAGCATGTCCATCGTCCCGTCGGTCGATCCATCGTCCACGACAATCACCTGCGGCTCAACGGGGTCCTGGGCCAGCACCGACTTCAGCGCCCGCCGCAGCAGCTCGCGGCGGTTATACGTCGGAATGATCGTGGAGAAAAAGGGCATGGCATTCTCGGCCGCCCACCAACGGTACGAGCTGTTGGCGATGATATGATGATCGCAGGCGTCGCTCAATCCCATGACCGGCGTCGTCGAAGGCTTCCGCTGGCTTGTTTTGCTTCCGCCGCATGGAACCAACGTTCGCGGATTGGGTCCGATGTCCGATTCCCATCGGGGGTTGACCCATCCCGCTAATCGCGTAATTTGAGCGCAACTCGGAGTCCCGGCGCGCTCATCAAAGAAGGATTTTTCATGGACATCGACCTGATGGTGCTCAGCGTCGGCAACTCCCGGCTGGCGATCGGCGTTTTTTCCGCGGGGACCTTGGAGCACGTCGCCCGTCTGCCGCTCGAGCCCCGCAACCAGTGGGCGGCGCAGATTAGCCAGGCCTGGAGCCGCATCGCCAGCAAAGAGCAGCCCGCCATCGCCGCCGCTTCCGTCAATCCGGCCTTGGATGATCCGCTGGAAGGCGAGGTCCTGCGGCTCACCAACCACACCATCCAGTGGGTTGGCGATGAACTGGATCTTCCTATCCCCGTGCATACCAAGGCGCCGCAGGAGACGGGCGTGGACCGCGTGCTCAACGTCGCGGCGGCATACGAGCAGCTTGGCAAGGCGTGCGTGGTCGTGGACGCCGGCACCGCGATCACCGTCGATTGCTGCGATGACCAGGGCGATTTTCTAGGCGGAGCGATCGCGCCGGGCATGGAGATGATGCTCGATGCGCTGCACGAGAAGACGGCGGCGCTGCCGCGCGTGGCCTTCGAGGTCCCCATGCAGACTTTCGGCGATTCCACGGGCGCCGCCATCTGCCAAGGCGTCTACCATGGCGTGCGCGGCATGGTGCGCGAACTGGTGGAGAACTACGCCGCCGACTTGGGACATTGGCCCCAGATCATTGCCACCGGCGGCGACGCAGCCAGGCTCTTTGACGGCTGGGAGCTGATCCACGCGATCGCGCCCGACCTGACGCTCTACGGCATCGCCCTGGCCTACGCGAATCATCACATCAGACACAAGACGTGAAGTGGCGGCTGGCATGAACGACGCCCCGGACAATGTGGCGATGGTTTTGACGCCGCCGGGGGCGGCGGCCATCGCCGTGCTGCGCTTGTGCGGTCCCGGGGTGGCGGCGTTTTTGCAGGCGCATTTCTCCAAACCGCCGCGGGCCGGATTTTGCATGCACGGCCAGTTGCGCGACGGCGAAACGATCATCGACGATCCGGTGGTGGTCCTGGCCGAGGATGGCGCGTGGGCGGAAATCAGCCTGCACGGCGGGCCGTGGATCGTGCGCTGTGCCTGCCAGTTGGCGCAGCGCGGCGGATTTCGCGTTTTGCCGGCTTGCCTCCCCACGCCCGATGCGGCGATCGGCCCGACCGAATCCCCGCTGCAGGGCGAGATGCTGGCGGCCTTGCCGCTGGCCAAGACCCAGCTGGCGATAAAGACGCTGCTCGCCCAGCCGGCGGCCTGGCAAAAAGCGTTGGCCGGCCGGGCGGACGTTGCGGCGATTTTGCGGGATGAGTCGCTGTGGTGGCTGCTGCATCCGCCGCAGATCGCGATCGTCGGCGAACCGAACGTCGGCAAATCCACCCTGGCCAACCAACTCTTTGGCCGCCAGCGCAGCATCACCGCCGATCTGCCCGGCACGACGCGCGATTGGGTGGGCGAGATGGCCAATATCGACGGCCTGGCCGTCACGCTGGTGGATACGCCCGGGCAGCGCCAGACGGACGACCCCATCGAAGTCGCCGCCATCGCCGCCAGCCAGGGAAAAATCGCTTCTTCGCACCTGACGATTGAGGTTTTGGACGCCACGCACCCGCCGCAGCGGAGGTGGCCGGATTCGCTGAGCGTCATCAACAAGACCGACTTGCCTGCCGCGTGGGAGTTTTCGCAGCTCGACGCGCTGCCCATCTCCGCCCTGACCGGCGCCGGCCTGGATCAATTGCGATCCCGCATCGTTCAGCGGTTCGGCATCGGCCACCCATCGCGCCCGCGCTGGTGGACGCCGCGGCAAAAGGAGATTCTGGCCCGCGCCCTGAGCGATCCGTCGGCTTTGCGCGAATTGGGCGTTTAGAAACAGGGCTTTCCAATTTTGCAAAAAAAAGACAAAGGCAACCACGGAGGCACGGAGACACGGAGGGCAACCCTTCTATGGACGATCCTCACCAACTTTCCCCCAACAAATTAAAAACTGAAATGCTGATGATGGAATGAAGTCGCAAAATTCAAGAGTTGGCCTCCGTGTCTCCGTGCCTCCGTGGTTTCATCTACAGCGGATTTCCCGGCGGACCAGTCATAGAATGCGGCGTGAACAAGCTCAACGGAGAATCCGATCCGCACGCAACCCAGCCGGTCCTCACGGCCGGTCCCGTCCCCGAGAAAGCGGATGCGACCATCGTCATGGTGCACGGACGGGGTGCATCCGCCCAGAGCATCCTCTCGATGTATGGCGAGTTGGACGCCGATCATTTCGCGGCGATCGCGCCTCAGGCGGCTGGGAACACGTGGTACCCAAATTCCTTCCTGTCGCCGCTCGAGGCCAACCAACCATACTTGGACTCGGCCCTGGGTCGGCTCGATTCGCTCGTTGCCGACCTGCTTTCCCGCGGAATTTCCAGCCAGCGGATCGTCCTCCTGGGCTTCTCGCAGGGAGCATGCCTCTGTCTGGAGTTCGCCGCCAGACACCCGCGTCGTTACGGGGCTGTCATTGCGCTGACGGGCGGCCTCATCGGGCCTCCCGGCACGCCAAGGAATTATCCCGGCTCGCTCGCGGGCACGGCGGCGTTCCTCGGCAGCGGCGATCCTGATCCGCACGTCCCGTTCGAACGCGTGAAGGAAACCCAGGCCGTGTTGGGCCGGATGGGCGCTGAGGTGGAACTCCGCCGTTATCCCGGAATGCCGCACACGATCAACGAAGATGAGCTCGACGCCTGCCGTCAATTGCTCCAGCGCGTCATCGCTTCCAATCAGGAGGGCCGACCATGAAGGTCACGCGCGTCTACGCCGATGAGCACGGCGAGAGCCACTTCTCCGAGCGAGAAATAGAGCTTCGCGACGCGGGCCTGATCGGGCACTTGTCGCAGCCGATTCCCGCAAAGTCCGTCATCTTCCGCGAGAACGAGCCGGCTTACGACTACGACTGGCACGTCGCGCCGCAGCGGCAGTTCATTGTGCTCTTGGACGGAGCGATTGAGATCGAGGTGTCCGATGGCGCCCGCCGCACGTTTCGCGGCGGCGACATTCTCCTGATGGAGGACACCACTGGCAAGGGCCACAGATCGCGCCACGTCGAGCCGCGCCGGCGGCGATCGGTATTTATCGTTCTGGACTGAACTATGCGGCATTCCACAAAATTACCGGCAGAATCGACCACTTACTGGCCGTACAGGAGATGTTCGACGAGGAGGTCGAACCGATGTCCGAGAAGAAATCCAATTCGTTCGCTTCGCTTGTTAAGGATGGCACGGACCTGCTAGACAAATACGACCATCCAAGCGACGCGCACAATCATTTTGGGAGATGGGTTCACGACGTGATGGAATGGTTAGAGGAGAAGTTTCCCGACACGGGTCTATGCGCCAAATGGTCATCACTCCCGACTTCACAGCTCGTAATCGGCCGCGAATATGACGATGACCGGGAAACATGGGTGAAATTCCACCATGCCGTGCAAGTTCGGCTTTCTTTTCTCGGTGAACTCGGCCGGACGATCATCGAGAAGTTAGAGGGCCACAGCTCGGTGGGCTTCGCGGTAGTGTTGCTCACCCCCGATGATGTTGGCCGCAGCGCAGAAACGGAGCACCTACGGCCACGTGCGCGGCAAAACGTCATTCTCGAACTTGGGTTCTTTTGTGGCACGTTGGGCCGGTCACACGTTTGTGCGCTGCACAAAGGCGATTTGGAGCTTCCATCGGACTTCGAAGGCGTCATTTACGTTCGTTTTGACGATGGCGATGCATGGCGTCTAAGCCTTGCTCGCGAGTTGAAAGCTGCCGGACTTCCGGTTGACCTCAACGAAGCCGTCTGATTGGGTCGTCGCCAGTTGCTCGCCGTATTTGGGTGCGCCCAATTCTTCGGACAAACATAAATCGAACCCATGCAAACTCTTCCCCTCCCCTGGTACGCCGGGGGAGGGTTGGGTGGGGGTTTAGCGGTTGCGGGCGATGATGCCGATCCGACTAACCATCGCCGTTGGAACAGAACCCCCACCTCATTCCTCCCCCTGCGTACAGGGGGAGGATGTAAAATTGGTTGCCCGAAAGCTTGGGCACACCCGACAGCATTCTCCGCGAACTCGGCGATCTCGGCGGTGAATCATCCGGCCTATAGTTGGTTGACCAAGGAAACACCATGACGCCCAGAGAAAAATCGATCTCCGGAATCCACCACGTGACCGCGATCACGGCGGATGCGCAGAAGAACATCGACTTCTACTGCGGCTTGCTGGGACTGCGCTTGGTGAAGCTGACGGTGAACTTCGACGACCCCGGCAGCTATCACCTCTACTACGGCGACGAGCTCGGTCGGCCCGGGACGATCCTGACCTTCTTCGCCTGGCCCGGCGCGTACCGCGGGCGAATCGGGCCGCCGCAAGTCACCGCCACCGCGTTCACCGTTCCATCCGGCGGAATAGACTATTGGTCCAATCGGTTGAAGCAGCAGGGCGTGGAACTGCAAGCGGCAGGGGGAGTGGTCGATCGCTTCGGCGAGACGGTCCTCAGCTTTGCGGACCCGGACGGATTGCGGCTGGAAATCGTCGGCTCCGCCGAACCCAAGGGCCAGCCCTGGGCGGCCGGTCCGATTCCCGCCGAGCATGCCATCCGGGGCTTCCACAGCGTTACGATTTCCGAAGAGGGGTACGAGAACACGGCCAAGCTCCTCACGGAAGTGATGGGCTTCAAGTCCATCGGCAGCGAGCAGGATCGCTTCCGCTACCGCGCCGGCATGGGCGACGGTTTTGCTTCGACGGTCGATCTGCTTTGCCTCCCGGATGCGCCTCACGGCGGCATGGGGGCGGGCGTCGTCCACCACGTCGCGTTCCGCACGAAAGACGATGCGCAGCAGGCCGCCTGGCACAAGGAAATCGCCGGGCAGGGGTTGAACGTCTCGCCGGTGATGGACCGCTGCTATTTCCACTCGATCTACTATCGCGAGCCGGGCGGCGTGCTGTTCGAGATCGCGACTGACAATCCCGGCATGACAGCCGATCAGCCCGCGGATGAGCTTGGAAAAAAGCTCATGCTGCCGCCGTGGCTCGAGCCGCACCGCGCGGCGATCGAGCGGGCCCTCCCGCCCGTGCGTTTGCCTGTGTCGCGCGGCGAAAGGGCATTTTGATGCAAGCCGTCGTCGTTCGTCAGTTCGGCGATCCCAAACTCCTGAAAGTCGAGGAAGTCCCGACGCCCCAGCCCGGCGACGGAAAGCAGGTACAGCCACCTATTCCCCCTCCAGGCAGCTGAGGCTGTCCGCAGATTCCCGACGCGCAGTTCAAGAGAGATGCGTGAATGTCCTGGCGAACCGCGTGGCACCGGTTGCGGGCGGCCACATCTTGTCTGTGGGGAAGGCGCCGTTAGGATGAGGTAAATGGCGAGGAACGACGCGCATTGATTGGATCTCGCCGATGACGGAAGCGCACAGGTTGCACAAATGGATAAGAGACAGGCAGTCCGAAAAGTGAAGCAGTTCGCCCAGATCGTGCGCCAGCATCTGCCGGTGTGCGATGTACTGCTCTATGGATCGTACGCCAATGGCCGGCCCCGTCGCTACAGCGATATTGACGTGGCGGTCGTTGTGGACGAGTACAGGGGCGATCTGCTCGGCATGAAGGCCAGACTATTTCGGCTGCGCCGGGATATCGACGTCCGCATCGAACCGCTGCTCCTGGAGCGAAAGCACGATCCTGCTAACTTCCTGCAGGAGATCGTGCGCACCGGAAAGGTGATCGCCTCTTATTCCTGACTCGTATCACAAGACGCAATCAAATCGCGCTAACCATCACTGCGGATAGAGAACCGACTTGCGTGAGAGATAGCGGCGCAGCGGCTCCCACGCCGCGGCCGTTTGCGGCTGCGTCAGGGATTGCAGTTCTTTGGCACGCCCGGCGCGATAGCCGTCGCGGCCGACAAGCGTCTCGTCGTCGAACCCGGGGTGCACCACCCATTCAACCACGCCGCTGGGCGGGAGATTCATCAGATAATTCCGCCAGGGGAAATCCTGGCGCAGATCGCGCGGGCCGAGCATGCCGAAAAAATAATCGTTCGACCTGATGTGATGCTGGGCGAAGATTTTGGCCGCGCGCTTGCCGATCCAGTGGGCGGCGCAGCGCCTGAGCTTCGCTCCGGCTGCGCCGCGCGGCATCGCCGGAGGCTGGCGAGTGGTGCGCGTCACCGGCGGCAAAAGTCCGCGGCCGATCACGGCGATCAGCGCCT
>DBZL01000011.1:13999-14468 GCA_002311745.1 Phycisphaerales bacterium UBA1161 | reverse complement strand
CGGCGATCAGCGCCTCGCGCAGGCCCGGCAATTGATGGGCGTGATGGTGGGCATCCACGTGCGCGGGTTTGCGGCCCAGCAGTTTGCCAAAAAGCTCCGCCTGAGCGGCGATCTCCTCTTCCACGGCGAGCTGGCTTATTCTCCCGGAGAACGCCGCCAGCCACAGCCGGCGGTTGCTGAGGAAATCGCCGCTGCGGTCCACAAGACCCGAAGCGCGGCTCGCCACGAGCGGCCGATGCCCGCAACGCGTGAGCGCCACGTGCAAACCCACGTCCAGTTCGGGGGCGTCGTGCAGCAGGGGAATCGATTCCTCCACGTGGCGGCCGGTGATGACCATGACGCTGGTGGCGGTCACCGGTCCGCGGCGATGGGCTTCGATGATTCCGGCGCTGGTGCGTACGCCGATGCCAAAATCATCGGCGGTGACCACGATGGCCAGGGGTGGGGCGGGGGGACTGGCGGGGGGATG
>DBZL01000011.1:0-13940 GCA_002311745.1 Phycisphaerales bacterium UBA1161 | reverse complement strand
TGGCGGGGGGATGGGCGGCCGATCGGCTCATGCCCATCAAACCCGGTGAACCTGCGCCCGAGTCACCGGGTGCACCGTGACGCTGACTTTGCTGGTGGCTTTGCGAAGACTCTTGCGCAGGCGAACGGTGTCTTTAATCATCGCCCAGCCGTGGGTGACCATTTTGACCGTGGTGGGGTCGACGTAGCGCACGAGAACCGGGATCTCCTCGATGCGCATGTGGGCCGCCCCGGCGCGGGCCAGTAATTCGACGTCGAAGAAGAATCCGTCGCTGGTCATGTGCGGGCCAATGATCTCCCACGCCGCGGCGGTCAGACCCTTGAGGCCGGCCTGGGTGTCCAGAATGCGTATCGGCAGCATGCGCCGCAGCCACCAGTTGAAACTCCGGCTCATCAGGTGTCGCTTGTAAATGCGCGGGAAATCCATCGGACTCATGATGAACCGCGAATCCGGGCTGGCGCGATTGACCACGCCCAGGTCCGCCCCGTTTTCCAGCACAGCCAGGATTTTGAGCGCCTCATCCGGGTCGTAGGCCAAATCCACGTCGGTGTAAATGCGAAACGGCGTCTTGGCCATGTCCAGCCCGCGCCGCAGGACATGCCCCTTGCCGCGGTTTTGCAGGCAGTTGTCCATGCGAATTTGCGGGGCGAGGTTGGCGACCAGGGGTTGCAGTTTTTCGCCGGTGCCGTGCGGGCAGCCATCCACCACAAAGAGGGCGCACCAATCCGGATGCTGCGATAAAAAATCCCGGACGCGAGTGACGGTCGATTCGATGAAATCAGTGGCGTCGTAGGTGGGCAGGATCAGCGTGCAACGGAATTGCTCGTCGCCCGATGTGCTCTGTGGTTCATCCATGAGTTGGTTCTCTTGTATGAATGTATCGACCAAAAGTCCAGAGATGACCCAATTCGACTTTGATTCGAGAAGGGTGGTTGGTATGGTGTCCTTTGGCATGGGAGCCGCCAGGAACACCACGACGGCAGCGAATCTGCCCGCTTTCCCGGCGCGCCGGCTGGTTCTGGGGGCCTGTTTCGTCTGGGCCCTCGCTTGGCTGTGGATCGGCGTTCTAGTCTGGCGCGACCCCGTCAACCACAACGTCTGCGTGGAATATGCCACGCCCTCGCACAACTGGCTGGCCGGGCGGGGGTTGTACCTCGACAACATGGGGGTCGACGGCTTTCTGTACATGCCGCAGTCGGGACTTCTTTACATGCCCTTTGCCCTGATGGGCCCTGTGCTGGGCGGCATGGTTTGGCGGGCCGCCGGGTTGTGTCTCTTTTGCTGGGGAATTTGGCGATGGGGGAAAATGCTCTGGCCGGACATTTTTCCATCCATCTTCGCCATCGCCTCGGCCATCGCGTTTCCCATCACCTTGGCCAGCCTGCGCAACGGCCAGGCCAATCTCCAGATTGCGGCACTGATGCTCCTGGCGGCGGCGGAACTGCACCAGCGGCGATGGTGGTGGGCGACGCTCTGGCTCGTGATCGGACTGGTGGTCAAACCGATCATGATTGTCATGGTCCTCCTGGCGGCGGCGGTCTACCCGGTCATCATTTGGCGATTGGCGATCGTCCTGGTCCTGGCCACGCTAATTCCCTTCGCCACCCAGAAGCCGCATTACGTCTTGGCTCAGTATCAAGCGTATTACGAGGTGCTGAAGACCGCATCGCAGCCGCAGCGAATCTTCTGCGATTTGCGCGGATTGTTGTGGAAGATGGGTTGGATCATGCCGCAGTCGCTGTACCAGGCGGTGCAAATCCTCGCGGCCGGGGCGACCCTGGGTCTGTGCCTGATCGCCTCGCGGCGATGGGCCCACGCGGGCCGGGCGTTTTTCTTGTTCATCCTGGCCGCCTGTTATCTGATGCTCTTTAATCCGCGCACGGAGTCCAGTTCCTACGTGATTCTCGGCCCGGCCCTGGCGCTGCCGGCGGCGGCGCTGTTGCTCCATCGCGATATATGGGGATGGGTGGTCGCGGCTCTGTCCATTTGCCTCAGCTGCGACGGCTGGGCGTACAACGCGACGCACAACTGGCTCAAGCCCGCGGCGTGCATCGTGTTTTTGGGCCTTGTGATTTACCAGTTGTTGCGCGGCAACGCACAGCGGTGGAATCAAATTCCGCGCCCCCCAAGCGGTGTGGCGCCGCTCCCCGGACCGGCACTGTCGGCGGGGTGAGAACACTAGAATTTAATTCGCGTACCCCGCCCAGCGTGCGATGTCCTGGTACGTCACCAGCAGAAACACACCCAGGATCAGCACGAGTCCCACCGTCTGCACGATCTTTTGCATTTCCGCCGACAGCGGTTTGCCCTGGATTTTTTCCAGGATCAGCAGGGTGAACAATCCCCCATCCATGATCGGGATCGGCAGGAAGTTGATCACCGCCAGGTTGGCGCTGATCTCCGACAGGAACCACACCAGCCAGCTCAGTCCGCGGCTGGCCAGTTGCGCCCCGGCGTGGAACATCCCCACCGGGCCCATCACGTTGCTCACGCTCACGTCTCCCGTGAACATGCGTTGCAGCGTCAGATACAGCCCCTGCACCGAGTCGCGCGTTTCGCGCACGCCCCAGCCGATGGCCACCAGCGGATTGCTGGTACGCATCGTTCCCGGCATCGGCCGCAGACGAAGGTCGCACGTGAACCCCATCATCTGAGCATTCCTGACGTCATCCTCGCCCAGCTTGACCTGCGCCACCGCCGGGGCAGCGCCTGGGCCGCCTTGGCCGGGCGGAATGAACGAAATCGCCAGCGTGCTGCCGGGTTTGCCCTCGGCGATGATCCGGCGCACCTGAAGCCAGTTGTCCACCTTCTGACCGTCGATGGCGAGAAGCGTAGCGCCTTGCGGGATTCTGTCGGCGGATGCGCTGTCGGGCTGCACCTGGGCCACCACCAGGTGCCGCTCGTCGTAGCCGATCAGGATGCCCAATCCCATCCGGCCGCCGCTGATGCGGATGTATTTGTCGAGATCGACGATCTGGTGCGGCTGCGTTTGGCCGGCACTCAGCACCGTGATCGTGACCGGCAACTGCTTTTCCCCGGCGCTGGACAGCGTTTTGCGGATTTGCTCCGGCGATGGATGCGAAACCAGGTCCGTCCCCGCCTCCACCGCCACGATCGCGTCGCCCGGCTTCAGCTTATCCAGCGCCGGCGATTCCTCCTGCAACCCATCCACCGTCGCCCGCGGCACCAGGCCCAGGAAATCCATCTCCTGCTTCCCAAACGGACCGATCAAGTGCGCCAGGATCGAGCGCTGCGCGATCTTTCCATCCGCCGAGCGCACCGTCAGCTCCACCGGCTTGCCGTCCGACGCCGCCAGAGCATCGCTCAATTTCCAAAACTCGTTGACGTTCACGTCCTGGCCGTTGATCTGCGTGATGACCTCGCCGGGGCGCAGGGCCAGGGAATCCGCCGTCAACGTCTTTTGCAGCAGCGCTTCATCCCAATCGTCGATGGTGGCCGGGTCCAGCCCGGCAAGCTGCACCGGCGGCAGCACGCCCAGGGCCAGAAGCCCACGCGGATCATCTCCCGGCCGCGCGGGTTTGATCTGCAGCGTCTCCGTCGTCCCGTCCAGATGCCGTACCACCACCGGCAGCGTCGCCCCCTCGCGCGACAGGGCCACCGCCAGTTGAATCTTCGTGAAATCACCCGCCGTCTTCTTGCCGCCGACGGAAAGAATCTCATCCCCCGTCTGTAGCGCCGCACGCGTTCCATCCGCCCGCACCGCGTGCATCGCCGGGCTCAGGGACATCACCCCGCCCACCCGCGCCGGCGGCACCGGAAACCCCAGCATGTACACGATCATGAATCCCACCGCCGCCACGATGATGTTCATGATCACGCCCGCCGACACGATGAACATCCGCGCCCCCACCGATTTGTTGTTGTACGACCGCGGATCGTCCACCGTCACCCCGGGACGCAAGTCGTCCTGACCCAGCATCTTCACGTACCCGCCCAGCGGAATCCAACTGACGCGATACTCCGTCTCGCCGATCCGGTCTCGCCCCGTCTCGGTCTCGCCTCCGCCTTGCCGAACCTCCGCCTCTCTGCCGCTGGAGCCCCAGCGTAGCCCAATCCCCTTGCGCCAGGAGAAAACCGCCGGGCCAAACCCGATGGCAAACTGCTCCACCTTCACGCCGCAATACTTGGCCGCCAGAAAATGGCCCAGCTCGTGAAAGAAAATCACCAAGCCAAACCCGACGCCCAGCCAGACGTAATCGAGCGTGTTTGAGAAAATGGTGTTCATGGATTTATCGTGAAGCCGTGCTGCCCGAGATCACGCCGCCGGCCGCGGCCTTTTTGGCGATGAGCTCCGCCGCCGTCGCCCGGGCCCAACGGTCCGCTTCGAGCAGATCGTCCAGAGTCGCTCTTGCCTGAAGCCGGTGCCGCGAGATTGTAAGCTCCACGATCCGGCAAATCTCCCCAAAGCGGATTTTGCCCCCGATAAACGCCGCCACGGCCGCCTCGTTGGCCGCGTTCAACACCGCCCCCATCGTCCCGCCCGCCTCCGCCACACGATACGCCAGCTTGAGCGCCGGGAATCGCTCAAAATCCGGCGGCTCAAAACGCAACGCCAACGATTCGTCCCAATTCATCCGCCGCCCACACCCCTCCGCCCGCTCCGGATACGTCAGCGCATACTGAATCGGCGTCCGCATATCCGGCGGACAAAGCTGCGCCATCACCGAGCCATCCACAAATTCCACCATCGAGTGAACGATCGACTCCGGATGAATCACGATGCGAACCTGATCCGGCCGCAAATCGAACAGCCAACACGCCTCGATCAGCTCGAGCGCCTTATTGAACATCGTCGCCGAATCGATGGTGATCTTATTCCCCATCCGCCACGTCGGATGATTGAGCGCATCATCCAACGTCGCATTGTGAATCTGCGCCGCCGATGCTTCGCGGAACGGCCCGCCGCTGGCCGTCAAGATCACCCGCCGCACATCCTGCCTCCGTCCGCACCGCATCGCCTGAAAAATCGCCGAGTGTTCCGAATCCACCGGCAGCAGCAGACTCCCGCGCTTCCTTGCCTCCGGAATCAGCAGCGACCCCGCCACCACCAGCGACTCCTTATTCGCCAATGCCAGCGTCTTTCCCGCCTTCACCGCCGCCAGCGCCGCCGGCAGCCCCGCCGCGCCCACCACCGCGGATAGCACGATGTCCACGTCATCCCGCCGCGCCAGCTCGACCAATCCCCCGACCCCCGCGTAAATCTTCACATCGCGGCCCTCGAGCCGCCGTCGCAAATCCTCCGCCAGCGATTCATCGACGATGGCCACCGCCGCCGGCTCAAACTCCTTGGCCTGCTGCGCCAGTTTCTCGACGTTCCGATTTGCCGCCAGGGCGATCGCCCGATATGGCGTGCCCAGATGCCGAATGACATCCAACGTGCTGCACCCGATGGACCCGGTGGACCCCAAGATCGCGACGCGCTTGCTCACAGGCAGTCACTATAGCGACTGCAATCTCAGATTTGAAATTTCAGATTTGAGATTGCAGGATAGGTGCAATGACCTACGAGCGATTCGAGGATTTGCCGGTGTGGATCGCCGCGGTGGAGCTGGCCCATCGCGTTTTCGATCTGGTCGAAGACCGCACCTTCGCTCGCCTGGGCGACCTGCGGAACCAGTTGCAGCGGGCCGCTTTGTCGATATCGAACAACATCGCCGAGGGTTTTGAACGTGGCACCACCCCCGAGCTGCTCACGTTCATTTACATCGCTCGCGGTTCCGCTGGCGAGACTCGCTCAAGCCTGCAATTCGCCGCCGGGCGTCCCGAATTAGCTCATCTGAAATCTCAAATCTCAAATCTGAAATCCCAGAGCGAATCGATTTCGCGCCAACTGCGCGCCTGGGCCGCATCCCTGCAAAACTCCGACATCCCCGGCCAGCGCCGCATGACGCAGCAAACGCAAGCCGACTACCGCCAGCGCCAAAGCGCCGGCGAGTTCGTCGAGAAGCTCAAGACGATCCGCTCTCGCGGCCCCGTCCCCGACGACAAGCCCTGAATCTCCAATCTGAAATCTCAAATTTGAAATCCCAAATCTGCCGTGAAATCTCAAATCTGAAATCTCAAATCTGAAATCCCAGATCCCCTCCGGTCCCCGACTGCTTGCAGGCCCGACCTGGCCACCATGGCCAAGATCAACAAAGCCCTGGACGATGCCGGCGCGCCGCAATGAAGCCGCCGGAAGCCAGCGAGGCGGATGCAACGGGAACATCGCTAATTACATTCCTCATCCGCTCGCGATGAGTAATCTCCCGTTATCCGTTCCCCGGCTTCCAGTTATTGCACATTGGGGCAGAGCGTCAAAAGACTGGACAACATCTGCTGGACTGCCCGACGCGTTTTTGGGTCGAGGGAACCGCCCCTGAAGTAGAATTGGAAAAGAGAGGCTCCATGTTGGTCAACCAATGTGACGTCCGCGCCAGTATCGGATGCGCCAAACAAATCAACCCAATGCAGGTGTATTTCCCGCACATCGCCAAACGCGATATGCCTTTCATCGTAATGGTATCTCGTGTAGTGAGTATAATGACCCGAAGGTCGATAATCTGCGTTCCACTCTGCATCTTTTACGTAGATCTGATAACCAAATCCATTTTCATCCGCGGATACGGACGCGAACGTGTATCCCTTGATATTTTCGATCGCTTGCGCTTTCGACATGATTTGCCTGTCCTCGTAGGTCTGCGTGATGCGCGTGTATGCGACGCCACAACCTCCAGTAAAAGTCATTAACAACACTATCGCGCTTACATAGATCGCTAGCGCCAATCTGGCCATCAAAGAAGTCTTGGCAATGTTAAATTTGGCAGGCATATATGAACACGTTGCCATGATCCATGATTTTACCAACAGATTATCATCGCGCTATTGCGGCTGCAATTAAGGCGCGTCTCTCGACACGCCCTGGCGTCGTTCAAGCCGGGCTGTGAAAGGCGGTTGAGGTCGGCGTGTAGCCGAAATTCCGCTTCGATTTTGCCGCCGGAGGGGGCGGCTCGAGGAGACGGTTTTTAGCGCAAAAATAGGGGACCAAAACACAACCCCCTATGGTCCTCGCGGGGGTGAAGGTTCCGCTCCATTTTTTTCATAACCGTAATCCAGCCAACAGCTTACGAAAATTTGGGCCCGTTCCCGCCGTTTTCCGTCACGCGCAATTGGCTGTCATCAATAGATTTAGGGAGGAACAACCCCGCCAAATTCTAGTCTGCTTCCGGACATGGGGGGAAAAAATTTTTTGAAAAATTGCACCCTTTTTGAGCGCAACATCAGGCCAGAGCAAGCGATGCATCGGTTTTACTATCCGTGCGCGCAGTGAAGCCAAATTAGCACGCGGCAGGCAGCCCCATGTGAGTTCAGGACTTATACCACTGCCGCGGTGATCTCGTCATTCGTCAGATAGCAGCCGGGGTCTTCGCCGAGCCAGTTGCCCGTGGCGGCTTCGGCTCGCGTTCGCAGGTTGCCGTTGCAGATCGGCAAAAACCGGCAGCTCTGGCAACGCGGCGGCAGATGCCCGGCGCGGTTGCGCAGAATCGCGAGCCGCTCATCGGCGGCGGTGGTCCAGATTTGGCTGAATGAACTTTGGCGAATGTTGCCGCAGGTGTAGTGCCAACTGAATTGGTCGTAGTGGACACAGCCGACGGAGTCGATGGAGGCGATGTTGCAGCCGGAGCGGTTGCCGCCTGTGCCCAGCAGGCGCTGCTGCGCCAGCGCCGCACGCGGCCAATCAATGGCTTGCAGGTGCAGGAGCAGATAAGCCGCGTCGGCGTGGTTGGCGACGGTCAGGACTTCCAGTTTGTGTCCCTCGGCGTGGAGCTGGCGCGTGCGGGAGAAAATCCGATCCATGACCAGGCGCGTTTGCGGGCCGCTGAGATCGACCTTCTGCATGTGGCCGGCTCTGCCGGCGTAGGCGAGATGGTAAATGCACAAGCGCTGCACGCCGTGCGCGAGGCAGATGTCGAAAATCGGTTCGAGGTCCTGGTGGTTCATGGCGTGGATGGTGAATCGCACGCCGACCTTGATGCCGCGTTTGACGCAGCGATTAATCCCGGCCAGGGACGTGTCAAATGCGCCAAGTTGGCCGCGGAGGCGGTCGTGCCGCTCTTGCGTGCCGTCGAGGCTGATGCCGATGTATTGCAGGGCGACCTCCGCCAGGCGGTCGGCCATCGCATCATCAATCAGCAATCCATTGGTGGAAAGCGTGCAACGCAGGCCGATCTGGCGGGCGTAGGCGATCAGATCGACGCAATCCGGCCTGACCAGCGGCTCGCCGCCGCTGAATAGCACTGCGGGCACCTTGAACGTTTGCAGATCATCCAGCAGGGCCCGCCCCTCATCGTGCGATAGTTCATTAGGCGCTGGCGCCGCCGAGGCCGATGCGTAGCAGTGAACGCAGCGAAGATTGCACGCTTGCGTGATCGCCCAGACGACCACCGGGCGCGGCGTCGCGTCGGCGCCCGCGGCGGCGGCGGTGTGGCCGTAGCGGAGGTCTTCGCTCCCGGCGGCTTGATCACACAGCAGGTTGGTGATGCTCAGCACGAGCGGCTCCTTCGGTCCAACCCTGGGGAAGGTAAACGCAATCGGGCTCGGCGGCCAGCGGATCGCCGCTCACGGCGTAGGCGCGGGAGCGGCTTCCGCCGCAGATCGGGCGGAACTCGCACACGCCGCATTTGCCCCGCAGCGCATCGGGATTACGCAGGTCGCGGAACAATGGATGGTTTTGGTAAACATCCACCACCGAGTCGCGCGGAAATCTTCCGCAATGGATGGGCAAAAATCCGCTGGGGAAAATCTCGCCGACGTGGCTGACGAACATGACCCCCTTGCCGTCGTTGGTGCCGACCTGCCGGCCGGTCAGGCGCGGGGCGGCGCCGGATTTGATCGAGAGGTACCGGCGGTAGTGGGGGGCCTCGGTGGTTTTGATGCCGTAGGTTTGACGGGTAGTTTGCTGCCAGAGTTTTTCGAAGACGACTTCGTAATCCGCCGGGTCGATGCGCGGCTGGGCCAGGGCCCGGCCCGTGGGGATCAGGAAGAAGACCGACCATAGCAAGATATCCAGCCCCGCTAAAAGCTCGGCCATGGCATCCACCTGCTGGAAGTTGTGCCGGGTGATGGTGGTGTTGACCTGCATGGGCAAGCCATGCGCGTGGCATTGCGCGATGATGTGCAGCGTCCGCTGGAAGCTGCCGGGAACTCGGCGGAATCCATCGTGGGTGGGGGCATCGGCGCCGTCGAGGCTCATGGAGATGCGATGCAGGCCGGCGCGCTTGAGGTTGGCGATGGCCTGGTCGGTCACCAGCGGCGTGGCCGATGGCGATAAGGCCACATCAAGATTGAGGGATCGTGCCCAGGCGATGAGCTGGAACAAATCCGGCCGTTTGAACGGATCGCCTCCGGTCAGGACGAGAAGCGGAGCTCGGGGAAAGTCGTTGAGTTGCTGGAAAAGCTCTTTGGCTTGCTGGGTGGTGAGCTCGTCTGGATGCCGCTGCCGCTGTGCATCAGCCCTGCAGTGGACGCACAATAAGTTGCAGGCCCGAGTCATCTCGTAGAAGACGATGAGCGGACTGGTGGGGAAATCATGTTCCGTGTAAGGGGCCATACAGAAACTCACCATCCGAGCATTCTCTAAACCACGGCCGGCGCAAGAGCTACCGCAAGTTCGGCACTGTAAACGGGGTATTTGCTTGACATGAAAAGGTTAATTGTTAAATTCAAAGATATCAAGATCAATTTAGCAATTTATTTAAGGACTCAGTATGATTTCGCAAACGGTTGAATATGCGTTACGGGCTGCGGTAGCGGTGGCGCAATCCGACTCTAAGAAGCTGACCGCGCAAGAGATATCGCACATGACGCGGGTTCCGGTGAGCTATTTGTCCAAGGTTTTACACCTTTTGGTGCGCGGGGGAATCATCAAGGCGACGCGTGGTATTCATGGGGGTTATGCGTTGACGGTCGCGGCGGAGACACTAAGCGTGCTCGATGTGGTCAACGCGATCGACCCAGTCAAGCGCATTCGCACCTGTCCGATTGGCCTTGGCGGCCATGCGCCGAACCTGTGTTCACTGCACCGTCGGCTGGATGCCGTGCTCGAGCAGACCGAGCAGTCGTTTGGGAGCACGACCATTGCCGAGCTGATTAACTGCGCGGGCTCTTTGCCGCTGTGCGAGGTCGCCAAGTCGGCGTGATTTAGATGCAGTGCGAAACTGAGCCGGTGGTCCAGAGGGGAGCTATCGGTCCGTCCGCAGACGGCCGCGATTCCGAGGCCGAGCACTCACACAAGCACAACGTGGACTGGATCACGGCATCGCGCATTGCGCTGGTGGGCGTGGGGATCGTCGCCGTGTGGCTGCGGTGGTGGGAGCCGCTGGCGAAGGTGAGCGTCATCGGCGTGACGGCGGCGCTGGTGGGCGGCTGGCCGATCTATCAAAAAGCCCTTCAAAACCTGCGGCAGCGGCGGATGACGATGGAATTGTCGATGACCATCGCGCTGCTGGCGGCGCTGGCCATCGGGCAATTCGAAACGGCCCTGATCATCATTTTCTTCGTGCTGATCGCGGAGGTGCTGGAAGGCTTGACGGTGGACCGCGGGCGGCACGCGATCAAGCACATGCTGGACCTTTTGCCGCGCGAGGCGACCATTCGGCAAGACGGCGTCACGCAGCAGGTGGCGGCGGAGCGGTTGCAGACGGGGCAGATCGTGATCGTCAAGCCGGGCAGCCGTTTGCCGGTGGACGGCGTCGTCGTGGACGGGCACTCGGCGGTGGATCAGTCGCCGATTACCGGTGAATCCATGCCCGTGGAAAAAGCTCCCGGCGACCGCGTGTACGCCGGCACGATCAACCAATCCGGGGCCCTGGAAGTGCGCGCCAGCGGCATCGGCAAGGAGACGGCCTTCGGCAAGATCATCGAGGCCGTGGAGCATGCCGAGCAACTGCGTGCGCCGATTCAGAAGACGGCGGATCGTCTGGCGGGGTATCTGGTCTATTTTGCTTTTGTCTGCGCGTTGATCACGCTGATCATCTCGGTGGCATTGGGCCGCGACATGGGGGTGACGATTCGGGCGACGATCTCGGTGATCATCGTGGCCGGGGCGTGCGGGGTGGCGGCGGGGACGCCGCTGGCGATCCTGGGCGCCATCGGCCGGGCGGCGCGCATCGGCGCGGTCATCAAGGGGGGCATCTACCTGGAATCGCTGGGCCACGTGGACACGGTGGTGCTGGATAAGACGGGGACGGTGACGCTGGGCCTGCCGCGAGTGACGTCGATTCAGCCGATGGACGGGCTGGCGCCTCAGGCCGTGGTGGAGGCGGCGGCCATCGCCGAGCGAAAAAGCGAGCATCCGCTGGCCAAGGCGATTCTGGACAAGGCGGCGGAGCTGTCGCTGCCGGTGGTCGAGCCGGAGCAATTTCAGTACACGCCGGGCAAGGGAGTGGTATGCCGGCACGCGGGCCAGGAAATCGTCGTGGGCAACCTGCGGCTGCTCAAGGAGCACAATTACGATCCGCGGCAGTTGGCCGCGCTGGGGGACGTGGAGCGGTTCACGCTGGTGGGGCGCGGCGGGCGGTTGATCGGAATGCTGGGAATCGCGGACGTGGTGCGTCCGGAGTCGGCGGCGGCGATTGCCGATCTGCGCAGGATGGGCATGGACACGGTGCTGCTGACGGGAGATTCACCGGCGATCGCGCAGGACGTGGGCCGGCAACTGGGGATGCGCGATGTGCGGGCGGGACTGCTTCCGGATCAGAAGGTGGCGGTGATCCAGTCACTGCGGGCCAAGGGCAGGAAAGTCGTCATGATCGGCGACGGCATCAACGACGCCCCGGCGCTGGCGCAGGCGGACGTGGGGGTGGCCATGGGAGCGGGCACGGACGTGGCCCGCGAAAGCGCCGACATCGTGCTCATCGGCAACGACCTGCTGCATTTTGCCCAGACGGTGCGGATCGCGCGGCGCTGCCGCGGCATTATCTACGCGAACTTTTCCGGCACGCTGATCGTGGACGGCATCGGGGTGGCTTTGGCGGCGATCGGAATGCTCAGTCCGCTCTTTGCGGCGCTGATTCACGTGGGCTCGGAACTGATCTTCATCCTCAATTCCGCGCGGCTGCTGCCGGGGACAACGGCGACGTTCGCCGGCGGGGAAGCCAAAGCGCGTCGCACGCGACGCGGCTAAAAAAGAAGCCCCGCATGTGCATGCGGGGCTCCGAAGTTTTCATATGATTCGCCGGTCAGCGGGCGGAGGCCATCTCCGCGGGGGCCGGCTCTTGTCGCGATACGCCGCTGCGAATCCGCATGCCGTAGAACGAGCGGTAGACGAACAGCAGGGCGATCACGCAGAACCCGATGGCCAGCCACGTGGTCAGGTGCGGCGGCAAATTGGGGTTCTTCCTGAGTCCCAGGGCCAGTTCCATGGCCAGCAGGCCAAACAGCGTGGTGAACTTGATGATCGGGTTCAGGGCCACGGAAGAGGTGTCCTTGAACGGATCGCCGACGGTGTCGCCGACGACCGTTGCGGCGTGCAGTTCGGTGCCCTTTTGCCGCAGAACGACCTCGATGACCTTCTTGGCGTTGTCCCAGGCCCCGCCGGCGTTGGCCATGAAGATCGCCTGGAAGAGCCCGAAGGTCGCCATCGAGATCAGGAAGCCGATGAAGAAGTACGGCTCGATGCAGGCGTAGGCCAAGGCGCTGAAGAAGACGACGAAGAAGATGTTGAGCATTCCCTTCTGGGCGTAGCGGGTGCAGATTTGCACGACGCGCATGCTGTCCTTGGTGGAGGCCTTTTCCGTGCTTTCGAGGTTCATGTTGCGTCTGATGAATTCGACGGCGCGGTAGGCGCCGGTGACGACGGCTTGCATGCTGGCGCCCGTGAACCAGTAGATTTCGGCGCCGCCGGCGATCAAGCCCAGGAGGAACGGGGCGTAAAGGACGGAGAGCTTGGCGATGGCCCCCTGGTCGCGCAGGCCGTTGGTGAGCATCATGATGATGGAGAAGATCAGGGTGGTGGCGCCGACGACGGCGGTGCCGATGAGCACGGGCTTGGCGGTGGCCTTGAAGGTGTTGCCGGCCCCGTCGTTCTTCTCCAGCATCAGCTTGGAGTGCTCGAAATCGACGTCGACGTTGTAATCGCGTTTGACCTGCTCGCGGACGCCGGGGACGGTTTCGATCATGCTCAGTTCGTAGATGCTCTGGGCGTTGTCGGTGACCGGGCCGTAGCTGTCGACGGCGATGGTGACCGGGCCCATGCCCAGGAATCCGAAAGCGACCAGGCCGAAAGCGAAGATGGCGACGGCGGCGCTGGCGCTGGGGATGAGCAGGGAGGCCACACCGGCCGGCCCGCCCCAGATGGAGATGCCGTAGGCGATGGCCATGAGGCCGCCGATCACGAAGCCGCCCATCCAGAAGGCGGAGAAGTTTCCGTCGACCAGACCGCTGAGGATGTTCAGGGACGCGCCGCCCTCGCGGCTGGCGTCGACGATCTCGCGCACGTGACGGCTGTTGACGCTGGTGAAGATCTTGGTGAATTCCGGAATCACCGCCCCGGCCACCGTACCGCAGCTAATGATCGTGGAAAGCTTCCACCACAGCGCGCCGTCGCCCATGTGGCGGATCAGCACCCACGATCCGAGGTAGGTCATCAGGATCGACACGAGGCTGGTGATGTAGACCAGACTGGTCAGGGGCTTTTCAAAGTCCATCTCGACGGCGTTTTCGTATTTGGCACGGGCCAGGGATTCGTTGATCCAGTAGGAAAGGCCGGCGGTGATCACCATGAGCAGGCGCATGGCGAAGATCCACACCAAGAGCGGAACCTGGATGTTTTGGGGCATGGCCAGGAGGATGAAGGTGATCAGGGCCACGCCGGTCACACCGTAAGTCTCGAAACCGTCCGCCGAAGGCCCGACCGAATCGCCGGCGTTGTCGCCTGTGCA
>DBZL01000020.1:22618-25294 GCA_002311745.1 Phycisphaerales bacterium UBA1161 | reverse complement strand
TAGGCGTAGTCGAAGCACTCCAGAAATCGCGCGACGTCCTTGCCGCCCTTTTCCACCCAGATGCAGGCGTTCGACAGGGGAAAGCTGAACTCGTTGAGGATCAGGCGGGTGAGTCTCAGGGCGCCCGCCTTGTCCTTCTTGTACGAGGGGCTCTTGCTGATGTGGCCGAAGATCCGGTTGTGGATCGCCGTGGTGCGGTCGAGCCAGGCAGGGTAGTTGTCCAGGGCGATCCTGGCCAGGTCCACCGCCCGGGTCTCCTTGTCCTTGAAGCGCTTGACGTACTTGCGCTCGAAGGTCTTTCCGTCGATGTAGCTCTGCTGTGGGAAATCCAGGGCGACGGCGACCGGCAGCTTCCGGCTGGCCTTCGGCTGGAGCGTGAACGTGAGGCTGATCGCGGCCCCGTAGTCCTGTTTCGGAATGATGGCGCGCTTCTCGTAGAAGGTGCCGTCGTCGTTCAGCAACAAATCTTGCTTGAGGTGGTTAAGGCAGAAGGAGGGATGCACGTCGATGCCGACGCCCTCCGTGTCCGGCACTGCCAGGACCATTCGGTCCGCGCATTCCTGGCTGGCCATGACGACGCCCTTGATGCCCGGCGCGGCAAACGCTTTGTGCAACTGGCCCTTCACCGGCGTCGAACAAGCGTAGGCCGTGTCCTGGTCCGTCGGCTTCAGTTCCTTTTCTTGCAGGTTGACCAACGACGGCCGCGGGATCACGAGGATGACCTGCTGCTTTTGGTTAGATGTGTTCGTGACCTCGAATTCCTCGACGCCGATCGGCATCAGCGCATCATCGGTCCCCGACAAGAACGGCGAGATCATGCGGCGGACGACCTTGATCTTGCCGAGCTTGTAAGTCAGCTCCGCCAGGGGCGTGGCAAGAGACAGAGTCGTCTGCTTCTCGGTAACCGGAGGATGGTAGTAGTTCCTGAGGGCCGGCACGTCATCCGGCCCTTCGACCGATTGCGGGTCCCTGGTCGTAAGCATGAAAGTCTTGCCAGCGACGCGCACGAACGGCGCGGAACCGAGCTGAACGCCGTTGTGATTGAGCAGGATGAGTCTGCCGGCGTCGTTCAGGCGGTTGTAGAGACCCTCGGGTGAGATACCGACTGAGCACGTCGGGGCGCCCATGAGCGCGATCGTGTGGGGGAATTGAAGGGTCTTCGACATCCCCTGAAAGTGCACCGACATCTTGTTGTCGACGTAACGCTTCCGGATCTCCGGGCCTGTGATGGCGTAGATGTCGCTCATCGTCACGCTATTCGCTTTCGACATGTGCTTTCCCCCTGCTCAGTGTTGGCTGTGGCGCACGCACTCATGCGTGCCGCGTCGAGACTCATCTCGACGCCAAGGTGTCGGCAAGAGTGCCGACACGGCAGGCTGAAGCCTGCGCCAAAAAATTTTAGCAATACGACAGGTCCAAGGTGTTCTTGGCCTTCGCAGGCTTCTTCACGGCGGAGTCCTGCTGCACGCCCAACTTGATCGGCAGCTTGGTTTTTGCGGAAGGCTTGAGCTTGCCCCACAGCACGTCCACCGCCGCCCTGATCGAGTCGGGCGTACCGCTGAAGTTGCAGACCACCGCGTCCGCCTCGTTGGTGGCGCCCTCGACGTACGGGTAGTTCGTCACGACGACGATCCTCTTGCCCGCCTCCTTGAGCTTCTTGATCAGCAACCGGTTATTGCCGGTCTTGACGATGCGGGCGTAGTAGTTCGTCAAGACGACCGTATCCACCTGCCTGGCCAGCTCCATGCACTCCGCGAACTCGTCCTCGTTCGCGGCGAAGTCCGTGTCCACCAGGATCAGGTTCGTGGAGTAGTTGACCATCGCCTCGGCGAACATGTGCTGGTGCATGTACGGGTCCTTGCCGCAGAACTCGTAGGGGATGCGCTGCTCGATCACCAGCATCCTCTCGTCGGCCTTGAGCGGCAGCACGTTGTTGTCGCGCATGACGATCAAAGCCTTCTTGGCAACGTCCCAGGACAGGTCGATGACCGGCTTGCTCATCGCGTAGGTCTGGGCCTTCTTGGGGTCCCTCTTGCCTGCAGTCTGGAACAGGCCCTGGTCGTACTTCATGCGCAAGAGACGCGTCACGGCTTGGTCGACGCGCTCCTCGGAGAGCTCGCCGGACTCGACGGCCATCTTGATGCCGAAGAAGCACTGCGAACGCGAGTCGTCATCGGCCTTGAGGAGGATCGTGTCGCAGCCCGCCTTGATCGCCAGCGCGCAAGCGCGCGGCAGCGGCCACTGCTTGAGGATGGCGGCCATGCCGATGGCGTCCGAAACGATGACGCCGTCGAAGCCGAGCTCCTCTCGGAGAAGCCCGGTCAGGATCTTCTCCGAGAGGGTCGTGGGAAACTTGTCGTCGAACGCCGGGTAGATCGAGTGCCCGGTCATGATGGCCTGCACGCCCGCGGCGATAGCGGCTTTGAATGGCACCAGCTCGACGTCGTACATCCTCTGCTTGTCGGCTTTGATGACTTCGAGCACGTCGTGGGCGTCCGTGTCGGAGGCGCCGCGTCCAGGGAAGTGCTTCGCCGTGGCCGCGATCCCGCCGTCCTGAAAGCCCTTGAGCAGCGCCACGGCGTGCTTGGCGCAAGTTTCGGGATCGTCGCTGAAGGACCGGACTCCGATCTCCGGGTTCTTCGGATTGATGTTGACGTCACAGACCGGCGAGTACAT
>DBZL01000020.1:0-22567 GCA_002311745.1 Phycisphaerales bacterium UBA1161 | reverse complement strand
ACGTCACAGACCGGCGAGTACATCTGCGTGACGCCGATGTTGGCGAGCTGCTTGGCGATCGTGAGACCGATCTGGTAGGTGAGCTTCGTGTCGCCGATGGCCGCCATGCCCATCGGAGGCGGGAACTGGCGGATGCCGCCGGCCATGTAGTCGTTCTTGAAATCGCCCTCGAAATCGATGGTCATGTGCAGAGGAATGCCCGAGGGCCGGGCCAGGGCGATCTTCTGCAGCCGGTTCAGGTCCTTGGTGTAGTCCCCCGGAGTGATGCTGACGCCGAAAGACTTGCCGGCAAAGTAGGTCTTCGCAATCGTGAAGTAGCCTTCGGGCTCCTTGAAGTTCTTGTCGAGCTGCGAGTTGCCCCAGTAGAGGTTCTTGCAGGTCTCGACCGCGTATGGCTCGAGACAGAGGCCGCCGCATTCGAGTTTCGTGATCTGTTCGACCGCGCTCGGTGTGATCATCGCGCCGCGCCGGGTGAACGTCAGGAGCTGGCCGATCTTCTCCGCCAAGCTCATCTTCGCCAGTTTCTTGGCGACGAAAGTATCTCGCACATCGCGCTTAGGATTGCTCTTCTTGACCATGTTCCGTCTCCTGTTCCTCGTCTCGCCTATGATTCCCACTTGCCGCGGTTCTCGGGTCCCACCCAAAACTCGCGTTCCTTCTTCCAGCCGGGCTCGTCAATTTGGAGGTCTTTCGTCTTCCACCCTGCCTGAATGCGTCTGGTCAGGTCGTCAAATCCCTTGTTCCAGGTAAGACCATCCGGAACCGTGACGTTCATGCTGCCGGCAGCGTTGGCGTATCTCAGGCAGGATTCGATACTGTGGTTCCGAACGAACGCCGAGAGGAATCCAGCGATCGCCGAATCGCCGGAACCGAGCGCGCCCACGAAGCGCTCCTCCTGGTAGACCGGGAACCAGAGCTCGCGCTCGGCCCAGTTGTCGAGGTCGGCGCAGCCGGCCGCGCCCATCTTCTGGAGGCGTGCCTTGCCGGCGGTGCGGACGTAAAGTCCCCTGTGGCCGCACTTGACCATGGCGATCGCCGCGCCCATTTTCAAGAGGTCGGCTCCCAGGCTGGCGATCTCCTTCACGGTGATCTGATCCAGCGGGCTCTCCTTGGGCCCGAGCCTGGCTTTCTTCTCGAGGAACTCGTCCTTGTGGAGGAAGTAGAAGAGCTCCTCGGCGCTCGGCACCATGATGTCCGACAGCGGGACCCAGTCCTCGAGGATCGCGCGCCAGTCGAGATCGACGGGCGGCCACGACATGTCCAGGGCCGTCGTGGTGCCGAGTTCCTTGGTCTTCTTGAGGATCTCGGTCAGCTCGCGCCCCTTGTTCGCGTAAAGCCTGGCCATCCATGGCGGATAACCGAAGAGCATCAGTTTGGAGCGGCCAACGAGACCGAAGTCAACGTCGTCGTAGCCGAACGTGTCGTTCGCGCCGCAATGGTGGAGATAGAAGCGATCGATTCCGGGGATGCAGATGGCGATGGTGTACGAGGTAGACTCGCCCTTGACCGTTCGGATCCCCTGAAAATGTCCTTCGTGCTCCTCGTACCATTGCAGTATCTGCTTGCCGAAGTCGTCGTCGCCGATCTTGCCGATGAGCTCGGTCTTGATGCCGAGCCGTCGTATGGACACGCCCGCGTTCGTGACCGGCCCGCCTCCGACGACGACGCACTCGCCCATGTTGATCATCTTCCCGGGCACGAGCACGTCGGTCATCTTGTCGACCTTGCCGTCGATCAAAAAGGCAGGGATGAGGTCCAGGCAGGTGTGCCCTGCCGCAACGATTTCAAGATCCCGTGTAGTGGCCATTCTAAGTTCCTTGTCCCTTATAAACCAAGTGTGAGATGAGTCGCGCCGATACCCGAAGCCTTCGCTGGGTCGGGGGCGCTGCAGATGGACGGTTCCGATCGCCAAGATCGCGGACCCGTAAGCCGAGCCCTCGATATTGTTCGATCATCCAACTAACTTTGCAGCCGCTACCCAACCGTGTCAACCCGACTTGGAGGATTTGCGCCTGAGCGTGAGCTGGACTACTTTACGATGGACCGGACTTCGGACGCTCTAGGGACGCTCGAGCCCTTCCCGGCCCATAAGCCAGCTAGCCTACCCCATGTCGGGCGTGGCTGTCAACAACACCGCCGCCGCTTGGGGGTTTCAAGCCGTGCCTCCTCTCTCGTCACGGTAGCTTCAGTCCGGACGTGGCGGCCAAGTCGATGGCCGTGGTAGCCACGAAGGTCGACGCGGCGCAGGATCCCGAGCGTATCGGGTCCTCGCGCGCAGAGGCGGGCTGCGGGTCGCTCGTCACTTGTGGCTCCTCGCTGGTCGATGGTCGATGGTTGATCGTCGATGGCCGATGGGATTGGGGGCGCAACGCCCGCGGGATCTTCCTCATTCGATTGCGGGTCCGCAGGATTGGGTTCGTGGTGAAGTTTTTGATTTTTGAGCTGGGCGTCCTGGAGCTTCAGCGTGCGGCGGAGCTCGGCGCTGAGGCGGGCCTCGTGCCGGTTGAGGCTTTCGAGGGCGCGCGAATCGTCGCAGAGGTGCTGGTAGGCGATGGCGGCGCGGATGGCGGCGCCGCAGGATTCGAACTCTTTGTCGATCTCGGGTTGCTGGCGACCCATTTGGAGATCCATGAGGGCGGTTTGGAGGGCGATGACGCGGTTGAGGCGCCAGCGGGTGGCGGCCAGGTGATCGACGAGGTCGAACTGGGAGCGGGTTTGTGGCTGGTAATCGGCGAGGTACTCTTCGCGAAGGGCGTTGAACTGCTCCTCGGACTCGCCCTCGATGAGGAGCTGGCCGGAGGTGAGTCCGTGGGTGAGGCCGGCGGCGCGGGAGCGGGCGCGTCCCTCGGGGGTGACGGGTCCGTGGGACTTGGCGCCGTTGGCGCGGGAGGAATCGATGCGTCGTTGGGAAGACATGGGGGCTCCTTGGGGCGGGTTTGCGGGCACCGGGATTCGCGGCGTGCCTGAGGGGAAGGTAACGCGGGTGGGGGCGCGGGGCAGGGGGTTGATTTTCGTAAGGGATTGAGGGGGTGGGAGATTCAGTTGGGGAAGTGGGGGCACTGGCGGGCGGTCGTTGACAGCGTCCGGCGTAGGAAGGTAGCCTGAGGTCCATGAATCCGCCATCCCTTGCCAATGGCGCCGACTGGCGCAGCGAGGCCGACAGCCGGATCGAGCGCCTTCGCAAAGGCGACCTGGTGGTCGAAGTCCGGGGCCACGACGGGGCGCCATTGAAAGATGCCCGCGTCGAATACCGGCTCAAGCGCCACAGTTTCCTGTTCGGCACGGCCGTCGCGCACGCTCCCTTTGCCTCGACCGGCGACGAGGGCCGCGACTACCGGCAGTTCATCCTCGACCATTTCAGCGCGCTAGTCTGCGAAAACGAGATGAAGTGGTACTTCACCGAGGTCGAGCGCGGCCGCGAGGACTACGCGCCCGCCGACGCGTTGCTCGCCTTTGGCGAACAGAACGGCCTGGCGATGCGCGGCCACTGCCTGTTCTGGGAGCAGCGGCAGTGGACCCAGCCCTGGGTCCAGGCACTCGACGACAGCGACCTGCACGCCGCCATGGAGCGCCGCCTCACGGCCACGGTGAACCGGTACGCCGGCAGGTTGGTGTCCTGGGACGTGAACAACGAGACTCTCGACGGAGATTTCTATCGCCAGCGGATGGGGCCGGACGCGACCGCGTGGATGTTCCGGGAGGCGGCGCGGCTCGACCCTAAAACGCCGCTTTTCGTGAACGAGTTCGGGATGCTCGGCAATCCGGAGAAGACGGAACGGTATCTGGAGTCGATTCGCGATCTCCGGGCGCGTGGCGCCCAAGTGGGCGGAATCGGTGTCCAGTCGCATGACTCCGATCGCCTCGTTGCAGATGGCCGCACGATGCTCTGGCCCGGCGAACGGCCTTGGTGGGCGCTCAGCACTCCGCTCACGGCGGAGGCGTTTCTCGCGACGCTCGACCGGCTCCACGGCGAGACCGGGCTGCCGATCCATCTCACCGAGGTCAGCGCGAAGTTCCCGGACGCCACCCGGCGCGGGGACCTCCTGGAGATGGTCTTCCGGCTCGGGTTCAGCCACGAGGCGGTTGAGGCGATCATGCTATGGGGCTTTGGCGCAAAGACGCACTGGATGGGGCCCGATGCGGCGCTTATGAACGCGGATGGAACGTTGAACGCTGCCGGCAGCCGGATCAGCCGTCTTCTGCGTGACGAATGGTCGACGCGGGGAGACGGCGTGACCGGCGCTGACGGACGCCTCGCCTTTCGCGGGTTTTACGGCAGCTACGAGGTGGGGGTGCGCGGAGCGGGCGGCGGCGAGACGGTGCAGGAAGTCCGGCTGATGAAAGCGGGGCCGGCGGCCGACGTGCAACTCACGGAGTAGTTAAGGGCAGCCGGCGTCGAGATCGGCGGTATCATGACCCACATGACCGGAGATTCAAACGCGTTCGGTTGCCCGGTGTGCAACGCAGCCCTGGGGCAGGACGAAGTGGAACCAGGGGATCTGAAGTGCCCGGCCTGTTGCACCCGGTTTCCTCGCGCGTCTGTCCTGTCTGCGGCGTCGTACGCGGCCGACATTCGGAATCCTCCTTCGGGCGCTCGACTGGAACGCCTGTCGGACGGCTGCAGGGTCACGGCGACCATGGACTGGGCGAAGCTCTTCATCATCGTGGCTCTCCTCTGGGGTCTCCTAGGTCTTGTGATCGTCATGATGATCGCGTGGGCGGGGCTGCCAGACGATCCCGCCGAGGCCAGGAGCCTAGCGGTAGCGTTCTGGCTCCCTGTGCTGGTTGTGCTGTCGGTGGCGACGTTCCGAGGCCGGCTCCGGATCACGATGCACCGCGAACGGCTGACGGTATTCGCTGGCATGTGCGGCGTCGGTTGGAGGTCGACGCATCGTTGGTCCAGCTTCCGGACGATCTACGAAGAAAAGTCCAGGAGCAACTCCTTCCTGACGCTGAAGGGGGAGCACGACGTCTACTTCGGCTCTCTGCTTTCCGAACGGCGGCGCCACTTCGTTTTACAGGCGTTGCGCGCAATGTTGGCGGAGCGCTCCGCAGCCGACGCCAGTTGAAGACCTGGTTGGCACTCGCTCTCTGCGGACGCGTCACGCGTGGCACTGCGATGCATGGTCGACGCGGGGCAACCCGTGACCGGCGCTGACGGCTGCCTCGCCTTTCGCGGCTTCTACGGCAGCTACGAGGTGCGCGTCCGCGGAGCGGGCGGGCGCGAGATCGTGCGGGAAGTTCGCCTGACGAAATCAGGGCCGGCGGGCGCTGTGCAACTCACGGAGTAGTCGGGTGGACGCTCGGGCGCCACTCCTGCGGCTGCGGGTCCATGACCTCGGGCTGCGCCGCCCGGAAAACCGTCAAGAACAAATGCGCGGCGCGTTGGCGGGTGGAATGGCGGACCGCCGGGCATATCAAAGGGTCCAAGTCGGTCGAAAGCGCCTCCTCATCAAGTTGACGTTGAGCGGATCGGCCACAAGCGGCTCGTGAACCGCTCTTCCGAAGTCGGCCTGAGGGCCGCATAGGGAGGCAGGCGCGCCCCCCGCGCGTGACTACCCCGAGTAGTACTTGTCGTACAGGTTGCCATCGGAACCCACGACGAAAACCGCAATGCGATCCAGCGACGGTTGAAACACAACGCCTGGCGAGTTGATTGCGTTCGCGCCAGCGGCGCCAGGGGGTGCGGGTGCGCCCTGAGCTTCCCAGACCCATTGCGTGCCGTCGTAGTACTTGTCGTACAGGTTGCCATCGGAACCCACGACGAAAACCGCAATGCGATCCAGCGGCGGTTGATAGACAACGCCAGGCGAGTTGATTGCCTTCGTGCCAGCAGTACCAGGGGGTGCGCCCTGAGCTTCCCAGACCCATTGCGTGCCGTCGTAGTACTTGTCGTACAGCTTGCCATCGGAACCTACGACGAAAACCTGAATGCGATTCAGCGTCGGTTGAAACACAACGCCTGGCGAGTTGATCGCCTTCGTGCCAGCAGCGCCAGGGGGTGCGCCCTGAGCTTCCCAGACCCACTGCGTGCCGTCGTAGTACTTGTCGTACAGGTTGCCATCGGAACCCACGACGAAAACCGCAATGCGATCCAGCGGCGGTTGGTAGACAACGCCTGGCGAGTCGATTGCCTGCGTGCCAGCAGCGCCAGGGGGTGCGCCCTGAGCTTCCCAGACCCACTGCGTGCCGTTGTAGTACTTGTCATACAGCTTGCCATCGGAACCTACGACGAAAACCTGGACGCGATTCAGCGTCGGTTGAAACACAACGCCTGGCGAGTTGATCGCCTTCGTGCCAGCAGCGCCAGGGGGTGCGCCCTGAGCTTCCCAGACCCACTGCGTGCCGTTGTAGTACTTGTCGTACAGGTTGCCATCGGAACCCACGACGAAAACCGCAATGCGATCCAGCGGCGGTTGGTAGACAACGCCTGGCGATTCGATTGCCTTCGTGCCGGCAGCGCCAGGGGGTGCGCCCTGAGCTTCCCAGACCCACTGCGTGCCGTTGTAATACTTGTCGTACAGGTTGCCATCGGAACCTACGACGAAAACCTGAATGCGATCCAGCGGCGGTTGATAGACAACGCCTGGCGAGTGGCTTGCCTTCGTGCCAGCGGCGCCAGGGAGTGCGCCCTGAGCTTCCCAAGTCCAGTCGGGGACGTAGAGGTTCTGGCTCACCGTCGGGCCGGAGGCTGGTATCACATTGCGGTACAGGGCATTGGACGTCTCGCCCGTGCCGGGCTGAGGGCCGCCGCAGGTGTTCGTATTCTGCACCGCAAGCGTGCCTGACGACACCGAGTAGGTCAGCACCCCCGCTCCTGACGTGAATAGGCAGGTGTGGGTGCCGCTAGGTGGTCCTACGAGATCGACCTGGAAGCCATAGATCGCAAACAAGACGTTAGACGGGAACGGGAACGTGAAGCTGGAAACGTTACCGCTGGGATCGGTAACGCTGAATGCCGCACTCGTCACAGTGCCGTTGGGTTGAGTGCCGAGCACAATTTTCATCACCGAGCCTGCCGGCACCTGATTCGATGAGGCAGAGCCGAATGAGACGTAATTTGGGCTAGGGCTAAAACCGAAACCCTTTACGGCGGACCAGTACTGGATCCCCCACTCAACCGAGTTGTTTTCTACGGCGATGACGTACTGAAACCACTTCAGCGGCTGGCCCTGATAGATAGATTGGGGGTTGGTCTGCGGATAGCAATTCAATTGCAGCGAGAATCCATTATTCCCGAACGTGATCAAGTCCTGCGTGACCTGCAGGGATACAGTCAGGTTTTGCAGATTCTGACACTTGCTGACGAGAATTGCATTGTTGGAGCTGCCCAGAGAACCCATATTTCATAACCCTCCACGTACTACAGATTATGACGCTACGCGGAAACGCGCGTCAAGCCCCATAGTTGTTAGCGGCTTGGGAACCTAAACCGTTCCGCTTGAGAACATCGGCGGTTCCTGCTCACATTAGGGCTATTCGCCCCGCCGCCCCTGCCCGGCGCTCGCTCAAATGCACCCGCGCCACGATCTTCCGACGGATTCGGGACGGTACTTGCCTCCAGCAGCCGCGGGGTTGCCGCTCGCGAACCCGTGATGGGGTTTTCTTGAGATAGCTACTGAGTGCGCGCCGGCATTCGGAATCGCTCGCGGAGAGACCGCAGGTACAGATTCTGCTCCTTCCGTCCCTGCATGAGAGCGTTGGGAGATGCCGGAAGAACGCCTACTGACTTGCCACCTTGTCAGACGCCGGCTGAAGCTGCACGCCTGACCGCTTCGACCACCGCGTCGAATGCGGGCTTGGGGCGTCCCTGCCGGTCCCACAGCAGGGGGTGATTCGTGCGTCCCCGGACTGGCCAGTTGTTGAGCCAGGTGTCGGCGTCCGTGACGCCCCAGAAGGTGACGCGGCTCACGGCCGGATGCCTCACGAATACGCTGAAGATGTCCGCGTAGCGCTGCGCGAACCGCTGCTCTAAGCCCTCGGGCAGGCCGTCCACGTGCGGGTCGAGTCTCCGGCGTGAGCTCGACCGGCGCCTTGGGTCGCGAGGCCCGGAAAACCGTCAAGGCTCGCTGTGCGGCGCTGGCGGGAGGGAATGACCCAGGATAGGCCCTTTTCGTCGAAGTGCCGCAATAGACCGCAGTTTGAGCTCAGTGGTGCGGCGCCGGACAACCGCAGAATCGGAGTTCGGTACACCTCGTGCGGGTTCACACCTCTGGCCCCGCGAGCAACGCCGCCAATATCGGATTAAGAGTCGGTGCAAACGGGTTGGTGACCGTGACTCCACGCCACGTAAACCCTTCTTGCAGATCTTCCGATAAAAGCAAGCGGCACTCGGCCTCCGCCGAAGCGGCCAGCACGACCGAGTCCCAGATCGTAAGGCCATGATCGGACGCTAGATCCGTTGCATTGACGATCACAGCGGCGGACGTGTCGACTACCGCATACGCATCGCGCCAGCTCAGCACGGCTTCCCGCGCTCGACGTGGGCGCCGCTTGGCCTTTCGAACAAGCACATTAAAGAGTTCGCCCAATGTTTGGGCCGGCAGCACGATAGCCCCCGGGGGCAATCGTTGGATCACCCTCAGCGCCCTGTCTCGCATGAGCGCTCCGTTGGCGCCTTCGGCGTAGGCCAGAACGTTAGTGTCCAGCGCGATCCTCATGAGGCGTCGTCGTACAGCTCGTCACGCGTCCAGCGGCCGGCGTTCACAACTCGTTCTCCGCGGAGGCGGGCGAAAAGGGCGGTGCGCGCGCCTCCCGCGGCCCGATCGTCCTCGACCACGGGCGAGATCTTTGCCACGGGCTTGCCGTGACTAGTCACGACGACGCTTTGGCCCTTCTTCACGGTTCGCAGGAGTTCCGAGAACCGGCGATTGGCGTCCGAGGCCGAGATTGCGTTGTTCATGGGTGTCTCCACAATGTAGTGACATTCACTACTATATCGCAAACCCCGGCATCGGGGGTGGTGTGAACTCCAAAAGTTCTCGATCTGTATACCTTGAGTTTTCCCGCTCCGATTAATTTCAAGTGATTTGTGCCACGAGAAATCTATCGAGCGGGTCTTGGACGGCACCTCCTTCGGAATGGAGCGGATTTCACGGCTGTCCAAGAGTGCCGCTAAACGTCGCACCTCATCGGAGCCGATTACAGCCTCGTAGGCTGAACGCTCGGCTTTGGCGGCCCCCATCGTCTTGGTCCCTTCCTCGACATAGACGACCCTGCCATTCTCGTACACTCGCAAGTCCTGCACCTGATATTGGCCTGCGAAGGGTCCATCAATTCTGTCGTGTGAAGAAAGAACCGGAGGGTTCGCGTCTTGGGCCAGAGCAGCCAAGGCAACTGAAAGGGCCGCCACAAGGTAGAGGAGTCGCATGATGGCTTCGACCCTGATCTAACGCCATGAGATTATGAAAGGGTCGTCGTAGACAAAAACGGCCTTTCTGGAAACTGACCGTCCCCCATCTCGGGGAGACCGCGGCCCCGCCAAGGGCGGCACGGCCCGGTCTATCCGACGGATCGCGCTCAGGCCCCTGCCTTCAGCGCACGCCTGGCAGCTTCGACCACCGCGTCGAATGCAGGCTTGGGTCGTCCCTGCCGATCCCACAACAGGGGGTGATTCGTGCGTCCCCGGACTGGCCAGTTGTTCAGCCAGGTGTCGGCGTCCGTGACGCCCCAGAAGGTGACGCGGCTCACAGCCGGGTACTTCACGAGTACGCGGAAGATGTCTGCGTAGCGCCGCGCTAACCGCTGCTCGACGCCTTCGGGCAGACCGTCCGCGTACGGGTCGAGCTCCGGGGTGAGCTCCACTCGCTTCGACACGTCGGCTCCGATCAACTCCTCGGGTCGAGGCAGTGGATCGACGTCCAGTTCCGTCATCATGACCTGCCCGCCTGTTTTTGCGAGGCCGACGATCGCGGCTTCGATGTCTTCGATTGCGGGGCCATCCAACAGCCAGTGGGCCTGCTCGCCGATACCGTCGATACGGATTCCGCGCTCGCGGAGCGACGTCACGAGCCGAACGGCCGCTTCGCGTTTGGGCGTCTTCCAGAGGTTGTAGTCGTTGTAGTAGAGCTCGGCATCGGGGTCGGCCTCGTGGGCGAACTCGAACGCCTTTGCCACGTACTCCTCGCCCAGCGTCGCGTACCAGGGCGTCTTCCGCCAAGTCCCGTCGTCTTCGAAGGCCTCGTTGACCACGTCCCAAGCCTGCACGCGTCCGCGGTAGCGGCCGACGACGGTCCGCACGTGCGCCCGCAGCCGCGAAAGAAGCGGCTTAGGGTCGTCGAAGACCCAACCGGGTGTCTGCTCATGCCAGACCAGCACGTGGCCGACTACGGACAGACCGCCCTTCGCTCCGAGGGCGACGTATCGGTCCGCAGCCGCGAACTCGAAGCGATCGGGCTCCGGATGGACGGCGTCCCACTTCAGGGCGTTCTCCGGACTGATCGTGCTGAAGTGGCGCCTGACGATTTCGAGCGCCGCCGGGTCTTGGCCGGCGATCTGGGCGTCGTTGAGCGCGGCGCCGAGGAGAAAACGCTCCTTCAGGATCTCGCGGAGGGCGGTGACCACGGTCAGACTCCCGGTGAGCTCTCGACGCGCCTGCGACGCTCGGCCAGCTCGTCCTGGATCTGCAGGTTCCGCTTCTTCCCAATCGAGTAGAAGCATAGGGCCCCGACGATGACGCAGTACAGGATGGCCGGATAGAGGCTGATGGTGAGGCGGATACCCAGCAGGGAATGCGCCGTCTGGGCCATCTTGGGCCGATAGCCATACCCCGAAAGCAACCAGCCAGCCAGGAAGCCGCCCAGGCTCAAGCCGAACTTGAGAGCGAACAGGACGGTCGCGTAGATCACGCCCGTCGTGCGGCGGCCGGTCTTCCATTCCGCGTAGTCCGACACATCGGCAAACATGGCCCACAGCAGCGGGATCGTCGGCGCATAGACCAGGGAGCGCAGCCAGACCATCACGAAGATCGCCCAGATGTTGTCGGGCGGCAGGAGGATGAATCCGGCCATGAAGACCGTGGTCAGCGCAAAGCCGGTGAGGGCGACGGCCTTCTTGCCGAACTTCATGGACAGGAAGGTCGCACAGAGTACGCCGATCACAAGCACGAACTGGCCCGACATGTTCCACAGGCTGAATCCCACCGAGGAGACGTTGGACTTGGTTTCGTTGATGACCAGACCGAAGGTGTTCAGCAGCGAGAACCACCAGCCGCTGGAGCTGACGCCAACTGCGTAGGGCAGACCCGCGCCTCGCAGGAACTCGAACAGGCGGTCCTTGTTCACGTAGTACTGGAAGAAGTAGATGACCGTGCCGTCGCGCATGGAGTTCGCCGTGAAGTGGGCCAGGGTGACGATGAACATGGCGACCCAGGGCCCGATCTTGCCTAGCGTGCCGAAGGATTGTCTGATGGAGACCTTCTCCTGCACCAACGGCTTAACGCGCTCGCGAGTGGACAAGAACGTGATCACGAAGCAGACCACGCAGATCGACGCCCACAAGCCGATGGTCATCTGCCAACCCTTGGCGTTGTTGCCCTGTCCGAACTTGGCCACCAGCGGCAGCGTGAAGCCGCCCACGATCAACTGCGCGATCATCGCTGCCACGAAGCGGTACGACGACAAGCTCGTGCGCTCATGGACGTCGGGGGTCATGACCGCGGTCATTGCCGAGTAGGGTGTGTTGTTGGCCGAGTAGAGCGTCATCAACAGGAGGTTGGTCACGGCGGCGTAGACCAGCGTGGGGCCGTAGCTCAAGCCCGGCACGGTGTACGCCAGAACCATGACGATGGCCCAGGGCGCCGCGGTCCACAGCACCCAGGGGCGGAACTTTCCCCAGCGTGTGTTGGTGCGGTCGGCCATGACGCCCATCATGGGATCGAAGAAGGCGTCCCAGAACCGGCCCACCAGGAGCAGCGTGCCGGCGACGCCGGCCGCAATGCCCATGGTGTCGGTGTAGAAGTTCAACTGGAAGAGGATCATCGTCATGAAGACGAAGTTCGCGGCGCCGTCTCCCAGGCTGTAGCCGGCCTTCTCAACCACGGAAAGCTTCTGCGTCCCGTTCGTCATTTCTGGCTCCTTCGATCTGAAGCAGTGGTCGCCGCTGGGATTGACGCTCTAGGCCCGGGAGCGAACCCAGGCAGATTGAAGCGGAGTCCCTACACCAACCGCGAGGATGCCATTATAGCGGTCTTCACAATCGAAAGGGGTAGCGATTGGCCAGCCGGATGTCACAACGCAAAGCGAGGCCCGCATCATTTCGCAAAAGGACACGGGAGACCTTCCTTGGTCTTCTGCGACCACCGGCCGGACTTCACGAAGGCCCGCCAAGGATCGGCAACGGTGGCGATGGAACTGCCTTGCTTTGTGACCTACCGGTGTATTTTTCGATGTACGCGGCCAGCTTCTGCTGTGGCTGTCTTGGCAGCGAAGCAGGCTCGCCTTTCGCGGCGGCGTTCGGTCTTTTTGATCCAGCCCTCCGGCGCGTCCGTCCGCGGCAGCCGGCGTCCAAGACCTCTGACATCGAGATCGACTGTTTCGCGAAGCGGGCGCTGATTGGTCCCGACCGCCAGTCCCGATTCGAAGGGCGCGGTCGCAATGTCTGCCATGGCCGCAGTACACGCACCTGCGATTCACAGAGCAACTCGATCCAGGTTGGCAAACTGGTGGCTGTTTACGCCACAACTTCTGGCGTACAGCCCAAGTTCTTTAAGTTATTGATTCTAAAATGGTCGGGGCGAGTGGATTCGAACCACCGACCTCCTGGTCCCGAGCCAGGCTGCTTCGTCTAACTCCTTGATTACAGAAGAAGTATTCTCGCATTAAATCTCAACCTAAGCACCAAGAGTACGCTTCTGGGTGGCGATTGGGTGGGTAGTCGAGCCGCACCTGCAGCTCCGGCGCGATTCAGCCTTGCTGGGATCGCTTGTACGAGCGGATGGTATAATTATACGAATGGATCGCACGACCTCAGTGCTCGATGCCCTCACGACCCGCGTGAAGCAACGTGTTCTCTCGGCCACGCTGTTGCATCCCGAGCGGTCCTGGTATCTTCACGAACTCGCCAGGCACCTCAGCATTCCCGCCTCAAGCGTTCAGCACGAACTCCGCATCTTCGCGTCGGCCGGGGTTCTTACTCGGAGGGTGGACGGAAACCGAGTGTACTACCAGGCCGACCAGCGCTCCCCGATCTTCCGAGCGCTCTCCGAAGTGCTGCGCAAGACGTCCGGGCTGGCTGACGTGGTCAGGGACGCTCTTAAGCCTCTGGCCGTGAAACTGGACGTAGCGTTCATTTACGGCTCCGTGGCGGCCGGCGAAGAAAGGGCTTCCAGCGACGTCGATCTTATGATCATCGGGCGCGCGCCGCTCTCCGAGATTGCCGGAGTCCTTCGCGGTGCCGAAGACGAGGTTGGGCGGAACATCAACCCAACGGTGTACACTACTCAAGAGTTCCTCAAGAAGACAAAGACCGGACATCATTTCTTGACGTCAGTTCTTGAGAAGGAACTCCTTTTCGTTTATGGCACTGCCGACAACCTGGCAAAGCTTGCTGGACGCTCAGATGGTGAGGCCGCACAGAACGAGCCTATCCGAGCTGCGCGCTCTTCACGCCGTCGTCGAGCGGGATCTGCTGGACGCGAAGATTCCTGAGCTCTCGGCTGACCGACGCTTCGCCACTGCGTACAATGCCGTCTTCCATGGTGGTCGCCTGCGAAGGCTACCGGGTCGTCGGTCGCGGCCACCATCAGACAACGCTCCGGGCCTTCGAGATTGCGATGGGCACTCAGGCGTCTGCGCTCGCTGCGTATTTCGAGACCTGCCGGCGGAAGCGGAACCAGGTCGATTACGATATGGCGAACGTCGCGACGGAGTCGGAGGCCGAAGACCTAGTGCAGAAGGCGGACGAGTTCAACGGGCTCGTGAAGTCCTGGATACAGGGGCACCATCCGCAATACGGCCTTTAGCTGATCGACAAGAGGCCCGGGTGAAGGTCTTATGTGAGATGGGATTGGTCGGGGCGAGTGGATTCGAACCACCGACCTCCTGGTCCCGAACCAGGCGCTCTAGCCAGGCTGAGCCACGCCCCGACTTCCGAAGGACTTCCCTAGTGTAGCGCCCTTAGTACGGCGCCTTCAACATTATGTATTCGAAACGCCGCGGATCGAGCCCGCGGCCGGCCAATCCCGCCATGCACTCGTCGGCCGTCTCGCCGATGGCCTCAATGCGGCGCACCGGTACGGTTTCCGGCGTGTAGAGTTCCAGGGCGACCACGTAGCCGGCCAGGGCCCTCAACTGCTCCACGCTTAGCCGCTCCGGATACGAGCCCACAATCTTGCGGGGGTCGACACGCGAGTTAAGAATCATCCCGGTCCGATTGTACCAGCCGGCCATTGAACCCGTGCCCGCAAAAGTTGCATGATCGGACTATGGACCGGCGAAACTTTCTGAGAAACGGAACCGCGGCCTCCGCACTCCTGGCCGCATCCCGTGACCTGCTCGGCGACGGGAAACCCCCAACCAGACGGAACCCAATCCCCAAGCGACCGCTGGGCGAGACGGGCGAGCACCTCTCCATCCTGGCCTTCAGCGGCACTGCGCTCATGCAGATCGAACAAACGGCCGCCAACGATCTGGTGGCGGAGGCCTTCGATCGCGGCGTCAACTTCTTCGACGTGTCCCCGTCTTACGGCAACGCGCAGGAGCGGATGGGGCCGGCGCTGGAGCCGTACCGCAACCGCTGCTTCCTCTCTTCGAAGACCGACTTTCGCGACAAGGCCGGCGCCGCAGCCGACATCGATGCCACGCTCAAGGTCCTTCGAACCGACCACCTGGATTTCTACCAGCACCACGCCCTCCAGAAGACCGCGGACCTGGAGCGGATCTTCGGCCTCAACGGCGCCATGGAGGCTTTCGTGGCCGCGCGGAAGGCCGGCAAGCTCCGCTACCTCGGCTTCAGCGCCCACTCCGTCGAGACAGCCATCGGCGCGATGGACCGCGCCCATTTCGACGCCTTTCTGTTCCCCGTGAACTACGTCCTGTTCTCCAAGGCCAACTTCGGCCCGCAGGTGCTCGAACACGCGCGCAGCAAAGGAGTGGCCCGCTTCGCGCTGAAGGCCATGGCCCGCGGCAAGTACGCGCAGAGCCTGCCGGAGAGCCAGCGCACTCCGAAGTGCTGGTACGAGCCCTGCACGTTGCCCGAAGAAGCCGCGCTGGCCTGGCGCTGGACGCTTTCGCAGCCCGTGACCGCGGCCCTTCCGCCCGGCAACCCCGCCTGGTTCCACCTCGCCCTGGACGTGGCGCAGAGCTTCCAGCCCATCACCGAGGACGAGACCAAGCGGCTCCTGGCCTACGCCGGAGCCGCCGACCCGCTCTTCGAGCTCGGCAACAACGTGTAGGCCGCCCGCCTCCGCAGTGAGTTGTACGCGGCCACCACCCGCGTCGTCACGGGCACGATCCAAATCAAGTAGGACAGGCCTCCGGCCTGTCGCTGGCAGGCAGAATACCTGCCCCTCGTGCAGCTAAGTGGCGCAGGCGCTTCCGCCTTCACCGGAATGCCCGATTAAAGTTGGTGCGGCGCGGCAATCGAGGCATCTAACCACTAGCCGAGATCTTCATTCAAGAGGGGCTGTTCGTTCAGGGACGGTCCCAATACCGGTGTCTTTACGGGAGCCGTCCGTGAGATAGTTCTGAGCCCTTAGTCAGTCACAGCCGGATCGGACGTTCTTCTTATTGGCGCTTTCTTCCGAAACCACAGGTACAATAGAACTAAAGAGCACCACGGGGTGTATATGGACAAAGAGGGGCAGGGCACCAATCCCGGCGCAGGCGCTGCCGCGCGCAAGGATCTGGAACTCTACCTGCAATCGCACGACAAACTTCTGGCGGCGCTGCTGGAGTCGGCGGCCCAGGCTATTCTGAGCGTCGACCGCCACGGCCGCATTGTCCTTGCCAACGCCAGAACGGAAGAAATGTTCGGCTACAGCCGCCGCGAACTGCTGGGGGAAACGATTGAAGCGCTGCTGCCCCAGGGCGCCCGGGATGGGCACTTGGCCCACCGCGACGGCTACTTCTCCCGCCCGCGCGTCCGCCCCATGGGCATCGGAATGGAATTGGCGGGGCGGCGCAAGGATGGCGCCGAATTCCCGGTCGAGGTCAGCCTCAGTCACATCCAAACCGACGAGGGCCCGTTTGCCATCGCCTTCGTCAGCGACATCACCCAGCGCAAGCATCTCGAGGACCAACTGCTCCACGCGCAAAAGATGGAGGCGGTCGGCCGCCTGGCCGGCGGCGTGGCGCACGACTTCAATAACCTGCTCACCATCATCTCCGGCTACGACCGCATGCTGCTCGACGGTCTGTCCCTCCAGGACCCCCTGCGCGACTATGCCGAGGAGGTCGCCAAGGCTGCCGAGCGCGCCGGCGCGCTCACCGGCCAGTTGCTCGCTTTCAGCCGCCGCCAGGTGATGCGCCCCCGCGTGATCGACGCGAACGAGCTGCTCCGTGGCGCCGACCGGATGCTGCGCCGCCTGATCGGCGAAGACATCGATCTCACCCTGAGTCTCGCCGCCGGCGCCGGCAACATCAAAGCCGATCCCGGACAGGTGGAGCAGATCGTCTTCAACCTGGCGATCAACGCCCGAGACGCCATGCCGGATGGTGGCAAGCTGACTATCGAAACCGCGGTGTCCCACCTCGACGAAAACTACTCCCGGACCCACCTGGGCGTCCAGCCGGGCGACTACGTCCTGATCGCGGTCAGCGATACCGGGCATGGCATGGACGCGGAAACCAAGCGCCACATCTTCGAGCCGTTTTTCACGACCAAGGAGCAGGGCAAGGGAACCGGGCTGGGACTGGCGACCGTCTACGGCACCGTGAAACAGAGCGGCGGCGATATTTGGGTCTACAGCGAGCCGGGGCGGGGAACGACCTTCAAGATCTACTTCCCCAGGGTGGCTGAGGCCCCCAGTTCAGGCGATCGCGTCCCCAGCCCCGTTTCCAGGCAGGGAGTCGAGACCATTCTGCTGGTGGAGGACGAAAAGGGTGTGCGCGAGCTGGTTGCGGAGATGCTGAAGCGGCTGGGATACCGGATTCTCAAAGCCGCCGACCCGCTCGAGGCCCTCGAACTCAGCCGGCAGTACGAAGGCACGATCCACATGCTGCTGACCGACGTGATCATGCCGCAGATGAGCGGCCGGCAGTTGGCAGACCAACTGCTCCCGGTGCGGCCCGGCATGAAGGTCCTCTATCTCTCCGGCTACACCGAGAACGCCGTCGTACACCACGGCGTTCTCGAAGCCGACGTGGAGTTCCTGGCCAAGCCCTTCAGCCACCACACGCTGGCCGAGAAGGTCCGCGACGTGCTTGACCGGTAGATGCGCTCGCGGTCCGTCGATCCAGCCGGCCGTTCCCGGCTCCACAGCTCCGGGGGATCGACGAGCGGCCGCCGAAAGCGGCCTCACAACTCCAGCTTGTCCTTGAACTGCATCTCCTTCAGGGTGAACTTGGACTTGATTTCCCACCGGCCCATGGACGTTCCGAAGGCGACTTCCTTGTCGTCCGCCAGAATGTTCGAAGTGCGGGGGAAGAGAAACACGAACGTGTGGCCGCCGGCGGAATCGAGCGTGTCGACCCGTTCCGGCGCAATGGTCCGGCTCTTGAGTTTGAGCGAAGTGCTCTGCTTCAAGTGGTCCTGCATCCGCTCTTGCATCTCTTTCGCCCGGTCGGGATCCTGCTGCTGGTCGTTGTCGTCGCTTCCGCCCTGGCGCTGTCCCCACTGCGGCAGCCCGCTGACCGTGACCACGTAATAGTCCTTGGACCAGTCCGCGAACTTGGAAGCGTCCGCCACCTCGCTCTTGAGGAGCGCCTGGTGTACCGGCGCGGCGCTTTCCCAGCGGATCGTCACCTTGGGGGCCGGCGTATTCTGCGATCCCCCGCGGCTCCTGCCGCCGCCGCGGCCGCCACCGCCCCAACCGCCGCCGCCCATACCGCCCCCGCCGCCCATTCCGCCGCCGCCACCGCCCCAGCCGCCACCGCCCATGCCACCACCGCCTCCGCCCATTCCGCCGCCGCCCATTCCGCCGCCGCCACCCCCTCCGCCGTAACCGCCGCCACGGCTCCCGCCTTGCGACCAGTCGCTATTCTGACTTGCGGTCACCTGCTTGGCCCAGGGAGAATTGGTCAGCACCTGGTTGACCTCGTCACTCGTCCATTGGGAAGGGTCTTTGTCGCGCCAGGTGTCGCCCGCGAGCAGAACCAACGGACCGCTCAACGCGGCGGCCATTACTGCGTTTCGTATTCTCATGGAACTCTTGCACACCTCCGTCTGTATTCATTGGAAGGGATCGGAACCCGGCTTGGTACGGCTCCGTCCCACAATTGACAAAACTTTACACATGGAGCGAGCTGGGCCGGGAACCGTTCTACACTGGAAACAAGAACCTGTTCGGGGTCAAGGAGGTACGGTGCGCTTCGGTTTGGTAGTGCTCATGGCGGCGATGCTGGCGGGGTGTGGTTCCGATAAGCCGGCGCAGCAGATGGCCGGCCCCGGCGGCATGCCCGCCGTGCCGGTGAGCGTGATTGCAGCGGTTCGCGAGGTGCTTCCGGTCGAGGTGCGCGCCGTTGGCACGGTCGAGCCTTTCCACACCGTGCAGGTCAAGTCTCAGGTCGCCGGCGAACTGGTCGGCGTCCGCTTCACCGAGGGCGGCCTCATTCGACAGGGAGACCTGCTCTTCCAGATCGACGCGCGCCCCTATCAAGAGGCGCTGCGCCAGGCGGAGGCGGCCGTGGCCAAAGACCAGGCGCAGCTTCTCCAGGCGCAGGCCAATCTCGGCCGCGACAAAGCCCAACTGACGACCGCCGAGGCGGACGCGAAGCGCTATGACGAGCTCTTCAAACAGGGCATCGCCGCCCGCAACCAGTACGACCAGGTGCGCAGCACCTTCGACGCGCAAGGGGAATCGGTGCACGCCGATGAGGCCGCCATCGAGAGCGCGCGGGCCTCGCTCGAAAGCGACCGCGCGGCCGTCGAGCGGGCCAAACTGGATCTCGCCTATTGCGACATTCACTCGCCCATCACGGGACGCGCCGGCAACGTTCTGGTCCACGCCGGCAACTTCGTCAAGGCCAACGGAGACACCACGCTGGTGGTGATCAACCAGATCGAGCCCATCTTCGTGTCCTTCGGGGTTCCGGAGCAGAATCTGGGGGAGATCCGGACCCGCAGCGCCAGCGCGAAACTGCCGGTCGAGGTGTACCTCGAGGACGATCCCGGCAAGAAAGTGCAAGGGTCGCTAGCCGTAATCGACAACGCCGTGGACCCGGCGACGGGCACCATCAAGCTCAAAGCCGTCTTCGAAAACGGCGACCGGCTGCTGTGGCCGGGCCAGTTCGTCGACGCCGTGCTCCGCCTGGACGCGCGCGAAGCGACCGTGGTGCCGGCCGAGGCGGTGCAAGCCGGCCAGCGGGGGCAGTTCGTTTACGTGGTCAAGAAGGACCAGACGGTTGAGCCGCGGCTGGTGGCGGCGGGGCGCACCGTGGCCGGCAAAGTGGTCCTCGAGAAAGGGGTCGAGCCCGGTGAGACCGTGGTCACCGACGGCCAGCTTCGCCTCTATCCCGGAGCGCGTATCCAAGCCGTTCCGGCCGGCAAGATCGACTCCCGGGAACTGTAGGTGGGGCATGCTTCAGCTTGCCCAGGGATTGGCCAGTGAGTAGCTTATGAATCTCTCGCGCATCTTCATTGAGCGGCCGGTCATGACGGCGCTGGTGACATTCGCCATTCTGCTATTTGGAATCGTGGGCTTCCGTGCGCTGCCCGTGGCCGCCTTGCCCAGCGTGGACTATCCCACCATAGAGGTCACCGCCTCTCTGCCGGGCGCCAGTCCCGAGACCATGGCGTCCTCGGTTGCGACGCCGCTCGAGCGCCAGTTTTCCACCATCGCCGGCGTGCAGCAGATGAGCTCGGCCAACTCGCAGGGCGAGACCGACATCACGGTGCAGTTCACGCTCGAGCGCAACATCGACGCCGCGGCGCAGGACATCCAGGCGGCCATCGCCAGCGCGGGTGGACGCCTGCCGCCCAACATGCCGCGCCCCCCTTCTTATCAGAAGGCCAACCCGGCCGAGCAGCCGGTGCTCTACCTCTCGCTGACTTCCGACACGCTGCCGCTCTACACCGTGGACGAGTATGCCGAGACCATGCTCTCGCAGCGCATTTCGATGGTCAGCGGCGTTTCGCGCGTCATCGTTTACGGCAGCCAGAAATACGCCGTGCGCGTGCAGTTGGATCCCGACGCCCTGGCGGCGCGCAACGTAGGCATCGACGACGTGCAGCGCGCCATCGCGCAGAGCAACGTCAACCTGCCGACCGGGAAGCTCTACGGCGCCAAGCAGGCCTTCACCGTGCAATCGAGCGGGCAGTTGATGGAAGCCAGCGCCTACCGCCCCATGGTGGTGGCCTGGCGCAATGGCACGCCGGTGCGCCTCGAACAGCTCGGCAACGTCCTCGACAGCGTCGAGAACAACAAGGCCTACGCCTGGTTCGGCGGCGCGCGCGGCGTGATTCTCGCCATCCAGCGCCAGCCCGGGACCAACACCGTCGAGGTGGTGGACAACATCAAGCAGCTTCTGCCCCAGTTCCGTCACGAGATCCCGCCGGCGGTGAAGCTCGACGTCGCCTTCGACGCCTCGGAATCCATCCGCGGCTCGATTCACGACGTCGAGTTCACGTTGATCCTGACCGTGTGCCTGGTGGTGATGGTCATCTTCCTGTTCCTGCGCAACCTCTCGGCCACCTTGATTCCGGGCGCGGCGGTGCCGCTCTCGATCGTCGGCACCTTCGCGGCCATGTACCTGCTCGGCTACAGCCTCAACAACCTGTCGCTGATGGCGCTGACGCTCTCGGTGGGCTTCGTGGTGGACGACGCCATCGTCATGCTCGAGAACATCGTGCGCTTCATGGAGATGGGCAAGTCGCGCATGGAGGCGGCGCTGCTGGCCTCCCGCGAGATCGGTTTCACCATCGTTTCGATGACCATCTCGCTGGTGGCGGTCTTCATCCCCGTGCTGTTCATGGGCGGCATCGTGGGCCGGCTGTTACACGAGTTCTCCGTGACTATTACGGTGGCCATTCTGATCTCCGGTTTCGTCTCGCTGAGCCTCACGCCCATGCTGGGCAGCCGCTTCCTGGGGATCAGCCGCGACGCGCGGCACGGCCTGCTCTATCACGTGCTCGAGAGAGGCCACAATGGCTTGGCGCACGCCTACGATGTCACCCTGCGCGGCGTGCTCCGCCACCAGTTCGTCACCCTGATGGCCGCCCTGGCGCTGCTGGTGGGGACAGTGTACCTGTTCTTCACCATGCCCACCGGCTTCATTCCCAGCCAGGACAGCAATTTCATGTTCGGCGTGACCATGGCCGGCCAGGACATCTCGTTCGAATCGATGGTCAAGCACCATATGGCCGTGGCCGACATCGTGATGGCCGATCCCAACGTGCGCGATGGCGGCGCGTTCGTAGGGGATAGCAACCAGGGCTTCTTTTTCGTGCGCACGAAGCCGCGCAATCAGCGGGCGCTCTCGGTGGATCAGACCATTGCCGAACTGCGGCCGAAAGTGGCCGTGGTGCCCGGCCTGATGACGTTCATGCAGAATCCGCCGCCGATCACCGTCAGCGGCCAGAACTCCATCAGCGTGTACCAAATGACGCTCCAGAGCGCGAACCTGAAGGAGATCTACCCCTGGGTGCCGCGCCTGGTGGCGAAGATGAACACACTGCCGGGGTTCGTGGACGTAACCTCGGACCTGCAGATCGCCAGCCCGCAAGTGATGGCTAACATCGACCGCGACCGTGCGCTGTCGCTGGGAGTGACGCCAGAGCAGATCCAGGACGCCCTCTACAGCGCCTACGGCAGCCGCCAGGTTTCAACCATTTTCACGCCCGCCAACGAGTACGCGGTACTGCTCGAAGTGGAACCCCAGTACCAGCGCAGCCCGGAAGCACTGTCTAAGCTCTACATCCGCTCTTCGCAGGGTTCGCTGATTCCGATGGACGAAGTGGTGAATTTCACGCCCACGGTGGGCCCGCTCACGGTGAACCACTTCGGCCAGTTGCCGGCGGTGAACGTGTCCTTCAACCTGAAGCCCGGCTTCTCGCTGGGCGAGGCAGCCTCGCACGTGGACGACGCCATTCGCGAGTTGCGCATGCCGGCCACCATCACCGCCAACTTCCAGGGAACGGTGAAGGAGTTTCAGCGCTCGTTCCAGGGCCTTTCGGTGTTGCTGATCGTGGCCATCCTGGTGATCTACATCGTGCTGGGAGTTCTGTACGAGAGCTTCATCCACCCCATCACGATTCTCTCGGGCCTGCCCTCCGCCGCGGTGGGTGCCCTCCTCACCCTCATGCTCTTCAACGTGACGCTCGACCTGTACGCCTTCGTGGGCATCATCATGCTGTTCGGCGTGGTGAAGAAGAACGCCATCATGATGGTGGACTTCGCGCTGGACGCGGAGCGCGGCGGTGCCACGCCGGAGGTGGCGATCCGCCAGGCGTGCCTGCTGCGTTTCCGGCCGAT
>DBZL01000045.1 GCA_002311745.1 Phycisphaerales bacterium UBA1161 | reverse complement strand
ACCTGGCCGACGCCTACAACAATTTGGGCAACGCCGCTAAGGACCTGGGCCAGCTCGACGAAGCCATCGATTGCTATCGCAAGGCCATCACCCTCGAACCCAGTTCTCATCAGGTGCACAGCAGCCTGATCTATACGCTTTATTTCCATCAGGACTACGACGCCGCCGCGATCTTGGCCGAGCATCGCGCGTGGAACGATCGGCACGCCAAGCCGCTGGCGGTCCACATCCGCCCGCACGAGAACGACCGGTCGCCCGATCGGCGGCTGCGCATCGGCTACGTGTCGGCCGATTTTCGCACGCATCCGGTGGGTCTGTGCTTCGAACCGCTGCTGGAACAGCACGATCATCGGCCGTTCGAGATCATCTGTTTTTCCAACGTGCCCAGGGCGGATGCGGTCACGGCGCGCATGCAGAAACACGCCGACCAGTGGCTGGAGATCTTCGGCCAAAGCGACCAGGAGGTTGCCGAACTGGTCCGCCAAAAGCAGATCGACATCCTGGTGGATTTGTCGCTGCACATGGCCCACAACCGGATGCTGGTGTTCGCCCGCAAGCCGGCGCCGGTGCAGGTGACGTATCTGGGTTATCCGGGCACCACGGGCCTGGAGACGATGGACTATCGCCTGAGCGATGGGTGGATCGATCCGCCGGGCACGGAGCAATTCCACAGCGAAAAGACCATCCGCCTGCCGCGGACGTATCTGTGCTGGCGGCTCAGCGGCAGCGACGAGGCCGTGGGACCACTTCCCGCTCTGCAAACCGGATTTGTCACCTTCGGCAGCCTGAACAACTTCTGCAAGGTGACGCCGCTCGTGCTGGAAACCTGGGGCAAGCTGCTGTCTGTGGTGAAGGATTCGCGTCTGATCTTGCGTTGCCCGCAAGGCCAAGCGGCCGATCACGTCTGCCGCGCGCTGGAGCGGTACGGCGTCGATCCGCGGCGGCTGGATTTAGTCGGCCATTTGTCTTGGGAGCAGTACGTCTCGCTGTACCAGCATCAGGACATCGGGCTGGACCCGTTTCCGTATCCGGGCCACACGACCAGTTGCGATTCGATGTGGATGGGCGTGCCGGTGGTGACGTTGGCCGGCCAGACCTCGGTGAGCCGCGCCGGGGCGAGCCTGCTGCACGCCATCGGGCTGAGCGAGCTGATCGCCGCCGACCCGCAGCAGTACGTCGAGATGGCCCGGAATCTGGCCGAGGATTTGCCGCGGTTGATGCAGTTGCGTGCGACGCTGCGGGGGCGCATGCAGCAATCGGCGCTGATGGATGCGGCGGGTTTGGCCCGCGACGTGGAAGCGGCGTACCGGCAGATGTGGCGCACCTGGTGCGAATCGGGACAGTAGACCGGCCGCCAGGATCACTTCTTTCGCGCCAGCATTTCGACCGGAAGAAACACGATGCGCTGCGTCGAGGCCGATTGGGGCGCCTGTTGCGCGCCGCACCCCTTGGCGCAGCAGGAGCCAAGTCGGCTGCGCCGCCCGGCCAGGATCAGCCACGCCTGACGCAATAAGTACGCCGCGCAGGCCGTCACGGCCAAAACAACCAGAAGATATTGAAGCCACATCGCCATCTTTTTTTTTAGCCGCGTCGCGTGCGACGCGTTCCGCGGGCTTCCGCCCGCGGCTATTACGCATACCCAAGGTGCGAGCCGACCTGGTACACCGCCAAGCTCACCGCGTACGCCAGCAGGTTCATGTACACGAGCATGAAGATCGGCCAGCGCCACCCGCCCGTCTCGCGCCGGGCGATCGCCACCGTGCTCATACATTGTAGCGCCAGCACGAACCACACGAGCAAACTGATCGCCACCAGCGGCGTCCAGACGGGCCGGCCATCCGCGTAACGATCCGCCCGCATCGCCGCCGACAGATTTCTCGTTCCGTTCTCCACGTCGCCCACGGCGTAGGTGATGCCCATCGTGCTGACGAACACCTCGCGCGCCGCAAACGCCCCGACCAACCCGACGCCCATCTTCCAATCAAAACCCAGCGGCCGCAGGGCCGGCTCCATGGCATGGCCGACCCGCCCGGCGAAGCTGTATTCACTCTGCGCCGCCGTCACGGCATTGGGACCTCCGCCCAGAAGCGCTGCCTGCTCCCGCCCTGCCGGCAGCCGCGGATAATACGCCAGCGCCCACAAGACCACGCTGAACGCCAGGATCGTCGTCCCCGCCTTGGTCACGAATTCGCCGGCGTTGAGCCAAACCTGCCGGGCCACCTGCGAAAGTTGCGGCACTTTGTAGCTGGGCAGCTCCAGGATGAACGCCGTGGCGCCCCCCTTGAGCAGCGATCGTTTGAAGACCCACGCGGTGGCCACGGCGGCCAGGATGCCCAGGGCATAGCAGCCCAGCATGATCCCCGCCTGCACCAGCGCGCTGTGGCTGGCGAAGAACGTGCCGATGAGCAGCGCGTACACCGGCAGGCGAGCGCTGCAGCTCATGAACGGCGCGATCAGGATCGTCGCCAGGCGGTCGCGGCGGCTCTCGATGGTGCGCGCCGCCATGATGCCGGGAATCGCGCAGGCGAAACTGCTCAGCAGCGGAATGAAACTCTTGCCGTGCAGGCCCACCCGGGCCAGCAGCTTGTCCATTAAGAATGCCGCCCGGGACAAATAGCCGCTGTCCTCCAGGATCGCCAGGAAGAAAAACAAGAGCGCGATCTGCGGGACAAACGCGATCACCGTGCCCACGCCGCCGATCACGCCGTCGTTGAGCATCGACTTCAGCGGCCCCTGCGGCAGCCGGTGCGTCAGCCAATGGCCGACGAACACAATCCCGTTTTGCATCCCGTTCATGATGGGCTGGGCCAACCAGAAGATCGTCACGAACAAGCTGGCCATGACCGCCGCAAAAATCACCAGGCCCCAGAATCTGTGGACCAGAATCGCATCCACGCGATCGGTGAGCGTCGCTCGCGCGGCGTAACCCCGCGTTTGGTCCGGCTCTGCCAGGGGCTGGCCGGCGGGCACCAGGGATGACGCGGCCACCGCGTCGATCCACCGGTAATGCGCTTCGATATCCGCCTGCATCGGATCGATCCCGAGCCGCGCCAGCCGCCGGCCGGCGTGATCCAGCAGTGCGGCCACCGGCTCTTGTTTCCAAATTTCGTGCAGGTCGGCGGCGCGGTCGCCGATCAGCAATCGCTCCGCCGTCGCCTTGCTGCGCTCCAGGTTCTGCTGCGGCGTCAGAAGCCCCAGGCCCCCGCCGACGAGCAGCAACTCCTCCCGCATCTCCTGCGGCAGCGGCCAATCGGGCATGGGCGCGACCTTCGCCTCCAATATGGCGCGCTTAAGCTGCTCGATCCCCTTCCGCTTGTGCGCCACCACCGGCACCACGGGCACGCCAAGCTGCTTTGCCAGCCGCTGGGGCGACACGTGCAGCCCGCGGCGCTCGGCCACGTCCATCATGTTCAGCGCCACCACCAGCGGCTTGCCCATCTCGATGAGTTGGCTCACCAAATAGAGATTGCGCTGCAGGTTGCTGGCATCGACGACCACGACGACGGCATCCGGAGCCGCCGTGTCGGCGCGCAGGCCGCGCAAAACCTCCATGGCGATCTGCTCATCCGGCGATCGGCTGATCAGGCTGTAGGAGCCGGGCAGGTCGATGATGTGCGCGACGGTGCCGCCGGGCAGGCGGCAACGGCCGGTCTTCCGCTCGACCGTCACGCCGGGATAATTGGCCACCTTCTGCCGCAGTCCGGTCAAGCCGTTGAAGACCGTGGTTTTTCCGCTGTTGGGATTGCCGGCCAAGGCGACGGTCAGTATGCCCTTGGTCGAGGCCAGCGTGTCTTTGGTGTTACAGCAGGAAGACATCGTAAATCCGAAACCAGAAAATCCGAATGACGAATCAAGCCCGAATGACGAAATCCGAAGTGGTTATTCGGTTTCGTGGCCTGCAGTCTCACCGGCCGCCGGCGCCACCTTTACGTGCCTGGCCTGTTCTTTCCGCAGAGACAGGTGGTAACCGCGGAGGCTGAATTCGATGGGGTCGCCCAGGGGTGCCCGGCGAATGGCCTGCACCTGTGCTCCATTGCAAAAGCCCATCTCCAGCAGGCGGCGGCGAAGCTCCGCGTCGCCTCCTACGGAAACGACGCGCGCCGTGCACCCAATTCCAAGCTCGTTAAGCCGGCACGTACCTGGACTTACGGAGTGATTGCGCTGGGGCAAAGTACAGACCTTTTCCATCACCTGCGAGTATACATTTGTTGAGACTCAGTTTCAACTTGCAAAAGCCCAAAATCGGCCATAAATGTCCATTTAGTTTCTCGTCAAAACTGTCTCAGAAACCGCAGGTCGTTCTCGACGAACAGCCGGATGTTTCCGATCCCATATTTTCGCATGGCAATACGTTCGATGCCGAAGCCGAAGGCCCATCCGGTGTACTGCTCCGAGTCGATGCCGACGGCCTGGAACACGTTGGGATGCACCATGCCGCACCCGCCCAGTTCCACCCAACGGCTTCTGCCGCCGGGCAGGTCAAACCAAACATCCACCTCCGCCGAGGGCTCGGTGAAGGGGAAAAAGCTGGGCCGGAAACGCGTCTGCGTTTCGGGGCCGAAGTAGGCGTGGACAAACTGCAGAATCGTGCTTTTCAGGTCCACCATCGTCACGCCCCGGTCCACCACCAGGGCTTCGAGCTGATGGAACATGGACAGGTGAGTGTCATCGTGAGTATCCGGCCGATAGACGCGGCCGGGGATGACCACGCGGATCGGCGGCCGGCACGACTCCATCACGCGGATCTGCACCGTGCTGGTTTGCGTCCGCAGGAGCATTGGATGCTCCTCCGCCGCCCGCCCGGCCGCCCCGCCGCCTTCTGGGTCGGTTTCCATGATGAGGTAATAATTGTCCAGCGGATCGCGGGCCGGATGGCTCTTGGGGATGTTCAGGGCGATGAAATTATGGAATTCATCTTCCACCTCCGGCCCCGTCGCCACGGAAAAACCCATCCGCCCGAACAGTTCCGTCAATTCATCGATCACCTTGCTAAGGATGTGACGGTTGCCGATGGCCGCGGCGACGCCCGGCTCGGTGACGTCCGCCGACTCCTGGCCTTCCCCCGCCGCCGCCAACGCCGCCTTGCGCGCCTCGTACTGGGCCGTGACCTGGTCCTTCAACGCGTTGATCTTTTGCCCGATCAGGGGCTTCTGATCCTTGGGCGCTTTGGCCAAGAGCGTCATCAATCCCTTGATGCTTCCCTTGACCCCCAGGAACTTGATGCGGAACTGTTCCAGTTGCGCCTGGTTGGCCACGGCGGCCAGTTCCTGCTGGGCCTGCTGCCAAACTGCGTCGATCTGTGCTTCCGCTTCTGCCATGATTTTGAATGAATTGATAGCCGTCTGCGTCATCTATACAGTGGCGCGTGCCAGCCATTCAAGGGATCGACCGGCATGGACTTCTCGAAACTGCCGAAATTCACGCGAACGCCGCCTCCCTCCCCGCCGGAACCAATGCCCGAGCCGCCGCCGGACGTTTCGCACTTGGGCCTGGCCGAGGCGTGGTTTAGCATCGCCATTGGATTGATCGTGCTGTTTGTGTTTCCGTACACGATCCAGTACCTGCTTTCCCCTGCTGCCTTTGAAAAAAACCACTCCTTCACCGACGCCCAGCTCAATCCCATCCATTACACGCACACCGAGGTCTTCTGGGCTGATTTGGGAATGACCGTATTTGGCGTTGCACTGCTGATCGAAGGCTTGGCGCTCTTGCTGCCGCTGCGGCGGGCGTCGATCGCAGCGGTGCTCGTCCTGACCTCGGCCGCGGGCATTTTCAATCTTTACGTGGTCATCCGCACCTACAACATCCTCGGATTTCAGCTTTTTTGTGCCCTTGCCGTGGCCATCAGCGGGTACATGGCCCTGACGCAGTGGCGGCTGATGCGCGCTCTATAAAAAAAATCGCCCCGGACGCGGGGAAGCTCGTCCGGGGCACAGGGGAGAGAAAAGGTCTGGTTTACTAATTTATAATAGATGCGCGCCGCGCCGAAAAGTTGTGGGATCAACCCAGTTTCCAGCGGACGGCCCACTGGCAGCGGCCAAAACCCGCCAAGCGCCCCGCCGAGCCATCCCGGATCGCCCGGTCCAGTTGATCGAAGCGTCCGGCGGTCGGCTCAATGGCAAAATGTTCGCCCCCGCCCCACCCGCCGGTGTTGATCCAGATTCCCCAATAAGCCGGCAGCATATCTTCCGAGCTGTATTCGATCTCGACCGATCGATTCCGCTTCGGATAGCGAATGACCCACGGCGATTGGATCGGATCGGCACAGAACGATTTCCAGCCGCGTTTGGGCGGCAGCGCACGCGGTTGCCAAAGTATTTCACCCCCAGGCGCGGCTGGCCAATCGAACGCCTGGTCGATCGGCTGCCCATCGGCGCCGTGGCTCAGCCGAAACGCCTTTGCTCCCCCCGCGTCAAACTCCACCGGGCTGGTCATCGACATCAGGGCGTGCATCGCCCAGACGAACCGGAACTCAAAGGGCGCCAAGTTCGTCAAGCTGTACTCCGCCACGACGCTTGTCTCCTCGAGGAACAGCTTGCGGGTCAATCGATACCCAAATCGAAGCCCATGCCAGACCGTGGTGATCCCGTCCTTGGTCGGCACGGCCGTCGTGGTGGGAATCCCCCACAACTCCCCATGATCCGGCACGCCGATCCCTTGATACGGATGCCGCGGGTATACGCACGGCGCCACGGCCGGAAAACACTCATCCCAGCCGCAGAACCAGTGGTCCGCGTAGGGCACATCGTAGTTGGGCGAATCCGGCAACTCGGATGGATAAGTGAACAGCAGCTCGAAGTGGTCCGCCTTGTCGATGATGCTGGAGACTTTGCCCCCGATCTGCGGCCAAACGTCCATGCAGATCGCGTCGTTTTCGATGGTGACCGGGTGCACGATGCAATAGTACAGCGATTTGCCCCGCCCTACGCAACTTCTTCGAGAAAACAAAAGGCAACCGCAGAGACGCAGAG
>DBZL01000053.1 GCA_002311745.1 Phycisphaerales bacterium UBA1161 | reverse complement strand
ACGTCGGACGGAATCAAAACACAAAAACCGGCCGGGCGCAAGTTAAGATTAGATTAAGTTGGTTCCGGACAGTATTGTGCTGCGCACCGCCGCTAAATCGGCTGAATCCCGGCGCGCCGGGATTCAGCCGGGGTCCATCTTGATGACGCCGCGCTGTCGCTTGACGGCGATGACGCGCTGCTTGAGCATTTCGTAGATGGGGAGCGGGCCGGGAATGCCGCGGATTTCCAGCCGCGGCATCGTTTCGTCGTGCGACACGATGGTGATGTCGCCGACGTTCAAAATTCGATCGGCCAGCGATTGATGGAAGTGCAAATCCTCCACGTGCCACAGCTCCAACGTGTCGATGGTGCGGGAGATCAATCCCCGTTCGCAATCGATGCGGTAGTTGGTGATGCGGTAGCGGACGCTTTTGACGATCAAAATCGGAATGATGGGCAGATCCAAAGCGACCAACACCAGGACCAGCTTGAGCCACCAGGGGCCGATGTGCTTGATGAGCAGCAAGAGCGTGACGGCAATAAGGACCAGCGCGACCAGTGAATACAGCGTCACCACACCGGCGAAAGCGCGAATGGGGGGCGAGCCTTCGAAATAAACTTCTTCACGATCGCCCGGTTCGGCGTGCGGGCCGGACGCGTCGGCGGGGGGTTCGGGAGTGACGTTGGTGCTGCTCATGGGGGATCGGTGTTAAGCCGGCGGGGCGCCGACCACTTTGGGTCTGGGGGGCGATGCCGCCGAATCCGCCAGCGGACGCTGATAGGTCTGGCTGACCTTGCGCAGAAGGTCGACGAATTCCATTTGCGCCAGATTCAGGTTCTTGATTTTGATGTGCGAGGCGACCTTCGACTGGAGCGATTCGAGGCTCAGCCGCTGGGCGTCGGTGATGGGCCGGCCCTGCTGTTCCTGGCGGGCCAGCGACTCGATGTGCCGATCGAATTCGCCAAGCAGCCGCGTGGCCTCGGGGTCCTCCGCTACGGCCTTCTGGGCGGCTTTGAACCGATCCACGGAGGGATGTTCCTTGAGCATCTGGCCGAGGTTTTCCGCGGCCTGCAGAATCTGCTGGGTATCGACGGGCATGTCGCTCCTTGTTGGTCGGGCACTATAATCGACCGGCGGCCATGAGCGAAAGTGGCCCGATCACCACCATGAGCGTGCAGCAGACAGATCGGTATCAGCGTCAGCGTCTGCTGCGGCAGATCGACCGGGAGGGCCAGGACCGCCTGGGGCGTGCGCGCGTGCTGGTGGTCGGCTGCGGGGCTCTGGGCGGAACGGTGGCGGAATTGCTGGTACGCGGCGGCGTCGGATTTTTGCGCCTGGTCGATCGTGACTTGGTGGAACTGAGCAATCTGCAACGACAGGTTTTGTTTGACGAGGGCGACGCCCGGGAGGAGTTGCCCAAGGCCGTGGCCGCGGCCCGGCGGCTTGGCGCGATCAACTCCACGGTCCGCATCGAACCGGTCGTCGCCGATCTTAACGCCGCCAATGCCGAGCCGATGTTGGATTCTGGTCCCCTCTCCCCGGTACCCCGGGGAGAGGGGAAGGGTGAGGGGCTTTGCAATTCGGGAGACCGCCCCTCACCTCAATCCTCTCCCCGGAGTACCGGGGCGAGGAAGAAAGAGCCGCAATTCGATCTGATTGTGGACGGAACGGACAACGTGGCCACGCGGTATCTGCTCAACGACGTGGCGGTCAAGCACGGCATTGCCTGGGTGTACGGCGCGTGCGTGGGCGTGTCGGGACGCGTGATGGGGATTTGGCCTGGGAAGACGGCATGCCTGCGATGCGTCTATCCGTCGCCGCCAAAGGCCAGCGAGCTGCCGACGTGCGATACGGCGGGGATTTTGGGCGCGGCGGCGGCGGCGGTCGCGGCGCTGCAAGCGGCGGTGGCGATGCGATTTCTGGTCGAGGGTCCGCCGGCCAATTCACCGGGGTTGATCGCCCTGGACGCATGGGAAGGGGAGTTTCGCAACTTGAGCTCAGGGCGGACTCCCCAAGCGGATTGCCCGTGCTGCGGCAGACGGGATTTTGTTTTTCTGTCAGCGACGGATCAGGATGAAATGGTGACGAGTTTGTGCGGGCAAAAGGCGGTGCAGGTGCAGTTTGGAAGATCGCGGCCCGTGGATTTGCCCGCCGCCGCCCGGCGATTGCAAAAGGCAGGGTCGGTGCGTCAAGGGCCGTACTTTTTGCGCTGCCAACTTCACGACCCGCCGGGGATCGATCTGACGCTTTTTCCCGATGGCCGGTTGCTGGTCCATGGCACGGCTGATCCGCTGCGTGCTCGTTCCCTATATGCAAGATTCATCGGTAGTTAGGATAAGATGGCGAGTCATTAGCTTTGATTCTTGAACTTATACCTATTTTCCTCTAGTATTAGTAGGAATTAGCATGAGTGTTTTGGCGTCACGACGTCTGCAGCAGGGCCGCTCGGTGCTGGAGCTGATCGGCAACACGCCCATGCTGCATTTCAAGCGTCTGGCGGAGAGTGTGATGCCGGTGCAGGTGCTGGCCAAAGCCGAGTGGTGCAACCCAGGCGGAAGCGTCAAGGACAGAGCGGCGATGAGCATGATTCTGGACGGCGAACGCACCGGGGCGCTGACCCGGGGCAAGACCATCGTCGATGCCACCAGCGGGAACACGGGCATCGCATACGCGATGATCGCGGCGCAGCGCGGCTATCGCGTGAAGCTGGCGCTGCCCAAGAACGTCAGCGAAGAGCGGAAGCAGTGCCTGCTGGCGTACGGGGCGGAACTCGTGCTGACCGATCCGACCGAGGGAACGGATGGTGCGCAGCGTTACGTGCGGCGTCTGGTGGATGCCGATCCCGAAAAATACTTTTATCCGGACCAGTACAACAACGACGCCAACTGGCGGGCGCATTACGAAACGACGGCCATGGAGATTTGGCATCAGACGCAGGGCCGGGTCACGCATTTCGTGACCGGCCTGGGGACCTCGGGCACGTTTATGGGCGTGACGCGGCGGCTGAAGGAACTGAACCCCGCGGTGGTGTGCATCAGCATGCAGCCCGATGCGCCGCTGCACGGATTGGAGGGGCTGAAGCACATGCCCACGACCCTGGTGCCGGGGATTTACGATCCATCGCTGGCGGATGACAAAATCGCCGTGGCCACGGAAGACGCCCAGAGAATGGTGCTTCGGCTGGCGCGGCAGGAGGGGATTCTGGTGGGGGTCTCCTCCGGCGCCAATCTTTGGGCGGCCTTGCAGGTGGCCAGGAACTTGAAAGAAGGCGTCGTGGTCACGATCTTTTGCGATTCGGCGAGCAAGTATTTGTCCGAGAGTTTCTGGCAGGAGAAGGACAGCCAGGCGGAGAATTGGCCGTGAGCGACCCGAGCCAGCTCATCTTGTCGGCCAGCCAGGTGCGCCAGATCGAGCGCGAAGCGGCGGCGGCGTATCCGCAGGAATGCTGCGGGGCCATCTTGGGCAAGGAACGGATCGACGGTGGGCGGAAGCGGCGGATCGTGCAGCGCCTGGAGGCGCTGAAGAATTCGTTTTCGCCGGATGAGCGATATCGCCGCTTTTCACTGGATCCGCTGGAGCTGATGCAGTTGGAGAAGAGGGCGTCGCACGGCGGTCTGAGCGTGCTGGGGTTTTACCACAGTCATCCGGATCATCCGTCGCGGCCCAGCGAGTACGACCGCCAGCACGCCTGGGGGTTTTACAGTTACGTCATCGTCGCCGTCGCCGGCGGCGAAGCCGCGGAGTTGACCAGTTGGCGATTGGATGAGAAGACCGGGACCTTCGAACAGGAAGACGTTTTGCAGGAAAGGATCATGCCATGAGTGACGCTTACGCCCATCCCGAAATGTTGGTGACGACCGAGTGGGTTGCCCAGCATCTGGACGACCAGAAGGTGAAGATCGTGGAAGTGGACGTGGACGCCGGCAACTACCAGAAGGGCCACATCCGCAACGCGATCGGGTGGAACTGGCAGACGGACCTGAACGACCCGGTGCGCCGCGACATCATCAACGCCGAGCAATTTGCCGAGTTGAATCGTGCCGCCGGCGTCGGCAACGACGACACGGTGGTTTTTTACGGCGACAGCAACAACTGGTTCGCGGCCTGGGCGCTGTGGCAGTTCAAGTATTACCGGCACAAGGACGTGCGGCTCATGAACGGCGGGCGCAAGAAGTGGGAGCTGGAGCAGCGGCCGATGGTCCAGCAGCCCCCGTCGTTCGCCCGCAGCGATTACCAGGTTCCCAAGACCGACCAGAGCGTGCGGGCGTATCGCGACGAGGTGAAACAGACGCTGAACCAGGACAAGATCAACCTGGTGGACGTGCGTTCGCCGGATGAATTTTCCGGCAAGGTGATTGCGCCGCCGGGCATGACGGAGACGGCGCAGCGCGGCGGGCACATCCCCGGGGCCAAGAACATTCCGTGGTCCAAGGCGGCCAACGAGGATGGGACGTTCAAGACGCGGCAGCAGTTGCAGCAGCTTTACGGCGCGGCGGGGGTGAATTTCGCCAAGCCGACGATCGCGTACTGCCGCATCGGCGAGCGCTCGAGTCACACGTGGTTCGTGCTGAGGTACCTGCTTGGCGTTGACAACGCGAAGAACTACGATGGGAGTTGGACCGAATGGGGCAATCTGGTGGGTGCGCCGATCGAAACCGGGCCTGGCGCCGCGCCGCCGCCCGCCGCCAAATGCCCCTGATCGGCAAGAAAGGCTGGGCAAATTATGCCATTGAAACCGCAGGGCCGGATCTTCAACGACATCACCGAGACCATCGGCGGAACACCGCTGGTTCGGCTTAACCGCATCATTCCCAAGGACCAGGCGACGGTGCTGGTCAAATGCGAGTTTTTCAATCCGCTGTCGAGCGTGAAGGACCGCATCGGCGTGGCGATGATCGACGCCGGGGAAAAAGCCGGCAAGATCAAGCACGACACGGTGATCGTCGAGCCGACCAGCGGCAACACGGGCATCGCCCTGGCGTTCGTGTGCGCGGCCAGGGGGTACAAGCTGATTTTGACCATGCCGGAGAGCATGAGCATCGAGCGTCGCCGGTTGCTCAAGGCGCTGGGGGCCGAGGTGGTGCTGACGCCCGCGGCCGAGGGGATGCGCGGCGCCATCGCCAAGGCCCAGTCGATCCTCAAGGAACACCAGGACAGTTTCATGCCTCAGCAGTTTGAGAACCCGGCCAACCCGCTGATCCATCGCCAGACGACGGCCGAGGAAATCTGGCAGGACACGCAGGGGCAGGTGGATATCCTGGTGTCCGGCGTCGGCACGGGCGGGACGCTCACCGGCGTGGCCGAGGTCATCAAACCGCGCAAGCCGTCGTTCCGGGCGATTGCGGTCGAGCCCGTGAACTCGCCGGTGATCACGCAGACGATGCAGAAACAGGCCGTGCAGCCGGGGCGACACAAGATTCAGGGCATCGGCGCCGGCTTCGTCCCGGAAAACCTGCATATGAACATCGTCGATGAAGTCGTGCAGGTGACGGATGAAGAGGCGTTTGCCTGGGCGCGGCGGCTGGCCCGGGAAGAGGGGATTTTCGGCGGGATCAGTTCCGGCGGGAACGTCGCCGCCGCCGCCAAGGTCGCCGCCCGCCCCGAAAACAAGGGGAAAATGATCGTCACCATCATGTGCAGTTTCGGCGAACGGTACCTCAGCACCCCCTTGTTTGAAGAAGAGTAATCGGGCATGGCCCAACAAAAATCGACCAACATCACCTGGCACGAAGGCTCCGTCTCGCGCCCGGAACGCCAACAGCTATTGAACCAGAAGGGCGTGACCGTCTGGATGACGGGACTGAGCGCTTCGGGCAAGAGCACCATCGCGTGCATCCTGGAGCAGATGCTGCTGCACAAAAAGAAGCACGCGTATCGGCTGGATGGCGACAACATCCGCCACGGATTGAACAAGAATCTGGGTTTTTCCGCGGAGGATCGGGCGGAGAACATCCGCCGCATCGGCGAGGTGGCCAAGCTGTTCACGGATGCCGGCGTGATCACGATCACCAGCTTCATCAGCCCGTACCGCAAAGACCGCGACGCGGTGCGGGCGGGAATGAAGCCGGGCGAGTTTGTCGAGGTGTACGTGAAGGTGTCGCTGGAAGAGGCCGAGAGGCGCGATCCCAAGGGCCTGTACAAAAAGGCGCGGGCCGGCGAGATCAAAGAATTCACTGGCATCGACGATCCGTACGAACCGCCCCAGCAGCCGGAGATCGTGATCGACACGGAGAAGACCAAGCCCGAGGCGGCCGCCCAACAGATTCTCGCGTACTTGGAACGGCACGGCTGTCTGAAAGCTTGAATTTGCGCGTATGTCTTTGCCGTTTATCGATCTTCATTGCCATTCCACGGCGTCGGATGGGACGCTGGCGCCGGCGGAAGTGGTGCGCCTGGCGGTGGATCGCGGGTTGTCGGCGCTGGCGCTGACGGACCATGACACTGTGGCGGGCATCGCCGAGGCCGCTGCGGAAGCCAGTCGCGCGGGCCTGGATTTTTTGCCCGGCATCGAAATCAGCGCTGAATTCCCACATCCCGGCACCCTGCACCTGCTGGGCTATGGCATCGATGCGGATAATCCGTCGCTGAAAAATCTGACGGCGACCCTGATCGCTGGGCGAAACAACCGCAATCCCAGGATCATCGCCAAGCTCAACGAGATGGGCGTGCATGTCTCGATGAAGGAGTGGGAAGATGAGGCGCACGGCGAGGTGATGGGCCGGCCACAGCTTGCGGCCATCCTTGAACGTAAAGGCTACGTTAGCTCGATCAAACAGGCGTTCGACAAATACATCGGCCATGGCGCCCCGGCGTATTTCGACAAGGAGCGGCTCTCGCCGAAGCGCGCTATCGAGCTGGTCCGGCAATCCGGCGGCGTGGCGGTGCTGGCGCACCCGATCCAGCTTCGCTGCCAAAACGACGCGCAACTGGAGCGGATCGTGAAGGATCTGAGGGACCTGGACCTGGCCGGCATCGAGGTCATCCACAGCGATCACGACGCGGCGACGGTCGAGAAATACGATGCGCTGGCGGATCGGCTGGGCTTGCTGAAGACCGGCGGCAGCGATTTTCACGGGAGCAACAAGCAGGACGTCGACCTGGGCGTGGCCAACGGCCGGCGCGTGCCGCGGCAGTGGTTCGACGCCTTGCGCGAGGCGGTTGCCGCCGCCGCCAAATCATGAGCAGCACCGCAGAACAACTCGATCTGGATGCGCTGAACCAGATGTTCGAAACGGCCCAGCCGACGAAGATCGTGCAGTGGGCCGCGGCACAGTTTGGCGACGATCTGGTGATGAGTTCATCCTTCGGGGCTGAATCGGCCGCGCTGATCCACATGGCCATCGCCGCGCGGCCGGGGTTGCGGATCGTCTTCGTCGATACGGGATACCTGTTTCCGGAGACGCACGCGTTTATGGAGCAGCTTCGCCGGCAGTTCGACTTGAACGTCTGGACCTATCGCACGCGCCACGACCCGATCGCGTATCTGCACCAGGCGGGGGAAGAAAATCCCACCTGGCGCAAGGACATCGACGCCTGCTGCGCGGCCAACAAAATTGAGCCGTTCGAGCGGGCGATAAAGGAGCTGGCGCCCAAGGCGTGGCTGCGCGGCATCCGCCGCAGCCAGTCCGACCTGCGCAAGCAGACGCCGTTCGTCGAATGGTCGCCGCGGTACAACTGCCACGCCATTTCGCCGCTGCTCAATTGGGGTTCGCGGGAACTGCATGCCTACCTGAAGTCGCACGATCTGCCGTACCATCCGCTGTGGGAAAAGGGGTACGCGTCGATCGGCTGCAATCCGCTGAGCTGCACGCGCCCGGTGGGCCAGGACGAACACCCTCGTTCCGGCCGCTGGACCGGCCAGGACAAGTACGAGTGCGGCATCAACATCACCAAGAATTCCCTGGATTCGGCAAATCTGTAGAAATACAAAATGCAACCGCAGAGACGCAGAGGCGCAGAGACAGCCGCAGAGAAGAAATTAAAAATCCATTAAATGTTGGTTTTTTAAAAACAGAATTCTTGTCTTCTCAGCGGCTTCCTCTGCGTCTCTGCGCCTCTGCGGTTGCATTTGCTCCGCGGTTGCATTTGTATTTACGAGAGTTGAAAGATCCTGGGCTACGGCTAGCGCCGCTTTGTCGAAGCGCGGGCGATCCGCTATAACAAGGCGCTATGGAACGAACGCTCATCATCCTGAAGCCCGATGCGGTGCAACGCGGGCTTTGCGGGCAGATCATCGACCGCTTCGAGAAAAAGGGCCTGCAAATCGCCGGCATCAAATTCATGCACATCTCGCCATCGCTGGCCGCGGCGCTTTATTCGCCGCACAAGGGCAAGCCGTTTTATGAGCCGCTGGTGAGGTTCATGACCAGCTCGCCGGTGATCGTGTTGGCCCTGGAGGGGAAGGACGCGATCGCCATCTGTCGCAAGATGATGGGGGCGACGTTCGGCTCCAAAGCCGAGCCGGGCACGATCCGCGGCGATTTTGGCCTGAGCAATTCGTTCAATCTGATTCACGGGTCGGATTCGCCGGACAACGCGCTGCGCGAAATGGGGTTGTTCTTCTCGCCCGAGGAGCTGATTGATTGGAAGCCGACGATGCAGCCTTGGGTGTACGATCTGACCAGGGGGCAGGCGGAGTAATTCGGGTTTGTCCCCGGCAGCGCGCTGCCGGGGCTTTCACGCGATGGCCTTTTCGACTTCGTCGAAGTCGGCCAGGCCGTCGGCGATGAGGCGGTAGCCGCTTTCGGCCAGGGTGATGTAGTTGGCGGGGTCGAGGGTTTTGCGGCATTCCTGAACGCTGGGGTTCTTGAGGATCGTTTCGCGCAGGGCGGGGGTGACGACGACCAGTTCGAAGATGGCGTGGCGGCCGAGGTGTCCGGTGCCCAGGCAGCGGCGGCAGCCCTTGGGGATGAAAAGTTTTGGCACATCGCCGATGCCGGCATCGGCCATGCGTTTGATCTGCTCGGGCGTTGGCGCCACGGCGGTCTTGCACGAGGCGCACAGTTGGCGGACCAGGCGCTGGGCGATCACCAACTGCAGTGCGGAGGCCACGACGTACGGCTCGACGCCCAGGTCGAGCAGGCGGAACATGCCGCTCATGGCGTCGCGGGAGTGGACGGTGCTGAAGACCAGGTGACCGGTCATGCCCGCCTGGACGCCGACGCGGGCGGTTTCCGCGTCGCGCATTTCGCCTACGAGGATGACGTCCGGGTCTTGCCGCAGGACGCTGCGCAGCAGCGCCGAAAACGAGTTGCCCTGGGCGTCGTTGACGGGGATTTGGGTGACGCCTTCGAGCTGGATTTCCACGGGGTCTTCGATGGTGACGACGTTGTACTGGGAGACGTCGATGCCGCGCAGGATGGCGTAGAGCGTGGTGGTTTTCCCGGAGCCGGTGGGGCCGGAGACCAGGAGCATTCCCGATTCCTGGTTGCTGGCCTGCTGGATGATCTGGCGGGCCTTGGCGGGCAATTGCAGGTCGTCGATGTAGAGGGGCGCGTTGGCGGCGTCGAGGATGCGGATGACCAGCTTCTGGCCGTGCATGGTGGGGGCGAAGCTGAGGCGGTAATCGACGCGGCGCTCGGAGGCGCCCAGGCTGCTCCGGCGGTCAGGGACGCGGGCGCTGAAATGTCCTTCCTGCACGATGTTGCGTTGGGCGATGTCGATGTCGCCCAGGACCTTGACCAGCGACAGCAGCCGTACGCCCAGCTCTTTGCTGAGGTGCACCAGGTCGATCATGCCGCCGTCGACGCGGATGCGGACGTGCACGTCGTCGGCCTTGGGCTCGACGTGGATGTCGGTGGCTCGGCTGCGGAAGCAGATGAGCATGATCAGGCGGAGGTTGAGCAAGGCATCGCTGATGTTGGCTTTGTGGTCGCCGGCGTGGGCGATTTTGCCGCGGGCGTTGATCAAGGTGATCTGCGATTCGGTGAAGGAGCGGTCGGGCAGGGCCTCGGCGCGTTCGCGCAGGTGTCGTTCGTATTCGTTGGCGCCCAGGACGGCGCGCCGCGGAGGAGCCTCGGGGACGGCCGCGGCCGCGGCCGCGGCGGGCGGCTCGGGCGTTTCTTGGGTGCTCACCAACTCGGCCATTTGATCCATGAGTTCGGAGGCGTCGGCGGGTTCGGACGGGTCGGCGGCGGCGGCGATCACCAGCTTGAGCTCCGTCTTGCCGATGCTGACGACGTCTCCGTTGCTCAAATTGGCTTGGCGGACGGGCGTGCCGTTGACGCGCGTGCCGCTGCGCGTATCCAGGTCGCGCACCTGATATCCCTGCGGGCCCTTCTCGAAGACGCAATGAAACCGGCCGGCGTGAATGTCCTCCAGCACCAACAGATTGGTGAAATTGCGTCCAACGGTCAGCGGCCCGTCTTCCAACTCGACGCGCCGCACGCCCTGCGAATCCTTGACTTCCAAGTAAGCTGCTGCCATTGGTGTTTCCCCGGCAGATACCGAAATCGGACCCGCCAGTCCCTTCCAATTCTAACCCAAAAAAGCCGGCGATTCACGCGCCGGGTCGGCGACGGCCGATTGAACCGCCACGCCGCCGGCCTTACCCTCTCCCCTTGTGTCCGGCGTCGATACCCCAACTTTGGCCCGCCTCGATCACCAGCACCTGTGGCATCCGTTTACGCACATGAAGCAATGGCTGGCCGAGCCGCCGCTGATCATCACCGAGGCACGGGGCATGCACCTGATCGACAGCGAGGGCCGGCGGTATCTGGACGGCGTGGCCAGCCTCTGGTGCAACGTGCACGGGCACCGGGTGCCGCAGATCGACCAGGCCATCCGCCGCCAGCTCGACCGCGTGGCGCACAGCACGATGTTGGGCCTGGCCAGCGAGCCGGCCATCGTCCTGGCCGATCGCCTCATGCCCCTGGCGCCGGCGGGACTGAGCAAAATCTTTTACAGCGACAGCGGCGCCACCGCGACGGAGATCGCCTTCAAGCTGGCGGCGCAATATTGGCACAACCTGGGCCGCGGGGAGAAAAACCAGTTCGTCGGGTTTGCCGACGGCTACCACGGGGATACGGTGGGGGCGATGTCGGTGGGACGGATGGAGGCGTTTCATCGGCCGTACTTTCCGATGTTGTTCAAGGCGCATTTCGCGCCGCCGCCGACCTCGCAAACCGCATTGGATGCTCTGGAGCAAATCCTGCAGCGGCACGGCGGGAGGATGGCGGCGGTGTGCCTCGAGCCGATCGTGCAGGGCGCCGGCGGAATGCTCGTGCAGCCGCCGGGGCTCTTGTGGGGAGTGCGAAAGCTGTGCGACGAGTACGGCGTGCTGATGATCGCGGATGAGGTGGCCGTTGGGTTTGGGCGGACGGGCAAGATGTTCGCCTGCGAGCACGAAAGCGTGTCGCCGGACCTGATGTGCCTGGGCAAAGGAATTTCCGGGGGGTACCTGCCGCTGGCGGCGACGCTGGCAAGCGAGCGGATTTTCGACGCGTTCCTCGGCGAACCGTGGGAGGGCAAGACGTTTTTCCACGGCCATACCTACACGGGCAACCCGCTGGCGTGCGCCGCGGCGATTGCGTCGCTGGACCTGTTTGAAAAGAACCACCTGGTGGCCGCTGTTGCCCGCAAGGCCGTCGAGTTGGGCCGGATGCTGGAGCCATTGCGGTCGCTCAAACACGTGGGCGACATCCGGCAAAAGGGGTTCATGGTCGGCATCGAATTGGTCGCCGACAAGCAGAGCCGCCGGGCGTTTGATCCGCGCCGTCGCGTCGGGGCGGAAGTGTGCCATAAAATCCGCCGCCGCGGCGTGATCCTGCGCCCGCTGGGCGACGTGATCGTGCTGATGCCGCCGCTGGCCATGGAACTGGACGATCTGCGCACGATCGTGGCGGCGGTGGAGGCGGAAGCGTCGGCGATTGGCGAGTAATCATGCTGCAGCGGGTGTCGATTCCGGGGCTGTTGGTGACGGGCACGGACACCGGCGTGGGCAAGACGCTGGTGGCCGGCGCGATTGCGGCATGGTTTGCCCGGCGCGGCTATCGCGTGGCCGTGTGCAAGCCGATCGCCACGGGATGCGTCCACCGGCGCGAAGGCCTGGTCAGCGAGGATGCGGAATTCCTGGCGCATCACGGGGACGCCCGATTTGCCCTGAACGTGATTTGCCCGCAGCGGTTTGCCGAGGCCCTGGCCCCGGCCGTGGCCGCCGAACGCGCGGGACAGACGGTGGACTGGACCGCGATCGATCGCGCCATCCAGATGATGTCGCGGCAAAGCGACGTCATGATCGTGGAAGGCGTCGGCGGGGTTCTGGTGCCGCTGGACCCGCGCCACAGCGTGCTGGACATGATCGGCTGGCTGGGATTGCCGGCGGTGATCGTGGCCCGCCCCGGTTTGGGGACGATCAACCACACGCTGCTGACGGTCAGCGCCCTGCGGCAGGCGAACGCGCCGATTGCCGGCGTGGTGGTGAATCAGTACCCCAGCGAGACGCCGGGCATCGCGGAAGAGACCAATCCGCGCGCCATCGAGCGGTGGGGCAAGGTTCCGGTGCTCTGCCTGGCCCCGCGGTTTTCGCAGTTCACGCCGCCGTTTTTGCCCCCGGATTTTCTGGCGGCGTTTGAGAACGTAGACTGGCTGGAGAAGGCGGGAATGGAGAGGGGGAGAGTGGGAGAGTGGGAGAGGGGGAGATGAGGCTGAGGCGGCGTGGCTTCGCTTCGTCTCCCCCTCCCCCCCTCTCCCACTCTCCCCCTCTTTGCTGACTCGCCGAGAGGATTGGCCGCGTATGGATCGCATCGACCTGCTTTTCCTCGGCACCGGCACCTCCGCGGGGATTCCGATGATCGGCTGCCGCTGCGCGGTGTGCAGCAGCACCGACCCGCACGACCAGCGCAGCCGCCCGTCGGTGCTGATCAGCTATGGCCGGACGCGCGTGCTGGTGGATACGACGCCGGAGCTGCGCCTGCAATGCCTGCGCAACGGCGTGGAGATGATCGACGCGGTGGTTTTCACGCACGGGCACGCGGATCACATCATGGGTCTGGACGACGTGCGGCGGTTCAATGCGCTGCGCGACGGTCCGCTGGATATTTGGGCGGATGAGTTGACGCACGCGGTGCTGGAACGGTCTTTCGGCTACGCGTTTGCCCCGCCGCGGCCGGAGATGAAAATCTTCCGCCCGCACCTGATCCGCCGCAGGATCGACGGGCCGTTTGAAATCGGCGGGATCACCTGGACGCCGATTCCGCTGATCCACGGCGACGTCCCGGTGCTGGGATTTCGCATCGGGTCGCTGGCGTACTGCACGGACGTCAGCCAGATTCCGGATAATTCATTTGATCTGCTGCGCGGTTTGGACGTGCTGGTGCTGGATGCACTGCAGCATCGCAAGCATCCGACGCATTTCACGCTGGCCGAGGCGGTGGAAGCGGCCCGGCGCATCGGGGCGCGGCGGACGCTGTTCACGCACATCGCCCACGGCCTGGCCCACGCGGCCACCAACGCGCAACTGCCGGCGGAGATGCAACTGGCGTACGATGGCCTGCGCGTGGTTGTGGACCCGATCTAAAGATCTATGGGGCCGGTTCGAATTTGAGGGCGGCGGAGTTCATGCAGAAACGTTTGCCGGTGGGCGGCGGGCCGTCGTCGAACAGATGGCCCAGGTGTGAGCCGCAGCGCGGGCAGACCACTTCGATGCGATCCATGCCGTGACTGTGGTCGGGCACGAGCTTGACGTTGGCCTGCGCGACCGGCCCCCAAAAGCTGGGCCAGCCGGTGCCCGAATCGAACTTGGTGTCGGAGGAAAACAGCAGCAGTCCGCAGGCGGCGCAGCGGTAAACGCCTTTGCGATGGTTGTTCCACAGGGCATTGTGGAAGGGCAGTTCGGTCCCCTGTTTGCGCAGGACCTCGTACTGCTCGGGCGTGAGGATAGTGCACCAATCGGCATCCGAGCGGACGACCTTGTCGGAGGGCGAGGGTTCGGTGGCGGGTCGTGAGGACGGCCCGGCGGCGACGCTCTGGCGATCCGCCGGCCCCCCGCAGGCGACCAGGAGCAGGCAAACGGCGGCGGCGACGATCACGATAGACAGGTGCATATCAATGCAAACCATGCAGCCGGCTGTAAAATTCCTTGGACCCGCGAAGAAGTTCGCTCGTTTGCCGGTCAGACGGCGGCGGTTTATGGTTTCGCCCTCCGTTCGATTGTTCCCCGGTTCGAGCGAGGGGACAAGCTCATGCGAGCATTGGTAGTGGGCTACTTTGAATTTTCGTCATCACCGCTGGCGTCGTCTGCGCGAAGAGAGAATCCCGGAGTCTTTCCCCGAATCCGTTTATAGCCCATTGACCCAGCAGCAATGACCAAGATCGCCGCGCCAAGCCAGTAAGACAAAGTTTCGCGGCCAGCTGGCGCAAAGACCATAATTACGACGGAAACCATGGTCAATGTGGCCGCGATTATCATTGAAAGCCGCTTAGTCTTATGCTCCTCACGGATGTACACTTCATGCACACGGCTTCGTTCGGCCAAAAACAAGGCCTGTAATTTGCGAGACTCCCGTATATGCCACGGCATCCAACTTGCCGACGTGAAAACATTGGCAGTGCTGATCCAGGGTGTGCTAAGGCATATTCCGATAGGTCTAGGCTCTTGGGCGATTGCTATAGGAGGAGGCGTTGTCTTTTCATCTGCCGGATTCTGCGGGTTTTCAGGCATATGGACAAACAGGTATATCCCAGAACAAAGCAGAGTCAATCCGCCTCTTTTAACCGATACTTACCGCGTTTCAGTTCCCCGTTTTCGATCGCCCGCATTTCTTCTGACTCCACCAGCGCGGACAAGTCCTCGATTTCCCACACGCGATTGGCAAGACCGGCTTGCATGGCTGGCGTAACCCGCAACGTCTGGTGGACGCGGCAGAAATTGTGGTGCATGAAGTGCACCGCGACGTTGTGGGCGTGATTCTCAACCTTTTTGCTGAACGCGTTTGCCAGCCCGGCAAACCGCCGCATTTGCATCCGCATGGTGAGGTTCTGGCGTTCAGCGTGGCTTGTTGAAATGTGGCGGGAATCAGCCACCCCGTACATGTGTTTTTCTTGCATCCCGTTACAGGCTGCCGGGCTGTACCGAGCTTCTCCGGCCCGCTCCGTTCCGTAGATTTTGATAACCCACGCATAGCCACCCCGACCGCTCGGCCAGATTTCATCGCACTGTACTTTTCGGGTCTTAGGATTCTGGTCGCGCTGGTCGTAGTAGTCGTCGCGGGCCGTGGCCACCGTGACGCGGATGCCGTGACCCTCCACCGGAGCCGAGATTACACGAGGCCGGGCAACAATGCCTCGCTAGTTCAATTTGTCCCTCTATTTAACCCCCAATGCGGTTTAAGGACAGATATGGCTTGATTGACGAACCGAGCCTTGACTCAGTTAAAGTAACGCGTATAATTTCATGGTTATTTCCAGTTATACCAGGCGCAACATGTCGGCTTGCGCCTGGGCAATCGGGTTGCCAAAGGCGCATAGCGCCGGGAGTCTTGAAAAATGGCACTGAGCCGCGAAATGAGGAAGTTGGTAAACAAGTGGGAAACCGAGAGCAGCTGGCCGAAGCGTTTGGAATGGCTGGAAATCTTAAACGTGCGCGGGTGGGGCGGCCAGCGAGTCGATTTCAACTTTCCGTTCGTGGCAATTACAGGGGAAAATGGAGTCGGCAAAAGCACAATCCTTCAAGCCATTGCCTCTGCATACAAATCTTCCGAAGAGTCTTGGTTCGCCTCAGATTTTTTTCCCGATACGCCCTGGGACAAGATCACGGAAGCATCAATCAAATGCTCGATCCGTGAAGGAAATGCCTCCACCGTCGTTAGTGTGCGAAAGCCTTCAGACCGCTGGCGAGGAAACCCTAATCGACGGGAACGAATCGTCAACTACATCGATCTTCGCAGGCTTCAGCCGATCGCGGCGCAGACGGGATACGCCCGGATTGCAAAGCCGCAGAACATCGAAACTAATCGGTTAGCCTTTAGTGCCGAGAAGTTGGCTAGGTTCTCATCAATTATCGGGCGTCCATATCGTGATGCCGGTTTCGCCTTGAGCGATGCCGATCCGAACCGATGGGTGCCAGTTGCGGACCTGCCGGAATGCAAATACTCCGGATTTCACCAAGGGGCTGGGGAGGCTACGATCACGGGGCTGCTCAAAGTAGACATCCCACAGTACAGCGTTTTGTTAATTGATGAAATTGAGACGTCGCTTCATCCTCGCTCGCAGCGTCGTCTTATGCGCGATCTCGCGGAGATTTGCAGGCTGAAGGAACTTCAAATTATCATCACGACGCATTCGCCCTATATCTTGGAGGAATTACCCAACCTTGGCCGCATCTACGTGATGAACACATCGCAAGGTAAAACGCTGATTACTGGTGTCAGCCCGGATTTTGCGATGACGCAAATGGACGAAGAGAAGCATCCTGAGGCTGATATTTATGTTGAGGATGAACGATCTAGAATCGTCATCGAAGAGGTGGTGATTGCCCAAAAAAAGGAACTGTTACCGCGTTGTTGTATTATCCCTTTCGGCGCGGCATCGGTTGGGCAGGCTCTCGGGAAAATGGTCAAACAAGACAGATTCCCGCGTCCGTCGCTTGTCTTTCTTGATGCGGACCAGGAACCAGCGGAAGGATGCCTTCTTCTTCCGGGAGACGACGCACCCGAGCGCGTTGTGTTTGAAGGACTAGCGAACAAGCAGTGGGCCGGAGTTGCTGAACGGATAGAGCGGTCTCACTCGGAACTCGTGGACGCCACGCAGACCGCCATGACGCTGACAAACCATCACGATTGGTTAAAATCGGTGGCAGACAAGCTAATTATTGGAAGCAACGATTTGTGGCGAGCGATGGTGATTTCGTGGGTGAAAGAGTGCTCGATTAGAGCAGATGCGAGGAAGATCGTTGAAAGAATTCAGAGTGCCTTGGATGGAATAAAGTTCGTGGATGCGACCCCGAATGAGGTCCCCCTTACTAACCCAGCGCCCGCTTCTCCCAACGACTCGCCCCAGCTTTTTCGGCAATAGATTTCCGCTGCTTTGCCGACAGCTTCGCCGCCCGAGCTTTACCTGCTTTTGGCCCCCCCAAACTTCCCCAGCGCAACAGCAGCGGGATTCCTCGGCGGTACGGCTGGCTCCGTCGGAGCGTTCCCTGTGGCCATATCAACGATCATCTTGGCAAGCTGGTTAGGATCGCGGGGCATGCTTGATCGTTTAAGCATGTCCAGAACATGCCACGCGATGGAATGACTGTCAATGGAAACTGCGTCTTTTCAGAATTCATAGTAGCCCACTACCCGAGCATTACGATGGGCGCGAATCCGGTGTTTTGGGAACGCAGTGATCCAGAAGAATTTTCACGGCTGGCGACTTTGCTGAATCAGCCCCGATTCGGCCAGATCGATGACGGCTTGAGCTTGTTCGCGGGTGACGCCTTCAAAATCCTCCAGGAAATCGTCAAGCGAGATGCCGTCACGCAAGTGTTCGAACAGGCTGCGCACGGGTACCCGCGTGCCCTTGAACACGGGTTCCCCGCCGAGCCGGGCGGGGTCGGATACGACATAGTCGGCGAGCTGCGGGGCGCTTGCCAATTTTGTTGGGTTCATCGCGACAATCCGTTTCCGTTAAACATAACCGATCCGATTCTGCGAGGGCGCCCACCGCTTTTTCGCTTCACAATTGTATGACGTTGCTCCATAAGTTCAATCAGAGCTTCCATCCGGCGGGCGCGCCAAATGGTGACCAACGCCGCAGGCGGATTTATCCCCCCGTCGGTGGCGGGTCATGCAACCGGCGCATACGATGCGCATGTTGGTGTAGGCGTGCAATCGCATGCAACGCTTGACATGATTTGTTTAACCCGTTATTTGGCCCACAACAGGTTCGGCTGGAGGAGGCGGTCGGCCGGGCCACAAGAAGAGGGCTGCGCGTGATTTCGGTTCGAGAGTTGACCAAGGTGTTCGGCCAAACCTTGGCGGTGGATCACGTCTCGTTCAAGGTGCACCAGGGCCAGATCGTCGGATTTCTGGGCCCCAACGGCGCGGGTAAATCCACGACGCTGAAGATGCTCACCTGTTATCTGCCGCCCACCAGCGGCGGAGCCAGCGTCAACGGCTTCGACATCTTCCATCAATCGCAACAGGTGCGTCAGAACCTGGGGTATCTGCCGGAGAACGTGCCGCTGTACGGCGAGATGCGGGTGTCGAGTTATCTCGATTTCCGCGGCCGCTTGCGGGAGATGGACAAAGATCAGCGGCGCCAGCGGATCAACTACGTGCTGGATCGCTGTTGGCTGCGGCCGGTGCAGGACAAGGTGATCGGGCACTTGTCCAAAGGGTATCGGCAGCGTGTGGGGCTGGCCGATGCGCTGCTGCACGATCCGCCGGTGCTGATCCTGGACGAGCCGACCATCGGGCTGGACCCGGCGCAAATCCGCGAGATGCGCAAGCTGATCAAGGAACTGGGCGGGCATCACACGGTGATACTGTCGACGCACATTTTGCCGGAGGTGGAGGCGACGTGCGACCGGGCGATCGTGATCGCCGGGGGCCGGATCGTGGCGCAGGGCTCGCCGGATGAATTGCGTGCCAGCCGGCGGCTCACGGCGCGGGTGCTGGTGGAGTGCCGCGGCCCACGGGACCAGATCGTCGAGGCGCTGTCGCGCGTGGCGGGTGTGAATCAGGTGGAAATACTCGACGGCGGGGCGGGCGGCGACGGCACATTCATCACGGCGGCGCTGCGCAGCCGCGAAGGCAGCGACGTGCGCGAGGAGGTGGCGCGCACGCTGATGCAGCGAGGCTGGGCGCTGCGCGAGATTCGGCTGGAGCACGTGACCCTGGAGGAATTTTTCGTAGAGGTCACCGCGGAACAGGCGGTGGGAAGGTAGCCCCGCACGTACCTGCGGGGCTTCGGATGCGGATGCGACTATGACACGCGTGATCACCATCGCTCGCCGGGAGTTGGGCAGCTATTTCGCGTCGCCGATGGCGTACGTGGTGATGGCGGTATTTCTGCTGGCGTGCGGATTTTTGTTTTGGGATGACTTTCAGCCGGGGCAGATCGCGGCGATGCGCAATCTGTTCGACTGGATGGTGTGGATGCTGGTCTGGACGGTGCCGATGCTGTCGATGGGCCTGTTGGCGCAGGAGTGGTCCAGCGGCACGATGGAAACGCTGATGACGGTGCCGCTGAACGAAGTGGACGTGGTGCTGGGCAAGTTTGCCGGCTCGTTCATGTTTTTCCTGGTGCTGCTGAGTCCGACGCTGCTGTACGTGGTCTTGTTGGCGGCGTTTGCCATTCCGGGCATCGACCTGGGTCCGATCCTCAGCGGCTATCTGGGGATCGTGTTGGTGGGCGGGTTGTTCACGGCGGTGGGATTGTTCTGCTCGTCGCTGACGAGGAGCCAGGTGGTCGCGGCGGTCTCGGCGGCGGCGGTGCTGTTTGTGGTGACCATCGCGCCCTGGTGGGCCAGCGGGAAAACCCTGTCCAGCACGTGGATTGCCATCATCAACCAGACGGTTTTCAGGCGTTACACCGATTTCAGCCGCGGCGTCATCGACAGCGGCAATCTGGTCTTTTTCGTGGTCACGACGGCGGTGTTTTTGTTTTTGAGCGTCAAGGTGCTGGAATCGCGGCGGTGGAAATGAGCAAGGTTTATGGGCGAAAGTGAAAACAAATCAGACCGCGAGGTGGCGATGCTCCCGCCGCAGTCGCAGCGCCAGCGCTGGCTCAAGTACGGCGCCAACGTGGCGGTCTCCACGGTCACGGTGATCGCGCTGGCGGCGATGCTGACGTACCTGGCCCAGGTGCACGCCCGGCGGCTGGACACGACGCTGGGCGCCTCCCAGAGCCTGCGCCCGCAGACGATCAATTACATCCGGGACCTGAAGCAGAAGGTGCGCCTCATCGCTCTGTATCCCAAGCTCAAGGCCGAATCGCCCCAGCAGGATTACTATCAGCCCATCGCCGACCTGCTCAACGAATACGCCACCAAGGGCCGGAACGTCACCATCGAGATGCTCGATCCGGACACGCAAAAGGAGGAGTTTGGCCGCCTGGTGGCGGAAGTCACCAACCGTTTTGGCGGCGAGGTCAAGGAGTACAAGGCGGTCACCGACGACCTGGGCGCGCAGAACGACATCGTGCTGAAGTTCGCCCAGGACGAAGTCGGACAGTTCCGCCAGCTTCCGTCGATCGACCAGGTGCAGGACCAGAGCTTGCAGGGGGCGTTGTACCTGGCGTACCCGACGCTGCTGGCGGTGGGACGGGAAGCGGTCCGGCTCAAGGCGGCGGTGGAGGCCGACTTGGGGCAGCAGATTCCCAGCTACAAGGATGCGGTGGAGGAAATCCGCCGGTCGTATTCGAGCGCCTCGCAGAGGTTGGATCTCTTCAACGGGCTATTGGAATCGCTCAAGAGCGGCAAGGGCGTGCCCAAGGCCATCGCGGATTACGCGCCGGCGGCGCAGGCGCGGGCGGCGGCGGCCAAGAAAGTCATCGCGGCCATGTTGGAGCGCATCCAGCACCTGCCGCCGCTCAAGGAACTGGATGAATTCCGCGACCAGCTCAAGAGCAAGTCGATCCTGGTGATGACCGACACCGGGTACAAGATCGTGCAGTTTGACCAGGTGTGGACGCTGCCGCAGTCCAGCCGGTACGCGGCGGCGGATTCGGCGGAGGCGACGCCCCGGTTCGATTTCGCCGGCGAGCAACAGATTACCGCGGCGATCGTGACCCTGACCAGCGGCGCCAAGCCCATGGTGGTGTTCGTGCGCATGGGTGGAGCGCCGCTGGCCTCTACGGGCGGGTTCGCCGCCTCTTCGCAACAGCCGCCCTTCGCCGCGGTGGCGCAGCGTCTGCGGGATTACAACTTCGACGTGCGGGACAAAGACATCTCGGGACAATCGCCGGACTACGGCCGCGCGCCCACGGAAGCGCAAATGAAGAGCGCGATTTGGGTGGTCATCCGGGTCCCCCGGGATGCGGTCCCCGGCCAGCCGACGGTCGATCCCCTCCTGGCGGAGCACCTGAAAGAGGGCGGCTCGGGTTTGGCGTTGGCATTTCCCACGGCGGATGACATGAGCGACGTGCTGTCGGACTGGGGCCTTCAGGCGCGCACGGATTACCTGATGGTGCACGAGGCGCTGCCGCCGGCGCCCCGGCGGACCACCGACATGGTCGATGCCGCCCTGCAATCCAGCCAGGTCTTCTTCAAGCTGAACGAATACGGGAATCATCCGATCTGCCAGCCGCTGCAAGGGCTGGATTTTGTGACGGCGGTGGCCTCGCCGGTGATCGCGAATCCCACTTTGCCGCCGGGCGAGACGGTCACGCCGCTGCTGCCGTTTCCGCTGGTGCCGCACGCGTGGGCCTCGGCCGATCCGATGGCGGCGCTGACGGGCGAGCGGACGAAGCTGACGTTCAACCCCGCGCCCGATGCGACGGCCGGGCGGCCCCACGGCGACCTCGACAACACCGCCGATCGCCGCCTCTACGGCGCCGCGGCGGCTCAAAGGGCGGGCGGCGGACGCCTACTGGTCGTCGGAAGCTATTGGTTCGCCACCAACGATCCGGTCGAACTGTCCGACGTCGATATGATGGAAAAGCACAACCTGAACGTCGCGCGGTTGCCGGGCAACGGCGAGTTTTTCGTCAACGGCATCTTCTGGCTGGCGCACATGGATGAGATGCTGGCGATCAGTCCGCACACGCTGCAAGTGGCGCGCATCGAGGAGATGTCGCAGCAGCGACTGGCGTTTTGGCGCATCGGCGTGCTGACGGCGGGCCTGCCCGCCGCGGTTATCGTGGCTGGACTGCTGGTGTACGTCCGCCGAAGAGATTGAGGACCGTTTTCTTCCATCCGTAGCCCATGAATTTCAAAACCACCGGTGTTCTGATCGTCGCCCTTGTCGTCCTGTGCGGGATGTGGTGGTTTACCCGCAGCGGCCAGAAAACGTCCCAGGAAATAGCGCCGCCGTTGCTTCCCGAGGCCGGCGCCGGGCCGAGGCTGATGGACCTGGACAGCGCCAAGGTGAACCGCCTGACGATCGTCGACGCCGCGGGGGGGCGAACCAGCCTTCAACGAACGGGCGATCAGTGGAGACTGCTCGAGCCGGTGGACGCGCCGGCGGCGACGTGGGGGGCGCGGAGTTTGGTCGCCACGATTGTCGAACTGCGTTCGCGCGGAAGGCCGGCGGCCGATCCCGGCGCCGCCAGCGGACTGGCCAAGCCGCGCTATCGCATCGATGTCTCGACGGAGGACGGCAAAAGCGCCCAGTTGCTGATCGGCGCCAAGACGGGCATCGGCGATGCGATGTACGCGCAGGTCGGCGGCGGCGAGGTGAACCTGATCGACGCGGACCTGGAGACGACGCTCAAAACCGCCGCCGATGACCTGCGCGATAAAAGCCTGTTCAGGATAGGCCGGGCCGAGGTGAAACAGCTCCGCATCGTTTCCAGCGGGCGCCCGCTGGCGCTGGCGCTGGTCCAGGGCAAGTGGAAAATCACCGAGCCGGCGGAGATGCCCGGCGATGAAACGGAGATCAAGTCGTTCGTCGGCACGCTGCGCGGCGAGGAAGTGACCGAATATCTCGCGCCGAATTCGGACGAGCTGGCCTTTGCCCAGTTCGATCGCCCGACGGCGCAGATTTGGATCAACGAGGCGGGTGCGGCGACGCAACCGGCGGCGACCGAGCCGTGGGGACCGGCGACGGTCACCGTCGGGGGGCCGGACAGCCTGGCCAAGGACCACTACTACGTGAAAACCGCCGACGCGCAGTTTGGCAAGATCTCCAGCAGCACGCTGGTTTCGCTGAAAATGACGGCATTGGAACTGCGCGACCGCGACGTGCTGGCCGTGCCGCCGGCGGATGTGGTCAGCGTCTGGATTGAGAAGCGGACGTATGCGACGGGGCCGGCCACGCAGCCCGCGGGCGCATCGGCACCCATCGCCTCGCAGATCATCAAGCTGACGTCATTACCCGCCGAGATTCAAGGAGAAGCGGGGCCGGCGCTGCCCAAGCCGGTGACGCAGCCGACGACGCAGCCGGCCAGCCGAGCCGCCGGACCGCGTCCGGTCGAGGAGGAGTCGGCTTGGCGATTGGTGGATGATCCCCGCTCCGTAGTGGATGACGCGAAGGTCAAGACGCTGCTGGATCAATTCCGCGTCCTGCGGGTCGAGGGATACCTGGAAACCGCGCCCCATTGGCCGGTGGCGCAGCGGTATGCCGTCACGCTGATGACCCGCTCGGCCAGGTACGAGATCAACTTCATCAAATCTGCCGATGGCCAGAGCACGGTGGGTTTCTATAATGGGCTGACGTTCGACGCGCCCGGCGCCGTGGTGGATGCGCTGGACGCGGATTTCCGCAAGGCCGTGCCAAAGTAATGCCGCCGCTGAAACATCTCGGGCACCGCTCGATGCTCACGCCCGCGCAGATCGCCGCGCCGCGGACGATCCTCCAGACCTTTGCCAATCCCAAACCGGGCCGGAGCTATGAAGTCGCGCTGATGTATCCGGAATTCACCAGCGTTTGCCCGGTGACGGGGCAGCCGGATTTTGCCACGATCATGGTGCGGTACGTCCCGGCGTCGCGCTGCGTGGAGATGAAGAGCCTGAAGCTCTATTTCTTTGCGTTCCGCGACAAGGGGATTTTTTTTGAAGCGGCGGTGAACCAGATTTTGGATGATCTGGTGGCGGTGCTGAAGCCGCGGCGGATGACGGTGATCGGCGAGTTTGCCGTGCGCGGGGGGATGTCGGCGACGGTGACCGCCCAATATCCGGCGGCTCTTCGCGGCGAATAATCTCCTGGCGCAACAGTCGGAGTTGGTATGACGCAATCACTTCCTCCGGGACAAGGACCCGTGGATCCGCGCGGTGCGTTTTCGTCGCCTGGCGGCGGGATGGGCGGCGGCGGGGTGGGCGGCGGGGCGATGGGTCCCGGCGGACCCGGCGGACCCGGCGGGCTGCCGCGGCCACCTTGGCCGCCGCCTGCGCCGGGCGGTCCGGTCGGGCCGATGCCAGGGCCGATCTTTTTCCCGCCCATGTGGCCGCCGCCGCGGCGGCGCAGCGCCTGGCGAATCATCGGCATGCTCATCCTGATCGTTGTCCTGGCCTTTTCGGTGCTGCTGAATTTTGTCCAGTTCGGCGCTGCCCTGGGCGGGGTGGGCGGCGTGCGGGAAATCACCATCGTGCCCGGCGATTTGCAGAACAAAATCGCCGTCGTGCCCGTGACCGGCCTGATCCTGGACAATTCCGCTTCCGCGTTTGACCAGGTGTTGCGGCAAATCGAGAAGGATGCCACGGTCAAGGCGCTGGTGGTGGAGATCGACACGCCCGGCGGTGAGGCTTCGGCGGCGGATGAAATGTACCATCGCCTTTTGCGCTTCAAACAAACCACCAAGGATGCCGGCAAACACGTGCCCGTGGTGGTGGCCATGCGCGGCCTGGCCACCAGCGGCGCGTATTACCTCGCCTGCGCCGGCGACTACCTGTTTGCCGAACCGACCACGCTCACGGGCAACATCGGCGTGCTGTTGCCGCGAATCAATCTCAGCAAGTTCATCCAAGAGCACGGTATCACGGAGACCACGCTGAGCTCGACGACGTCCGGACATTCCTACAAGAATGCCGGCTCGATGCTCCAGCCGCCCAATCCGCAGGATGAAGCGTATCTGCAGGGGCTGATCGACGGCATGTTTGTCCAGTTCAAGGCCGCCGTGCAGGCCGGACGCGCCGGGAAGCTCAACGACGCCTCCGGCGACGTCTTCAGCGGCAAGGCGTTCGTCGCCGACGAGGCCAAACTCCGCGGGTTGATCGACCAGATCGATTATCCGGAGAAGGCGTACGACTATGCGGCCAGCGCCGCCGGCGTCAGCGGCAAGTCCGTCGTGCGGTTCGTGCCGCGCACTCCGTCGCTGTTGGACGTGTTGCTGTTCGGCGCGGAGGGCGCTTCCTCGTCGTCGGTGGGTTTGCACGTTGGAAGCAACGGATCGGTCCAGGATTTCAGCATCGACGATCGCGCTTTGCAGCGGTTGATTTGCGCTCGGCCGCTGATGCTGTGGCGGGGGAATTGAACGGGCGCTGCTGGGTTGGGAACAACCGGCCTGAGGACAGGCCGGCTCCATGTTGAGATTGAGCCGGCCTGTCCTCAGGCCGGTCCCGGGCTCAAGAAGACATCCGCATCATGCCCGGCTCCATATCGAGATTGAGCCGGCCTGTCCTCAGGCCGGTCCCGGGCTCACGCGAAAACCAGCATCATTCCCGGCTCTTCCAGGAACTGCTTGAGGGTGCGCAAGAATTCCGCGGCCATGGCGCCATCCACCACGCGATGGTCGGCCGACAGCGTCAGCGACATCATCGTGCGCGCCACGAGCTGGCCGTTGCGCACGGCCGGGCGCTTCTCGGCGGCGCCGACGGCCAAAATGCCCACCTCCGGCGGATTGATGATCGCGCTGAATTCCTTCACGCCGTACCTGCCCAAGTTCGTGACCGTGAACGTCGCGCCGGACATCTCCTCCTGACGCAGCTTCTGAGCCCGGGCACGCTCCGCCAGATCGACGCTGCGCTGGCGGATCTCCTTCAGGCCCATCAGGTGAATGTTGCGCAGCACGGGGACGATAAGCCCATCGGGAACGGCGACGGCTATGCCCAGATGCACGTCGCCGTAGCGCGTCACCTCGATCCCGTTGAAGGTGGCGTTGAGAGCCGGATGGGCCAGCAGCGTCATGGCCAGGGCCTTGACGACGAAATCGGCCAGGCTCAGGTGGATGTTTTGGGGCTCGAGCATCTGGTTCATCCGCAGGCGCATGGCGGACAGTTCCTCGACGTCGGCCTCGACGGTCTCGTAGAAATGGGGGATTCTCTGCTTGGAGGACTGCAGGGCCTTGCCGATGGCGGCGCGCATCTTGGTGACGGGGACGGTTTGCGTCTGGCCGCTGCCGGGGTGGGGCAGGGGAACGGATCGTGCGGCGGCCGTGTCCGTCAGGGCCAGCACATCCTGCACGACGACGCGGCCGCCGGGTCCGCTGCCCAGGAGCGTGCGCGGATCGATGTTCTTTTCCGCGGCCATGCGCCGCGCCAGCGGGGAGATGCGCACGCGCACGCCGCGGGCGACATTTTCCGGCAGCTTGGGCAGGGGCGGACCGGCCGGCTGCTGGCCGGTGGCGACGGCCACGTGGCCCACGTAATCGGCCTCGTGGATTTCACCCGTGCTGGCGGCCTCCAGCGTGGCCGGAGGGCCGGACCGCGCGCGGCGCGGACCCGCGGCGGCCGCCTGCTGCTTCACTTCCGCAGGATCGTCTTTGCCCGTGGCCACCACGGCCATCACCGAACCCACGGCCACCTTCTGCCCTTCGGGGACGAGGATGGCGGCCAGAGTCCCCGACTCAAACGACTCCATCTCCATGACCGCCTTGTCGGTCTCCACCTCGGCGATTTTGTCCCCGGATTCGACCCTGTCCCCTTCTTTTTTGAGCCACTTGACCAGCGTCCCTTCGGTCATGGTGTCGCTGAGCTGCGGCATGGTGATTTCGGCGGGCATGGAAACGCTCCTGAAACGCCAAGACGTGAAACGTGAGAGCTTTTTTTCACGTCTTCACGTTTCACGTTTCATTTATAACACACTTCCTGCACGGCGGCGATAATGCGGTCGACGCTGGGCATCATCGCTTCTTCCAGGGGATGTGAAAAGGGGACGGGAATCTCGTCGCTGTGGACGTACTCGATGGGGGCGTCCAGATCGTCGAAGCAGGGTTTCTGAATCTTCTGGATGATCCCGGCGCCCATGCCGCAATAGCCCCAGTCCTCGTCGACGATGACGCAGCGGTTGGTCTTGCGCACCGAATCGACGATGGTCTGCACGTCCAGGGGGCGGAGGGTGCGCAGGTCGATCAGCTCGACGTCGATGTTGTAGTCGTTGGACAGCGCCTTCACCGCGGGGCGGACGACGCGTTGCAGCGGCCGGCCGTAGCTGAGCAGCGTCACGTCCTGCCCCTCGCGTTCGACCTTGGCCTTGCCCAGGGGCAGCAGATACTCCTCCTCGGGCACTTCGCCCATTTCCCCGAGCATTTTTTCCGATTCCAGGAAGATGACGGGATCGTCGCAGCGAATGCTGGTTTTCAAGAGGCCTTTGGCCTCGTAGGGGGTGCTGGGGGCGACGACGATCAGGCCGGGGATGCGCGAGTAGACCGCTTCCATGCGATGGCTGTGGGTGGCGCCAAGCTGGTGGGCGATGCCGTTGCCGCCGCGGAAGACGATGGGCACCTTGAACTGCCCGCCGGACATGTAGCGGATGTTGGCGGCGTTGTTGATGATCTGGTCCATGCACACGAGGGTGAAGGACCAGCTCATGAACTCGATGATCGGCCGAAGGCCGCAGCAGGCCGCGCCGACGCCCAGGCCGGCAAACCCCGCCTCGCTGATGGGCGTGTCGAGTACGCGCCGGGGTCCGAATTTCTCCAGCATCCCTTCGGACACCTTGTAGGCGCCGTTGTACTGGGCGACTTCCTCGCCCATCAAGAAGACGGTTTCGTCGCGCTCCATCTCCTCCACCATCGCCGCACGAAGCGCTTCTCGGAATTGAATGGCTGGCATGGCGATTCTCTCGGTGTTACTTTTCCAGAGGATATTTTTCCGCCAGGATCTCTTGGAAGCGATCTTCGGGGGCCGGGAAGGGATCGGCGTCGGCCTGGCGCGTGGCCTGGTCGATTTCCTGAGCGGCTTGGTGATCCAGGGCCTCGATCTGCTCATCATTGATCCAGCCGTTATCCTTCATGCGCTGCTGGTAAAGCTTGATGGGGTCGCGCAGCTTGGCGCGTTCGGCTTCTTCCTTGGTGCGGTACTTGAGCGGGTCGGACATTGAGTGGCCGCGGAAGCGATAGGTATTGGCGACGATGTACGTCGGTCCTTCGCCGCGGGCGGCGGCTTCCTTGGCCTTGCCCAGCTCGGTGATGACGACGTCCACGTCGTTGCCGTCGATGTTGTAATGGGGCATGCCGTAGCCGCAGCCGCGTTGGGCCAGGTCGATTTCGGCGCTGGCGCGTTCGACCTGGGTTCCCATGGCCACGCCGTTGTTTTCCACCACGAAGATGCAGGGGAGTTTGAAGAGGCTGGCCAGGTTAAGGGATTCGTTGTGGGTGCCCTGGTTGACGGCGCCGTCGCCGAGGAAGCAGAAGGTGACGCCGCCGGTTTTCTTGTACGATTGGGCGAAGGCCATGCCGACGCCCAGGGGGATTTGTCCGCCGACGATGCCGTGTCCGCCGTTGTTGCCGACTTCGGCCTGGAAGAGGTGCATGGAGCCGCCCTTGCCGTGCGAGCAGCCGGTGGCTTTGCCGAACAGTTCGGCCATGGCGGCGTGGGGCGACATGCCCAGGGCCAGGCTATGACCGTGGCAGCGGTAGCCGTTGATCAGATAATCCTTGGATTTGTCGAAGATGGCGGCGGTGCCCACGGCAATGGCTTCCTGGCCGCTGTAAAGATGGCAGAACCCGCCGATTTTTTGGCCGGGCCGCGTGTATTCCTGGTACGTGCGTTCCTCGAATCGCCGGATGAGCATCATCATCCGCAAGCGTTCGCGTTCCAGGCGGCCATCGGACTGGGGTCTTGGGGCGGGCGGTCGCCGTTGTACTTGGTCGGCTACAGCCATTGAGAGTGCTCCACTGCACGCGGGTAAGTGCGGTTCGACGTCATCATAGCCTGCCGGTCGGTTGGTAGCCGGGCAAGTGTATTGGATTTCGCCCGAGCATCAAATCCCCTGGCGCCGAGGCGCCTTCCCGGGGTGGCTATCGGCGCAACGCCTGCCCGAGTCAACCATCGGCGGCAGCGTCACTTCCAGCCAAATCCAGTATAGGGCCTTGGGACGAGAAAGTCGCCGCCGAGTCGGGTCCGGATAAAGCATCGACTTACGGCGTGGTCGCGGGGCGGGTGGCCGGCTGCAAATTCGCCAAGCGGATTTTGCAGTGGGCGACGTAGACCAGGCATTCCCCGCGCTCCTCGCGGTACTGATCGCGGTCGGGCAAATATTGGCCGGTGTCGGGGTCGGCGAAGTACCTGTTGTTTTCCCTGAGCACGGCGTCGAGCGTCGGCAGGTAGAGCGATGGATCGGCTGATTCGATCGTCTCCTGGGTGTACGGCTTGCCGGTTGCGGGGTCCTTGGGATAGACCTTGGCCTGCACCAGTTCGTCGACCCAATAGCGGAGAATGACCAGGGCAAAATGCTGCTGGGTCTGGGTGTAGTGGGTGATGGCCGACTGCATGGCCGCTTGGCGGGCTGCCCCTGATGCCGCGACGGCTCTCAGGTAATCGCGGTCGGCCAGCATCAACTGCTCCATCGCGATCGCGTCATCCACGTGGGAAAAGTAGATGTAAGCGCGCGAGCGGTAGTTGTTCATGTGCCGCCGGAATTCCGCCCGTGCATCGGCGAAAAGGCGTGCGGCCAGGCCGTAGCTGTATTCGGCGCCGCCGCGAGCGGCCTGATCGGCGATGGTAGCCGAGGCGGGGATCGCCGCCGTCGGCGCTTCCAGCTCGACCGGATCGCCCCCCGGCGGTGGTATGGCGCCCACCATCCGCAACTCAAATCGCCGCCCGCGTTCCCATTCGTCCTTGGCCCACAGTTCCAGCATGATCGCCGGCCGGCCGTCGATCACCTGCTCGTTGGATTGCATGGGGTGCTCGTTCCAAAGGTCCTGAAGGAGCTGGCATCGCTTGTAATCGTTATACCCCAGGGCGAACGTGGAAAGACCGTAGGGAAAGGGCTGGTACTGCGCCAGCATTTGCAACTGCGAGCCATCGTACCAGGGCTGGTCGGCGGCCAGGGCGGCCGGACGCGGATAACGGGCCTCAAGCAAATCCGAAAGGATGTATCCCCGGTCGTCGAGCACGGCCGGCAGACGCAGCAATCGCCAGGATGGATTGCTCGAGGTCTCTGCTCGCTGCTCGAATTGCATCGAGACGTCGGGTCCCTGGAACGTTTGGGCGAGGCTGTCGGCCATCCACCTTTCCAGCAAGACGGCGGCCGTGTGCGTCCGCTGGTTTCTGATCACCGCGGCTTCGTCTTCCAGCCAACCCAGCTTGAAGGCCGCGGCCTTGAATTCGTCGACGCGAGAGATCGGAAAGGCGACGCGCACAAGCGTCTGCGTTTCGCGGCGGACGCGTCGGCGGTAATACGCCGACTCCTGGCTGTTGCCCAGCTTGTCGCTGTACGTCAACGCGATGGAGCTGAGAATGTTGATGTCGTCCGGCCGCTCCAGGTCCACCTTTTGGCCGTAATCGATGGCGTCGATGATGGCGGAGTACTTGTTGCTCAAGCTGGTCATCTTGACCGAGATGTTGTAGGCCTTGTTCCAGATCTGGAACAAATGGACGGCGTCGAACTCCGGCTGCAAGAGGCGGATCCATTCGATCTTGGTGTCCAGGTCCTGGAGATTTCCCTGCTGCAACTGGGTTTGGCTGCTGATCCAGAGGGACATGGCCAGCGGCCCGCGCAGGCCGCCCAGGAGCAGGGCGGTGGCGTAGCTGGGCATGTTGTTCAGCGAGGTTCGCTCGGTGGGTGGAGCGGGACCCCGGTGGGGCTGCGACGCAAGGCGGTGGGCAATGACCCAGTGCCGCGCGACGGCCGTGGCCAGAAGCGAAAGGATCAGCAGGATCGCCACGGCGCCGCGCGCGCTTTGGCGCAGGGCGGGGGGGCGAGGCCGCGGTGCAGCGGTCGCGGTCATGGCGCCACCTCCTTGCGTTTCATGACCAGGTAGGCGGCCACCGCCGCCGGCAGGCCGAATCCGACCAACACCCCCAGCGACTGGGCCAGCTTTTCGCCGGGGATGCTGACGCCCTGCTCGATGTCGCCGATGGCCTCGAATCGTGACATATCCGGCAGCACGCGGGAGAACAGGTTCATGCTTCGCGACAGCGCATCGACGCTGGTGCTGACCACCTCGGCCACGGGCGCGTCGTTGAAACGGAATTCGTTGACGATTTGCCGGCCCAGGCCGGGGCCCGTCACGTCGGCCAACTGGTTCACGCCCCAGCGGCCCAAAAGCAGCACGACCGTCAGGACCAGGGCGATCGGCCAGGACAAAAACGTGCTGCAGAACACCGCCAGACTCACCACCAGGATGCTCATCATCCAGAGGATGCACAGGCTTTTGAGCAGATTGAATTCAAAACTCTGACGGCCCAAAACCACCTGGAGGGAATCGGCGGGGAAAAGTCCGATGTCGCGTCCGGGGGTGGGACAACTGATCGCCACGTCGTAGTCCGGGCCGGTGATGGCCGCGGCCGGTACGGTGAAGAAGGCGATCTGGCGGCTTTCCACTTGCACGCTTTGGGTCGTGACCGATCCGGATTGGCGGTCGTACACGGCGACGTCGAGCGTGGTGGCAGCCTCGTGGCCCTCCAGCACCTCGGCGCCGGCGCGGTCCACGTACACGTTGACTTCCATGGGGATTTGACCGTTGACGGCGGCGGGCGTGGGCGAATGGCGGAAGCTGAACACGCCGATGCCCGACGGCCCGCTATCCGTGCCTTTGATCTCCTGGCCCCCGCGCAGGCCCATTCGGCCGCGGAACGTCAGGGGCAGCGGCTGGCCGTCCCTTCCGGCGGCCAGGGGCACCTCCCGGGCGCCGGGTGATTCAAACTCGATTCGGTTCTGCTGGATTTGCGGCACGAAGACGCGCACGGGCTGCGGGCCGACTTCATAGTCCACGTGGTCGCTGGCGCCGGTGAATCGCACATAAAAGAACGGCTCATTGAACAGCCGCGTGGCGGCCGACGGCGGCACCCAAGCGTACGCCACCTGTCCCTGCCCGCCGTCGGACAGCGGCTGCGGCCGGCTGAGACGCACCTGCATGGCCGTGCTGCTGGGCATGCGCGAGGTTTTGACAAAATCAGCAATTTCCTGGCGCAACGTTGGCAGATCGGCGGCGCCGATCATTTGCTGCGAACCGACCAATTGGTAACCGGTGGAGCCGAAAACATCGATCAGCAGCGACGGAGGCAGCAGGGGCTTGGGGCCTTTGGGTTTGGGCGGGGTGGGGCCGAACGTCGGCGCCTCCTGCGGCTGATCGTTGGCCGGTCCCGTGCGCCGGGTGTTCAACTCGACGCGGATCACCAGGCCGAACTGGCCGATGCCCTGGTGCGCCCATTGATCGGCCGGGGCCTCGGGCGGCGCTTCGCCGAACAGGGCGGCGCGGTCGCCGCTGAATTCCGCCAGGACATCCTGGTTTCCTTGGTCGCTGATGACGCGCTTCTGGCCCGCGAGATCGGGCATCCGGCCGTAGACCTGGAACTGATCCGGAGAGCGCAACGTGCGCGCCGTCAGCAGGCCGGTGTCCAGGTAATGTGTGAGGCGGGCCTGCTCGGTTTCGCCCACGTCTCCATCGCGCAGGCGGTGGGCGATCTGGCCGCGCTCCCGGCGCTCCCGCACGCGCAGATAGCCCCAGGTGAACAGGCCCATGATCAAGAGCAGCGCCAGCGACACGCGGGCAAAGCCGACGATCTTGCCGAGGATCAGCTCCAGGCGGGTCGTGGGCTTGGTGACGATGGTGTAGATGACGCGCGTTTCGATGTCGCGGGGCAGATTGGTGGCGGCCAGGATGATCGACACCATCACCGCGACGGTCCCGGTGGCAAACAGGCAGAACTTGAGCGACTGGCGCAAGGCATCCTGCTCGTCCAGCGCCTTTTGCAGCTCGGTGACGACGATCACGCCCAGCATGGCCAGCGGCGCGATCCACAGGACGCGCTTGCGGATCGATTCATCAAAGCAAACGCCGGAGAGCGCCCAAATGCGCTTGGGACTGAACCGGCCCAGGTCGCGCAGGCCGGCGCCCAGCAGCCCCAGGACGACGATGGCGGCGGCGACGAGCCAACCCCAGTGATCGCCCAGCCAGCTCGGGTCCGCCAGCAAATTGAAAATCGCGTGATCCGCCACGGCGAGTCCTTTGGCAGCGTTGTTCAGCCCGACCCCACCGACGACTGGCCCGCGACGGTGTGTTGGCGAACCACGCGGACGAACAGTTCCTCCAGGGTGGTGGTGGGGTGCGTGATGACCGCGTCGCTCACCCCCAGGCGCGACAAAAAGGCCCGAGTCTCGGCAAGCTGCTGATCGGTCATGCCGCGGGCCTGGATTTGCGTCACGTCCTTCACCTGCAGCAGATCGCGGACCTGCCCCAAGGTCTGCATGCGTCCGCGGAACAGGATGATGATGCGGTCGCACACGTCCTGGACGTCGCCCAGCAAGTGGCTGCACAGCAGCACGGTCTTGCCCTGCGCCTTGAGCGAGAGGATCAGGTCCTTCATTTCGCGCGTGCCAATGGGGTCCAGACCCGTGGTCGGCTCATCGAGCAGGATCAGATCGGGATTGTTGATCAGCGCCTGCGCCAAGCCGATGCGCCGGGCCATGCCCTTGGAATACTCGCGCAGCTTGCGTTTGCGGCTTTTGGCGTCCAGACCGACGGTGTCCAGCAGCGCCGGGATGCGGCGGTTCAGCTCCTTGCCCGGGATTTTGAAGAGCCGGCCGTAAAACCGCAGCGTCTCCTCGCCGTTGAGGAAACGGTACAGGTAGGATTCCTCCGGCAAAAACCCGATGCGCTGGTTGATCGCCGTGCTTCCGGCCGGGTGCCCCAACACGCGCGCCCCCCCGGCCGTGGGAAAGATCAGCCCCAGCAACAGCTTGATCGTGGTGCTTTTGCCCGAGCCGTTGGGGCCCAGCAGCCCAAAAACCTCCCCGCGGTGAATGCTCAACGTCAGGTCGTCCAGAGCGCGCACCTTGTCCCGGCCCCAAAAGTCCTTGTAGACCTTGGTCAGGTGCTCGGTCTGCACCGCTTCATCGTCGGATGCCATCATGAGGTTGGCAGGAAAAAAACGCGCATCAATACAACGCGCGAAAAGCGGATAAAGTTGCGGCGTTGGCCGGGCCGGTCGCGTCCTTGGCTCAGATCGATCATCTCAGCGGCGCGGCGTCAGGGGCCTGCGCGAGGTTCGTTCCCGGCGGCGGCGTTTCTCGCTGGGCTTTTCGTAATACGCGATCCGCTTGATGTCCTTGGTCAGACCCTCTTTCTCACACATCTTCTTGAACCGCCTGAGCATCTGTTCGGCGGTCTCGTTGCCGCGAGATTTCACTTTGATCATCGAACTGCCAGTCCTTTCCACGTATCCGCCCGCGCCCCGCGCCAAGCCGGTGTTTGCCCGCTGAAGGCGGGTTTGTTAGTCTACCCGAAACAGGGGATTCTTCAACTTGATGCAACGCAATGCAGCCGGCCCAAACCATCACCATTCGCGTCCGTTACAACGAAGTCGATGCCATGGGGTATCTGCACCACAGCCGGTACCTGCAGTATTTCGAGATGGGGCGCATCGAGCTGCTGCGCTCCGTTGGCCTGAGCTACGCCGAGCTGGAACGCCAGGGGATTTTCTTCGTCGTGGTCAAGGCCGAAATCAGCTACAAGGGCCCGGCCCGGTTTGACGAGGAACTGACGCTGACCACGCGACTGACGCGTCACACCCCGGTGCGCAACGACCACCGCTACGAGCTGCGTCGCGGCGATACGCTCTTGGCCGAGGGAAGCACCACCATTGCCTGCGTCGGCCGCGACGGAAAGCTCATGGCCATCCCCGATCACATCGTGCAGGCGGTTTCGCGCCAGTGATTCGCCCCGCGGAACGCCATGGCGGTTTGCACTAGCTGACCTTCGATCCCGGCGCGGCCGGCTCGCTGGGTGTGAGAACGATCACGCGGCCGGTGGCCGAGTCCGTCGCGGCCAGCAGCATCCCCTGGCTGATCTGGCCGCGCATCTGCCGCGGCGGCAAATTCGCCACCACGACAATCTGCTTGCCCACCAGCGATTGCGGATCGGCTACGTGCTGGCGCAGGCCGGCGCAAATCTGGCGACGCTGGTCGCCCAGGTCGATCTGCAAGACCAGCAGCTTGTCGGCGTTGGCGTGCGGCTGGCACTCCAGCACCGTGGCCACCCGGAGCTCAAGCTTGGCAAAATCGTCGTACTGAATCGTGGTTTGAATCGGCGTATCCATAGGTACAGTCCATTTCCAAAACCGCTGCCATAAAAGAACCCGGGCCTGCACCCGGGTTCCGAGAATTCCCGCGCGTTCGCCGGCGCTTACGCGTCCTTGATCACCTCGATGATCGCCTGCGTCTTGATCACCATCTGAGTCTCGTCGAACAGGTGGAAACTCTGCACGAGCAGCTCGTGGCTCCGCCGCTCGATGTCCAGCACGCTCAGCGTTCCGCTGGTCTCACCCGCGGCCGGAAGCTCGGCCATCATCAGCTCTCGCCGCGCCGCGTAGGTGGAGATCTCGTGCTTGGTCGCGTCGTAAAGCGTCTGGGTGAGCTGCTCTTCCTGGGTGCTGATCATGTACCGAATGTTCCCGCCGTAGACGTCCTCGTGGTATTTTTCGCCTCGGCAGGGGGTGGACAGCAGCAGGCCGCGGTCGGTGATCGGGTCGCTGCGGGTAAGAATGACTTCCGTCAGCGTGTTCTTGCCCGCGGTGAAGCTGATCACGTGGCCGCCTTCCACCAGCCAGATATCCGCCTCGTAGGCGCGGCGGCTCACCTGCTCAGTCGCCAGGATCCGAAACAACTCGGGATGCAGCGTGCGCTGATAGAGAAGGAGGGTCAAGCCTCCCGTTCGCCGTTGCTTGGTGCGATTGCTCATAGCGTCCATGCTCTTTCTAGAAGGGAACTCCCTTCGCCATTGCGACAGTCCGAATCGACCTGTCCTATGTACCTGCGGAAAGAAATGCTCGCGCTAGCGAGGATTTTCGGAAAACAACCCTTGCATCCCTGCAACGCGTTTCCGATCCGCCACACGCGATCCATCCCCAGTGGATGGACCTTTCCAGGTTATTATAGAAACAAGAAGTGCAAAAGTAACGAAATATTCACGTTCTAGCGCGACAGCCAGGCTTGGACGGCGACGATAAGAATATCATAACACACGTGGCATCCAGCAGTTATGCCAAATCCACGGGTCAAAAACAGCCCCGCAAAATAGACCCCGGCCACTGTGCGGAACGAAAAACTCCGCCACTGGAATGCTTCGTTGCCCAAGTAATGGTAGAGCGAGAACAATACGGCGGAAATCAACACCATTAGCACACCGGCGGGCCAGCGGGAAAAACGCAGCACATCAGAAAGTAACATCATCAGCAGGGTCATCAGAATAAGCCGGAAGACCAATTCCTCATAAACGCCTGCGCCCAAGGACAATATGGTGTCATCTCGCCACGACTCCAGGCGACCGTAGAGGGGCACGTGGATGTTCCAACGGGCGAACGATATGCCAAGGACCAGCAACGGCAGAGCCAAGGTCCAGCTCTCCAAAAGCATTCCCCAAAGCGTCTGCAGACGCAGGCGCCACGGATCGCGCCGGACGATGTGCCAGCTCAGCAGAATGACCACCACAGATAACGCAGGAATAAAACGACCGGGAGCTCCGAGATGTCTGAAGAAAAGCTGGAGCAGGCGAAAGGCGATCGGGTCGGAGCGATGGAAATAACTGGCCAGCTCAAATACGACCAAGACCGGCAAGACAAAGGCCAGGCTATGAAGAGGCAGTTCGGACCTGCGCAAATACCCGTCCAGAGACGGCCAATCGTGAGGACCGGCCTCTGCGCCGCTCCCATGGTGCGGCCGATCTATCGGCCGCGAGGCCGTCCGGCTCATTGCTTTGGCTCCGTGGTCTGTTCCGTGGTCTTTTCCGGCGGCGGCTCGGGCGGCTGGGCGATCACCTTGGTGATCCGCACGGCTCGATTGCCTCGGTACTGGCCGATCTGCCCCATGAACTTGTTTCGCCCCTCGATCTGGATCAGCACGTCTTTGAGGCATTCCTTGTCGGTGGTGATCAGGTCGCCCACCTGCATCGCGATCAAATCGTTGAGGCGGATGGTGGTCTGCGCCAAAAGCCCCCGCATCTGCACCGGGGCGTTGGTGACGCTCTTGGTCAGTCTTCGCAGGTAATCTTCCTGGCCCCCCTTGCGCTGATAGCTGAACCAGTTCTGCGCGGCCAGCATTCCCATGATCGGTTCGATCACGTTGTAGGGGATGCAGAGGCTCATCGTGCCGGCGCGGTTGCCCATCTTCAGCTCAAAACCGACCACCACCACCGTCTCGTTGGGCGGCACGATCTGCACGAGCTGTGGATTGCTCTCAAAATCCTCCACGCGGAAGGTGACGGGGGTGAGGTTGCTCCAGGCTTCGGACAGGTGATGCGTGGCGCGATCGGTGATGCGCTGGACCAACCGCTGCTCGATTTGCGTCAGCGGTCGCTGGGGGATGAACAGCTCGGCGTTGCTTCCGCCCAGCAGGCGATCCACGATGGGGTAAATGATCAGGGGACTGATCTCCAGGCACAGTTGCCCGTCAAGCTGCTCGGCCTTGAGGAGGTTGAAGCACGTCGGGTTGGGCAGGGAGTGGATGAACTCGCTGTAAGTGAGCTGTTCGATGTGGGCGACGGAAACTTCGATGATGGTGCGGAGGTAGCCCGAGATGGCCGCGCCGAAGTTGCGCCCGAATCCTTCGTGCAGGGCTTCGAGGGCGCGCATCTGGTCTTTGCTGACGCGTTCGGGGCGCTTGAAATCGTAGACTTGGACGTCGACCTGGGTTTTGCCCTTGGAGCCGAAGACGGCCGGAGCCGACTCCTTTTGCACGGCGCCGCCGTCGACGGCGGCCAGCAGGGCGTCAACCTCGGATTGGTCCAGGACATCGGTCACGTGGATGGCCTCCGTGCCGTCGCACAGGTGCACGCCGATCCGTCGGCGCGGACCGCTTTAGGGTATTATCGGACATTCCCAGGGATTTTCTACATGCCTGCGTAAAAGAATCGTGCGACGCGCTTGGGTCAGCGCGTCGCATGCCAGATCGCGGGGCGGCGTCAAACCGTCGGCTCCGGACCGCTTGAGGCGTTATCGAACATGGCCCGAAAAACGCTACACGGAACGTGCCGTAATTCCGCCGGCCTATTGCACCAATTGACGGCCGCCGCCGGAGCCGGTTTCGTCGACGTGAAATTGGCCGCTGCCGCTCATGTTGAGGACGTCCGCGCTCAGGGTGCCATAGAGCTGGGCGGAGCTGTTGATGGTGGCGTTGATCGACGGCCCATAGATGTTGGCATAGAGGTTGATGTTGCCGCCGAGGTTCATGTTGGCGTTGCCGGTCAGGTAAATTTTGAAATCGGAAGGCGTGGAACCGATTGGCATGGTGGACGTGCTGTTCATGGTAAAGGCACCGTCCACGTAGAGAGTGACCTTACCTGAGACGTTGAGCTGATACGAGCCGCCGATGTTCACGCTGGTTGCGTGGTAGGTGCCGGCGGTGAGCGTGTAAGTGCCGGTGCCGTTTTTCGTGAAGGTGCCCAACTCGGTAGGCGACCCCGTGAGAGTCGGGCATGGACCAAGCGTCAGCGTGGTCGTCAGTGGCGTGGTGGAACCGGTGACGAAAGAAGCACCGCCGGTGGAAACCGAGTTGCCGATGCCGGGGAGCGCATCGCCATGGATCACGGCCGAGGTCTGGAGGGAAATATTCCCGTTCGTTTCAACGTCTCCGTTGGAAAGCGCCGTCCCCGGGGAGTAGGCGCCGAGCGAGGAATTGTAACTATCGATATTTGAACTGGCGTTCATCGAAATGCTGGTCAGGAAGATGTTGGGCTTTAGTTGGGTGGAGTACACGGTGGCATAGGTGGTGATATCGCAGGTGAACACGCCGACAACTCTGGCCAACAACAATGGGATGCTGGTGCCGCGAGAGGCGACGCGCTTGGCCGTGACGCAGATCGCGTTATTGGGAGTTTTCCCTGCAGTGAACGTTTTGGCCGAGGTATCCCAGTATCCGAGTTGCACATCCGCGTTTTGCAGAATCAGCGGAGTCCCATCGACGGAGTTTCTGGCGGCGATGGCAATGGCCTTTGTGGAGGCCGTCCCATCGGAAATGCCCATGGAGCCGGCCCGAGCGGCGGCGTCCGCGGCGCTACGGAGCTGCGTTTTGGCCGTCTGTACTCGCCCTACGTCCACCGCCAACGACATGAAAGCCAACAGTGGAAGCAAAACGGTGCTTAAATAAATCAACTCCGTCCCACGCCGACGGGACATACCGACTCCGAACCTTTTTGCGGTGCTCCATTCCATATCGTACATCATCGGCAAACAGCGCCCGTGTCTATGGTTAGCGCAGTCAAGAAATACAAGCCGCACGGCAAAGGAGACAAAGGCCTTTATCGGGGGCGGCATTTTTCCCCCAATTTTGACCCGGATTATCGGGCGGCATGACCCGGAGCCGGAACAGGCCAAACGCTGCCGGACGAAGCCCCACATATGGCCCCGCATGTACATGCGGCGCTGTGGGGAGCCCGGGCTGCCGATCGCTGATCGACTCAACCGCCCTTAAACCGTCGAATCCCGAGCGGCGGCGGCGCGGTTGCTGAGGCTGCGCAGGCGGTTGATGGCCGCGATGTAGGCCAAGGCGCTGGCTTCCAGGATGTCGGTGCTGAGGCCGCGGCCGCGGATTTTCCGGCCGTTCTGCTCCAATTCCACGTGCGCTTCGCCCAGCGCTTCCGTGCCCTTGGTCACGGAACGGATGCGATAATCGGTCAACGACGCCGGCACGCCGGTCAGACTCTGGATGGCGGAGTAAATCGCATCCACGGGACCGTCGCCGACGCTGGCGCCCCGGACCGTCTTTCCGCTGCTGTCTTGCAGCGTGACCGTGGCGGTGGGGACGGTATTGCCGCCGGCCGTCACTTGCAGGCCGACCAGCTTCCATAGTCCGCCGCTCAGGTCCATTTGTTCATCGACCAGGGCCTCGATGTCTTCGTCGAAGACCTCTTTCTTCTTGTCGGCCAGGGCCTTGAACTTGACGAACGCCTGATCCAATTGCTCATCGGTCAGGCGATAGCCCAGCAGGACGACGCGTTCGCGGAAGGCGTGCCGGCCGGAGTGCTTGCCCAGGACCAGGGAGCTCTTGGAGATGCCCACCTGGGCCGGTTCCATGATCTCGTACGTTTCGCGGTTTTTCAGCATGCCATCCTGATGGATGCCGGCTTCGTGGGCGAAGGCGTTTTCGCCGACGATGGCCTTGTTGCGCTGCACCGCCAGGCCGGTCAGCGTGCTGACCATGCGGCTGGCGGGGTAGATCTTGGTCGTGTCGATGCGCGTCCCGATTTTGTAAAAGTCCTGGCGCGTGCGCAGGGCCATGACGATTTCTTCCATCGCCGCGTTGCCGGCGCGTTCGCCGATGCCGTTGATGGTGCATTCGACCTGCCGGGCGCCGTGCTCGATGGCCGCCAGCGAATTGGCCACGGCCAACCCCAGATCGTCGTGACAATGGCACGACAGGATGATGTTTCTTTCCCGCAGAATGGGCAGTTTCTCGAACAGGTGCGAGAAAATCTCGCCGTAGCTTTTGGGCGTGGCGTAGCCGACGGTATCCGGCAGGTTGATGGTGGTGGCGCCGGCCTCCACCGCCGCCTGCGTGATCTCCTCCAGGAAATCCAGCTCGGTGCGCGAGGCGTCTTCCGGTGAAAACTCCACATCCGAAGTGTATTGCAAGGCCTGGCGGATGGATTCGACGCTGATCTGGATGATCTGCTCTTTGCCTTTTTTGAGTTTGTGATCGCGGTGGATTTTGCTGGTGGCGCAGAAGACGTGGATGCGCGGATGGGCGGCGGCGCGGACGGCCTCGCCGGCGCGCTCGATGTCCTTGGGGATGCAGCGCGCCAGGCCGCAGACCACGCTCTTGCCGATCTCCGCGGCGATGGCGTGGACGGCGTCAAAATCGCCGTCGGAACTGACGGGGAATCCGGCCTCGATGACGTCCACGCCCATGGTTTCCAGGAGGCGTGCGATCTCCAGTTTTTCGCCCCGGCTCAGCGTTGCGCCGGGAGATTGCTCGCCGTCACGCAGCGTGGTATCGAAGATTCGCACGGTATCCATGGCTGGACTCCTTGAAAAAGTTCACCTGCATCAAACAAAAAACCCCACGATCCGAAATCGTAGGGCCCGTTTACAACCAGGATGAAAATCAGGGTCCTACGATTCAGCGCGTGTAAGGGCCAGGCCCCAAAGGGCCGGGCTCAGTCGCAGAGAATGCGGGGTTGCCTGATACATTGTCCGGATTCTTATATCGGCAAAACGGGGCGGCGTCAACACGTGCTTGACACTGAATTTTGCGGCTGATACGGTTCGGGCGCCTCGAAGAGCCTCGCCGGAGAAATCCTCAATATGAATCGCCGCTTTGTCTGGTTTATCCTGCTGGCCTGCGGCGTGTGCGGCCGGGTCTGGGCAGATCCTGCCCCCGCGCAGGACGAAGGCGTTCCCGCCGCTTACAAGAAGGCGCGGGGGGATGCCAGCGCGTATCGGGACGACCTGACCAGCCGGATCAAAACCGAAATCGCCAAGCTGGCCAAAGACCAGGATCCCGCCGGACAGACGCAGGCCCGGGAATGGCTCATATCGGAATCGGTCCTGAACAACACTCCCTCATCGACCAGCGACAACTACCTGGACGCTTACAGCTCGATATTGAACGCGCAGTTTATGGAGCTGCTGTCCAATCCGGACACGTCGGTGCGGGCGCGGGTCAACGTGGGGATCGTCGCGGCGAAGGTCGCGGAGTGGTCCAAGAACACCCAATTGCTGCCGACGGTGTTGCAGTTGCTGAAGGACAAGTCGGAAGCGGTGGTGCTGTGGGGCGAGAAGGCGGCGGGAAGCATGCTGCCGGCGGCTTTGAACGGTCCGAAGCGCGCGCCGCTTTTGGATGGGATCGTGCAGGCGGCGCTGCAGCACACCACCGGCGAGGTCGGCGGATACGTCTGCGAGTGGGCTTATCGCGATCTCAATCCGGGACTGCAGAACTCGCACCCGGCCGGGGCGGCGCTTTCCGATTTGGTCGACTACAACTTGAAGCTGCAGCAGGGCCGATTGAATCTGTACCGGACGGGCGTGCCTCCTGCTCCGTACAACGACACGTTTGCTTCGCAGTTTCTGTTGGACCCGACGTATTGGACGCAGCTAACCGAAGCCCAAAAGCTGGCGGCGATTCAGGCGGCATGGAATTTCATCTCACTGGGCTGCGAGCAAACCCGCCTGGCCATTGAGGCCAAGCAGTCCACCAATACCATCAGCGAGCTCATGATCGCCGTCAGCACGGAAGCCAAGGCCCTGGAGGATCTGGCAAACCGGCGACTGAAGGACCTGGCTCTGACCGGTGCCATGCACGACATCGGCGTGCTGGGTCCGGGCAGCAAACTGACGGACATCCAGCTAGCATTGACCCAGGGGTTCCAATCGCTTCAGGCGGCCTTCAAGGATTTGCAGCCGGCGCCCGAGGTCGAACCTCGCGCAGCGGCCGGCGCGGGTCAATAGCGTCATGCTCCGCTTGCTGCTGGTTCCCGCGATCCTGGCCGCCTTGGCGGCGGGCGCGGTGATCTGGTCGGGCGGAACCGCCGGCAGCGATCGCGCCGATTTCGCCTTCATCAACCGCGGCGACAATAAGTGCCTCGACCCCAATCAGATGTCCTGGATGCAGGACATCCGCATCGCTTACGCCCTGTGGGAAGGGCTGTATACGCTCGATCCGGTCACGCTCAAGCCGATCCTCGGCTGCGCCGACCGCGCCCAGGCCGATCCGCAAACGCACACCGTCTGGACGCTTCACATCCGTCCCGACGCCCGCTGGTCCAACGGTGAGGCGGTCACGGCGCGGGATTTTCTGTTCGCCTGGCGGCGGTTTCTGGAAACGCCCGGCGAATACACCTACCTCCACTTTTACATTCGCGGCGCCCGCCAGTACGCGGCGGCGTACGCCGATTACGTCAAGTCCGCCCAAAGCGGAGTGGCGGCGCGGCGGCCCGATTTCTCCATCGTCGCCGAGCAAGCGCTGGATGATCGCACGCTGCGCGTCACCCTGGCCGATCCGATCCCCTTTTTTCCCGCCCTGTGCGCCTTTCCTTCCTTTTTCCCGCTGAACGAAAAGTCGATGGCCCCCTTCGCTCACACGGATCCGCTCACGGGCGTGACGACGTATGACCAGGCTTTCACGCGGCCCCCCAACCTGGTGAGCAACGGCCCATACCGCATGGCGGAATGGACCTTCAAGCGCCGCATGCGCCTGGCGGCGTCGCAGTATTACTGGGACCGCGCCCACGTCAAAAGCCGGGTCATCGACCAGATTTCCGCCGACGATCCGCTGGCGGCGTTTCGCGCCTACGAGCGCGGCGAAGTCGACTGGCTGGCCAACGTGGACAACGCCCCCGACCTGGCGGCCGACCTCCTGGCCAAGGGGGGCCGCGGCGACCTGCACGTCTTCACCGCCTTCGGAACCTATTTCTATACCTTCAACTGCCTGCCGACGTTGCCGGATGGACGGAAAAATCCGCTGGCCGATGTGCGCGTGCGGCAGGCGTTGTCGATGGCCATCGACAAGGAGCCGATCGTTCGCGAGGCGGCCCGGCTGGGGCAGCCCGTTGCCGCGACGTACATCCCGCCGGGCGTGTTTGACGATTATGTTTCGCCGCCGGGCCTGCCCTACGACGTCGCCGCCGCCGCAAGACTTCTGGCCGACGCCGGCTATCCCGCCGGCCGCGGATTTCCGCGCCTGACGATCCTGTACAACAACGAGGGAGTTCACGGCGACGTCGCCCAGATCATCAGCCGCCAGTGGCTGCGCAACCTCGGCATCGAGACCGCTCTGGAAGGCGTGGAGATCAAGATCTTCGGCGCCCGCCTGTACAACCAGCAATACGACATCGCCCGGGCAAGCTGGTACGGCGATTACGACGATCCCAGCACCTTCACCGACAAGTACCTATCCGACGCCGAGAACAACGAGGCCAAGTGGTCCAACGCGCGCTATGACCAACTCTGCGCCGAGGCGCAGAAGGAAGTGGATGCACATCGGCGGCTGCAGCTTTTGTCGCAGGCCGAGCACCTTCTGCTTCAGGACGCCCCGATCCTTCCCTTGTACCATTACGTCAACGGCTACATGTTCCGCGACAACGTCAAAGGCATTCCGCTGGCCCCCAGCGCCATGCAGATGTTCAAGGCGATCGAGGTGATTCGCTGAGATGGTGAAATTCATCGCATGGCGCATCGCGCAGTTGCCGCTGATCCTGGCGGCGATCTACCTGATCACCTTCCTGCTGGTGTGGGTGGCGCCGGGCAGCCCGTTCATGCCGGGCGGCGAACGCAAGCTCGACCCGACGGTCGAAAAGATGCTCAAGGAGCAGTTCCACGCCCAGAGCCTGGGTGCGTTTCTGCGCTACTATCCCGCGCGGGCGCTGCGCGGCGACCTGGGCCCGAGCATGTATTACAACGGTTGGTCGGTCAACGACGTGTTGCGTTATTCGTTGCCGGTGTCGGTGGCGCTGGGATTGTTCGCGATGGTGATCGCGACGGTGGCCGGCTGCGGCATCGGCGTGTTGGCGGCCATGCGCCGCGACTCGCTTCTGGATTACGCCAGCTTGGCCGTGGCGCTGGTGGGGATCAGTCTGCCTGGGTTCGTCGTCGCCGGCATTTTGTTGGCGATTTTCTGCGACCATCTGCATTGGCTGCCCAGCAGCGGGTGGGGAACCTTGCGGCAGATGATTCTGCCGGGTGTCGCCCTGGCGCTGATGCCCATGGCGTACATCGCACGCCTGATGCGCGTCTCGATGCTCGATACGCTGGGCAACGATTACATTCGCACGGCACGGGCCAAGGGCTTGGCCAGGGCGGCGGTGGTCTGGAAGCACGCGTTCCGCAACGCCTTTTTGCCGGTCTTCACCTATCTGGGTCCCGCGGCCGCGTACGCCATGACCGGCTCGTTCGTCATCGAAACCGTCTTCAACATCCCCGGCCTGGGCCAGCATTTCGTCAACGGCGTGAAGAATCGCGACCAGACGCTGATCCTGGGCACGGTGCTGGTCTACGCCGCCGTGCTCCTGACGTTGAATCTCCTGGTGGACATCGGCTACGCCCTGATCGACCCGCGCATCGACGTGACCGCCAAATCGCCAAACGCATGACTCTGGCAACTCTCAATCCGTTGGCTGGGCAGCGCCTGTGGCAACGGGTCCTGTCCGACCGCCGCGTGAGCATCGGCGGGGGAATCCTGCTGCTGTTGTTGACCGTCTGCCTGCTGTCCCTCCCCTGGACGCGCGACGCACGCGGCGACTTGTTTTACGATCGCCAGCATGCCAACGCGTCGCTCCTGCCGCCGCAGACCCATCAACTGTGGCTGCTTCTGGGCAGCACCAAGCTGGGCACCAGCCTGCTGGGCCAGTGCCTGATCGGCGGGGTGATCAGCCTGACCATCGGCGTGGCGGCGGCGGCCATCAGCCTCGTGCTGGGCGTGGCGGTGGGGGTCCTGGCCGGCTATCACGGCGGCTGGATCGACAGCCTGCTCATGCGCATCGTCGATATCCTCTACGCCCTGCCGTACATCCTGATGGTGATTCTGCTGAAGCTGGCCCTGGAGCCGCTGCTGCTGCGGCTGTGGTTGTCGACGGCGGCGGCCAACCTGGTGGTGCTGTTTTTGTCCATCGGGCTGGTCAGTTGGCTGACGATGGCGCGCGTCATCCGCGGGCAGGTTTTGTCGCTGCGGACTCTGCCGTTCATCGAGGCCGCGCGTGCCGCCGGCGCGGGACCGCTGCGCATCTTCCTGCGCCACCTGCTGCCCAACCTGGTCGGCCCCATCGCCGTCTACGCCACGCTGACGGTTCCCCAGGCGATCTTGCAGGAATCGCTCTTGAGTTTTCTGGGCATCGGCATCCAGAAGCCGCTGCCGACGTGGGGTTCGCTGGCCAGCGACGGCCTGACCCTGGCGCTCAATCCGATTTGGTCGCGCTGGTGGCTGCTGGTTTTTCCGTGTACGCTTTTGGGCGTGACGCTCTTGGCGCTCAATTTCATCGGCGACGGCCTGCGCGACGTCCTGGACCCCAAGCGCGAAGGCGCCAAAATCTAGCCGCTGCTCGAGGTGTCCATGGAAAACCGCTTCGGCGTGAAGGACCTGTTCCTCTTTCTGCTGCTGATCGTGCTGATCATCATGGTCGCGCTGGCGATGAAGCAATACGATCGCCAATACCTCGTGCTGCAGGGGATCAAGGATCGCCTCGATAATCAGATGAGTGAAATGGGCACGCTGCACCGGGACGTCCAGCGCCTGCAGGCCGGCGGCGTCGCCCGGCCGGCGATTCCCGCGACTGCCGCCGCGACTCAGGCCAGCGTCGATCCCTTCATCTACATGAAGCAGGCCGAGGCCATGCCCGGCTACACGCAGGGCGACTGGTTCATCAACGCCGCCCCCAATAGCGACAAAATCACGCCGCTGTTGTCCGGGGATACCTTCGGATATGCCGTCCAGGCGCGCGTTCTCGATTCGCTGATTCAGATGGACGAGAAGACTCTGGATTGGGTGCCGAACGTTGCGGTCAGTTGGCAGGTTCAGGACAACACCGAGGCCTATTTCCAGTACGTCCGCGCCCGCAAAGCCAAAGGCGCAACCGACGAGCAAATCGACCAGGACCCCAACGTCCCGTGGCCGGCAAAGGTGACGTATCAATTGCGTCCCGACGTGACGTTTTCCGATGGCCAGCCCCTCACCGCCGACGACGTGGTGTGGTCGTTCAACTGGACGATGAATCCAAACGTGGAAGCGCCGCGGGATCGCGCGTATCTCAACAAGATCAAAAGCGTGACGGCCAATGGGGATTACCAGGTCACGTTCACCATGCGCAAGCCGTATTTCGACCTATTGCGTCTGACGGGAACGATTTTCATCCTGCCGCGGCACTTTTACGAAAAGTTCACTCCGGAGCAGTTCAACGCTTCGACGGGGCTATTGTTGGGCAGCAGCGCCTATCGGCTGGAGAATCCCACGGGTTGGACGCCGGGCCAAACGGTCGTGCTCATCCGCAACGAGCGCTACTGGGGCGAGCCGCCCGCCCTGGACCGCATCGTGTATCGGGTGATCGACAACGACCTGGCTCGTCTGACGGCGTTTCGCAACGGGGAGATCGACATCTACGGCGATCCGACCGTCTACCCCGCTCAGGCCGAGCCGTTCAAAAAACTCCTTGGGGACGCCAACGTCGTCGCTCGTACGCAGCATTTTGTTTACGACATGCCCTCCGACGGATACCGCTACATCGCCTGGAACGAGCAGCGCGGCGGGAAGCCCAGCGTCTTTGCCGACAAGCGCGTGCGCCAGGCGATGACCATGTTGATCGACCGCGAGCGAATCTGCCGGGACATCTGGCACGGCTATGCCGAGCCGATCACCGGCCCGTTTTATCCCAAGGGAAAGCAGTGCGATCGCAACATCAAGCCCTGGCCCTTCGACGTGGCGCGTGCCAAGCAGTTGCTCCAAGAAGCGGGCTTTGTGGACGACGGCAGCGGCGCGCTCAAGACGCCCGACGGCGGCCCCTTTGCTTTCAAGCTGACCTATCCCTCCGGCCTGGCCAACTACGACGAGATCGCCCTGCTGCTCAAGGACACTTTCGCCAAAGCCGGCATCACCTTGATCCCCGACCCGCTGGACTGGTCGGTTTTCAGCGACCGGATGAAAAATCGCAACTATGAAGCGATCACGCTGAATTGGACCGCCGGGCTCGAGGACGACATCTACCAGATGTTTCATTCCAGCCAGATTGCCGACGGGGGCGACAACTTCATGTATTACAGGAATCCCGAACTGGACCAATGGATTGAAAAAGCCGAGTCGACGCTGGATGAATCCAAGCGGATGCCCATGTGGTGGAAGTGCCACCAAATCCTGCACGAGGACCAGCCGTACACCTTTATGTTCACGCGCAAGGCGCTGACCTTTTTGGACGGGCGGTTCAAGAACGTGAACGTGTTGCCCACCGGACTGAATTCAGACGGGGAATGGTTCGTTCCACGGAGCGCGCAGAAATGGGAAAAGTAGCCGTTGGGGTGTCGCGCCATGACCAACTACATCATTCGCCGCATTCTGTTGATGTTTCCGACGCTCCTGGGAATGACGCTGGTGACGTTCCTGATCATGGGCCTTTCGCCCGGCGGCGTGGGCGGAACGCTGCTCAATGCCCAGGGCACGATGAAGGCCGAAGCCGCCAAAGCTCAGCGGGAATACCTGGAGCGACGCTTCGGATTGAACAAACCGCTGATCGTGCAGTACGTCCGCTGGCTGAACGAGATTTCGCCCGTCGGCTTTGAAACCGGCTCCGATCAGAATGGGGGAACATTCCGCTGGCTGAAGACGCCCGATCTGGGCTACAGCTTCTCCAAGGGCCGGCCGGTGGCTTCCATGGTGGCCGAGGCGCTGCCCATTACGCTTTTGCTGAATGTGGTCACGCTTCCAATCACGATCCTGATCGCGCTGGCCGCGGGGATTTTCGCCGCTCGCCGAAAGGGCGGGGTCATCGATGTCGCCAGCGGTACGGTCCTCCTGGCCCTGTGGTCGATCCCGACCATTTGGGCGGGGGTGATGCTCATCGGATTCCTGGCCAATCGCAATTATCTCTATTGGTTTCCCACCGGCGGGCTGCACGACACGCTGGCCGATTCCATGTCGTTCCTGCCGATGCACGGCCCCGGCGGCTGGTACCGCGGGTGGTTGCTGGACACCTGCTGGCATCTGGCGCTGCCGGTCATTTGCCTCACCTACGGCGGCTTTGCCTTTCTCGCCCGCTTGACGCGCGGCGCCATCCTCGACAATCTGGCTTCCGATTACGCCCGCACCGCTCGTGCCAAAGGCTTGGACGAACGCACCACCCTCTTTCGCCACGTGTTCCGCAATAGTCTGTTGCCGCTCATTACCTTTTCCGCCGGCATCCTTCCCGCCCTTCTCAGCGGCGCCGTCGTCGTGGAATACATCTTCAGCATCCACGGTATGGGCCTGCTGATCCTCGACGGCGTGCGCGCGCGCGATCGCGAACTTGTTTTGGACGAAGCGCTGGTCGTCGGCTTTGTCGGTTTGGTCAGTTACCTGCTGGCCGACATTCTGTACGCCGTTGCCGATCCCCGGGTGTCCTATGAGTAGCGGCGCCGGACCAATCTACCCCCTGGCGGTTTCGCCGGCGGAAGCGCCGGCGGAGCATCGTTCCTATTTCGCCGAGGTCGCCCGCGATGCCGTCGCGCCGCGATCGGCAAAACTCGCCCTGGCGTGGATCGCGTGCGTCGCCGCGATGGCGGTCCTGGCTCCTTTGATCGCCAACAGCAATCCCTGCCTGATCAACATGGACGGGCATTGGAGCAGCCCCCTGCTCCGATCGCTGAATTGGACCGACTTGGCGCTGTTGATCGTCGCTGTCGTCGGTGGCGCGCTGGGCTGCGTCAGGCGAAAGAAATTCTGGCCCAACATGACACTGTTGGCGGCCTGTTTGATCGTGATGAGCGTCGTTTACGGGTTCTTCGGCCCGCCGCCGCAGAACGTGGTCTATGAGCAATATCGCGACGCCATGCGCCAAGGGCGCGTGCAATTCGTCCTCCATGCGCCGATTCCGTATTCGCCGTCCGATCGCTTCCGCGATGAGCCGGACACCCGCCTCCTGCCCCCCTCGCGCCACCACCTGCTCGGCACCGAGGCGTTCGGCGCCGACGTGCTGAGCCGAATGATCCACGCCTGCCGCATCATCCTGGCCATGGGATTCGTCGCCAGCGGAATCGCCGTCATCATCGGCGTCGTCGTCGGCGGGCTCATGGGATATTTCTCGGGAATCGTCGACATCCTCGGCATGCGCCTCATCGAGATCTTCGAGGCCATCCCCACCCTTTTCCTGATGATCACCCTCGTGGCGTTCTTCCCCAGCGAGGATTACCGGCTGCTGATGCTGATGGTCATCATCGGGATCACGGGATGGACCGGCTATGCTCGCTTCACCCGCGCGGAATACCTGTCGCTGCGATCGCGCGATTTCGTCCAGGCCGCCCAGGCCGCAGGGTTGCCGCTGCATTCCGTTTTGTTCCGCCACATGCTCCCCAACGGCATCACGCCCGTGGTCATCAACCTCAGCTTCGGCATCGCCGCCGCCATCATCGCCGAAAGCACCTTGAGCTTTCTGCAACTCGGCGTCATCGACCAGCCCAGTTGGGGAGCCATGCTCAGCCAGGCGACCGGCCAGGGCGGCGATTTCCTCTGGTGGATGGCCTTGTTCCCCGGTCTGGCTATCTTCCTTACCGTCTTTGCCTACGTCTTGCTCGGCGAGTCGGTCAACGACGCCCTCGACCCGCGGCGAAGGAGATGATCGGCGATGCAGCCCCTGTTGGAACTTCGCAACCTCACCGTCGCCTTCGACACCGAGCGCGGCCAAATCCGCGCCGTGCAGGAGGTGTCGCTTTCCGTCTACCCCCAGCAAACGCTCGCCCTGGTGGGCGAAAGCGGCTGCGGCAAATCCGTCACGGCCCTGTCCATCCTGCGGCTGATCCCCAGCCCGCCTTCGCGCGTCCTGGGCGGGCAGGTGCTCCTGGAGGGCCGCAATCTGCTCGACCTGCCGGAAAAACAGATGCAGAGCGTCCGCGGCAAAGACATCGCCATGATCTTTCAGGAGCCGATGACTTCGCTCAATCCCGTCTTTACCGTCGGCGAGCAGATCGTCGAGGCCGTCCGCCTGCATCAAAACGTCAACACCAAACAAGCCTATGAGATTGCCGAGCAATCCATGCGGGACGTCGGCATCGCCGATCCGGACAAACGCCTGCACGAGTATCCGCACCGGCTTTCCGGCGGCATGCGGCAGCGCGTCATGATCGCCATGGCCCTGTCGTGTCAGCCGAAGCTGCTGATCGCCGATGAGCCGACCACCGCCTTGGACGTGACCATCCAGGCGCAGATTCTGGAACTGCTGCGCGCTTTGCAGCAACAGCGCGGCATGTCGATCCTGCTGATCACCCACGACCTGGGCGTGGTGGCGGAGAACGCCGACGCGGTGGCCGTCATGTACGCCAGCCGCATCGTGGAATACGCTTCCGTCTACGACCTGTTCGATGCGCCGCAGCATCCGTACACCCAGGGCCTGCTTCGCGCCGTGCCGCGCTTGGGCGCCGTGGGGCAGCGTCTGGCCGCGATCCCCGGGACCGTGCCCAATCCCGCGCGATTTCCCAGCGGATGCAAATTCCATCCGCGCTGCCCGAAAATGAACGGCGATCCCGCCTGCGCCGGCGTCGAGCCGGCCTTGCGCCAGATCGAGCAGGGTCACTGGGCCTCGTGCCATCACCTCCCGGATTTCGCCAACAAGCCGATCACGCGTCCGGCCACGGATGCCAAGCGGGCCGAAGGGAGCGCCGTGTCATGAGCGATGGCCCGCCGCGCGCCGACCAGCCGTTGCTGCAAGTCCGCGATCTGCGCACGTATTTTCCGATCAAGCGCGGCCTGCTGTCGCGCACCGTGGGGTACATCCGGGCCGTGGATGGCGTCAGCTTCGACATCCATCCCGGCAAGACGTTGGGTCTGGTCGGCGAATCAGGCTGCGGAAAAACCACCGTCGGCCGATCCATCCTGCGCCTCACGCCCCCAACCTCCGGCAGCATTACCTACCAAGGACAGAACTTCCTGGCCTTCCGCGGCCGGGAATTGCGCCGCCTCCGCCGCCACATGCAAATCATCTTCCAGGACCCCATCAGCAGCCTCAATCCCCGCATGCGCGTCGGCAACATCATCGGCGAACCGATCCAGGTTCACGGCTTGGCCCGCGGGAATGAAAAGCAGGACATGGTGGCGGCCCTGCTGCGCCGCGTCGGGCTGGAAGAGTCCGATGCCAACCGCTATCCGCACGAATTTTCCGGCGGCCAGAGGCAGCGCATCGGCATCGCCCGCGCCCTGGCCCTGTCGCCCGATTTCATCGTCTGCGACGAGCCGGTCTCCGCCCTGGACGTGTCCATCCAAAGCCAGATTCTCAATCTCCTGGCCGATCTGCGTCAGGAGCGCAACATCGCGTACCTGTTCATCGCGCACAACCTGGCCGTGATCGAGCATTTTTCCGATGAGGTGGCGGTGATGTACCTGGGCCGGATCGTGGAGAAGGCCGCCGCCCGCGAGTTGTACGCCAATCCCAAACACCCCTACACGATGGCGCTGCTCTCGGCGGCGCCGGAGCCGGACCCGCGGCGAAAAACCGGCCGCATCGTCCCCGGCGGGGAAGTCCCCTCAGCGGCCCATCCGCCCGGTGGTTGCCCGTTCCATCCGCGATGTCACCTGACCCGCATGGCGGCCGAGCAGGCCCAGGCCGGCGAATCGACGGTCGTGTCCGTCAAGTACCGCGGCACCGAAACCCTGGTTTCCCTGCCGGTGCTGGATGTCGGCGGCACGATGGAAATCGAGAGCGGCGGACAGCGCTTCCGCGTCCTGCGAAAATGCGCCACGCAAACCCCGCCCTTGGAGCCTAAACAAGGCGAAGCCGGCCACCTCGCCGCCTGCTGGGTCACACGGTAGCGCCAACACGCGCAACAACTGCGCGAGCGCGGTCCTTGACGCAAACCAGGAACATCATGTCGCATTTCACTACCGACAGATTGCTCTCGAATAGCCCCATGTGGCCAATGTCGTTCGGTGCCTAACATTAGTGATGAACGTGATGTGCCGACGGTACATGTGCTTATAAATTAATTACTTATCGATTGTTGTTGCGAAAAAAGTGCAATCGCTTTGCGCAAATAATGCAAAAGATTCGTCGCTCATTTTTCAGACTTGGTGGTATGTTTATTTTAACCCGCATCGAGCGGGGTCCATGCTTGCAGCTACAACGAGAGGGGAGTTTATGGCTGGCGCGAAAAGGCGTGATGCCAAGAATCACCGCAACGCAATTTCAGTAGCCTTCGGCATTGGCGTGGCCATGGCAGCCGCCCTTTGGTTGCTGCCGCACCGTGCCCTGGCCGATGACGTTTACAATGGGTCCAATAACGCCGCTGCCGACACTCCGTACATCGACGGAGGTGATTGGTTTAATCCACTGAACTGGAATAACGGCGTGACGACCCCGCCCAGCAACGTGCTTCCCACTCTTACAGCCACGGTCACGATCGGCGCCGCGACGGGCTTCTCGGGCGCTAATACCAACGCCAATTTGGTCCTCACCGGCACTGACCCCAATTTGGTCGTCGGCGGCAGTAACCTGGTGGAATCCGTGACCGCTGCCGACGGCGTGACCGCGGTGCAGGGCGCGGTGTTTGATCCGGTCGGCTTCGGCAACGGCGAGCCCACGACCCAGACCCTCAACGGCAAGTTTTATGTTGATTCCGCCAGCGGCAACATCGGCTCCACGGAGCAACCCAATGTTCTGACCATCAAGAGTGGACTGCTGGACGTCACCAATGGTACCAACATCCTTGCCCGGGCAGGGACCGGTGAGATCATCCAAACCGGGGGTACCTTTGCCGCCGACTCCGTATTGCAGGTAGCCACCACATCTGGCGTAACCGGGATTATAGATTATCGCGGCGGAAAGCTTATACTCGGAATCAACCCCACTACTGGAGTAGGGACGGGTGGCTCGAATCAGGGCCTACGCCTGCCATACGGTTCGGGCGCCGTCGGCGTGTTCAAGATCGAAAATTCGGGAGCCGCAGGGAATAAGATCAACCTCGATAACCTGTGGTTGGGGCTTGGTGGCTCAGGGGCCCTGGGGGTTTTGGATTATCATCTCCAAAACGGCAACGTGACCACGGTTAACATTACCGGCGGCGGCACCTCCGGCCAAGGCCAAATGAAAATCAACAATTATGCGGCCACGCCGACCTTTGGGACTGGCATCAACGGCAGCGGCGGTACCATTGGTTCGGTGCTCAACCTGACGTTGGACTCCGCGCCCATAATCGAAAGTAATGGTGCGCCGCAAAACCTCGCCCTGGTCACCTATGTCAATGGCATCCATGCGCAAGCCGCAGGAGATGATAGGGACTTCTTCTCCCCCAATGGCACCGACCTTACCGACGGCAGCCTGATCTCGGCCACCTATAACGGAATCACCTACCAGTGGAATCTTTTCTACGGTGGTTCGACTAGCGGCGACGTCGAAGCCAATACCCCCAGCGGCGACATTTCTTCGACCGGCGGCAACACTTCCGGTGTCGGCGCGGTGGTGCTCATCGGCGTTGCTTCTGTCCCCGAACCGGCGACTGGCGCGTTGGCGCTAACGGGAGGGCTGCTATTGCTCAGCCGCCGTCGGCGCAGTGCCAAGTCCGGCGCCTGACTTCGCCGTCGCACACAGATCGAGTTTCGCTTCGCCCCAGGGGCCCCATGCCCTGGGGCGATCTTTTTGAGATTTGAAATCTTCCCGCATCTGTGTTCATCTGATTTGCATCTGTGGCTAAACTCTCTGCCATGATTCCCATTCTCGATCTTGCCGTTGCGGAGGATCGCCGCCGCGTCGAGCACATGCTCGCTCAGCTTCGCCTGGACCCCGCTAAGGTCGGCCAGACGGCGGTGGTTCAGCAGATTCTGAGCGACGTGGCCGCCCGTGGCGACGAGGCTATCGTCGAAAGCTGCCGCAAGTTCGATGATCCGAATTTTTCCGCCGCGCAAATCCGCGTCACGACCGACGAGATGGCGGAGGCGGCCAAGCGCGTTCCGGCGGAGCAGTTGTCCGCCATCCGCCGCTCGATCGCGCAGGTGCGCCAGTATCAAACCCACTTGATGCCCAAGGACCCGCCGCCGCTGCGTCGGCCGGGGGTGGAACTGGGCATGCGATTTACGCCGCTGGAATCGGCGGGACTTTATTTCCCCGGCGGCAAGGCGTCGTATCCATCCAGCCTGATCATGCTGGCCGTGCCGGCGCAGGTCGCGGGCGTGAAGCAAATCGTTGTCTGCACACCCCCCAGCAAATATGGGCGCACCGATCTGGTCCTGGCCGCGTGCCATGAGTTGAAATTGACGGATGTCTTCCGCGCCGGCGGGGCAGCGGCGATTGCCGCCATGACTTTCGGCACCAAGACCATCCCGCGCGTCGACAAAATCGTCGGACCCGGCAATATCTACGTGCAATTGGCCAAGCGGTTAATGGCCGGCTTCGTCGGAATCGACGGCATTTTGGGCCCCAGCGAAATCCTGGTCATCGCGGACGATTCGGCCAACCCGCGCTTCATCACCGCGGACATGCTGGCCCAGGCCGAGCACGATCCGGGCAGCGCCTTTCTGCTGACCGATTCGTCTGACCTGGCCAATGCCGTAGCGAAAGAGATCAAAATCCAGATCGAGCCGCTGTCCCGCCGCGCCGCCGCCGAGAAGGCGTTGGATGAGCACAGCGCCATCATCGTTGGCAAGTCGCTGGACGAGCTGATCGATTGGGCCAATCGCTTCGCGGCCGAGCACGTCAACATTCAAACCCGCGACGATCAAGCGGTCCTGAAAAAGTTGCGCAATGCCGGGGCGGTCTTTCTCGGCCCCTATTCCGCCGTGGCGGCGGGGGACTACGTCGCCGGGCCCAGCCACTGCCTGCCGACCAACACCACCGCCCGATTTTCCAGCGGCATCAGCGTGTACGAATTTCTCAAGCGATCCAGCGTCGTGCGCTACGACGCCTCCGGCTTGCGGGCCGATGCCCAGGCCATCGAGACCCTGGCCGAGGCCGAGCACCTCGACGCTCACGCGAACAGCATCCGCATCAGGAAGGATTAAGCTCCGGTTCCCTCTCCCCGGTACGCCGGGGAGAGGGTCGGGGTGAGGGGCGAGCGGCAAAAAGACGCCCCTCACCCCGACCCTCTCCCCATGGGTACATGGGGCGAGGGGGATGGGGCCAATTTCACCGCCACGGCATTGCCGGACAATTGGCCTGCGCGCTGGGCGATTTCTTCCGCCCGTTTTTGCTCATCCGCCAAGGTAAACAGCGTGCTGCCGCTGCCGCTCATGCGCACGGGTCGGCCCAGGCGTTGCTCGAGGTCGTTGCGCAATGCACCCAATTCCGGACGAAGCTGGAAAGCCGGCTCTTCCAGATCGTTTCTCAGCAGGGGCAACAGGGCTTGGGCCGCCAGATTCGTCCACTGGCGCCAGGGCGGTTGTTCTTGCGTCCATGGCCGCTGTTTCTGATCGAACTGCTGATAAACCTGCCGGGTCGGCAGCGAAAAATCCGGAAAAAACAGCACGGCCCATCGCGGCCGCGGCCGCGCGATGGGCATCACGCGTTCGCCGCGGCCGGTGCAGATGCTGCTGGGTCCGTGCAGGAAAAACGGCACGTCACTGCCGAGCTGCGCGGCGATTTCGAGCAGCCGATCCATCGGCAATCGCGCATCCCAAATCTGGTTGAAGCCGATCAGGGCGGCGGCGGCGTTGGAGCTGCCTCCGCCCAGGCCGCCGCCGGGCGGGATTCTTTTTTGCAGCGTGACCGCCGCCCCGCGCGACGACGACATGGCCGCGAGGACCGCCTCGCCGGCCCGCACGATCAGATTCGTTGCGTCCGTCGGCACGTCCGAGCGGTCGCAGGACAGGGCGATCCCCGGTCCATGCGTCGCGCTCATGTGCAGCGTGTCGGACAAACCGACGGTGCACATCCAGCTTAACAGCGGGTGGAACCCGTCAGCTTCCGGCGGACCGACGCGAAGGTGCAGATTGATCTTGGCCAAAGAGGTCAATCGCATCATTTGCCGCGGTAAAATCCCTTTTCGCAGCAGAGCACGAAATGCTCGGCGCAGGCTTTGAGATCCTCCCATTTATCGCGGATGCGGGCGGATTCCTCCGCGTCGATCATCCCGTCGTCTTCCGTTGATCTCGTGACGACGTCCAGCAGCTCGCTGAAGTCGCGAACCATGTCGCGCGTTTCGCTGAGGATCGTTTCGTCCGAGCTTTTGCGCAATTCCGGGACCGGATTGGCCACGAAAAATCCGCCGGCCTCGTTGCACAGCCAGCGGATCAGGCGGATGTCCTTGGTGAGCAGGTACATTTCGCGGACGCGATCCAGGGGGTTTTTGGCTCCGGAGCCCTCGGGATCATCGTGCTCGGCGGCCGGCTCGCACCACTTGTACACCAGCGCCGCCGAAACACGCAGCGCCGCCGCCACCGCCTTCACGCCCTGCTCGTCCACCGCGTTGCGGATGATTTCGTACGATTTCATGATGGCGGATTGTACCGTAATATGGACCCGGCACATCACGCATGGCCCAGAGCAAGCATCAGATTCAGGCGTTGTTGGCCCAGGCGGCGGCGCGGCCGCGGCAGCGCTTGGGGCAAAACTTCATGATCGACGCCAACCTCGTGCGATTGGTCGCCGACGCCGCCATGATCCACGGCGGCGAGCTGGTCATCGAAGTCGGCCCTGGCACGGGGACGCTCACGGAGGAATTGCTTGCCCGCGGCGGCGAGGTGTTGGCCGTGGAAATCGATCGCAACTTGGCGGCGCTTCTGCACGGGCGATTCGCTTCCGCCGGCCACTTCCGGCTGATCGAGGGCGATGCTCTGGCCGGCAAACACGCCCTGCATCCGCAATTGACCGGCGCCATCGCCGCGGCCAGGTCGCGAGGTCAAAGCGTGCATCTGGCGGCGAATCTTCCGTACAACATCGCCTCGCCGCTGTTGGTGGAGCTGCTGATCGCCGGTGTGGACCTGCTGGCCTTTACGGTGCAGAGAGAAGTGGCCAACCGCCTGCGTGCGGCGGCCGGTTCGGCGGATTACGGCGCCTTGTCGGTGATGGTGCAGCTTCTTTCCACCGTCCAGCTTTTGCGCACCATTCCCCCGCAGGCGTTTTGGCCTAGACCTAAGATCGAGTCTGCCCTGGTGCGCCTGACGGGGCGCGACCGTCTGGGCCGGCGCGCCGCCGGTTTTGACGTTTTCATTCATCGGATCTTCGCCTCGCGGCGAAAAATGCTCAGAAAAGCCCTGCTGCTGGCGAAGGTGGATGCGGAAAAACTATTGATCGCGACGGAGATATCGCCGGAGATTCGTCCGGAGGATGTATCGCCTGACGATTATCTGCGGCTCTTCGACGCCGCGGGCTAAAGAGGATCAAAAAACAAGCCCCGCCGAGAGGGTGGGGCTTGTGTGGTGCTGAGATGCCGCGTGAATTGCGGCCGGGTTGCCTTAAGTCAGTTGTTGACGCTGGCCGAGGCTTGGCGGGCCAGCAGGCTGGGCGGAATGATCTCCGCGGCGATCGATCCGTTCACCTTGGCCGGATCAACGGCCTGGATCGCGGTGGGAACGATCACCTTCAAAGTCAACTGCGGATCGGTCGTGGCGTCTCCCTTGACGCCGACGAATTGTCCCATCAGTCCCGTGACCGCGGCGTCGGGGGAGCGCAGATAGACGACGGTCCGGCCGGTGGCCGGGTCGGTCAGCCGGTACAGCGTCGCTCCGCCCAGTTGCAGGCTGGAGGGCTGGAGCGTTCCGACGGCGGTGTAAATCTGCACCTCGGACTGCTTGAGCCGCTCGGCCAGTTCCTGCTGCTCGGCCTGCAAGACCAGCTGCTTTTGCGCCGCGTCTTTTTCAAGCCTGCGTGCTTCCAGCAGCTTGGCCTTGGATTGGGCGCGGGCCTCGAGCGTGGAGATGCGGAACTGCACCACCGCGCGCAGCGTATCGGACAGAGCATCGGCCTTGGCGATGGATTGATACTTGCCGCTCAGATCGTCGACGGCCTGATCGGCCAGGGGTTGCTTGCTCATGGTAGCGAATTGCGCCTCGTACTTGCCGAACAATTCTTCGGCGCTGGGCGGCGGGGCGGCGGCGATGGGCTGGGTCGTGGGCGCCGCGGCCACTTGCGACGGCTGCGTGCTGGGCGTTGCGGTAACCACCGGCCCTTCAATCGAAGGCGGGGTTGGCTTGGCGGGCGTCACCGCACCACCGGCGAGCACGCTTGGCGAACTGGATCGCGTCGTTGGATTGTCGGCCACCGGGATCGCCGCGCCGCCGCCGGTGGAGAGATTGTCGCCTGCGCCGCCCAGGGCCCGCACGGGATCGACAAACTGCTTGTTGACGTACAGGTACGCGCCCGCCGGCGGCTTGATCTTGAGGTACTCATCCTCCTTGCCGATGATCTGCACCTGCTCGCCCGCGTTCAGACGCGACTGCACGGTGGTCTTCATGGCGTTGAGCAGGCTGCCAGCGCGGATGTTGACGTCGTTGCGGTTGATGCGGCCGACCGTCCCGTCGCCGGAGCGGTCCACGAACACGCTGCCGACGTACGAGAAGCTTCCCTCGGGTGGCGTGATTTTGAGCCAATCGAATTTGATCCCCACGACCGTGACCCTGGCGTCTTTGTCCAGTTTTTGCGTGGCGTAATACCCTTCGCCCGGACCGCTACGGACGTAAACGGAACTGGCGTTGATGCCGCCTTCGAACTGATATCGCGAATTTTCCACTTGGGGGGGTTGTACGGCGTCCTGGGCCAGGACCACCGCCGCGGGCCATATCGCCAGAATTCCCGCCAGGATCAGCGAAGATCGACGTGACATTGCAGCACCTCCATGTGCGACTGTACTGGGAAATCCGTTTACCAGCCGGCGGCTCGTCCGCCGAGCCGGCCTCATTATAAACCTGACAACTCAAGAAGATATCGGACTGGGTCGAAAAGTAAAGAGGTCCAGCGGCAAAAAGTGCGCCTGTCGGAGATCGGGCCAAGTCGCAAGCCTCGGCCCAACGAAGCCCGGCCGATGCACACTCAAGGCTGGGCCATCGAAGAAATCGTGCAGCACATCAAAAGGCTCGGCCGATTTCTGACAGGGGGATCGCCGGAGGGAATTATGAGTCTTTCATTGAGTTGTCCCCGTTGTGGAAGCCAGGACATCAAGTGGGTGGATCACTCCCGGTGGGCCAACCCATTGGGGGGCGGGGTGGTGCGGTATTGCTATTGCGCCGGCTGCGGCGAATCCAGCCGCGATCCGGCCCATCCCGTGCGAATGTTTCCGCGACTGGATCTGACCGTTGGAACGGCCGTGCTGGCGACCCTGGCCACGGCCGCGTTCAGCCTGCTGTTTTAGATTGCGGAGACGCCAGCCGCGAGCCCCAGTCGGCGCAGGCGATCGGCGAACGTCGCGGCCAAGGCATCGGCCGCGTCCGCATCGAAGATCGCCTTCCGATAGGTCAGCCCGAAGGATAGGGCTCTTCCCAGGGTCGTGGGGGTAAACACCAGGGGAGTCATGGGTCCGGTGGGGGCGGCGCGCACGTAGCACATCAGCGGGTCGGGGTGATAGCGCCACGGCCAGCAGCGGTTCAGATTGACGTTGGAGCAGGCGCCGGCCAGGGCCACGCGCTTGCGGTACAGGTTGACGACCTGGCGCGGGGACAACAGGTTGCCCGCCGCCAGCCCCCCGAGCATGCGGATCCAACTGGCCTCGGCCGCGCCGCTGATTTTCTGCCCGCGCGTCTGCCGCGCTATCGCGCCCAGCAGCGAATCCCAATCGCGCAGGTTTTCCGGCCGGCACACGACGCTGGTGAATCCCAGCAGCAGGCCGAAGACGTCATCCACCGCCGTGTGCGTCCGCGCCCGCAGATCGACGATGTTGCCCACGGCCAGATCGCACCGGCCGTTGCGCGGCCGCGTGGGCACGTGACGGTGGGCGGTTTCGGCGATCGCCGCCAGAAACAGATCGTTCACCTTCGCGCCCGCCGCCTGTGCTGTCGCGTGCAGCCGATCAATCAGAGCGTCGTCCAGCTCGCCCATGACGAAGCCCACCGCGAACTGGCCAAAGCGTTTCTTGTCCTCGATGCGCTTGACGCGCCGCAGATGGGATTGCCATCGCATCGCCGCGAGGAGCGCATCCCCCATGCGCCATGGGGTGACGTGCGGACCGAACAGGCGGAGGTAACCGCTGGAGTCGATTCGCAGCGGGCGGCGCGACGCCGCCGGCGGGTCGAACTGCCGCGCGAACCATTCGCGCATCAGCAGGCGGATGGACACGCTGTCGGCCACCCAATGCTGGTAGCCCATGCCCATCCACCAGCCGTCGCCCTCCTGGATCACGAACGGCCGGAAAGGAAAGGCCTCGGCCGCGTCGAACGGCCTGTTCATCTCGTCGGCGATGCGCTGCTGCACGCCGGTCCCCGGCGGGCAGAGCGTTACCGTGTGATGAATGGAATCGCCGTTGAGGCATTCGTAACGGTATCCGCTGCCGACCAAGTGCACGCGGCCCAATCCCAGCGCCGCCAGGGCATCGTGCCACGCCCGGCGGCACAGCGCCAGGTCCACGGTCCCGCGGATTTTTATCGCCTGCGCGCCATTGTACGGATGCAGCGTCTCCCATTGACGGACCAGCCGCTGAAACACGTTCAGCTTGGCCGTGACTTGTCCGTTGCCGTTGGCCGCGCCAAGAGATTGTTCAAGCGACGCATTCAGAGATGTGCATTATAGACTGGAAGCTGCGGAGCGTTAACTCGGGAAAAGTCCTATGCCGGTTTGTCCACCATCGTCAACAAGCAGCGCGGCCGGGTCATGGCCTGCCGCCGGCGCCGCCTCCCCGCGTGGCGCGAACAATGCGGTCGCGCACGGCGTGCCACGGCGGCGAGTCCGGCGGCAGCTCGATCCAGATCGCCGCGGCATTGGCGTCGTCCGCCTCATGCAGCGCCGCGTAAAAACGACGCCCGTAGGCGGCGGGCGTCCGCGGCATCTCGATGATCGTGTCGTCTCTCAAAGCCTTGCGCAGAATCGCGATAGATGCGGCGGAATTCGCCACAAAAACGCGCCGGCCGTCCCCACGGCGGCGACGGCGGGCGATGGCCCTGGCCTCGGCCGGCTCGAAGCGAAACGCCGTCGTTTTGGGGGCATAGTGCACGGCCTGCTGGCCCGGGCTGGAGGCCGCACGTTGGCCGTCGGCCGAACCCTGGAACAGCTCCACCGGGCCGACGATGGCCTCGATGCTTTTCCGGCTCACCTGCCCGGGCCGCAGAATCACCGGGCGGCCTTGCGTCAGGTCCAAGACGGTGGACTCGATGCCGACGCGGCACGGTCCGCCGTCCAGGATCAGGTCCACCTTTTCTCCCAACTCCTTCCGCACGTGCTTGGCGGTGGTCGGGCTGATTCGCGTGGAGCGGTTGGCGCTGGGCGCGGCGACCGGTCCGTCAAACCGGCGCAAGAGTTCCAATGCCATGGGATGATCCGGACATCGCAGAGCGACGGTGGACAGGCCGGCGGTCGCCTCGGCGACGATTCTTCGCGTTTTGGGCAGCACCAGCGTGAGCGGGCCGGGCCAAAACGCCGCCGCCAATTTCCGCGCCGCCGCCGGCCAATGCGCCGCATACCGCCGCGCCACCGCGGCATTGGCCACGTGAACGATCAGCGGATTGGTCGCCGGCCGGCCCTTGACGGCGAAAATCCTGCCCACCGCCGCCGAGTGGGTCGCATCCGCACCAAGGCCGTAAACGGTCTCGGTGGGGAACGCCACCAAGCCCCCGCGACGAAGAATCTGGATGGCCCGCTCGATGTCGTTCACGCGACGATCCCCGCTTGGCCGAGCCAGCGACGCGCCGCCTCGGCGTCGCTGCAAATCAAAAAGACTTCCTGCACCGTACCCGTGCCGGTGTAGAGGCATTTGAGCCCGGCGCCGGTGGGATATTGCACCTTGAAACTTGGCGCGGTCTTGCCCCGGCGGATCTTGATCCGTCCCGGCACGATCCGCGACACGAACGGGCACTCGTGGACGATCCGGTCCAAAATCTGGTCCAGCCCGCCGACGCGCCCGTGCTGACGCTTGATCCGCCCGAACTTCATTGCGAAATTATACGGGAATGAGTTGCTAGTTGCTGGTTGCTAGTTGCTAGTCGACGGTGGTGGATCGGTTTGAAATTCCCTGACAAACAGGCGAAGCTTGGGGGCATGCAAGAAATGCGCGGCCGAAGGCCACGCGGGGATTTTCACCGCGGATTACGCGGATAACGCGGATAAGAACGTAAAGCCACGTTGCCAGGGACGGTCAGCCTTCTGTTTATCCCTGTGATTCCCGGCGCGCCGGGATTGGAAACTTGTGATCACAAAAATCAGATGGCGCACACAAGGATGGGCGCGGTCTTGTATGCCAGGATCCTGAAAGCCAGTCAGCCAAAACTAGCTACGTCCGGCTCTGTCTCAATCCTGCCAAGTTCGGCGCATGTTAGGTAGTGCGTTCTCGTTTGGCTAGGTACAAACTGCAGGATGGAAACCTGTCGCTCGCCACGGAGGGTGATGCAGACCGCGTATCAGTTGGCTCAACGGCTGCTGCCCGCCTACCGCTGTAAGTTCTCTCGTCACGATTTCACTCTGGCCCA
>DBZL01000059.1:308-4696 GCA_002311745.1 Phycisphaerales bacterium UBA1161 | reverse complement strand
CAAGTTAGAATGCGGTCGCCCTGGGGGTTACGATGCAGTGGCGGCCGGCTTGGCGGCGGGCAGAATGACGCTAAAGGTCGTTCCCCGGCCCACTTCGCTCTCGACCTCGATCCGACCGCTGTGATGCTCGACGATGTCTTTGCAGATGGCCAGGCCCAGCCCCGTGCCGTGGGCTTCCGTCTGGCGGGCCGTCGCCTTGGTGGTGAAAAAGGGCTGAAAGATCTTGGGCAACAGCTTTTCGGGGATTCCCGGGCCGCTGTCGATCACCTGGATTTTGACCAGGTTTTCGTCCACCGCGGATGCCTTGATGGTCAGCGAGCCGCCCTTGCCCAGCATCGCTTGTCGGGCGTTGATCAGCAGATTCAGAAGCACCTGCTCGAGCTGCACGCTGTCGCCGTATACGGCCAGTTCCGGGGGAATCTGCACGCGCAGGGCGATGCCGTCTTTTTGCGGATCGCGCGCCAGCACGGTCAGGGTCTCATCCACCAGCGTCTGGACGGGAACGGCGGCATACGAGGATTCCCCTCGGGCCAGACTGAGCATCGACGCGCAGATCCTCCCCGCCTTCTGCGAACTTTGGAACGACTTGGTCAGGGCCTTGCAGATCAGGACCATGTCCGGCTTTTCGCCTTGGGCGCTTTGCAGGGCGAATTGGCTATAGCTGACGATGGGCGTGAGCAGGTTGTTGAACTCGTGGGCGATCACGGCGCAGATGGTGCCGATGGTCGCCAGCCGTTGGCTTTCGGTGAGTTGATCGTGCAACAGTTCGAGCTGCCGCTGCGTTTCGGTCAGTTGGTGCAGCAGCGATTCTTGCATGTCGGAGGCAGAGAACTGCACATCACTCACGCCAGCAATGTATCGGTCCGAATTGCCGGCCTGCTTGACCGCGCCGGCTGGCGGCAGAGCGGGCGATTATCGGACCGCCGCCAAAAGTTCTTTGGCGACGTAGCGGATCTGCTCCTCGCTCAACTCGGGATACACCGGCAGGGCCAGCACGTCTTGGCAGGCCCGCTCGGCCTCGGGAAAATCACCGGCGCGGTAATTCAAATATCCAAAGCACTCCTGAAGGTGCAGGGGAATGGGGTAGTAAACTCCCGTGCCGATCCCCTTGTCCTGCAAGATCTGCTTGACGCGGTCGCGATGCGACACGCGCACGACGTATTGGTGGTAGACGTGCCAATTGGCCGGCTCGACGTGCGGGGTGATGACTTTGCTCCCGGCCAGGAGTTGGTCGTACAGGGCCGCATGTTTCCGCCGGCCTTCGTGCCAGCCTTCCAGGTATTTGAGCTTGACGTCCAGCACGGCCGCCTGCACCGCCGCCAGGCGGAACATCCCGCCGATGAACTTGTGGTGGTATTGATGCCCCGATCCGTGCACGCGCAACAAACGGCAGACCTCGGCAAAGGCGTCGTCGTTGGTGCAGATGGCCCCGGCATCGCCAAACGCCCCCAGGTTCTTGGTCGGATAGAAACTCAAACACCCGGCAAAAACGGAGGAGCAAGCCCGCTTGCCGTTTCGCTTGGCCCCGATCGCCTGGGCCGCATCCTCGATCACCTTCAGCCCGTGCTTGGCCGCCATCTCGTTGACCGCCTCCAGGTTGGCCAACTGCCCGTACAAATCCACCGGCATTATCGCCCTGGTCTTACGCGTGATTTTTTCCCGAGCTTTTTTGGGATCGATATTGAACGTGTCCGACTCGACGTCCGCGAACACCACCTTCGCCCCAAGACGCGCGATGCACCCGGCCGTGGCGAAAAAGGTGAACGTCGGGCAGATCACCTCGTCGCCCGGCCTGATCCCGATGGCCATCAGCGAGCACAACAGGGCATCGGACCCGCTGCTGACGCCGATGGCGTGCTTGGTCCCGCAATACGCGGCCAGGTTTTTCTCGAATTTCTCCACGTGCGGACCCAGGATCAGGGCCTGTTGATCGAACACTTCATCCACCGCCTTGCGGATTTCCTCGCGGATCGGCGGATACTGCGCCGTTAAATCCAGAAGTTTGACGTTCATGCCCGCAAGGTAAGGGCGCGCAGCCAAAAAGTAAAAAGGGCACGGCAATGTTATGATGCGGACGGTCGCATGCGAGCTTTTCATGACTGATGAAAAGAGCTCTCAGGTTCTGGTTGGCTGCGAAGATGAGGTGGGGGGATGGCGGCGGCACGGGCCGTGCATTGTCCTGGCGGTGATCGTGCTGGCGACGGCGTTTGTGCGGCCGGGCGATACTCCCTGGATCAACGATGAACCCCTGCTGATCCATCAGGCCATGCGATTCAACGCGGGGATGCCGGATCACTCGGGAATTCAGATTCCGTTCACAAACGGCACGTTGGCCTATCTTGGCTTGTACGGAAACCGCGGGGCGCGCTACGGGCCGGTGCCGGTGTGGGTGTATCAACTGTTTCTTCTGATCACGCACGATCCGATCGTCATGGTCATGATGCGGGCCATCCTTGTCGGCGGGACCACCGCCGCGGCGATGTATTGGCTGAGCCGCAGCATGAAGGTGACCCCCTGGCTGGCCGTCGTGGCCATGCTTTCGCCTTGGATGTGGATTTACAGCCGTCAGTTGTGGGACAACAGTTTTTGCATTCCGCTGTCGGCGATGGCGATCGCGGCGTACGCGGGTTTTTTGTTGACGCGCCGCCCCTGGCCTCTGTGGCTGTCGGCCGCGTGCGGCGCGCTGCTGCCTTTGACTCACCTGATGGCCTTCGCCCTGATCGTCCCGCTGGGACTGCATTTCGCCTTGGGCCAATGGCGTTGGATCATCCGCCATGGTTGGAGCGCGCTGATCACGTTGATCATCGTGGCCGGGATCCAAGCCCTGGCCTGGCCGTATTGGCAATGGATGTGGATGAATTACCGCGTTGAGCCGGGCGAGGGATCGCCGCTGGCGGGATTCTTCTTTCCCCTGCTGGGGGGCCATCATCTCAGCGCGGCCGGCTTGGGCAACATTCTGGGGGATGGTTGGCTCTACACCACTGGCCGCGTAGCGCCCTACCTGATCGCCGCGGCGCAGGCGTTCACGCTGCTGGCGTACGCGGCGGTGTGGATCGGCATGTTCCTGGCGTGGCTGCGGGCGCGGCGCATCATTCGCCGCGCACAGGCCACGGCCAGCGATCACTTGGCCCTGATCGCGCTGGGCATCTGGTTCTGCCAAGGACTTCTGGACGCCAGCCAATGCGTGTACGACGGTCCGCATTATTTCAACGCGACCTGGATCGCCTACGCGGTGTTCGTTTTCTTTACGGTGGAGGCGTTGTATCGCTGGGCGTGGGACAGCGTCTTGACTCGCCTGGCCCTCCCCGCGTACGGCTTGGCTCTGCTGATCGTGCTTGGCGCGATGATCGCGAAAGTCGCCCACGACGGCGGCACGCGCACCATGGGCTACGGCACCACCATGGCCCAGCAGATGGCGGCCGTCGCTCAGATCCGGGGGTTTTCCGACGACAGCCAAAAGCAGTTCGCGATCGTCGGCATCAAGCAGTGCCCGTTTCCGCAGTGGTCCAATTATCCTTGGGCGTTTGTGGTTCTTCGCGGGTTGCTTCCGCCGCCAAGCGGGCCGCGAAGCGACGGTCCGATTCTGGTTCATTATCGCGATGCGTTCCCTGGCGATGCCCGGATTGTTGTGGATGCCGTCGCCCATGCGCCGTCATCGGTCGCTGCACGATGATTTGTCCGGCCCCAGCGGGCGCATATCATTCCACATCCGGTTAAGCGATGGCCACAGGATCCCAAAACCTCTTCGGCGCTGAATCGAAGCTCGCCTTTCGCGGGGGCCAGGCGTCGATGTTTCGCCTGAGCCGGCTGGCGGAGTTGAATCTCGGCCAGATCGACCGCCTGCCGTTTTCCATCAAGATTCTCCTGGAAAGCTGCCTGCGCCATTGCGACAACTCCGAGGTGAGCGAGGAAGATGTGCAGCGCCTGGCGGCCTGGAAGCCGGGCCTGAGCCATGCGGGCGAGATTCCGTTCAAGCCGACGCGAGTGATTCTGCAGGATCTCACCGGCGTGCCGTGCCTGGTCGATTTGGCCTCGATGCGCGCGGCGATGCAGCGGGCGGGCGGCCGGCCGCAGCGCATCAATCCCCTCATTCCCGTCGATCTGGTGATCGATCACAGCGTGCAGGTGGATGATTTCGGCAATCCGTACGCCCTGTTCAACAACGCGAAAAAGGAATTCGAGCGCAATCGCGAGCGCTTTGAGTTTCTCAAGTGGGGGCAGAAGGCGTTTGAGAATTTCCGCGTGGTGCCGCCGGCGACGGGGATCGTGCACCAGGTGAACCTGGAATACCTGGCACAGGTGGTGCAGGTGCGCGATGGCGTGGCCAGCCCGGATACTCTGGTGGGCACCGACAGCCATACCACGATGATCAACGGCCTGGGCGTGCT
>DBZL01000059.1:0-234 GCA_002311745.1 Phycisphaerales bacterium UBA1161 | reverse complement strand
GGCGGCATCGAGGCCGAGGCCTGCATGCTCGGCCAACCCATGGACATGCTGATCCCCCCGGTGGTGGGCTTTCGCCTGCACGGACAACTGCCCGAAGGGTCCACGGCCACCGATCTGGTCCTGGTGATCACGCAAATCCTGCGCGCGGCCAGCGTCGTGGACAAATTTGTGGAATTTTTCGGCGAGGGCCTGGCCGGCATGACCGTGGCCGACCGCGCCACCATCGCCAACATG